>JAVKLU010000043.1:0-69518 GCA_031538895.1 Burkholderiaceae bacterium | reverse complement strand
GCGGCACTTATCCAGCAGTTTGCCCAAAAATTCACGCCACTGATTCCCACTTATCCTCAGAGAGGAAGAGCGGCGTGTAGGGGAAGAGGGTTGTGTGGGAGTTCGTTGTGAGGGTATATATAACACACCCCCCCCCCTTCATCCGGCGCGCTGTCGAAGTACAAATAAAAAACAACCCACCACCTACATCCTGCGCGACGTCGCAGGATCCATCAAAAACATTGACTCCAAGCTGGTCGAAATTAAGGGCGAGGATAAGTGGGAATCAGTGGCGTGAATTTTTGGGCAAACTGCTGGATAAGTGCCGCTAAGTGTTCGCATCTGGACCCTGCGACTTCGCGCAGGGTGACAGGGAGTACGGAGTGACGGGAGACCTAAAACATACCACCACCGTCATCCTGCGCGCAGTCGCAGGACCCATACCACGCTGTATGTCGTACTACGCGTCCCAGAAGCATCAATGCGCGTAAACAAATTTAAGATCGGCACCGCCACACCTATCATCGTCCCCCTCTTTTAACTTTTGTAGGAAAAACAACGGTTTGATTCGGTAAAGTCATTTTTGCTGTTTTGACTACTATCGTTTTATCTCTCTCGTACCCATCTAGAACCTCACTTTCCACCTGAGTAAGTACTGTTGATTCCTCCAGATCCTCCCTACAATTAACGCTCTTTTGATCTTCTAACTCCTCAGCTGTATCCTTCATCACTAGATCTTGAACAATACTTTCTTTTTGTGTTAATCGCTTTACTTCGTAAGCTAAATAAAACCTTGTCAACATATTTACAGCCACAATAGAAATTACAGAAACATCAAGTTTTAATAAAATAAGAAAAGGAGTTGTAAAAGATATCAATAGCCAAACTATGATAAGTTTAAAAGAGCGACTATAGAATAATCCTTTAACAAAAATAATTACTAAATTAACTAATATACATAAAAAAATAATAAGTAAATATTTATCGAACCAGCAGGAACAATTATAAAGTCCCAATTAAACGAATTTGAGGATAAAGTTGTAAGCGGTATTAAACATAAAAATCCCGACATTAGAATTTGAGTTATTTTTTTCATTTCACTTTCCAGTTGAACTATCTGATTTTTGATAGATCAAGCTAGGGATTAAAATGGGATTTGCATCAGGGAATGACTCCTCATAAAGTTTACTGATAACCGTTCCGGCATCCCCTAAGGGTTTATAAATATCTCCCAAAAATTTACCACTTACATTTCCTACAATATCAGAAACTTTGTAAGGTTCTCCTTCAGATTGTTTTTTGAGTATTCCTGGTGTAACGGCTGAAATACCACCCCTAACCGGATTGATACACCCGGCCGACCCCAGACAGGCTCCAGCTCCTAGCCCGACTCCCACTCCCAACAAGGGGGGCGCCAAATTTTTAGCCTGTTGTTGTTCATAACTGTTCTCCCGCATCTGACTCGCTAACTCTTCATTAGAGGGTTTACTCACTATTGTAGGCATAGTGTTTGCTTCTTGCGTATCATGTCGGTTCTGATCTACTAATTCACTTAATAATTTGGCTCCAGCAAAACCGCCCTCCAAATTTTGATCCATCTGATTTAGCAAGGCAGTGCCATTATCTGCATCTTTAATTCCTCGCTTATCGCCAGCCAATTTACTAGGCTTTTGCTGGTCACTCAATTGTTTAGCCTCGGCTAAACGAGCATTCGCACATGTTTGATCGCCTTTGCAAGCGGCTAATCGATCTTTTAAATCATACACTTGCAAGTGATTCAAATAATTATTCTCCACTGCATTACTGGCCGTACTCCCCGCTATTCCCCCATCCAAATTAACTATCTGTGCGCTTAGGCTAGTCAAAGTCGTGACGGTGTTTAGGAAGTCGGCCCGTTCGTTGTCTTTGTCCTTCGCGTTCAGGTTGTAGTTATCTCCCATCCCCTGCGCCAGTAATTCCCCCATCACTCCGCCAAACGCCCCTGCGTTCTTGTGTGACAGCATTTGCGTTACAAAGTTATTCATTTCATTTTTTATTTTTTACTATTTCAGGTTTTTTCTCAGGTATTGAATCTTTTATATCGATTTCTTGTTTCTTCTGGGCCTCAATACGTGCTTTTTCTTTCAACGCCTTTGACTCTTGCCATGCTTTCGGTGGAAAAAGCCATAAAAAGAAAAATAAAACTGCGGCGAATAACAGTATCCCAAGCCCTATTTTAGACCTCAATCTATAATATTCATTATCTCTGGGATCATTAGGGTCCCTTAGACGAAAATTTTCCCAGTCTATATCGAACATTGGCATATCATTATCCTTTAGTTATGAGGATTGATATCTATTGAAGGAGAAAATACAGGTGTTCCAAATCCAAATTGAAACGTTTGATTACCTGTTTTAATATCCCGACCACCACCAACACAAGTAAAGCTCGGCCCACAATAAGTCCCAGAGAAAGCTGCACTTGATCTATTTGTTGAAGGTGTAGGCAAATTGACCCCCGTGTCAATTTCAAACATTAGGGATACTCCAACCTTGTTAGGCTCTTTTCCTATCAGCGTTTTGCTGAATCCACCAGATACCCCATTTTCATCCACTGTTGCATTAACAGCCAAACCAAACGCCCCCACCTGAGCTGTTACACTTTTAAGTTTAACTTTCTCCATCCCTGCACCAGGTAATCCCTGACACTGTGGTAAATCCGGGTTCACCAAACAAACATCATGTAAAAAATTATTCTCCACCGCATTACTGGCCGTGCTACCTGCAATAGCCCCATCCAATTGAAACACCTGCGCGCTTAGGCTAGTCAAAGTCGTGACCGTGTTTAGGAAAGCTTTGCGCTCGTTCTTCTCGTCCTGCGCGTTCAGGTTATAGTTATCTCCCATCCCCTGCGCCAATAATTGTTCCTCAATCCGTCTTTGCTCCACCCACCCATCCCCCAAGCGTTTTTGCAGCTTCGACGGATCACTGGCCAACAGTTTCAATAAATAATCGCTGCCCAAAAACGTCTCTTCATCCGTAAAACGCGGATTTCCCTCAATCACATACGGCTTCCTCATTCAGCTTCCTCATCAAGATCGGGCGACGAATTTTCAATATCGTCAATACGTGATGTTTCGGAAACATAATTTGTCTGAAACCAATGGCCATTTTTATAATTTAATTTATAGGAATAAGAGGCGTAACTTCCTGTATGAACAGCCGCATCAGAAACAGTTAGTGAAAAATCATTAATGGATCGAATTTCTCCAAAATCAACTTTTGCAGGATTCCCCCAAGAGCCACCTTGATCTAAAAATAATTCTTTCGAGACAAGTTTTAAATCGTTTCCAGTAATCTCGAATAACGCAGCCGAAAGCAGTGAACCACAAACGAAACAATCTAGGTAATGAGGTGGTGTATTATTTACATCTCCGTACGAATTCATCAAGGTACGGGCAAAATAAACGGCTATTTTGTATTTTCGAACGAGACCGTTTTCCTCTTCTGAAAAATACAAAAATTCATAGGGTTTAGATGCTAATTTTGCATTTTCCCAATGCTTAAACTCTGAGGGCGCGCTCTTAACAATCCAAACTTTCCCATAGGGAACTAGCTCATCACTGCCAAAAACGAGGCTGAGTTCGGCTTGATAATTTACGTTAAGAAAATCCGTATAAGGCAAGACTTTAATATTTACGGGCGATACACACCCTAATAAAAGGGAGAGCGTGACAAAAGCAAGTGTTAACTGGCGCGCGCAATACCAACTCATTTCTTACCTCCTGATAATTTCACATATTTAGCATCCCATAGGCTCATAAAGTCTCGTGCATTCATTGAAGGATTACCACCGTTTAATGTAATGGCATCATTAGCGACACGCCTGGGTCGGTTTTGATAGTATGGCAAAGTCAAAAGCGCATCTATTGCAGATATTTCTGGGTTCTTCAACAACGCTAAGGTACCTCCTGCTCCTTGCTGATGCATCGCGTATAAAAGTGCTGGAGTTACTGCAATCCCAAGGTTAGCTATTTGACGCGCGTTATCTAACCCATACTGTGCAGCAGCAGCGGCTGACCAGGTGGGATCTAGTCGAATTGCTCCACCACTGCTGTCAATTTTTAAATCAGATGCAGCACCCATTCCAAATTGAAATAAACCTAAATATCCTGATTGGCTAATTGCTGTCGGCTCAAGCCTACCATTCTCAATACTCGCCATTGCCATAAGGTAGTTTGTGGCATCAATTCCATGTTTTTTGAAATCATCCGCGTAAAGTTTGCTGACCTCATTTATTAGTTTTTTCATACTCGCTGGGTCCGTCTCTTTTTTGTAGAAAGCTTTAAGTTCATCGAGTTTTTTATCTCTGTCTTTAAGTGCCAAAACTCTAACGCAAGCTGACCCCGCCCCCTGTCCCTTGGCGCAAATAGACTCTTGTCGCTTCAACTCCTTTTTATTAACCGAAAATAAAAAATTATTCTCCACCGCATTACTGGCCGTACTCCCCGCTATTCCCCCATCCAGTTTCAAGCCCTGCACCGCCACCCCATCCGCCCCCTTCACATCCGGCAGACTGTCAAACCGTTCTAGCGCTGCGCCCATCTCGTGGTTCGTCAAGGCCAGCAAACTACCCTTCTCTGACAGTTTCGGACCAGATGATCCCTTATCTCCCTCTTTATCGTTCTTCTTACCCTTCATCTCGTCTTTTAAGTCTTGCTTTAATTTGTCGCTAATATCTTTCCTACTATCCGCCACCGCGCTTGTCAGGCTATTACCCACCGCCACCCCATTCACCTTGATCGGCCCTTGCGTACTTTTAATCTCCATCGGGACGCTTTCCTCCGACACCGTCTTCGTCCCCGTCGTCGTATCAAACAACACATCCGGATTAAACGCCACGCCCCCCATTAACACCTTCGGATCCCTCATCGCATCCATCGCCCCGCTGTGCAGGCTGACTCGGTGTTCCTCGTGACGGTTCACCGCCGACTTTAATATCACCTTGTCCGCATCAATCGACACCGTTTCCCCTTCGATCTGGCTACCCATACCAAAGAACACCCTCGCATCCACCTCCACCGATTGGCCCTTCACCTCGCTGGCGCGATAGCGCGTATCTTGAATCTGCACACTCTCCATCTCCGTCGCCAAGGTCAAGCCGCCTACCCCCATGCTATGGCTGCTCATCGAATAGCTACTATCATGTTCCGCCACCGCCGCCACCATCACCCGACCTCCTGTCAATTTGACCCCATCCTGCGCCTTCACACTGCCACCAGCCAATAGCACGCTCTCATTCGCCACCAGAATTAAATCATTCAAGCCCTTGATCGTCCCCTTTTTAACCGTCTCGTCCACATAACCACTGGCCGAGGAAAATTGCTCAAACGTACTTGCACTACTCTCGCTCTCGCTTTCGCTCCGTCTATCCATCACCGCCAGCACGTTCACACTCTTTGCGCTCTTGATCAGCCCGCGCCCTCCCACCTCCACACTGCTGCCCATCACATCAATATCCCCAACTGTCGATTGCAACACCATATTGCCCCCACTTTTTAATATGCTACCGCTGTGCCTTAACTCCGAAAACACTTTGTCACGCGTCGGTGTGCCCCTCCCCGTCAAGCTGCCTTCACCCCCCTCTTGATGGCTCTGACTGCGCTCGATCGTCTCGCCCGCCTCTATGCTAATCGAACCCGCCACGATCTGCAGTTGATTCTTGCTTTCCACCGTGCTCCCTCGAATCGTCGTCGCACCCACTGACGTTAACTGCAAACTGCCCAGATTAAAACTGCTCCCCATCTCTTCCTTCTTGTACTCGCCGCTCGTATATCCGCTGCCCGCATAGTCGTGATCGCTCTCCTGCACGATCGTCCCTATCGTCGTCGCACCACCCGCCTTGATCACCGCATCGGCCGCGTTCACCTTAACCCCCTTGAACACCGCATCCTGTTTAACATCAATCTGCAAATAGCTCCCCCCATCGATTCCCCCCTGTTTGCCCAGAACCGTCAGGCTGCCGCGGCTCCCCACTTTCGGAGTGGTCCATTCCTGCCCGCCAAAACCAACTACCTTGGCTCCCCCGATCGTATAGTCATAGCTCTGTTTGTAGCTCAAGGTTTCATTTAAAAAATTGGTCGCCGACACATACACTTCTTCCCCCTTGATCCAACCACTCAAGTTCTTAATATCCCCTTCCGCATTCAGTTTCGTCGTCCCAGACAAGCCCAGTTGCCCGCCCACATTCTCGATCTCCCGCCCCTTCAGTTCACTCAATTCCGTTCCTCCTATCGCCCCACCACTGTTCTTGATCGTCCCGCTCGCACTCACCTCCACCTGCGATCCCTTGATCACACTGGCATAGTCCCCGGCCAGCCCTTCTTTACTCCCCAACGGCAGATACACCTTGGGCGCCAGCGCCATTACCCGACTGCCATCGCCTAGCACCACCTCTTGCTCTTCCATCCACACCATTGGCTTGGTCAAGTTGGCCTGTTGCCGCGCCGTTAAGCCCTTGCCCAGCGTCAACTCTAGGCTTTTGCTCATCTCCGCCCCATTGCTGTACAGCGCCTTGGACAGGGCATTGCTATCCGCACAACCCACATTTTGTCCACCCGATCCCACGCATATCTGCAAATTCGGCTTACCCGCCAACGCCAGCAATTGTTCCTCTATCCGCCGTTGTTCCACCCATCCATCCCCCAAGCGCTTTTGCAGTTTCGATGGATCACTGGCCAACAGTTTTAATAAATAATCGCTCCCCAAAAATGTCTCTTCATCCGTAAAACGCGGATTCCCTTCTATCAAATACGGCTTCCTCGGACTGGCGTTTTGGTACAGGGCATTTTTGGGCATTGTATAGGCCGGCAGTCCCGCCGTACTGGTTTTGGGGGCCGCCACTGCGCCGCCGATAATGGTTTCGCCGGGCACCACGTTTTGGGTCGGGGTGACATTGTTGAGATCGCCCACGTTTAATACCACCGCCTGATTCGCCACCACCGAGGCGATATCCACAATTTTTTGTGAAGGTGTTTGATTGTCTAATTGATAGCCTTCGTGATGAATGCTGTACCAGTGGCCCCAAGCGCAATAAGAAAAACCAAATCCACTTACACGAAAATCACAAGTGTAATGATCCGTATGCCACCCCCTGCCGGAATGCGTTTCGGTACGCACATCCACCTGGGTGCCGCTATTGATGAACTGGCTGTTGTTGGATCCGATCACCTGATTGCTGCTACCCTGATTTTGTGCATTGACCATGAACGATTGGCCTACCCCCACCTTTGAATTGCTGTTTTCGAACCGATCGCTACTGACCCACAAATTGCCCTGGCTGGTGATCTCGGCCGCGACACTATTTTTAACAATATAAGTCTCGTAAGTGCGCGTCCAACTGCCACTGCTCTCTCTTGCCGCCGCCGTTCTGGCCGCCGCTTCAGCCGCATCTTCACCAGCCTTAAACGCCATATCGTAACGAAAATCTGAAGATACTTCGATCAAGCGTTTTTTATTGTCGATTTTGTCGGCCGACAGCTGCATATCCCCGCGTGAGGCCAATAAGGAGGATTCGTTCACCAAATGGCGCGCCCGCCCGCTTAATTGCGTCATCCCGTTCGCATCGGTTTGCACTCGCCCCGCCGCATCCCGCACCACACCGCCACCAATGCTCAAACGGTCGGCGCTGTAAATCGTACCCGCCCCTTTATTGGTGATCTTTTCCCCGATCACATTCAAGCGCTCAATCCCCACCAAGCTGGCGTAACCGCTATTGTTTTTGTCACTGGCCGCGTTTGATACTGCCGCGCCATCATTGGTGATCTGCTGGGCCTCTACCGTTAAAGACTGCCCCATTATCGTGGCGTAATTGTTTAGGCTCGCTCCCTTTACTAACAGTTCATCTCCACCAATCATTCCGCGTCGGTTTTTGACCGCATTGCCCGATATTTGCCATTGGTCATAGCCCGACTCTTGTTGGGTCAAGGTCTCGTTACGGCTTTGATAGCTTTGCTGCAACGGATTCAGTACCGCCTCTTGCTCGGTTTTGGCTTGAATCACTTGTGTCAATTCGCTTTCTGTGGTCGCCGCCTCGGTATTCAATGCCTCAACTTGGTTACGTTGCGTGATCAGGGTATTTTGTTTTTCCTCCGCAATAGCATATACCGCCCGCTCGGCTCGCACATGGTCTAGCGCGCTCTGCCACGCGGCAGTATCGGTTTGTAAAGTTGTTTTTTGCGTCAGTTGGGTCTCCAATTGACTTTGCTGAAGTAATAAATTGTCTCTGGCGCTCGGATCAAGAGTCGAATTGTTTAACTGGTTGTTGACTTGATTCAGATCGTTTTGTAATTGGCTGACCTCTGGCGCGATCCGAGCCGCAAAATCGGCGTGTGTTTCAGCGCTTGACACACCGTTCGAGTCGATACTAGCCGTCTGCAAATAGTATTGGCGTTGTTGAATCGGTGCCAATAACTCTTGTAATTGCTCTTCTGGATAGCCCAGATTCGCCGTCGCGCTGTCTAGGGCCACTTGTTGGGTCGTTAATTGGGTGCGCAGTCCACTCAAGCGATCTTGCTTGAGTTGCACCGTCAGGCGCGTTTGCTCATAGGTTTGAAGCAGGGTATCAAGGCGATCTTTATCCTGATTCAAGGTATCGCGGTCAGTTTTGATTATCGCGCCCTGATTGCGATAATCGCTCAAGCTCAATTCTTCCTTCACTCCGTTGACCCAGCGGAACACCCGTTGTTGACCGTTCATCACAGCCTTGTCGGCATCGGTATATTGATTGCGAATATCCCCCGTCACGATCAATTGGCCAATGCCATGCGAAGAGATATTGCCACGGTTATCTAAATTACCTTGGATCAGGACATCCAGGCTCAAGGCGCGGGCCGCCACTTCGGCAGCGGTAAAGCCAGTGCCATTGGCGCTGATCTCGCCATCATTGATCACATCACCATCTATCCGCAATTTCAAAGCCCGACTGGCTTGAATAATGTCTTGATCGGGGCTTTCTGCGCCGCCCTCCAATTGTGCACCGCTCTTGATCCAGATATCGGCCAGCACCGCATGAATCGCACTAAAGCCATCGCCCGTTCGTTCCAACCCCAGCAAGCGATCGGTCGTCAAACGCAGCAATTGCTCACTGGCCACGATCTGGCCTCCGCCGTTATCCAGACGGTTCAACGTGATCGTGGCACCCCCCACCTGAAAACGGCCCTCCCGATTATTAAAAACCTGGCCTTGCCAGTTGAATTGACCGGCAGTGATAAATCCATTGCCCGCAGATCGGGTACCGTGATTGTCCAGAGTGTTTGCCGTGAGAAGCAATTCCTCTCCGGTATGGTTCATCAAGCCCTTGTTCACCCACTGCGCCGCCGTTATTTGCAAGCGCTGTGCGCGTGCATCAAATAGTTTTTCGCTGATCAGATCGCCCACCAAAGTCACGCTGAACGGCCCTTGCCCGTAACTCGTCAAACTGCCGTTACGCCATCCCGCGCCCTTTACCTCCACTTGTCGCGCCGACAACACCACTTTACCATTCACACTGTCCCATTGGCCTGTGCCCACATCAATCGTGCTACTGTCCCCGCCGCCAAATTGCACCAGTTCGCCAGCGTTCATATTCCATCCATTTGCCTTGAGATGAAAGTCTTTGCTTTGCCACTTAAAACCGCTAGAGCTGAGGGCTTGTTCGATCTCTAGGCGACCTTGACCCAACACCAACCATTCGCTGTTATCCAGCGCGGCGCCCGCCGCCGCGCGCAAAGAGAGGGCTTGGTCTACTTGCACATGACTCCTTTGCGCACTTACCACTTGCCCCGACACCGTCATATTTCCCCCACTGTAGGCCTGCACATCATCCAGATGAATATCGCCCACCGTACCGACAATCAGATCGTTCTTAGCAATTAGATACCCTGAAGTGTTGATCGCCCCGCTACCCCCTTCTAATGAAAGCGTGGCTTGTGATTTCATCATCCCGGTGCGACCCTGGGTGACTCCATTGGCCTTAACCGTCAAGGCGGCATCGCTGTATATCTGGCCTTGATTGACCAGCGCGCCTTGGCCCGCGTCCAGCGTCACCGCCTGTGCGTTCGCACTGGCGATTTCGGCCTTTTGGCCATTTTGAACACCATTACCAATCCCCGACTGTGCCTTCAAGGCCAACTGGGTATCGCTATAAATTTTGCCTTCGTTGTTTAAGGATTGGGCGGTCTTGATCCCGACACCTTGATGCGCGTATAGCGAACCGCTATTCTCGATTGCCCCCGTGGTCTGGATAAACAGTTGCCCGCCCGCATCGCTGCGCCCGCTGTGTTGTAACTTGCCATTGACATCAATCGTAAAATCCCCGCTGGCCACCTGATAACCAGCCATATTGACACCCACCCCAGACTCGGTACCAATCAAGCGAATTTTGTTGGCGTACATGCCGCCCAGTGCGGCCACATCCAGCGCCAGTAAGGGGGCATTCGTGGAGGCGGCCAAGGGTGTAATCGTTAGCGCTTGATCGGCCACCGTCTCGGCTTCGTTGAGCACGATCCCATTGGCACCGCTCGGTTGTGCTTTGAGCGATAAATTGCCCACTTCGTTAGTCCCCGTGACGATATTCAAGTGCTTGGCCCAGATACCGGCGTTGATCGCCACGCTTCTTGCCAGCACATCCACCCGTTCCAAGGTGGTCGCGTTCGTCGCGCCCTGCAAGCCGGTACCATCGATGCGGATTTCGCCACCGATTACCCGAAAGCTTTCTAGACCACCCAGATAGTTGTAGTTGGGAGTGCCTGTGGTCACTAGGCTTCTGGTGGTATTGATAAAGCCGCATCCCGCACAGGTAATCCCGTTAGGGTTGGCAATAATCACATCCGCCTTGGCCCCTGCCACTTCGATATACCCATTGAGATAACTGGGGCGAGTACTGGTGACTTGGGCCAAAATACTTTTGGCCTCCTGACCGGGTTTGAGATAGCCGTTGGCATGTGCCCAGCCCCCCAACTGGGTCAGCACCGCTTGCGCGCTGTTGTTGAAAATCAGGCCATTAGGGCCGACATTAAAGTCACGAAACCAGTTCACCGACAAGCCCGCCGAATTAGGGGTGGTAACCTGAATCAGCGGCACTCCATTACTGGCGTGATCAACAATCGGGGTGTAGGCCGGTTGGCTAAAGTCTGCCTCAACCCCCTCGGCCATCAGGGTACGCGGCAAAACCAGCGTGTTCACCGCAAGCATGAGGGGTTGGCTGAACAACCACCACAGACCCATGAACAAAGCACCCAATCTGCGTTTTCGATCAACCCGCATGGTCGCGTGATAGTTTGCTTGTCGCATGTGATACCCCTTTGGTATTTGATAGGCTTATTCAGTGACCTCGATCGATTATGCGCCGATCAGCGCAGAAAAATTGACACACCCTCTTGCCGCAATATCTTGCCGCAATAAGCCCTTCTTGTAAAGAGCGGCGGCGGCCAACCATGCGCCGGTAAAGCTTATCCCTTACTCCCCAAACATCCATTGATAGCTTAATTGAATGCCGTAAATACCCTGTTCAGGCGCGCTCAATAAGCTAGGTTTATCGCCATAGTGGCTCCAAAATAAATCATAGGTAAAGTTGCCCACTCGCCCCTCGAGGCCAATGGTGTGGCCGCTTAAACGCGTCCCCAACGCATAACGAGTCGAATAACCCGAGATTTCGCCATAGTCCAAGCCGATATAGGGTTTTAGCCAGTCACGCCAATTCCACTTTAGGTGTTGACGCACGTAGAAGCCCTTTTCAGCCGCCAAGCGACTGTCAAATCCGCGCACGCTGTAACGTCCGCCAATACCAAATTGGTTCGCCGAATAAAGAAAATCATTGGTTTGTTGTACCCGTCCGGCAATATTCCACTCCCATTGCTTGCCCCCGCCCTGAAAGGGAACCGTCAAGTTCACATCCAACAAGTGCATCAGATAAAAATAGCTTCCCTGTTCCTTTGGCAAGGTCGGATCGTCTTGGTTGGAATTCCAGATATTCAAACCCTTTTTAATCGAATAGGTCAGGTCCCAAGTTCCCCAGCTCATCCCTTCTTTCCAGATCAAATCCCATTGCGTATTGGTCAGATTTTTATCTTGCACCGGAACGTGTACATCACGCAAAAATGTTTTGCTGGTACTGTTATTGAGTCGTCCTTGTAGCGACAGTTTGGTGCCTTGATCGCGATAAAACAGATAACTGGTTTTCCATTCCATGCTCTGACCCTCGCCGCTGGAACGGTAGCGATCAAACAATGATTCAATTTGTTGCCAATACTGATTGCCCGACACATTAATGCTGTGGTTCCAATACCCTCTTGGCACTAGATAGGTCAGGCTCCAAGCACGAGTCCCCTGGTCTGTCCCATCGTAATTACGGTTGTAACTGAGCGTCAATAAATCATTCAATGACAGGGGGTTGTCCCATGAATATGACAAGCCACCTTGATAGACCCCCGTGCTCTCACTGCCGGCGTTATCGGTGGTCCAGCTCACACGCATTGGTTGAGAATGCTTGCCCTGCAATAACACTTGGCTTTGGCCTAATTTTTCGCCGGGCACCAAATTCATATCGACTTCCTGCGAAGGCACTCGTTTGATTTGTTCCAAGCCTTGCTCAATATCTCGCAAATTAAAAAATCGCCCCACCTTGGTTGGCATTGACCAGTTTAATGAACCTTTTAAGGGGTCGTTGCCGATATATTCCAAGCGTTCAATAATGCCCGGGATTAAGTGTAATAAGACTTGGCCTTGCGATAAATCTTGTTCGGGAATGACGATCTGTGAAGTGGTGTAACCCGCATTCAACAGGATTTCTTGCACACTTTGTTGCAACTGAATCAATCGTTCACGATCTACACAATGCCCCTGGTAACGCGCTATGACACGGCGGATCCGCCACCCTAACCACCATTGAGACAGCAAGGAGTTTCCAAGCGCCTGTGCTTCTGGGTCCAATTGCGGCAGTGGTGTTAAGGTAATTTGTGTGTTGTCAAAACAGAGCGAAGAACTTTCTTGCGCGCCCTGGCGAAGAGGTATCGGCTTAGGGGTGGGGGTGGATAAATTGACCTGCGGTTCTTGGCTCCGTTGATTACGTTCGTTAAAGTCTTTGGCCTCTTGATCAAGTCGTTGTTGTTGCTCGGCACGACGACGGACTTCTTCTTTTTGAGCCGCCTCTATCGCCGCATCCTGCGCGTATGCAGAAGCGCCTGCCAGCGTGACGCTCACCGCCAATACCCCCCGCGCCAGCCTCTGAACGAGAATAAGGACGCACACGACAAGGAAGCAAACGATAAAGAAGCAAGTAAGGAATGTGTCGCGACACTCCGCCCCCCGCAGGTGCGGTTCGGCATCAGCTTTTTTATTAATTGTCTACCGGTACGATCTTGGCTTTTTTAATCAGATTTAACACGTAGTTTTGCTGTCCCTGACTCTGTTTTTCCTGCTTAATTTGTTCTTTTATCGTCGCCATCAACGTCTCTTTTTCTGGTTGTTGCATCGGCCTTACATCCTCGAGATAAAGAACCACATATTGTTCCCCAACCTTAAAGGCATTTTTGGTGTACTCCCCTTTGGCCAAAGTAGTCACCGCCGTTGCCACCGCCACCGGCAAGCCAGCGGTGTTGCCTTCCTGCACAGGCTCAGGGAAGGTCAACCAAGGAATCACCCCGCCCTGCGCTTTATTAGACGCTTCACTGTACTGCGCCACCACCTCGGTGAAAGTTTTTTTCTGTACCAAGGCCTTTAGCACGGTATCTCTCGCTTGTTCGGTGGAGACCACCACATTCCTAAGTGACCACTCACGCTCACCTAAACGCTTTACGACCTCTTGATAACGCTCGGTCACTTCTTTTTCATCCACCGTCACCGCTTGCTGTTTTTGCTGAATCAAAAATACTGCCACCATTTTTTCATCACGGGCCTTGGTGACCTCTGGCTTTTTATCAAATTTTTGCCGTTGGGCTTCTTGCCTGACCACTTCGTTCATCACCATTTCATTAAAGACATTTCGTCTTAACTCCGGCGTGTCTTTTTGCCCCTTTGCAATCGCAGCCAAAATGTTGCGCAGATACTCCTCACGCAACAAAGGACGGTCATTAATACGGACGAGCACTCCCTGATTATTGGATTGCTTACGCACCGCCTTATTCGTCTCACCATTTGCCCAAGCGACGGTAGAGCCGGCCAATACAATAAACAGAGAAACGCTCGCACCTAGCTTGGACCAAGTACGTGCCCGGGTTAAACAATTTTTTTCTTTCATTTGGCACCCTTTCTAATAGTTGAAAAATTACCGTTTAGCACCACCAACCAAGCGATTCATTGGCACGGCTCCCTAAGCTAGGGTTTGATGATCATGATCTTATCCACTCAAGGTGTTTCTAGCCATGAATCGGTTAGCACCCATTTGAACAACACGAACAAGGCGATAAAAGATTGTGCATAGTGGCGCTTGCACTCATGCGATTTCCTTTTTCGGTGGGCCATCCTCACGAATTTGTCGGCCGGTCAGTTTCAAAAATAAATCTTCTAAATTGCTGGGGCGTGCTAACACGCGAATACCCTCTCCGCTTTTTTGCGCCTCGGTTTGATAACGATTCATCCGGGCCAGCAGGGCGCTGGTATCGTCGGTGTAGCAAAACAGCGTTTCGCCTGAACGTTCGGTGCGCTGCGCCAAAGGTCGCAAGGTGTCGGTCAAAGTCTGTAAAGCCACCTCGTCCAATTCATCACCGTAAATTTCGACCACCATTGATTCCAAGTGTTGCCGCACCAATTCGCGCGGGCTGCCTTGTGCAATCACACGCCCGTGATCCACCAACAGCAGGCGATCGCACAGACGTTCGGCTTCATCCATAAAGTGGGTAGTCAGCAAAATTGCCCGCCCTTTTTTCATCAGACTCTTGAGTTGATCCCACATCAAATGCCGTGCTTGTGGATCAAGTCCAGTCGTCGGTTCGTCCAGCACGATTAAATCGGGGTTGTTGACCAAGGATCGCGCCAGACTCAAGCGTCGTTTCATCCCGCCCGAAAGACTGCCCAATGTCGCGTCCGCCTTGTGTTCCAAGCGCGCCAATTGCAAGAGTTCGGGAATGCGCGCAGTGATACTGGCGTCACTCATGCCAAAGTAACGCCCGTAGACCAGCAAGTTTTCGCGCACCGTGAAATCAGGATCGAGGCTATCAAATTGCGGCACCACCCCCATCCGTTGACGCGCCGCGTGTGCCTGTTCAGGTAACTGCAAACCAAACACCGTGATAGTGCCACTGCTGGGTGTGACCAATCCCAGACAGAGGCGAATCGTGGTGGTTTTGCCCGCACCGTTGGGGCCAATGATACCGACGCACTCGCCCGCCTGAATCGACAAGCTAATACCTTTGACGACGTCCAGATCGCCAAAGGATTTATGCACCTGATCGAGACTCAGCAAGGCGGGAGGCATTGTCGTCATAAAATCAATTTACGCACATCGTTTAACAATCCGCCGAGGAATGCACTAAACCGCGCCGCCTGCGCGCCATCAATCACCCGATGATCGTAGGAAAGTGACAAAGGCAACATCAGTTTGGGCACAAACTGTTTGCCATCCCAATGCGGTTTGACGGCCGATTTAGACAGTCCCAAAATGGCGACCTCGGGCGCGTTGATGATGGGCGTAAACGCCGTCCCACCAATTCCACCCAAAGATGAAATCGTAAAGCAGGCACCCTGCATATCCTTGGGTGAGAGCTTGCCCTCACGCGCTAATTTGGACAGGCGACCCAACTCGCTGGCGATCTCCCCCACTCCTTTTTGATCGGCGTTTTTTAATACCGGAACCACCAGACCATTAGGCGTATCGGCGGCAAAACCAATATGAAAATAATGCTTGTAGATCAGCGTGCCATTGGCCTCGTCAATCGCGCTGTTGAACTGCGGAAATTTTTTCAGGGCCGTGACACTGGCCTTAATTACAAACGCCAACATCGTGAGTTTGAGTTCAGGATTGGCGGCGTTTTCACTTTTGCGAAACTCCTCTAGCAAAGTAATGTCAGCCTCGTCAAACTGGGTCACGTGTGGAATCATGGCCCAGTTACGCGCTAAATTCGCCCCACTTAATTTTTTAATCCGTGACAAGGTTTCGGTATGGGTTTCACCAAAAGCCGTGAAATCTAAAGACGGCCACGGCAACAGACTCAAGCCATTACCGCCTGTTTTGGCACTGCCGCTACCATGAATCGCGCCACTGCTTAGCGTGTTTTTCACAAAAGCTTGCACATCCTCACGTGTGATGCGCCCTTTTTCCGCCGTGCCTTTGACGGCGCTCAAATCCACACCCAACTCGCGCGCGAACTGGCGCACCGAGGGCGAGGCATAGGGTAAGGAATCGGGCAATGCATGAGGTAATCCGGCCACACTGTGCGTCGCTGTTGCCGCAGAAACCGCCGCAGTTGCTAACACAGGTGCTGCGGCAGAAGTTGATGCCGGTGTTGATGTGGGTGTTGATGTCGGTGCTGATGGCGCCGTAGGCACTGAACTTGACGCTGACGCTGGCGTAGCTGCCGCCCCTTCAGCCGCATCAATTTCTAGCAAAGCCGAACCTTCTGCCACGGTATCACCAATTTTGACCAAAATTGCTGTGACCAAACCGGCGCCAGTAGATGGAATTTCCATACTGGCTTTATCCGATTCCACCGTGACTAAAGATTGATCGCGACTAATCGTGTCGCCGACTTTAACCATGATTTCAATTACAGCCACGCCTTTGAAATCGCCGATATCAGGTACTAATATTGTCGTCATTACTTGCTCCTAAAATGATTTGTGATGTGATTTATAAAGTTCCCGGGTAAGCGGTTTCTGTGTTCAAACCATATTTTTTAATCGCTTGCGCGATCAAGGTTTTATCAAGCGTGCCCGCCCTCGCCAATTCGGTCAAGGCCACCACGACAATAAAATGGCGATCCACTTCAAAATGCGCGCGTAATTTAGTGCGCGAATCCGAACGTCCAAAACCATCCGTTCCTAACACGCTATAGCGACGACCTTCTGGTATGTAAGGACGAATTTGATCGGCGTATAAACGCATGTAATCCGTCGTGGCAATAATCGGCCCCTCTGATTTTGCCAACAAACCTGTGACATAAGGCGTGCGCGGTGTTGCGCTGGGATGTAATAAATTCCAGCGCGCGATTTCTTGGCCATCGCGTGCCAATAAAGTAAACGATGGCGCGCTCCATACGTCGGCCGCCACTTTCCAATCCTTGTCCAACAATTCCACTGCGGCTAAAGATTCGCGCAGAATCGAACCACTACCCATTAACTGGACGCGCGCTTTGTGCTTGGCTTTGCTGGCTTGAAATAAGTAGAGACCTTTCAAAATGCCTTCTTCTTGCCCAGCAACCAGACCCGGTTGCGCATAGTTTTCGTTGAGCAAGGTCAAGTAATAAAACACGTCTTCTTGGTTTTGCACCATACGGCGTAAGCCATCGTGAATAATCACCGCGACTTCGTGCGCAAAGGTCGGATCGTAGGGAATGCAATTCGGAATCGTCGCGGCCAAAACATGACTGTGGCCGTCTTCGTGTTGCAAACCTTCGCCATTCAAAGTCGTGCGCCCAGATGTGCCGCCGAGTAAAAATCCACGTGCCCGCATATCACCCGCCGCCCACGCCAAATCGTGCGTGCGTTGCAAACCAAACATCGAATAAAAGATATAAAACGGCACCATGATCCGATTGTTGGTCGAATATGACGTCGCCGCCGCGATCCACGACGCCATTGCACCGGCTTCGTTAATCCCTTCTTGCAAAATTTGACCGGCCTTATCTTCGCGGTAATACGACACTTGGTCTTTATCAACTGGCTCGTACAACTGACCTTGTTGATTGAAAATCCCAATTTGACGGAACAAGCCTTCCATCCCAAAAGTCCGCGCCTCGTCCACCAGAATCGGCACGACGCGTTTTCCCAATTGCGCATCACGCAACAAAATCGTCAAAAAGCGCACGTAAGCTTGGGTCGTTGAGGTTTCGCGGCCTTGCGCCGAAGCTTCTAACACGGGCGTGAAAGTGGTTAAATCAGGCACCGCAAATTTTTCATCGGCTTGTTGGCGCCGTTGCGGCAAATAGCCGCCCAGTGCCTGACGGCGTTCGTGCAAATATTTGATTTCAGGCGCATCAGGACTTGGTTGGTAATAGGGTACCGACGGTAAATCTGCATCGCTGATCGGGATATTGAAGCGATCGCGAATTTCACGCAATGCGACATCATCGAGTTTTTTAGTTTGATGCGCAGTGTTGCGCGCTTCAGCAGATTTGCCCAAACCAAATCCTTTCACCGTTTTCATCAACAACACCGTCGGTTGCCCGACGTGCTCTTGCGCTTGTTTAAACGCCGCATAAATTTTGTGTGGATCATGACCGCCACGCGTCAAACGCCAAATATCATCGTCGGAGTATTTTTCAACCAACTTCAAAGCGTCAGGATGTTTGCCAAAAAAATGTTGACGTACATACGCGCCGTCTTTGGCTTTAAAGTTTTGATACTCACCATCGACAGTGTTCATCATGATGTCGTGTAGAGCACCGGTTTTATCTGCGGCTAATAAAGGATCCCACAAACTGCCCCAGATTACTTTAATCACATTCCAACCGGCGCCACGAAACTCGGCTTCAAACTCTTGAATAATTTTGCCATTACCGCGAACAGGGCCGTCAAGACGTTGTAAATTGCAATTGATGACCATCACCAAATTGTCTAAATGCTCGCGCCCACCCACACCAATGGCGCCCATTGATTCAGGTTCGTCCATTTCACCATCGCCACAAAACACCCAGACTTTGCGGTTGTCGGTTTTGGCAATATCACGAGCGTGCAGATATTTCAAAAAGCGTGCTTGATAAATTGCACACAAGGCGCCTAAACCCATCGACACGGTGGGAAATTGCCAAAAATCAGGCATCAATTTGGGATGTGGATAAGAGGACAATCCTTTGCCATCGACTTCACGGCGGAAATGATCCAGCTGATCGACGCTAATGCGCCCCTCTAAAAATGCACGGGCGTAAATCCCGGGAGAAGAATGGCCTTGGATGTACAACAAATCGCCGCCGTGTTGTTCCGTCGGCGCGTGCCAAAAATGGTTAAAGCCAATTCCTAACATATTGGCCAGCGATGCAAAACTGGATAAATGCCCGCCCAAATCACCGTCTTCGCGATTGGCACGAACCACCATGGCGATGGAGTTCCAGCGCATCCATGAACGCAGCTTTTCTTCGTATTCCAAATTACCCGGACAATGTTCACCCTGATCAGCAGGAATCGTATTGATGTAGGCAGTATTGGCCGCAAACGGGATATTCGCACCGCTCTCACGTGCCACTTGGAGCAGGGCTTCAATCAGCTGATGCGCATGAAGATTGCCGCGCGCGTCAATCACGCTTTTCAGTGCGTCAACCCATTCTCGAGTTTCTGGATCATTGTGTGCAGTGAGGGGTGTTGCTTCAGACATAGGGTTCTCCTTACGAGTTGGTTTAATAATTTTGAATTTTGAATTTTTGGCGTGCTTGTCTTATCAGTCTTGCGTATGAATTTTTCGGATAAATCTGCTAAGGCCGCTATTACTAAGGCCGTTATTTTTGTATCAACAATTATAAGTCGCGCAGATTTTTCAGATGACCGTTCAGATGAGCGTTCAGATGAGCGATAAGACCAGTCACAAGACATCACCCGCATCATCATAAAAAATTTTGGCGCACCTTGTAACGTTATCAAAATTCCGCCGACTTTAGGACGTCTAGACATTTCAAATGTAGCAATAAATGTTTGATAGACCTTTGTTAACTGATCACTTTATTTAAAAAAATCTTATGTCTTTATCTTATTTACCCCCAAAATCACAGCGCTCGCCCATCGGAGCGTGTTTAACTGGATTAGCGAGCTTGTCTGTAAGCCTTGTCGTAGCGAGTGCTTACGCTGGTCCGGTTGAAGACGTTGACGCCTTAAACGGCGTCTTTGGTAAACACCCCGCACGCGCTTCGCACGCTAAGGGCTTTTGTGTCGCTGGAAGCTTTACCCCCAACCCCAAAAACACCGCTTTTCAGATTCCATTTTTGCAGCGGAATAAATCTATTCCAGTGGTCGGGCGTTTATCAATTGGCGGCGGCAATCCTAAAGCACCTGACAATGGCAAAACCACTGTTCGCGGCCTGGCCTTGAGCATGTACGACAAAAAAGAGACCT
Organism: Burkholderiaceae bacterium; assembly: GCA_031538895.1. Taxonomy (GTDB): domain Bacteria; phylum Pseudomonadota; class Gammaproteobacteria; order Burkholderiales; family Burkholderiaceae; genus JAVKLU01. Next base: position 49,328 of record JAVKLU010000043.1, on the reverse strand, counting down.
GGGAATTCGCGCACATTTCAGCGCCGCATTTCTTTGCCTCAACACCTGAAGAATTCATCGAGTTTTTACAGGCGCGTGTTCCGGTCAAAGACGGTAAACCCGATCCTGCCAAAGTTGAAGCCTTTGCCAAAGCCCATCCCAACACGACTTTGCAAGGTAAATACCTGGCCGGACAAGCCGTTCCTGCCAGTTACGCGAGTGTGCCGTATTGGGGCGCCAACACCTTTATGGTCAAAACCCAAAAAGGCATGCAAGCGCTGCGCTGGCGTTTTGAGCCGACAGCTGGCCGTGTCGGTTTGAACGAGGAAGAAGCTAAAGCAGCAGGTACTGATTTTCTGGAAGCTGAATTCACGCAACGTGTGCAAAAAGGCGCGGTACTGTTTGACTTGATCGCGCAATTGCCAAAAGATGGTGACCCCTTGCTTGACTCCACGCAAGCATGGCCAAGTGATCGTACAGAAGTGATTTTTGGTCAATTGGCTTTGAATAGCGTGACCGGACAAAGTTGTGATGGTCAAATGTTTATTCCGACAATTTTGCCCGCTGGTGTGACTGCCAGTGCCGATCCGATTTTGCAAGAACGTGCGGCCGCTTACGCAGTGTCTTTAGGCCGTCGCTTGCAAGCCAAAGGAAATTAAGCTTGGATTCTTGATTTTTGATGATCAATACTCAACTTACGGAGTTTACGTAACTTACTCAACTGAGTAATTTGCGTAAAGCCGTCATCACAGGCGCGGTATCAGGCATGATGCCGCGCCACAAATAAAAAGCTTCGGCCGCTTGCGCCACTAACATGCCCAAACCATCGCGCGTGGCGACGCCGGCCGCATTGGCCGCCGCACAAAAAGGCGTCACGCCCGCCAAATACTGCAAGTCATACGCGCGCGGAATATCGCGAAATAAGTCTGGCGCAAACATTGCTGAGCCGATAGATATTTGACCCATAGGCGCTTGGCCCATGCCTGCCGAAGTCGCATTCATCACCACATCAAATGACGCCTTGAGCGTGCCGCCCTCCACATCTGACCAAGGCAAAACAGTTAATGAATCAGCCGTTTTTTCAAACGGCGCTTGAACTGATTTTTGCCCCAAATACACCCTTAACTCGCTAATCAACAGTTCCAACCGCGCCGCATTGCGATTGCTCAAGATCAAGTGCGCACCGGCGTCCAGCAAAGGTTTGACGATACCGCGTACTGCGCCACCGGCGCCTAAAATCAAAATTCGACAATCGTGTAAATCAGATACAAAATCCTGTAAGTCGCGCACCAAGCCCGCGCCATCGGTATTGTCAGCGTGAATCACGCCATCTTGCATCCACAAAGTATTGACCGCACCGGCGCATAAGGCACGCGGGGTTTTGATGTCCGCCAAACCAAACGCTTCTTGTTTAAACGGCAAAGTCACATTGCAACCCGAACCGCCGTCGACAAAAAAATCGCGCACGGCAGCCGAAAAACCGTTCAGCGGCGCCAACTGCGCGTGGTAAGTCATCAATTGGCCAGTTTGGGCGGCGAATTGCGCGTGAATCAGTGGCGATTTGCTGTGCCCAATCGGATTACCAAAAACCGCGTAGGCCGCAGGAGTCAAAGCGCGATCAACAGTCAAGCAGTGGTTCATGAATGCAATTAAATGGCGTCAACAAAATAAGGGGCAGAAAAATAAGGGGGTGGCAAAATGAAGGGGCGGCAAAATGAGTGTAAAAAAAACAGTCTATGAATCGCCTGAATCAACTCTGATTTGTGGCGCACTGATTCAAACCGTCGCTATCAATTTGGGACACCACGCACATATTGCGGCGGAATCGGAATCGTCGCGCCCAAAGTTTTGGCGGCATGCCACACCCACGCCGCATTCCATAAAAAGGCACGACCCAATGCCACCATGTCGGCACGTCCTTCTTGCACAATAGTTTGGGCTTGCTCTGCGCTTTCAATCAAACCCACCGCCATAGTTGGCACAGCGGTTGCGGCTTTAATCGCGGCCGAAAAAGGTACTTGATAACCAGGGCCCAGCGTTATTTTTTGCGTCAGTGACAAACCGCCGCTGGACGTATCAACCCAAGCGCAACCGCTGCTTTGCAAGACTTTCACCAATTCGATCGATTGCGTCACATCCCATGTGCCGTCGATCCAATCGCTGGCAGAAATTCGCACACCAACAGGAATTTTGTGCGGAACCGCTGCACGCACCGCGTCAAAAACTTCGCGCGTCAAACGCATACGATTCTCTAAACTGCCCCCGTATTCATCGGTGCGCTGATTGGTAAAAGGTGACAAAAATTGATGCAACAAATAACCATGCGCGGCGTGAACTTCAATTGCATCAAAACCCAAGTTCACCGCGCGTTTAGCCGCGTCCACAAAGGCAGTTCGGACGCGCGCAATATCGTTTTTATCCATGGCAATCGGTGCGCTATAAGCCCCATCAAAGGGCAAGGCTGAAGGGCCATAACTGATCCAGCCACCTTGTGCGAGAGACACTTGACCTGTGCCAACCCAGGGAATTGCAGTTGAGGCTTTGCGCCCCGCGTGCGCCAATTGAATCGCGATGGGCATCGTGCTATGGGCATGGGCATGGGCACGGGCAATTTTTAACACCCGCGCCAAAGCCGCTTCGTTTTCATCCGAAGCTAAGCTCAGACAAGCTGGAGAAATCCGCCCCGCCAATTCGACCGCCGTGGCTTCGATGATAAACATTCCAGCACCGCTCGCTAACATGCGTCCAAAATGCACCGCGTGCCAGTCGCTGGCATTGCCATTGACGGCGCTGTATTGACACATCGGGCTGATGATGACTCGGTTTTGCAAAGTCAATTGACCCAAGACGATGCGACTAAACAGTAAAGGTGCGGTCATAGAGACAGTCATAGGGACAGTCATAGGGACTCCGCAAAAAAATAAATGGGACACACCGATTATTCGTGACGCAGCGCTTGCGCAGGCTCGATACGCGCGGCGCGATAACTCGGATAAATTGTTGCGACAAACGCTAACATCAAAGACGTCAAGGTAATCGTGATCACGTCGGACCATTGCACATCAGAGGGCAGCGTGCTGATTAAATAAATTTCTTTCGGTAAAAACTGGATACGAAACACCGCCTCGATCACCGGCACAATCACATCCAGATTTAACGCGACCAGCGTGCCCAACAATGCGCCACACAAAGTTCCCAAACTGCCCGACAGTGCGCCTTGCACCATAAAAATTTTCATCACCGAAGTTCGGCTTGCGCCCATTGTGCGCAAAATCGCAATATCGGCGTATTTTTCAGTCACTGTCATCACCAAAGTCGAGACCAAATTAAACGCTGCCACCGCAATAATTAAAAATAAAATGATTCCCATCAGGCGTTTTTCAGTTTGTACGGCGGCAAACCAATTGCGGTTTTGCTGCGACCAATCCAACACCGACACACTGTCAAAATAAGGTTTACTCGACAAAGCCCTTTGTAAATCGCGTCGCACCAGCGGTGCGCTGTTAATGTCTTTGATACGAACACGCAGGCCTTCGGGTTGTTCTTGGCGCAGCAAGGTTTGCACATCGGCCAAGGCCAAATAGGCCAAACTGGCGTCGTATTCGTAATGCCCGCTTTCAAAAATATCGGTCACGTTCAAAATTTTAAAACGCGGCAACATCCCCGCTGGCGTCACCCCCCCCTGCGGCAGCATCACAGTGACACGATCACCAAGCCCGACACCCAATTTATGAGCCAAGTCGACACCCAAAATCACGCCGAACTCACCGCTTTTTAATTGCGATAGACCAGTCTTTGCATAACGCAGCGGCAAAGTCATCACGGATTTTTCGGCTTGCGCATCAACTCCGCGCAAAATGGCGCCATGCATTTCACCTTGATTCACAAACACGGTTTGTGCGCTGGAAAACGGAGCCGTCGCCACCACACTGGAATTGGCGACCAGGGTTTGTTGCATATCGCGCCATTGCGAGTCATCTAATTGATTTGCGCGCACTTCGATATGCGCTAACACCGATAACATGCGATCACGCACGTCTTTTTGAAAGCCATTCATCACCGACAAGACGATGATTAACGCGGCAACGCCCAGCGCTATTCCCAATACCGAGATCAATGAAATAAAGGAGATAAAGCTATTACGTCGCGCCCGTTTTCCGGCCCGTAAATAACGCAGGGCAATACGCCATTCAAAAGACAATTCAAAAGGTAATTTCATAAAAAATAGCTTGTTTCATACACACTGATGACGTAAAAAAGGCCTCGCAAAAATACTCGTCGGACTTATTTTTTGGCCAGGTTTATTTCTTGGACAGACTTATTTCTTGTAAAACCAACGCAAACAAGGCGGGAGTAACAGCATCAACAAAGCCACCACCAATAATGAGAGCGAAATCGGACGTTCAATAAAAGTGAGAAAGCTGCCTTGGCTGATGACTAATGCTTGTCGCAAAGACTGTTCGGCCAGCGGCGACAAAATAAGACCGAGCAATAGCGGGGTTGCGGGGACTGAAAAAAGACGCATGACAAAACCCAAAAGTCCAAAAAAATAAAGCATGCCAACATTAAAAATGCTTGCAGAAGCGCCATACACCGCCGCAGTGGCCACCAATAAAATACCGCTATAAAGCCAAGGCTCTGGTATTTTGAGCAGACGCACCCAAAGCCCGACGAGAGGTAAATTCAAAATCAACAGCAAAACATTGCCAATATAAAGACTGGCAATCAATGTCCAAATCAGCGGGCCTTGGCTTGCAAACAAGGTCGGCCCAGGCGTAATTCCGTACGAAGAAAACGCCGCCATCAACACCGCCGCAGTGGCAGAAGTGGGGATACCCAAGGTTAAAAGAGGCATCAATACGCCCGCCGCTGCCGCATTGTTGGCCGCCTCCGGTCCCGCCACACCTTCAATCGCACCATGACCAAATTCGTTTTCGGTATTTGGTGCGGCAACTTTATTTTTTCTTGCCGCCAGTTTTTTTTCGCTGTAATAAGACAGAAGAGTGGGCAACTCTGCTCCGCCTGCCGGCAACGCGCCCAAAGGAAAGCCTAAAAAAGTACCGCGTAGCCACGGGCCAATAGAGCGCTTCCAGTCTTTTTTGGCCAACCACAACGAATCTTTGATTTGATGCTGGGCCGCATTCTCTTCTTTCACAAACGCACGGTAAAACACTTCGGCAACTGCGAAAAGCCCCACCACTGCCACCGTCATTTCAATACCATCCAGCAACTCGATTTTGCCAAAAGCAAAGCGCGGTTGTCCACTTTGTAAATCAATCCCCACCATGCCAAAGAGCAAACCAAGGACTAAAGAAATGGCACCCCGAATGAAGGAATCGCCAAGCAATGAGGTCACCGCGGCTAAAGCCAGCACCATCAAGCAAAAATATTCAGCAGGGCCAAAACTCAAGGCAACATCAAGGATGAAGGGCGAAAAAAAAGTCAGCGCCAAAGTGCCGATTGTTCCTGCGATGAAAGAACCAATCGCCGCACTGGAAAGCGCCGCCCCCGCCCGTCCGCGCCTGGCCATTAAGTTGCCTTCCATCGCCGTGACGATAGTGGACGATTCCCCCGGGGTATTCAGCAAGATGGAAGTGGTTGAACCACCATACATTCCACCGTAATAAATACCGGCAAACATGACAAACATTGACGTCGCCGGCACTTTATAAGTCAGCGGTAACAACAGCGCAATCGTCAACGAAGGGCTAATCCCCGGCAGAACACCAACGAGAGTGCCCAGAAAACAACCCAATAAACCAAAAAACAAAATTTCCGGCGTGAGCGCGCTCGCAAAACCTTGTAGCAATAGAGTCAAAGTGTCCATAGTTTTTTAAGCAAATAGGCCAAAAAGCGAACCCAAGCGAAGCCCGAGAAGAGAAAAAATACCCCACGTCACCAGCACCATCAGTGTGACGGCAAACCAAGTTCGTGTTTGCAATTGAACGCCCAAAAGACGGACCGAAAGCCCAATGAGAAAAATACTGGCGAGGATGAAGCCAAACACCGACAGCAGCAGTAAAAAAATCACTGTCCCCAAAAGAATGATGATCAATTTGGCGTAAGAAACTTGCAAAACAGCGTCGCTTTGAGGTAAAACTTCAGGGTATTTTTTTGCCTTGAAATGGGCCAATGCCACACCCAATAAACCGAACACCGCAAGCGCCATTAAGGCAAGTGACAGAACAAGGGGCATGAATGAAGGCCCGACAACGCTGTAGATTGGCGGCTGTGGCATCATGAGAGTTTCGCTCAGGAGGAAAGCCGAAAAAAGAAGTATCAGCCCGAGGGCAATCACTTTGCTTTTGGTATTGATCAAAAATTGGCGCGGCATTTTTTTTTGAGAAAAATTGACAGGAAAGACAATAAAAAACCCACTTGTATGAGTGGGTTTTTTACGTTTTAAGAAAGAATATCGAACAAATTTAGTTCAGCAAACCGACTTCTTTTAGAACATAGGCGGTTTCGTTAAGACTGTCTTTAATACTATTTTCAAACTCACTACCAATTTCAAAAACGTCGGTCCATTTGTTTTTGACAAGAAGCGCTTTCCACTGTGGAGAAGCCGTCATTTTTTGCATCCACTGCACCAACTGTTGCTTGTCCGCAGCGGCAATGTCTGGAGCGGCAAAAACACCACGCCAGTTGGCGGCAACCACTTTAACGCCTTGCTCGGTGAGGGTAGGAATCGCTACGCCTGGAATACGGTTTTTGCCCGAAACCGCCAAAGCGCGCATTTTCCCGCTGGCAATATGCGCTTCGTATTCGGAGTAACCCGAAATCCCCGCGCTGACTTGTCCGCCCAAAACGGCAGCGACGGAAGCGCCGCCGCCAGAAAACGCCACATAAGCCGCATCTTTAGGATTTTTCCCCACCGCTTTAAGAATCAACCCCAATAAAATATGGTCGGTTCCGCCTGCTGATCCACCCGCGACGGAAACGGCTTTGGGATTGGCTTGAACCGCTTTCACAAAATCGGCAAGGGTTTTGAAGGGCGAGTTTTCTGGCACTACAAGTACGCCAGATTCTTCGGTGAGCTGCGCGATAGGAACGACATCTTTAATAGTGAGGGGACTTTTGTTGGCCAGTCCGGCACCCACCATGACTGATCCGCCAACCATGAGCGCTGCGCCTTTACCACGGTATTGATTGACAAAACGGGGAAGCCCCACCATGCCGCCAGAACCTGCCACGTTTTCAAAGCGGAATGTGCCTACCAATCCGGCGTCGCGACTTGCCGATTCAATTGCGCGTGCGGTCCCATCCCAACCACCCCCCGGACCCGCAGGGACAAACATGGTGACCTCATTCAGTAGCGGCGCGGCAAATAAGGAAGTAGGTAAGATGCCAGCGGCGGCAAGGCCGATTAAAAACTGTAATAGAAAACGACGATTCATAAAAACTCCTGAAAAAGTCTTACCAGGTAAAAAAGGAATGCGAAGGAAACACCTTCGCGCTTAATGTTGCCTTAAAGCATTGCCTAAAAACACGAACGACTAACGACTACAACTTAACGACTTAACTGAACGGGATCATCGCCTTGATGTGGCGTTGTTGAGTGGTGACGCTGTTGAGTGGTGACGCTGTTGAGTGAAGTCGTTTAAATTCTAGCACAGGCATTAGCGCCTAGCGTCCTGGTTAATTCAACACGCCGCAATTTATTGGCCCAACTCTATTGACCTAACTCTATCGACCTAACTCAATACTGCGCTGTTTCGCTGCATGAATGGCCGCCACAAAATGCGCGGCAATTTTGGTTTCGTCCATGACGGCCAAAGCCGCTGCAGTTGTTCCGCCTTTGGAGGTCACGCGCTGACGCAACTCGCTCAAAGACTCTGTCGATTGTGCGGCCAGTTGGCTGGCACCCTGAAAAGTCGTCTGCGCCAATTGACGCGCCAAGGCGGGGGGTAAACCTTGCGCAATGCCCGCTTGTTGCATCGCTTCTAAAAAATAAAATACATACGCCGGACCACTGCCGGACAAGGCTGTCACACTGTTTAGATCATCTTCATCATCTAACCACACCGACACTCCTACCGCATTCATCAACTGTTCAACACGCGCACGTGCCGCTTGACTCACTCCGGCGTCGGCGAACAAACCGCTCATTCCTTGACCGATTAGCGCAGGCGTATTGGGCATTGCACGCACTAACTGTGGTGCAAACTTCGGCACTAACTGCGGCGCATCTACTGTATTCAAAAATTTTAATAAATGCGCCGTCGTAATTCCGGCGGCAATAGATAAAACGATGCGCTCTTTAATCGCTGTCGCATTGACTTGTGCCAAATTTTGACTCCAATATTTACCCAGTTGCGCCAGCGCTTGGGGCACCACTTGCGGTTTGACCGCCAAAACGATCAATTCGTGGCAGGTGCTTAACTCGGCTTGCGCCACAATACCCCAGCGCATTTGAAGGTGTTGGCGAATTTCGGAATCAATCTCAACGACCGAGATTTGCTCTTTTGAATAAGATCCCGAGACAATCAAGCCGTTAATTAAGGCTTGCGCCATATTCCCACCGCCAATAAATGTGACCCCTAACATTGTGTTGTCTCCCGTTTTGTGATTATTGTCTGAACGAATCATGCCTTATTTACGCGCGCATCCCAAAGGATTTGTTCTGGATGTATCAATCATTCCCAGAGCCAGTCAAACCAAAGCAGTCGGCTTATACGATTTGGCTTTGCGCGTCCGACTGGCCGCGCCACCGGTAGATGGTAAAGCCAACGATGAATTGTTACATTGGTTGTCCAAGACCTTAAAATTGCCCCGAACACAATTACAGATTTTGCGCGGTGACAAAGGGCGGCGCAAACAGATTTTACTCATCACCGATAAACTTGATATTGCGGCACAATGGCGCACCGCACTGGCGGCGCAATTGACGACAGCAGATATTGAAAATGAACCTAAGGGCACTTCTATAAATACAGAATGTGCGGATGAAGTGCGAGGCACACAGAAACCGGAGCGTACCTACAGTACGTGAGGATTTCGCGTACTGCGCAACAAAGCAATTCGCCGCAAAAATGAATTGATAGAAGTGCCCCTAACATTGATACCGATTAAGCTCGAGCGCGAATTGACCCACGGACTTGCCGGATACTAGACTGATTATTAAATTAACGCATTCATCATGAAAACTGTAAGACTCGATAACAACGCCGTATTAGTGCATGGACGCGATGGTTATTTTTTGGTCAATCCGAACGATCAGTTTATCGCCCAATCGTTAATTCATTACGGCGAATACAACTACGATGAAGCGAAGATATTAAATGGACTGGTGCAACCAGGTCAATGCGTCGTTGAAGTCGGCGCCAATATCGGCAGCCATACGATAGGCTTGGCTAAAACCGTCGGTCCAAGCGGCAAGGTGATTGCCTACGAACCGCAACGCCATTGCTATGCTTTACTCAATAGCCAAGTCGCCCTGAATCGGCTCGACAATATTTGGACTTACCGTCTGGGCGTGGGGACCAAAGCCGATACGTTTTACCTGACGCCACCCGATTACGCGCAAACGGGAAATTTTGGCGGACTCAGTTTACATAGCGCCGCACAAGCACAAAGTGAAGCCGTACAAATTGTCACGCTGGATGAACATTTGGCCGGTGAAAAAATTGACCTCATCAAAGTCGACGTTGAAGGCATGGAACAATCGGTGTTAATGGGCGCGCGCGAATCAATTAAAAAATATCATCCCACTTTGTATATTGAAAATGATCGCGTTGATAAGTCGCAAAACTTGCTACAAGAAATTTTTTCGCAGGATTACAAACTGTGGTGGCATATTCCTTTTTTATATTCCAAAGATAATTTTTTTAAGTCCCCAGAAAATATCTTTGGCGGCATCGCATCCTTTAATGTTTTGTGCATTCATAAATCGTTTCCGGTTCAAGTCGAGGGTTTAACGCCGATCACCTCGCCTGACGAGCCCCATCCTTTGCGCAAATCCTAAATCATGAGCTGCCCTCTTTGCGTGTCTGAGACTCAAACCCTAATTTATCAAACGCCTGAATATCGCGTTGTGTGGGCTGACGATACGCCCTTACATCCTTTATTTATTCGCGTGATTTGGCAAGCACACGTTCGGGAAATGAGTCAGCTTTCCAGCGATCAAGCCCAGCGTTTGATGGCGCAAGTGTGGCGCATCGAGCAGGCATTTTTACAATTGCCCGCACCACTAACGCCACACAAAATTAACCTCGCCAGCTTAGGCAATCAAGTCCCACATATGCACTGGCACGTGATTGCGCGTTATTCAGATGATGCGCATTTTCCGGCACCGATTTGGAATTCGATCAACACCACGGATGCTGAATCACAACTCGCCAAGGTTTTGGCGCAAAGACGCGCGGCTCGCACGCAGTGCGAAAACTGGTTATTGGCGCAACCGTAATGCCGGCGAACCCGATTCAAAAAATCTGATATGCGATTTTTAACCCGACCTTTTGTGTGGATCGCACACGAAATTCACGTCTTGGCACACACTCAAAAAGACCAAGACATTCCCATCTTGCATGGTTTGCGCGGCATTTCGGTATTGATGATCGTATTGTTTCACTGCACCTTTGCGGTGTTATATCTGTTCAAAGAACAAGCATTTAATTTGCATCGCTTCATCGACAGTATTCCCAGCCTGTTTGCGATCATTTTGGGATTTGATAAAGCGGTGGATTTGTTTTTTTTATTGAGTGCATTTTTATTAACGCGTTCTTTGCGTCAAGAATTTTTAAGCGCGCAGTCGCTCAATCTAAAACAGTTCTACCGTCATCGAATCGCGCGTATTTATCCCGTATTTCTGCTTGCCTTGCTGCTCTATGCGCCGTGGGAATTAAGCACGTTTGGCAGCAAACTGTGGTTCAGCCTCGCTTTTATTGACAACTTTATCCCCACGCGCTTAATTCCCGTCAGTTGGAGTTTGTCAGTCGAAATGCAGTTTTACGCGGTATTACCTTTTATCGTTCTCGGTTTAGAACGCTTGGGGAATTTGCGTCGGATCATCATCTGCTTAACACTGGCCTTGATCGGATCGATTTTGATTCGTGGCGGCTTGGGTTTAAGCTTGCCTGAAAGCTATCGTGAATCGGTTTTTAACTTACTCATCGACAAAGGTGGACGCGACTACATGATGACTTTGTATTACCCCACTTACGCACGTTTGAGTCCGCTGATTTTAGGCATCTTATGGGCCTACTTACATGATTCAGTCAAATGGCAAAAAAGACTACAAAATTTGCCCCGAATCTGGGCGCAAACAGCTTGCGGTATCGCTTTTCTCGTCGCTTATACCGCCTTGAAATACCCCGCTTATCAAACCGCCAGCATCGGTGTTTTTGACAGTAATTGGAATTTGCTCTTTATATCCCTGGAACGCTTTGGTTTTGCATTTGCGGCGATGACGATGATGATGCTTATTTATTGGAGCAAGGGCTTATCGTGTTTAGGTCAAGGTTTAAGCTGGTCAATTTGGCGCGTGATTGCACATTTGTCCTTTCCCATTTTTCTGTTCCATTTTGTGTTTATCATTCCGGCGTATGCCATCACCTTTATGAACACTGACTTTTCGAACATTCACGAAGTCGCGATCATTCAGGTTATCGTGGCATTCCTCTTGACCGCGATAATGAGCATTCTTTTTTCATTACCGATACATCGTTATATCGAAGTCCCTGGAATTCGTTGGGGGCATCGTAAATCGGGGCATCGTTAATTTTTTTAACTGTACGGCACTGCGCCATTTACCTTGATTATTGTGATGGATATTTTTGTATTAGTCTCTGCCGCCCTGATGGGCATTGTCGAGGGCTTGACCGAGTTCTTGCCCATCTCTTCAACCGGACATTTAATTTTGGCCGCCCATGTGTTGTCCTTTGAAGGTTCCTATGTACATGTGTTTGAAATCGTCATTCAAGCTGGCGCTATTTTGGCCTTGTGCTGGGAGTTTCGCGCACGCTTAATCTCCAAAATTCACATTCAAAACGCGCCAGTACGGTTATGGTGGTCGACTTTAATTGTGGCATTTTTACCGGCGGCAATTTTGGGTCTGTTGTTCGGCGAAACGATAAAGTCTTATTTATTTCAACCGGTTCCGGTGGCTTTAGCCTTTATTTTGGGCGGCGTGGCGATTATTTGGGTAGAGCGTCGTACCTTAAAAATTAATTTACCTGCGACTCTGAACCCTGTTGTTACGCCAATAACACCATCAATAACGCCATCAATAATGCCACCACAAATTACCCCAACCTTAGCCTTAAAAATTGGGGTCTTACAAGCCCTGGCCTTGATTCCCGGCACCAGTCGTTCTGGCGCGTCCATCATCGGCGCGATGTGGTTAGGCGTGCCACGCGCCGTCGCGACTGAATTTTCATTTTTTCTCGCCATACCAACGCTCTTTGGTGCCACGATCTATTCATTGTATAAAGCGCGTACTTTATTAAACATCAATGACGCTCCCGTTTTTGCGATTGGACTCTTAACCTCTTTCATCAGCGCGTTCATTTGCGTGCGTTGGTTACTGCGTTATGTGTCCTCACATACCTTTATTCCCTTTGCATGGTATCGAATTATTTTTGGTATCGTGATTTTGGCTTTGTACGGTAGCGGCTTCGTACATTGGAGTCGCTACTAAAATCAGACGAATTCTATTTTTTTATTGTTTGTTGGAGTGCTTATGCATCGTTCTTCAGTTGTTCGCGGCCTTTATCGTATTTTTTATCGCAGTCTGCAAAAAATGATCGCGCTGTCAATCTTGGTCTTCATTGTCACCGGTTGTGCGAATCAAACCTTCACCTTTAACCGCAGTGCTGGAGTTAACGACTTGGGCCCTGTGACACAGCACTACTGGTTTTGGGGAATCCAACAAAGTCGTGAAGTTGACGCCGCCGAAGTCTGTCATGGCGCCCATAAAATCGCCAGCATTCGCTTGCAGACTTCTCTATCGCAATTTGTGCTGAGTGTTGTAACACTGGGCATTTATTCTCCCAGAGAAGTGGTTATTCGCTGCTTACCATAATTTTTAAACATGACTTTATCCTTCCATCACCATCGAGTGACGCGTGCGGCCCGCCTGCTGGTTTTAACGACTGTCATCGCGTTAATGAGCGCCTGCGCGAATCAAGTCGTCATCGTCAACAAACAATTCACTCGTAATGTCTCATCACTACAAGAAGTGCAACATTTTTTCTTTTGGGGTTGGGGTACCGTTGAAAAAAATAATAATCCTGTCACAGTATGCGGCGCCACTCAAAATATCGTGCGGATTGAGCGCAGTTATCAATCAACCGATGCGCTTTACACCTTGTTTACGCTTGGCATTTATATGCCACAAACTGTTCGAATTTATTGCCGAAAATAAACGATGCGCTCTTTACCACTTCGTAAAATTTGTACTGCCTATTTTGGTATTGCCTATTTGTTAGCGTCACTCACGCTGCTGACCGCGTGCGGCACCACGAGCAAAGATTTGGCGCCCGGTTCAATCAAACAAAGCTCAAGCTATTGGCCGTCTTGGTTGAATTGGATTCGCCCTTATCAACCACCGGTATCGCAAGGCGTTTTTATCACCAAAGAAATGGTGAGCCAACTGAAAGGCGGAATGACGCAGGAGCAAGTGCGTTTTTTATTAGGCAATCCGCCGCTACAAGACTCTTTCCACAAAGACCGTTGGGATTACCCTTTCCGTTATGACAACGGCAAAGGCGTCATAACGACCAGTTCGCTCGCCGTATTTTTCAACGCCGATAAAAAACTGGTCAGTTTGCAAGGTGGAAAATTTCCTAATGAAACCGAATTTATTAAATTGATCGACGCGAATTTATGAGTGCACCGCTAGCGATCGCTTTATCCGGCACCAGCGGCAAAATGGGACAGACTTTGGTTGCCGCGATTCATCACAATCACCATACAAAGTTAAGCAGTGCATGGGATGCGCCTGATTCAACGCTATTGAATGCTGATGCAGGCCTGCGTTTAGGTATCCTGACAGGCGTGATCGTTCGTGCACAACCAGAAGCCAATGCACGGGTATTGATTGATTTCACTCGCCCCCAAGCCTGTTTAGATTATCTCGACTTTTGTGTTGCCCATCGCATCAATATGGTGATCGGAACCACCGGATTTGACCTCGCCGGACGAACCAAAATCGCCACTGCCGCACAATCAATTGCCATTGTTCACGCGCCCAATATGAGTATTGGCGTCAACACCACTTTGCAATTGCTCAAACAAGCAGCGCACTATTTTGATACCGGTTACGACACCGAAATCATTGAAGCGCATCATCGTCATAAAGTTGACGCACCTTCTGGTACGGCATTAAAAATGGGTGAAGTGATTGCGCAAGCGCGCGGGCAAGCACTGGATCAGCTTGCCGTCTACACCCGCGAAGGCCATACTGGCGCGAGAAAAGCAGGCTCGATCGGTTTTGCCACCGTTCGGGGCGGCGATATCGTAGGTGATCACACCGTTTTGTTTGCTGGCGATGGCGAGCGCATTGAAATCAGTCACAAGTCCAGCAGCCGTAATTCGTATGCACAAGGTGCAGTTCGTGCCGCACAATTTTTATCTGACAAATCGCAGGGTTTATTTGATATGAATCACGTATTAGGATTTTCTGCTTAATCCTTATCTTGCTTAACCCTTAGTTTTTCACACCTTAGCCTTTAACATTAACCCCATGCCACAAATTATTGTCTTACCCCACCCTAGCCTGGTTCCTGATGGTGCGGTGTTAGATGTCGCGACCGGCGTCAGTATTTGCGATGCTTTATTAGCGGCAGACATTGAAATTGAACACGCTTGCGAAAAATCATGTGCCTGCACGACCTGCCACGTGTGGGTACGCGAAGGCGGTCAAAGTCTCGTCAGCGCCGATGAATTAGAGGACGACATGCTTGATAAAGCCTGGGGGCTGGACGCCAGTTCACGTTTGTCGTGCCAAGCGCTGGTCACCGATACTGATTTAGTCGTCGAATTACCCAAATACACCATCAATCACGCGCGTGAAGGGTAATCACCGAAACACCACCGTTTTTGTGCCATTCAAAATAATGCGGTGTTGGGTAAACCATTGCACCGCTCGCGACAGAACCAAGGACTCGACGTCTTGACCGATCGCCGCCAGTTGTTCCGGCGGACAAGAATGATCGACTCGCGCCACATCTTGTTCAATGATGGGGCCTTCATCCAAATCAGTCGTCACAAAATGCGCCGTTGCGCCGATCAGTTTGACCCCGCGCTGATAGGCCTGGGTATACGGGCGGGCGCCTTTAAAGCTGGGTAAAAACGAATGGTGGATATTGATCGCGCGACCGTGCAAATAATGGCATAACTGCGGTGAAAAAATTTGCATATAACGCGCCAAAATGACTATGTCCGCCTGATGCTGATCAATCACCTCGCGTATTTTTTGTTCCTGTGCGGCTTTCTCTTGAAACGAACTACCTGACGCCAAGGGAAAACAAAAATACGGAATGCCGTAACGTTCTACCAAGGCGCGATGGTCAGAATGATTAGAAATCACCGCCGCGATGTCTGCGGACAATAAGCCACTATTGATGCGAAACAATAAATCGTTCAAACAGTGCCCCATTTTTGAAACCAACAAAATCACTTTTGAGCGCGATTCTTTGGCATAAATTTGCCATTGCATGGAAAATTTGTCCGAGACCGATTCAAAGCCTTGCTGCAACTGGATCAAGGTTTCCACACTGGAAAACTGTATCCTCATAAAAAACGTCGCCGCATCAGAATCGCCAAACTGCGCCGAATCAATAATATTGCTGTCATGCTCGACTAAAAAACCAGATACCGCATGCACAATCCCTTTGCGATCAGGGCAAGACAACAGCAAAATATATTCGTGGGTCATAAAAATATCATTTCAAAAAATAGGCTCTAAGTGAAATACTGGTGTCCGCATCGCTTGATTACGACAGCAGTTTGAGCGTCATCAAATAACTGGCGCTGACTGCCAGTAAAGACAACAGCACATGTATCAAGACATGCAAAATTGCCCATTGCCACGATCCTTTTAGCAACAACTGCACAAACTCAATCGAGTACGCTGAAAAAGTCGTGAAGCCACCCAAAAATCCAACCACGATCAGCAACCACAAAACAGACGGCAAGGTGTGTACGCTGTGCCAGGCCAAAACTACCCCCGCAAACGCACTGCCGCTAACGTTGACCAATAAGGTGCCCCAATTCATCACCGCGTCAGTTGCGTTTAACCACACACTTAAACGCCAACGTAATAACGCACCCAAAACCGCGCCCAAAATGACGGCAAGGGTATTCATTTAGGGTTTAACCACTTTCTGAATCGCGGCTTTTAATTGAGCAATGTCGTTGTTCAGTAAGCTTGAACGTTGCGGCAAGTTTTCAATCCCGATAAAGGCGTCCGGACGCGGCGCCTCGATGTTCAAGGCTTCGCGTATGGCGGCATTAAATTTTGCCGGTCGTGCGGTTTCTAAAACAATCATCGGCACATCCGCTTGCAAATAATTCCGCGCGACTTTTAAAGCATCCGCCGTGTGCGGATCGAGCACACGTTGATATTGGGCATAGGCGTCTTTAATTGTCGCAATGCGATCAGCATGTGTGGAATGGCCACTGACAAATCCGTATTGCGCGACTTTGGCAAACTCTGTGCCGTCGCTTTTTGCGCCACCTGATAAATCAAACTCGCCTTGTTGATCGACTTTGGTAAACAAATTACGCAAGCGTTCTCCATCACGACCTAACAAATCAAACACAAAACGTTCAAAGTTAGACGCCTTGGAAATATCCATCGATGGGCTGGAAGTCTCTTGCGCTTGGGCACGAACGCGGTACACCCCAGTACGAAAAAATTCATCCAATACATTATTTTCATTGCTTGCCAAGACCAATTGCGCAATCGGCAAGCCCATCATGCGCGCAATATGTCCGGCGCAAATATTGCCAAAGTTGCCTGAAGGCACGGCAAACGAAACCGGTGCTCCGATTTTTTGCGCAACACGCAAATAGGCATAAAAGTAATACACCACTTGGGCCAACACGCGCGCCCAGTTAATTGAATTTACCGTACCAATCGCATGTTGCTCTTTAAACTGTAAATCATTGGATACCGCTTTGACCAAGTTTTGGCAGTCGTCAAAAAATCCCGGCACGGTCCAATTAAACACATTGTCATCTTGCAAGCTGAACATTTGCGCCGCTTGAAAGGGGCTCATTTTTTGATGTGGAGACAGCATAAAAATACGAATATTTTTTTTACCACGCACCGCATATTCCGCCGCGCTACCGGTATCACCCGAAGTGGCGCCCAAAATATTTAACTGTTGGTGATTGCGTTCTAAAACATATTCAAACAAACGTCCTAAAAACTGCAAGGCAATATCTTTAAACGCCAAAGTCGGGCCATTGGACAATTCCAATAAATAAATATCGGACTGTGCCTCACGTCCTAAATGCCGCACGGGAGTGATCTGCGCCGTATCAGTTGGGGCGTTGCAAAATACTTGGGCGTTATAGGTTTGATTCACTAAAGCGCGCAAATCCGCTTCAGGAATATCGTCCGCGAACAAGCGCATGATTTCAAACGCCAGTTCGGCATACGACAAATTTTGCCATTGACTCAAAGTTGCCGAATCAATTTGAGGATAGCTTTGGGGCAAATACAAACCGCCATCAGGGGCCAAACCAGACAAAACGATTTGCGTGAAAGTTTGAGGCGGTGAATTTCCGCGAGTCGAAAAATAATGCATACAAAAATCAATCAAAAATTAAAAATGAATGTTTACAAAACCAGTGCTAAAACGACTTGACGCCCTTCACTGGCGAGCACGTTGTAAGTACGGCAGGCGCTGGCATTGCTCATCACGTCGCACGCAACTTTGGCTTGCCAACAGACTTTCATCAAAGACGCGGGCAAAAACGCATGTATCACGCCGCAACCCAACAAAATTAATTCAGGTGACCAACGCAACAATATTGCCAAATGCGTCGCATCAATGTGCTGAAAACTGGTGACTGGCCAAGGCTCTGGTGCACGATCGGGCATGACCATCATACTATTGCTGTACACCTGCATCATGATCGTCACGGTCTGTTCATCATAGGCTTGCACGATATAACCACTGTGTTGATTCAGTTCAAGAGACATAAAAGGTAATAAGGTAAGAGAATGGGATGAGCTTATCGATTAAAAAAAGGCCTGCGATGCTAACGCAAATAAAGCGACTTACATTATCTCGGTCCTTCTCATGCACAATCGGGGTTTTGTATTCTAAAAATTGCTATGACTTTCACTATTGAAAAATCACAAAAATTGGCCAATGTCTGTTATGACATTCGCGGTCCAGTCGTCTCCCAAGCCAAACGCATGGAAGAAGACGGGCAGCGAATTTTGAAATTAAATATCGGCAATTTGGCGGCGTTTGGTTTTGAACCTCCCGAAGAAATCGTGCAAGATGTGATGCGCAACATCAACCAAGCATCCGGTTATTCGGACTCCAAAGGTTTGTTTGCCGCGCGTAAAGCCGTCATGCACTACGCCCAAGAAAAGAAAATTGCGGGCGTCGATGTCGAGGATATTTATCTCGGTAACGGCGTATCTGAATTGATTCATACCGCCACCATGGCCTTGCTTAACCCCGGTGATGAAATTCTCATTCCCGCGCCTGACTATCCGCTGTGGACTGCGGCGACGAATTTAGCGGGCGGCACTGCGCGGCATTACGCTTGTGATGAAAGTAATGATTGGCTACCTGATTTGGATGATATTCGCGCCAAAGTCACACCGCGTACCCGCGCCCTGGTAGTCATCAATCCCAACAATCCCACCGGCGCTTTATATCCCCTAAAAACGCTGTTGGGACTGGTTGAAATTGCGCGCGCGAATAATTTAATCATCATGGCCGACGAGGTCTATGACAAAACTGTATACGACGGCAATACGCACACGGCGATTGCGTCCTTGGCCGATGATGTGTTATTTGTCAGCATGAATGGCCTTTCCAAAAATTACCGCGCCTGTGGTTTTCGCTCCGCATGGATGATCGTATCGGGCGCTAAAAACAAAGCGCGCGATTATTTGGAAGGCCTGACGATGCTCTCATCAATGCGCTTGTGTCCTAATGTGATGGGGCAATTGGCGATTCAAACGGCACTGGGCGGTTATCAAAGTATCAATGATTTAATTTCACCGACTGGACGCTTGTGCCGACAACGCGATTTGGCTTACGAGCTTCTCACGGCGATTCCTGGTGTGACTTGTGTCAAGCCAAAAGCCGCGCTGTATATGTTTCCGCGCTTGGATCCCAAAATGTATCCCATCCAAGACGATCAACAATTTGCCTATGAATTACTGGCCCAAGAAAAATTATTGATCGTTCAAGGAACCGGATTCAATTGGATTGATCATGCGCATTTCCGTCTGGTTTTTTTATGCAATACCGATGATTTGGTCGATGCGATCAATCGCATCGCGCGTTATTTGGCACGGATTCGACAAGCGTAATTCGGCATCTTTATTGCATCAGCTTTTTATTGACCTTTGATTTTTTTTTATGAAACCTCTTTCAGTTGGACTGTTAGGCCTAGGCACTGTCGGGAGCGGGACGCTCAAAGTATTGTTACGCAATCGCGATGAAATTGAACGGCGTATTGGACGCCCGATTGTGATCACCCGAATTGGTGTGCGCTCGCTCGATAAAGCGCGCGCGATCACTCAAAATATGGGCGTGGATATTCCGCTGACCCAGGATTTAAGTGCCGTGACCAAAGCCGATGACATCAGCGTCGTGGTCGAAGTCATGGGTGGTACAACGACGGCACGCCTCGCCGTATTGGACGCCATAAACGCAGGCAAACACGTCATTACCGCCAACAAAGCCTTATTGGCCGAACACGGCAACGAAATTTTTGCCGCCGCGCGCCAACACGGTGTCATGGTCGCATTTGAAGCCGCAGTCGCGGTCAGTATCCCCATCATAAAAGCCTTGCGCGAAGCCTTAGCCGGAAATCGCATTGAATGGGTCGCGGGCATCATCAACGGCACCACCAACTTTATTTTGACGCAGATGAAACAGCATGGCAGCAGTTTTACCGATGCCCTCAAACAAGCACAGCTATTGGGTTACGCCGAGGCTGATCCCACTTTTGACATCGAAGGCATAGACGCGGGCCACAAAGCCACGCTATTAAGCGCGATTGCGTTTGGTATCCCAATTCAGTTTTCACGTGCCCACATCGAGGGCATTACCCAATTACAAGCAATTGATATTACTTACGCAGAAAAATTAGGCTATCGGATTAAGTTGATCGGCATTGCCCGCCGCAGCGAACAGGGCATAGAACTGCGCGTGCATCCCTCGTTAATTCCTGAAAACTGCTTGTTGGCCAATGTGAACGGTGCGATGAATGGCATCATGATTAAAAGCGATGCCGCAGGAATCACCGCGTATTACGGCGCCGGCGCGGGGTCAGAAGAAACCGCTTCAGCCGTCGTCGCCGACTTGGTTGATGTCGCGCGCTTGGAATTGGCCGATCCGCAGCATCACGTGCCGCATTTGGCTTTCCACGCCGAATCACTTAACCCTATTCCGGTACTGCCGATTGGCGACATTCACACCCGTTATTACTTGCGTATTCCAGTCAAAGATGAAGCGGGCGTGTTAGCTGCGATTACTAAATTATTAGCCGATCAAATGATTTCTATTGACGCGATGTTACAAAGAACATCGTCGCATCAAGGTGGCAATGCGGGAACCGATGTCATCATCGTCACGCACGGCGCACAAGAAGCGCGCATTGATAGCGCAATTGCCGCAATTCAAGCACTGCCCGCAGTGTCGGCACAAGTGGTTCGTTTGCGCGTGGAAGATTTAGATCAGGTGGCAATGCACTAAAATCGTGCTGCTGGGAGAGGTTGTGCGCGCGACGGCGGCACAGCCGACTGGCTCAGGGTAGCAAGCGAATACATGGCGTTTTTGCCATGTGCATTAACCTTGGATGCAACAGTTATATTCTCTCTGTTGCGTCTATTTATGCTTATTAGGGAGATAGATACAGTGATGAAAAAACTGACAAATTTGATTATCTCATTGCTGCTGGCATCAAGCATTATAGGGTGTGGTGATAACATCCTATCTACCACAAACAACAGTACACCATCTTCTAATACTTCACCCCCGGCTAATAACGGTTCTAATACTTCACCCCCTATTACTGAAGAGTTAGGTTTAACAAAAATAAATGCAAATGCCTTAGCCTCTCGTTATTATGATCAAGAAATGAATGTTATTAAACCTCGATTATCTGAAGGTTGGAATAAAACTGCTGGAGATCCATTTTTTACAGCAGATGGACAAACAATGAAATTTAAAAAATTTACTGTGGGAAGCAAACCTGCTGGCGGTTGGAGTGTATATATTTCTATGCATGGTGGTGGTGGAGCACCAGCTTCTACAAATGATGGACAATGGAATAATCAAGTTTATATGATGGGTGGAGATCCGGGCTATGTACGTTATGGAAGTTTATCTGAAGGCTTAATGATAGTGCCTAGAGCGCCTGTAAATGAATGGAATATGTGGTTTCAACAACCCATGAATAAGTTAATAGATGATGTTATTAGGGCCGCGACATTATTTGGAGAAATTAATCCTAATAAAATTTATATTATGGGATATTCGGCAGGAGGCGATGGCACGTTTAGATTGGCATCTAGATTATCGGATCATTGGGCGGGGGCTTCTATGAGTGCTGGACATCCAGGCGAAGTTGATCCAATTACTTTGCGTAATATCCCATTTGCATTAAATATGGGCGGTCAGGATGATTCTTTTAATCGAAATGGATTAGCAAGGGAATGGAAAACAAAATTAGCAGATTTAAAAGCAAATGATAATCTAGGAGGATATGATCATTTGGTATCTATATTTGAGGATAAACCACATTGGATAGATTATTTAGATGATGTTGGGATTAAATTTATTCGTGATAAAGTACGAAATCCCTATCCTAAACGAGTAATTTGGTTGCAAAATTCTTTTGGTCCTACACAATATTTTTATTGGTTAGGGGTGGGGCAAGTTGATTTAGTTGGTGAAAATTATAACAATCTAAATAAAAAAATAGATGTTGAAGTGCGTGATGGCAATAGTATTCATATACTTAGCAATTATGCAACGGAATTAAAATTATATTTAAATGATAATATTGTTGATTTAGATCAAAACGTTAAGATATACGTAAATGGTAATAAAGTTTTTGATAAAAAAGTGCTCAGAAGAGATTTGATTATACAAAAAACAGCAAAAGAAAGATTGGATGTTTCTTATGTTTTTAGTGCCGAATTAGTCGTAAAAAATAATGAAGTGGTAGTGATTAAAGAATAATAAATAGGCTCCAAGTTCGCACGGCAACTAAAAACGCCCAACCCGCCAGTTTACGCGGACGCTGCGCGACAGGTTGCGCCTGACGGCCTGTCCCGCTCAAAGCCTAGGTTATCATCGTGTTCATCCTGCTCATTCTTCTCATGCGCTTGGATTTTCTATCCGCAACTCCTTGATTTTTTTTGTGATTAACGTGTTCATATGACACCATCTTCAACGCCATCCTTGATACCATCCTTGACGCAAATTCGTCAAGACGCATCACTCTCGGCCTTGGTTGCAGGCTTTCTAGCGGTGCTCATCTCATACGCTGGCCCACTCGTAATCGTGTTCAAAGCGGCACATCTGGCGAATCTGAGCACCGAACTGATTTCCTCCTGGATTTGGGCTATTTCAATCGGCAGCGGATTAAGCGGCCTATGGTTGAGTTGGCGCTTGAAAACTCCCGTAATAACTGCTTGGTCGACACCAGGTGCTGCCTTACTGGTGGTGATGCTGCCTGGCATGTCGTTACACGAAGCAATTGGTGCGTATCTTGTCAGTGCGCTGGTCATTACCGCTATCGGCGCTACTGGGGTATTTGATAAGCTGATTGAACGGATACCAAAAGGCATCGCGGCAGCAATGCTCGTTGGCATCCTGTTACGTTTTGGCATCGAAGTTTTCACTTCAATCAAAGCCAGTCCGTGGTTGGTGTTGGCAATGCTAGCAACATTCCTAGGATTTCGTCGTCTGAAACCACGCTACGCCATTGCAGCGGTAATGGTGGTAGGAATCATATTGGCTGTGGCAGCCGGTCAGACTCAACTTAATCAAGTGAGTCTACAAATAGTGAGCCCCGTATGGGTGACTCCATAGTGGTCATGGCACGCAATCCTCAGTCTTGGCCTGCCGCTGGCATTGGTCACGTTAACAGGGCAGTACGTGCCAGGCATGGCAGTGCTTCGAACTTCAGGTTATCCGGTGCCCGCAAAAAACATAGTCACCGTTACCGGCGGACTGTCTTTACTGTTAGCACCATTTGGATCGCACGGTGTCAATCTTGCCGCAATAACTGCCGCCATCTGCACTGGCCGTGAAGCACACGAGCAAGCCGACCGGCGATATATCTCTGGTATTGCCTGTGGATTGATCTATGTTCTGATCGGCACTTTCGGTGGCGCGTTAGTGCTACTGTTCTCATCGTTACCAAAAGAGTTGATTGCGGCCTTGGCCGGTCTGGCGTTGATCGGTGCTATCACTACTGGACTAGTTGGAATGGCTCAAGAGACAAAGCATTTGGAATCCAGCGTAATCACCTTTCTAGTGACGGCGTCCGGTATGACCTTTTTAGGTCTTGGTGCAGCTTTTTGGGGTCTTGTGATAGGTGGTGTCGCGTATCTTGTATTGCACAAGCCTTGGCAAGGCACTAAAGACGAGGTATTAAAAATAATGCCTTAAGTCGCCCCAAAAATTTAGGGGATGGCACATCAGGGGCCTAATCTCGAACAAGGGAACAAATGCACGAGCATCCCCAGTCTATACGAGAGTAGCGGCCTGTCCTGCTCAAAGTCTCGGTTATCATCGTGTTCATGCTGTTCATGCTGATCATGCGTTTAGATTTTCTACATTGGATTTTCTATCCGCAACCAATACTTCAAAGACTTTTCACCCATGGCACAAAGCTGGCAAGACATTCAAACCCGCGCTAGCGCATTTGCTGCCGAATTTAAAAATGCCCGCGATGAAAAATCGCAGGCGCAAACTTTTTGGCTCAAATTTTTTGACGTGTTTGGTGTAGACAGTCACCGCGTGGGCGTGTTTGAAAGCCGCGTCAAAAAACTCAATAAGCACACGGGCTTTGCCGATTATTTTTGGCCTGGACTGTTACTGATTGAGCACAAAAGCGCAGGTGAAAATTTAGTACTCGCGCAAGACCAGGCCGCCGACTACTGCGTCAACCTCAAACCCGAAGAGCACCCGCGCTATTTACTGGTGTGCGACTTTCAAAACTTTTGGCTCAAAGACCTAAGCGCAGGGACTGAGGCACGCTTTACTCTTGCCGAACTGCCGCAAAAAGTAAGCCTCTTTGGCTTTGTGGTGGGCCGTGCCAGCGCGCGCGTAGAAGCCAGCGATCCCATTAACGACGAGGCCGTTAAAAAGCTCGCCCGCCTACACACCGCGCTGCGCCGCGACGGCTACAAACGCCACCCGCTGCAACTGCTCTTGGTGCGGCTGCTGTTTTGTATGTTTGCCGACAAGACTGGGCTTTTTGAACCTGCGGGACGCTTTACCGACTTAATTGAACGCGGTACCGTAGAGGACGGCAGCAACGTGGGCCAAGTCATCACCCAGCTATTTGACGAGCTAGACACCGAATTTAGCGAGCGCCAAAGCAAAGCCCCCACATGGTTTAAAAACTTCCCCTACGTCAACGGCAAACTGTTTGAAGAAAAAATTCGTACCGCCAGCTTTGACACCCATATGCGCGGGCTGCTGCTGGACTGCTGCTACCTAGACTGGTCGCGCATTTCGCCCGCAATCTTTGGCTCCATGTTTCAGCACGTCATGGACGAAGAAGGTTTGGACACCAAACTGGACTTGCGCCGCGAGCTAGGCGCGCACTACACCAGCGAAGAGAACATCTTCAAACTCATCCACCCGCTGTTTTTAGACGAGCTGCACGCCGAGTTTCAAAAAATCAAAACCAGCATCAACGCGCTGTTTGAATTTCAAAAAAAATTGCGTCGCCTGCATTTTTTAGACCCCGCCTGCGGCTGTGGCAACTTTCTGGTCATTACCTACCGCGAGCTGCGACTGCTTGAAGTCGAGGTTTTTAAAGCCGTCAAAGTCATTGCCGCTCGCACTGACCCATCAAACGCACGCGCACCAAACGCAGGCTTGCCAAACACGGGCTTGTATCACCTCGAACCGTTTAAGCGCGAAATGGTGAACGTCGATCAATTCAGCGGTTTAGAGATTGAAGAATTTCCCGCCCGCGTGGCGCAGCTTGCGCTGTGGCTGGTTGACCACCAAATGAACGTACTGGCAGGCGAAACCCTAGAAGCATGGATACCGCGCCTGCCGCTACACCAATCCGCCAACATCCGCATTGCCAATGCGCTAGATATGGACTGGACCGATTTTTGCCCGCCCGAGCACCTTAATTACATTTTGGGCAATCCGCCTTTTGTCGGCGCAGCCATGCAAACCAACGCACAAAAAGAAAGCATGGAGCGCCTGCTTGCCACCACAGGCGGCGCAGGCAGCGCCACCGCCATATCTAGCGGCGGCGTGCTGGACTTTGTGGCGGGCTGGTACATCAAAGCCGCGCAGTATTTAAGCGACGCCGCCAATGCGGCACGCGCTAACCAGCGCAAAAAAGAATTTAAGGATGCAGAGTTTAAAAACAAAGCCCGGCAAGCCAGCATCATGGACGAGCCGCCCACCGCGGCTGAACTGGCGGCACAAAAATCGCTAGACGACATCTTTGCTTTTGCCGAAGCAGAAAATTTAGCCGCACGCGAAAAAATCAAAGTCGCCTTTGTCAGCACCAACAGCATCTGCCAAGGCGAACAAGTCGGCGTGCTGTGGAACTGGATGCAGCAACAAGGCATGGCGATTGAGTTTGCCCACCGCACCTTTAAGTGGAGCAACGAAGCCAGCGGTAACGCGGCAGTGCACTGCGTCATCGTAGGCTTTGGCCTGAAAAGCCGCGTGGACAAAGTCGCGCCAAAACGCCTGTTTGACTACCTAGACGAGGGCGGCGAGCCAGACCCCACAGGCAAAGCCGCCGAAGAAAAGGTGGCGCAAATCAATCCGTATTTGGTGGATGCGCCAACGGTCATGCTGGCGCGCAGAGCCGCTCCGCTTTGCCAAGTGCCACCCATGCTTTTGGGCTCCGCACCCAAAGACGGCGGTAATCTTCTGATTGACAACGAAGAAGAAAAAAACAAACTCCTCGCCACACATCCCGAAATTAAAAAATGGATACGCCCGTTTTTAGGTGCGGAAGAGTTTATCAACAACATACCGCGCTGGTGCTTGTGGCTTAAAGACGTAGAAGCCATGGAGTGGAACAAGTTCAAGCTTGTTAAACACCGCGTGGATGCTGTGAAAAAAATGCGCCTTGCAAGTCCAAAAATTCCAACGCAAGCATGGGCAAAAAAACCTTCCTTTTTTGTTGAAGATAGACAACCCACAACCGACTACCTTTTAATTCCTGGGGTTTCATCCGAAATGCGTGAGTACGTGCCCATCGGATTTATCAAAGCAGATGTCATTGCGAGCAACGCAACTTTTGTCGTTCCTGATGCGAACCTGTACCACTTTGGCGTGCTCACCAGCAAAATGCACATGGCTTGGATGCGCTACACCTGCGGGCGGCTGGAAAGCCGCTATCGCTATTCCAGTACCATTGTGTACAACAACTTTCCGTGGCCAGATGACTTATCTGACAAGGCTTGCAAAGCAATTGAAGCAGCGGCGCAGGCTGTGCTGGACGCACGGACGGAGCATCAAACGGGCACAAATCCCGCCAGTCTTGCCACGCTGTACGACCCAGATTTAATGCCCGCCGACCTGCGCAAAGCGCACACTGCCCTAGACGCGCTAGTGGATAAGCTGTACGCCGTCAAACCCCGCGCCCAAGACGCCGACCGCGTCGCGCTTTTGTTTGAGCGCTATCAGACGTTGGTCAACCAAGTGGAGCGGGCACAATAGGCAAGTGCTCGTCAATACAAAATGTGGCGGCAAGGCTTGGATACGCGGTTTGTCTATACTGCAATTTTATTTTTTACAACATGACTTTTTTTATGAACAACTTTCTCAAACAATTCCTCATCGCGCTGGCCTTGTTTTTACTCGGTTATGTATCCTTTGCGTATTGGTTATAACTTGGTTCTAAATTGGTTCTAAGCAATTCTTTACAGCATAGCGCTTTTCCACATTAAGCTTCCATTCAGATCGATCAGCGCTCGAAATTGACGCACCATGCGATTTAGCTGAACTCGTGCCGTTAAAAAAAACAATGCCGATTTGGTGCTTATCTGTTGATCGGTATAACGACTGGCCAATTCAGGACGTCCCATCAAATTAAAAAAATTGGCGTTATTGACCGCATAAATTCGTGCGCGATTAATCAACAAGACGCGCAATACATTCACATCAAATTCTGGCATGACTGCACTGATTAGTTCTACTGATGCGGTGTTGACGTTAATCGGCAAAGCAATCGGAAAATAAAAAATAAACTCTTGTAATTGCAACCAAGCTTGATTCGTCATCCCCTGCAAAGGTAAAAAACTTTCAATTCTTTGTGGCGCATTTTGTGGCAACAACTCACCTTGCGCATCAGCCAATATCTCATTAAACCGCGCCAGAACGTTTTGCGCCAAAGTCTCGGCGACATTAGGCGACAAACGTAAATGTGTCACCAAACGTTTTAATACCGCGAGTTCGCCTGGAGTCACGACATATTTTTTTTCTTTAGCCGAGTAATTGATCAGATTGCGCACGTTATAGCGTCCCTGTGCATCGCTCAGATAACCCGATAGCACTGCCTTTTGTTGCTCGAGTTGTTCATCCTTAATCTCGTTTTGTGCTAAAAAAGATTTGAGCGAAGTTTCCGCCACCGGCACTGCCCATATCTGTCCCAGATGAGTCACTGCATCATTGCTCGCACTTTTCAAAATCACACCGACCCAATCGATTGCGGCGCGTTCTAACCACTGTATTTGCACACTGTCGCGTTGCCGCGTTAAACGCTGAAATCCAATTCCCTGCTGCCAAAACAAACTGGACAGTATCGTCACCGCCAGGGCAACGATGAGCAAAGCCGTAATAATCGCGATGCCTTTTTGCCGCATTGCGCTGGAACGAATTTGGCGGGCTTTATGAATACTCATAATACTGACAAAAATAGTTTGCTGTAATCTTGTTGATGGGCGCGAATAGTCAGCCGCACACCACCTGAATTTTGGCCCAAGTTAGTTCTGTTTAACACATTATTTTTTGCCCCATTGAGAAGATCAGGATTGTCTGAATTGTTTTGTATCGGTAGCGTTTGCCACCCATTGTTAACCCATAAATCCACTGAAAAACGATCCACATCAGTAATCAAGGCTTGTCGCCCCAATAGCACAAAGGCACTGAATTTAGCGACTTGACTGTTATCGGGTTTTGTCGCGGTACTCATTGCGGCCATAAATTCTGCCGAGCTGATCGGCACCGATGGCTCGCGCCACAAAGTTTTAGTGTCATCCAACACATAACGCACTTGTTGGTAATAAATTCCGCTGACCCTATCGTTTTCTGAGGTCGTGCCATCGACTAAAGTATTGGCGGCACTGGTGCGCCGAATCAAGATGATGCCGTTGCTGGTTGCGTATAACAAACCTGGCGCGGGCGTCGGGATGACCAAAAATTCAGCATCACGTTCCATTTGCGCCACGAGACGTTGCAACTGTATGGCCTGTTCCTGTTCGCCCGATATCCGCGCGCGGCCTTGCACCAAAGTATCCAGACCACGCCATGACAAAATTGCCAACACCGCAAAAATACTGATCGCAACCATCACCTCAATCAAAGTAAACCCTGCATATCCAGATCGCGCATGATGTGCTCGGCTGGGTGCTCCGCTGGGCATTCGATTGGGTATTCGCTTGGATATGCGCTTGGGCATAGCGATACTTTTTATCATGGCGTATTAGGGGTTTTCAAGGTCACATGAAACAGCTGTGCCAAATGATGCGTGTCTTTACCCTTATCTTTATCCAAACGCACATTCACCTCAACGCGAACAAACCTCGGATTAGGCGTTGGGCTGACTTTAATCACACACTGGAATGCAAAGCGTCCTTGCGGGCAGTCGCGAATTTCTTCACCGACATTAAAGGGCGTGCGTTGAATTTTTTGCTCTAACAAAATATTGTCTGCTGACCACAAAGCCAAAGTTCGCTGATCAATGTCATAGCTCGTTTGCGTCAAGCTCGATAGGGCGCGCAAACCTGAAATCAAAGTGATTCCGATAATAAAAACGGCGACCAATACTTCGATCAAAGTAAAGCCCGATTGCATCTGTCGCGCAAAAAACTGTCGCAAATTAGGGCGCATTTTTTTCATGAACGATACGGTAATCACCCAAACCATCGCTAATCATGACAATTCGTTCCTCTGGATATTCAAATACTATTTGCATAGGACTGTTGGTTTCTTCCGTTGAAAACATCAGATCGATCGACTGAGATCTGGCATTTTGGGACGCTGGCGCTTGCGTTGGCGACAACTCTGCGTTCGCATTCGATACGAAAGTGCGCGTACTGATTTTTTGTGGCGGCGCTGCGTAGGCGCGTTGGCGCAAGACATCACCCAAGTCACCAACCCCCACCTCTACCCAAGACACGACACCTGAAGTGCTGACTTCGCGACGCAAAAATTGATACTTAGCCGGCGCTTGTCCTTGACTCACCCAGCGCAAAGCCTGTCCTGTTTGGCGTGCATTTTCTTCAGCAAAAATAAATAACTGCCGCAAACCCTGCACTTCTTTTTCATAACGCCGTTGCGCTTGTGGCGCGATGCTCAAACTGACCGTCCCAATCAACACACCCAAAATAATGATGACGACCAAGACTTCGATCAAAGTAAAGCCCCGTTGTCGAGGCTTTACTTTTGACTGGTAAAGAGTTTGTTCCAAAGATCTCGTGATAACAAGGCGATCACGCAAAATAAAATTTAGAGACTCCACGAACCAATATCAGTATCAACGCCACTGCCGCCGGCTTGGCCATCTGCCCCCAAACTCCAAATATCAATTTCTGCTTTAGCTCCCGGGTACTGATATTGATAAGGGCGTCCCCACGGGTCTTTAGGAATTTTTTCCAAAGCCTGTTTCCAATTGTTCGGAATCACACCCTGCGTCGGTGCTTTCACTAAAGCATCTAAACCTTGTTCTGTCGTTGGATAGACCGAGTTATCTAATTTATACAGTTTCAAAGCATTCAAAATCGTCGCGATGTCTTGACGCGCGACCGTCGCACGCGCTTCATCGGGACGCGACAAAATTTTGGGGACTACCAGTGCGGCCAGAACGCCCAAAATAATAATCACCACCATAATTTCAATTAAGGTGAAGGCGGATTGACGTGCTTGGCGTAAACCTGAAGCTGTTTTTGAAAATACGGGATTTTGCAAATGACTTATTTGTTTCAACATAAAAAACCTTTCAAAAGTTCAATCATGGACTAAGGTAATTACCGTAATTCAGGTAATTAAATGAGGGGGCGATTCTAGCTTTGTCGCCCCCTCCTGTTTGCAATCGCTTATTTCGATTATTGGATAAGCAAGCCTCATCACGACAGTCGATTGCCACCCATATTATTTGACCCGTTTGTGGCTCAATAGATTAGAGGTAATCAGCAGGTTTAGCTTTTCAAATAAAAATCCGCTAGAATCGCGCCTCTTTATATTTTTGGGTCGTTAGCTCAGTCGGTAGAGCAGCGGACTTTTAATCCGTTGGTCGCGTGTTCGAGTCACGCACGGCCTACCAAAAAATGCCTTGAACCACATCACCTGGAATTCAAGGCGACAAAAGGAATCTATTCGACAGAATGGATTCCTTTTCTTATGTCAGGAATGCGGATTTGAACCATGCGGACTTGGACTATCCAACTGAACCCTAGATAAGGTATGCCGCATGACGTGTGCGTCAATCGACTGCGTAGCGTTCCGGTAATAAGCGCGTCGTTGTCCGATTAACTCAAACCCCCAGCGCTGATACACCGCAATTGCGATCGCGTTGTTACGCGCCACTTCCAGCAATACCGAACGAATGATGTGATGTTTGGCCTGTGCCAAGGTTTGAATCAGATGTTGCCACAGTTGATGCGCCACGCCTTTTTGTTGCGCAGTGGCAGCAACCGCAATATTCAAAATCTGCACTTCATCATAAGCGGGCATCACCACCAAAAATCCCAGTAAGGTCTGAGTGTCTTTTGAAAATGCGCCCCACAGCCAATACTGCGCGGCTAAAGCATCGGCAAACTGCGCTGGCGTCCACGGAAATTGCTGCGTTGCCCTCTCGAGGTCATACACCGCTGCCAACTCTGCGTGCCCAATAGAACGGATGACGAGCGCGCACTCTGCATTCACGCTAAATGCTTGCTGATAAAGTTTGATAAAGATGCACTTAAGGCCCCAGCCAATTTGTCTTGATGTCCCGTGCTATTTAATAATTGTTCCTCTTCGGGATTGCTGATAAAACCGGTCTCAATCAAGATAGACGGAATATCCGGCGCTTTTAACACCGCAAAACCCGCTTGTTCAACCTGTTTGCTGTGCAAGGATGCAAAGCTGCTCAATTCGCGTAATACACCGCTGCCCAGCACCAAGCTGCTTTGAATTTGTGCACTGGTAGTGAGGTCCATCAACAGATTTGCTAAATGCTTACTGCGCGCCTGCAAATTGACGCCACCGACCAAGTCCGCTGAATTCTCTTTTTTCGCCAACCAACGCGCTCCGGTGGAACTGGCCCCACCTTCGGATAAGGCAAACACCGAGGCCCCGCGCGCGCGCGGTTCAATAAACGCATCCGCATGAATCGAAATAAAACAATCGGCGTTTGCTTGTCGCGCTTTTTGTACCCGAATATGCAAGGGCACAAAATAATCAGAGTCACGCGTCAACAAGACTGTCACATCGTAACCAGGCAATTGTTCCAATTTTTGTTTGAGCTGCCGCGCAATTTTTAACACCACATCTTTTTCACGCGTACCGCTGGGGCCAATCGCGCCTGGGTCTTCACCACCATGCCCTGGATCAATCACGATAATTTTTTTGCGCCGTAAATTGCTTGCGCGGGTATTAGTTGATGCCTTGCTGGATGCGCTGGGTGTTGTATCGACTGATGTATTAGTTGATGCATTGGTTGATGTATCAACTGACGCATGCGCTTCATTTTGAGACGCGGGTTCTGCAGCAGGCGGTTTTTTAGCGCGCTGATCAGAATTGATTCGCGTCGCCATTGTGCTGTTTTGGGGATAAAAATCAAACACCAAACGATGCGCGTATTCGGCCACCGGTTTGAGTGTAAACACTTGCGGACTGATGTTTTGTTTGAGATCAAACACCAAACGTACGACGCGCGCTTGATATTGCGCCACACGAACTTTTTCGATAAAAGGATCGAGCGCAGAAATTTGCGCCACCATATTTCTCAAGTTTTCGCCCAAAACCATATCGTCCAAATCCACCACCAAACGTTCCGGCGCATGTAACATAAAGTGTTTCGCGTTTAACAAAGTCGCGTTTTCTAAAGTGACCCGCGTGTAATCTTCAGCGGGCCAAATTCGAACTTCAATCCCCTTATTCGTTGGCGCATGTGGCGCTGCCGTTTTCGGCAACATGGTTTCTGACGCACTGGCTGTCGATTCCTTGCTCGTCACAGGTTTGACTGATTTTTTTTTGCGCGCGCGTGTTTTCTTTTTCGGTTTCGCTTCGGTATCACTCGCTAAAGCAGTGATCATCGGACTTGCCACCCCTGTCGTCGCCAGTAACCAGCGCACGCCATAACGCAAAAAAATTCTTTTATCAGTTAGCTGGCCCATCTTTGATTCATTGATTGATTAAATGTGTTACTTCGCGGCGCGACGCACCGCCAATGCCCGCGAATTTAATTTTTTAGCTGGGTGACGCAAGGCATGACGAATAATCCATTTTACATCGCTTGACGCGTCTGCTAACCAAATGTCGCACAACGCGAACACTAACTCGGGATGATCTTTGGCGATGTCGCCTAAATGATTGGCAACACTGCGCTGCACATAGCGACTGGAATCATTTTTCAGCGCGTTCAAAATCGGCCACAAAGGTGTGGGGTCTTGAATAAATTGGGGAATCCGTACCGCCCACGGCAAGCGCGGCCGCGCGCCCTCAGAACATAAACGCCGCACATGCGCGCTCGAATCAGTCGTCCAATCTAATAAACGCGCTAAAGTTCGTTCGGGCTGTTGTATCAAAAAAGGCCGCATCGAAAATTCTGCACTAAAACGCTGCGTTAATTCATATTGCGCCCGCATCGAGAGTTCAAAAGGATCACGCCCCTGATTATTTGTAGGATCAAGACCATATTGCGCGACAAAGCTCACATGCGGCAAATAAAAAAATACGGCCATGCCCAAGCCTTCGGTCGCGATATTTGCAGGCGGCAATGACGCCAACAAAATTTCTATAGCGTCCTCAAAAGTCGGCGGCAAATACTGGCGCAAAGCCTGTGCCAAATGTGCCCCTCTTTGCAAAATTCTCAAAGGCTCTAAACCGTTTTGTGCCAATGCGGTAAAAGCTTTGCCGTCAAAACGAGGATGCACCCTTTGAATGTTATGCACTAAACCGGCAATCGCCGCCGCGCCCAAAATATCTTTTAAGGCTACGCCTTTTTGCATACCCTTGGGTGCCGCTGGCAAGATAAAAGTCGTCGTCATTACTATTTAAAAATCAGCCGAGAGCTATTTCAACGACCCGCGCAAAAAATAAACACGGCCCTAAAAAGGGCCGTGAGTGCGGGACAGATATGGTGCAGTAGTGGACTTAAACCCACAGTCTGACTGTACCCACCGAAAAATTATATGCAATTCACAGTAAATTTTCAACTCGATAACTACACCCAAACGCTAACCAGTTACAGAGCCCTCATCAAGCGGCCTAATCCGCGGCTAAAGGTAATTGACGCGTCTGTTTTGCGCCAAGCATTGGATGGCCAAATACTTGCACCCAGTAAATATGATAAGTACTGGCTGGATTTAAGGCGTAGGCAATGCCCATTTCTGTCACCGATGCGTTCATTAAATTCGCACAGTGTCCTGGACTTTTGCGCCAGCCTTCAACGACTGTCGTCACCGAATCAGGGCCTCCTGCAAGGTTCTCAGCAACAGATTGCCACTCGTAACCCCCTTTCGTAATGCGTTCACTGGGCGTCGAACCATCGCGCCCTTCATGCGCCAAATAATTGTATTGCGCCAAGTCACGCGCATAGATTTTCGCAATCGATATTAACTGTCGATTGATTTTGATTGGCGCAACAGCGGGGTAATGAGTGGCGCCACATTGTTGCGCTTTTGCCCGAACACGGTTCACCTCATCGGTCATTTCTTGCCACATTTTTTCAACCGGCTCAAGCGCAGGAATGCGTGTGGGAATTGGCGTCGCTAATAAAATAAAAATTTGATCACCACTGCTGAAAATTCCCAGATCGCTCAATTTCGGATCCATCAAAGTCATGCAATCTTGACCACGCAATACTTTGTGTAAATTTTTCGAACTCATCGCATTGGTCACTGCGATGGTTTGTATGGACTCAAAATAATAGGCGACAGAATTGAGTATTTGACTGATTTTTTCGTTATCCAAATCAGTGGGGTGCGCCGCCATAATGGTGGCCGCACGATCCAACTGTGGAATTACCGCAAAGGGCGTCAATGGTGTAGAAAATGAACCACAGCCTTGCGTGCGCAAGCTTTGCACCAAACTGACGACTTCAACTTTACTTAAGGCAAAAACCTGGCCGCCGAATATCAATCCACAAACAAGGATACCGACGCGACACCACGATAAGGTTTTAGGAATGTTTTGCTTGAGACTATTTTTAAAGCGGGGCATCAGTAATTTCCAAAAAGTACATCATCGATTTTTTCAATGTTTTATTGCAGGGCAAACCTTTGTGCCCGCGCTTGAGAAAATGCATGCGCAGCGCATCAGTGTTCAAAGTTTCACTCATGGCTTTATGTTTTTTGTCTTGTCCGCTGATAACCACACCTTTGTCAGACACCCTTGCAATACCCAACAGATAATCACCCGATTGAATTTTTTGCAGCATCATGCCTTTTCCTCCCGCGACCAAACGCTTCAAATCACTCGCTGAAAAAGTCAACAAAAATCCGCTGTGCGTTAAACACGCCAAGATTGTTGTCGCGTTCCCTGTCGCGTTTCCTTTCGCACCTAAAGATGACGCCAGCAAAGACGACACCGGCAAAGGCGGTAACAAGGTTTCGTCTGAACTAATCGTCACGTATTGTTTGCCCGCCCTCATGCGCCCCACCATATCACCGACTTGCGTTAAAAAGCCATAACCATTACTCACCGCCAAAATCAACTCTTGCTCCAAAGGCGCGGCGTAAAAATGCATCAAATGACTCTCTGGAGCAAGATCAATCAAACTGACCATCGGAATACCATCGCCACGTCCCGTATTCAAGCCATTTAAGGCCACGCTGTACACGCGTCCGTCAGAACCAAAAGCAAGCAAGTGATGGCTACTCATACACATGAATTGCGCATACAAGGCATCACCCGTTTTAAAACTTAAATCTGCCGACAACTCGTGCCCTTGGCGAATCCGCAACCAACCTTTTTGCGAAATGATGACCGTCACCGGATCGTTGCTAATTCGTTTAGTGGTTTGCGCGCGCGAGGCTTCTTCAATGACGGTGCGTCTATCGTCACCAAATTTTTTCGCGTCTTGTTCAATTTCTTTGATGATTTGTTTTTTCATCGCATTAGCGTCTCCTAAAAGGATGTTTAAACGCTCAGCGGAATCCTGTAAATCATTCAATTCTTTTTCAATTTTGAAGGCTTCTAAGCGCGCCAGTTGGCGCAAACGCATTTCCAAAATATCATCGGCCTGAATCTCGCTTAAACCAAATTCGGCGATCAAGTCGGCTTTGGGATCATCGGCCTCACGAATCACTTTAATCACACGCTCAACTTGCAAGAACACCGTTTGTCGGCCTTGCAAAATATGAATGCGATCTTGAACTTTGTTTAATTGAAACTGCGTGCGTTTTTGTACGACTTGAAAGCGAAATGCGATCCACTCGGACAATAAATTCAGCAGATTTTTTTGTGCCGGACGGCCATCAATACCAATGGCGACCAGGTTGATGCTGCAGTTATTTTCCAAACTGGTATGCGCCAACAGCGCGGCAACAAATTCATCTTGATTTTGATTTTTTGATTTGGGCTCAAACACCAAGCGCACGGCCGCGTCTTTACCTGACTCGTCCCGCACGCGATCCAGTACGGACAGAACATCTTGCTTTAATTGTGCCTGTTCAGGCGACAAAGATTTTTTGCCCGCTTTAATTTTAGGGTTGGTTAATTCTTCGATTTCTTCGAGAATTTTTTGACTAGAGACTTGTGGTGGCAATTGATCAAATACCACTTGCCATTGACCACGCGCACGATCTTCAATGTGATAACGGGCGCGCAAGCGCACCGAACCTCGACCACTGGTATAGACCTCTTCAATCACACTGGCCGGAGAAATCAGCTGCGCCCCCGTGGCGTAATCAGGTCCTGGGCAATAGCGCAATAAATCGGCCACGCTTAAATCTGGATTCTTAATTAAGGCAACGGCCGCTGCCGCGATTTCGCGCAAATTATGCGCGGGCATTTCAGTGGCCATTCCCACTGCGATACCGCTGGCGCCATTTAATAACAACA
The DNA here is from genome assembly GCA_031538895.1 of Burkholderiaceae bacterium. Taxonomy (GTDB): domain Bacteria; phylum Pseudomonadota; class Gammaproteobacteria; order Burkholderiales; family Burkholderiaceae; genus JAVKLU01. The sequence continues at coordinate 12,492 of JAVKLU010000043.1, read as the reverse complement.
TCGGCAAACGCGCCGGCAACAATATTGGCTCGTCATAACTGCCGTCATAATTTTTTTGAAACCCAACTGTCGCTTCATCCAACTCGTCCAACAATAATTGTGCAATGGGCGTTAAGCGCGCTTCGGTATAACGCATCGCGGCTGCGCCGTCGCCATCACGCGATCCAAAGTTTCCTTGTCCATCAATCAAGGGATAACGCAAAGAAAAATCCTGCGCCATGCGCACCAGCGCGTCGTATACGGACTGATCGCCATGCGGGTGAAATTTTCCTAACACATCCCCGACCACGGCGGCGGACTTGCGCGGTTTGGCTTGCGAGAACAGTCCCAATTCGTGCATTGCATACAAAATTCGTCTTTGCACCGGTTTTTGTCCATCACTGACATCGGGCAAGGCACGACCTTTAACGACTGAAACGGCGTATTCCAAATAGGCACGCTCGGCATATTGCCCCAAAATCAAGCTGTCTTCTGAAGAGTTAAGTAAATCCAATTGTGATTCTTTCTAAATAATAAGAGTCAATCAAAAATCTGTTGTGCGATTCAAAACATCCGCATCCACAATAGACATACTGAAAACACGTATCAGACTGGTCCCGCCGTCAGGAATCGAACCTGAATTTCACGCTTAGGAGGCATACGTCTTATCCATTAGACGACGGCGAGCTTGGAAAATCTGGAGCGTCTTGAAAATAAAGTGCTAGGAAACTGCAATCGGTATAAAACCGCAACTACCATCGGTATACGCCGCCCAAGCATTAGCGCGCGGTGTTGACGCATGATCAAAATCCCAATCGGATAAGACCCAACGCGTGCAGTGAGTCCCTAGATCAACTTGATGCATCGCACTTTGGTGGGTATGCCCGTGCACCAATCGCGTCACCTGATGCGCACTAAAGAGCTGTTTAATCGTCGCGTGATGCACGTCGCTGATGTCTGAGGTCATCGCACTTTGCAACCGAATTTGTTGAATAATTTCGAGACGTTCGGCAAACGATCGTGCCAAAAATTGTGTTTGAAAATCAGGATTGCGAACTTGCGCACGAAACCTCATGTACGCCACATCATCCAGGCAGTACTGATCGCCATGGGTTAATAAAGTCGGCACACCACCCAAAATGTGGACTTGGGGATCATTCAAACGCTGACATGCCGTCATTTCAAAAAATCGGGCGCGGACTAAAAAATCTCGATTGCCATCACACCAATACACTTTAATACCGTGCATGACACAATTTTTAATCGCGGCGGCGATGTCGGCATAAAACGGATCGTCCAACATTTCGTCGCCGACCCAATACTCAAAAACATCACCTAATAAATATAAGGCCCGTGGCGAATTTGATGCGGCATGAATTGGTTTAGCTTGTCCTGTTTGTTGAGAAAGCCAAGCTAAAAATGCCGCGCTGGTTTTTGGAGCGCGTGGACTTAAATGCAAATCCGATACCACCAGCGCATCAATCGCTTTACTGGCTAACACAAATGGTATATGAAGTGTTTCAAGAACGCGCTCCTCATAACAATTTATTTTGCGACCACTTCCGCTTTTTCAACAACCACAGGGTCCACGGGAACATCTTGATGAAATCCTTTGTTGCCCGTTTTAACTTTTTCAATTTTATCAACCACGTCCATGCCTTCAATCACGCGTCCAAACACCGCGTAACCCCAACCATCTTGGCCTGGGTAATCTAAAAAACTGTTGTTTTTAGTATTGATAAAAAACTGTGCACTGGCTGAATGCGGTGCGTTAGTACGTGCCATTGCGACCGAATACTTCACATTTTTTAAACCGTTTTTGGCTTCGTTTTGAATTGATGCTCCGGTTGATTTTTCATTCATCGCTTTATCCATACCGCCGCCTTGAACCATAAAACCAGGAATCACGCGGTGAAAAATCGTGCCGTCGTAATGACCGGATTTCACGTATTCCACAAAATTTTTGCTCGAGATTGGCGCTTTCTCAGCATCTAATTCCAATTTAATGGTACCAAAATTTGTCGTTAATAAAATATAAATAAACATTGTTTTCATAGTTAGGTTAAAGAATAAAAAAGAACAAGTGCTGCCGTTTATTTTTCAAATTGAACACGCCATTCACCATTTTTTAATCCCCAATATTCTTGATGAAAAGTGGTTTTGCCCTGTTCAACTCGATCAAATTGTGCCAGATACATTGAGCCATTATCGGGATAACGTACCAAAGTTAAGTTGCGAATATTGCTTTTGATTTTAGGTTTGTTAACACGCCCAGGCTGATAACGCGCAGCATAGGCTTGGGCTTGTCCGTGCGAACGTGTAAAGGCTTGCTCAAACGACGCGTGTGTTTTACGCGCGTCATCAGACGAGATAAAACTCAAATTATCGGTAATGATGACCAAATCCATATTGCTGGTACTGGGTTTTTTTTGTGCTTTGCTAATCAAGATATTCATGTCCTCATTACTCAAGACCAAACATCCCTCAGATGCTAGGGGTGGGCGACTGTATTGTTCTGCGGGTGTGCCATGAAGCCAGATATTAGAACCCGTGCGTTTGTTTTTTCGGTCCCATTCATTAGGATAGTTGATGGGCAAGGCGCCAACGCCATAAAACGGCGGTAGCTTACTTAAATGACCCGTGATGTGATAGACCCCAATCGGTGTTTTTAAATCGCCCTCGCGCTTTTTGTTGTCGCCCGCACGCCCTTGCGACATGTAGTAATTGGCTTCTAATTTAGGAACGCCGTTTTGATTCCGATATACCCACAAACGTGAACGCTCTGTATCCGCGATCAAAATTCGCTTGTGACTTGACGCGACATTAACCCAGACATTGGGCACAGCGCCCGCTGGCGGTGTAAAGGCCAAAGCCGCAAAGCGTACGCGTGCTTCTGCACGCAAATCGTTCAAGATACGGTCCTGATTCGAGTTGTCGCTTTCCTTGCTCAGTAAAGGTAGAGCTGATTTGTGCAACATCAAAATATCACCCAACAGTATTTGACCTAGATCAAATGAGGGGTAACTTTTAACTAACTCTTGCGCGGTGACTTCGGCTTGTGATAAATCGCTGTCATCCAAAGATTTTAAAATTTTCTGAATCGCGATCTCTGGTCCGGCCAATGCGCTGGGAACGATCCAGACGCACAGCATCATATGCAACGTAATGAACAGAAAATTTCGATAAGGCAACATGGCTTTAGAAATAATGTTGATGTCTTGAAAGTGTCGCCCGCTTATCGGGCGCGCTCGTCCACAATCACCCATGAGTTGCCTTGTTGCACCCAAACTAAAGTTTTGCGCGAACGAATATTCAAAGCGTCGGCTCGATATATTTGTGAAAAACTGACTGTCGCACGCGCGCCAGATATCGACATTTTGGGCATTTGAACATCAACTTGAATACGCTTTTTGCCCAAAATTTTGTTCCGACGATCCCCCTCCCAAACGCTACGGCTTTGTTCTTTTCCGCTAAATTGTTTGTCGTAATAAGCGAGGTATTGATCGACATCGCGTGCACTCCATGCCTGTGCCCATTTTTGCGTCGCATCTAATACTGATTTTTCTAATCTGTCTGAACGAGCCGGCGCAACAGTCTCATTTTTAGGGTCTTTCAATGGTGCTGGTACTTCTGCTGTGATTGGCTTTTCCGTCAGCGTCGGCGCGCTGGGAGCTGTTTTTACCACACTGCCTTTGACCACTGGATTGGGTAATGGCTCAATAACTGTGTTTTGTGTGACTGTGTTTTGTGCCAAAGTAACAGGCGCCAAAGTCACAGGCGCCAAAATCGCTTGTCCCGCCAAATCACGTAAAAAACTTAACTGCGCCGATTGAATCGTGGTATTTTTTTTCAAGGCTTTGTTGTAAGCCTGACTGGCTAACTTGGCATTGAGGTCGCCAATATTGCGTTGAATTTGTGCGTACTTCGGATCTGTCAACATCGCACGGTCCAATAGACTGCGCGCCTCATCAAACCGCCCTTCCCGCGCCAAGAGTACGGCCAAATTATTTAAAGGTTCGGGACGATCTGGAAATTCAACACTTAATTGTTTGAATAATTGTTGTGCTTCCGCCACATTATTCCGCCCTGCCAAAATCACCGCCTTTAAAAAAATCAGGTTGTAATCTTTGGGGCTTGTTTTCAAGGCTTCATTGATGTTTGAAATCGCTTCATCCGAACGCCCGCTTCGTAACAAGGGATTGACATCGTTCGCGGTCAAAGACGCGTGGGCATTACTAAAACTCAACACGCTCAAAAAAATGAACGCGCGCAACACTCGACGTCGCGAAAATGTAAGAAATGGAGTTCCCCAAAACATCATAAAAAATCCTTAAATAATTTAGTTTTTACTGAAGGGCACTTCTATAAATACAGAATGTGCGGACGAAGTGCGAGGCGCACAGCACACAGAAACCGGAGCGTACATACAGTACGTGAGGATTTCGCGTACTGCGCAACAAAGCAATTCGCCGCAAAAATGAATTGATAGAAGTGCTCTGAACATTTATTGAACACTGAAGCCATACGCTCTCATTGTTGGCATGATGAACGCGCACGTCATTTTAGCCCCCTCTTTTTGTAAGGGGCGATTCTATCTGAGTTTGTTGTGCAGGCTCACGCGCTATCATTGGACAAAATTTATCTCTTCTGCTTTTCTCATTGTTTTCTATGCTGACTATTTACAACACGCTCACGCGCCAAAAAGAAGTTTTTACGCCCATCACACCCCATCAAGTTCGCATGTATGTGTGCGGCATGACCGTATACGATTTATGTCATTTGGGTCACGCGCGCGTCATGGTGGTGTTTGATGTGGTGAATCGCTGGTTGCGCCACGAAGGTTATCAGGTGATCTATGTGCGCAACATTACCGATATTGATGACAAAATCATCAATCGTGCCGCTCAAAATAATGAATCCATTTCGACCCTGACAGATCGCTATATTGCCGCCATGCATGAAGACAGCGCGGCCCTGGGCGTTTTACCTCCCGACTTTGAACCACGCGCCACCGATTACGTTGCGGCGATGCAAAAAATTATTAGTCAATTGCACGACAAAAATTTGGCCTACCAAGCACCCGACGGCGATGTTTGTTATGCCGTCAGAGCCTTTGCGGGTTACGGCAAACTGTCGGGAAAATCTTTAAACGATTTACAAGCGGGCGCACGCATAGAAATAAACAGCGGCAAGCGTGACCCTTTTGATTTTGTGTTATGGAAACAAAAAAAAGAGCACGATCCTGCAGAAGCAATCTGGGATTCACCTTGGGGGCTAGGGCGTCCAGGTTGGCATATCGAATGTTCGGCCATGTCGCATGAGTTATTGGGTCAACATTTTGATATTCATGGCGGCGGCGAAGATTTGCAATTTCCGCATCACGAAAACGAAATCGCCCAATCAGAAGGCGCACACGGTCATCGCTCGGTCAATTACTGGATGCACAATGGGTTTATCAAAGTCGATGATGAAAAAATGTCAAAGTCTTTGGGCAATTTTTTTACCATCCGCGATATTTTGATGCGCTACGACGCTGAAGTCGTTCGATTTTTTATTTTGCGCGCGCATTACCGCAGTCCCTTGAATTATTCGGATAGCCATTTAGACGACGCCAAAAACTCGCTCACGCGTTTGTATACCGCCCTGCACAATTCGGCGAAAAATACCGCGTCCACCACTGACATCGCCACAGCCGCCTGTACTAAATTCAGCCAAGGTTTTAGCGTGGCGATGAACGACGATTTCAACACCCCGCAAGCGGTCACGATATTGTTTGAAGTCGCTACTGAATTGGGGCGCTCTAATGATGCGGTTTACGCACAGTGTTTATTACATTTAGCCAATCAGTTGGGATTATTAAAACGCAAGCCACAAGACTTTTTGCAAAGCCCTGTCGGGCAAGCAGATGGATTAGATGATGCGGCTATCAAGGCTCAAATCAACGCCCGCCTCGCCGCCAAAGCCGCACGCGATTTTGCGCGCGCAGACCAAATTCGCGCAGCACTTTTAACCCAAGGCATTGTGTTGGAAGATAAAGCGGGTGGCATTACCCAATGGCGTCGTGAATAATGGCGCCGTGAATAAGTCGATGCTGCTGAAAAATCCTTATCTCAAAATGTTGTTGGCAACGGTTTTATTGGGTTCTTATTTAATCGCTGGGAAAATCGTTTTGCGCGAAACGCCTGTTTTTACCGCATCTTTAATACGTTTGAGTTGCGCCACTTTATTTTTGCTGCCCATCATACTGATTCGCTTTAAAGCTTCATGGTTATGGCCCAGCAAAAAAGATGGCTTGCTACTTTTAATACAAAGTATGTTTGGTGTCTTTTTGTTCAGTATTTTTGCGATGTACGGCGTACGCTTAACTGGCGGGATTGAATCGGGAATCATGTTAAGTTTGGTTCCAATTGCCGCGACAGTGGTCTCCGTTTTGTTTTTAAAGGAAATATTGAATCGCCGCCGAATTGTCGGTATTGTCCTTGCCGTTTTAGGCGCCGCGAGTATTAGTGTTTTTTCAAATACTGCCGCACCGGATCAAGACACTTCTTTGTTGGGCCTTTTTCTATTGTTTTGCGCAGTACTGTGCGAAGCGATTTTTTTGACCTTCGGCAAACTCTTACAGGCCCCTCTAGCACCTGAAAAATTGTCGTTCATTTTGGCGCTTGTTGCCGCACTGCTATTTGTTATTCCCGCATCACTGGAACCCAATGGTATCTTGAACGCCCACTACAGTTGGCAAACATGGGCTTTGATGATTTACACTGGCATCGCAATCAACGGTTTGGCCGTGATTTTGGTTTACAGCAGCATGGAAAAAATTGATACCAGCGTGGCCGTCGCCTTCACCGCCTTGACTCCCGTCAGCGGCACAGTGCTGTCGATGATTTTTCTCAACGAAACGCTGCACTTCAATCATCTCTTTGGAATGGTATTGGCCTCGGTGGGCGTGTTTGTCGTGACCAGCGCGAAAAGTAACAACCAAACGCACGATGATCGCGGATAAATATTAGGCCAAAATAGTCTCGATTGCCAATAGAAATTGGCCCGAGGCGGCCTGTCGATTTGGCTTTGTCGACTTAGCTTTGTCGCTTTGGCTTTGTCATTTAACCACTTGCGCGATTGATCAAAAAAGACGTTTCAACCCGACTTCCCATTCTGTGAATCGAATCGGTTCCGTCAGCGATTTTCGTAAGCGTCCAAACAGTGTGACATTTAGAGTTAAGTAATGTACTTGTTCTAATTGCAGCTGATCTCTGACAATGGACTGTTGCAACACATCGTAACGACGCTCGTAAGAGACGACCGTTTTCATACTCGCAATTTCACGAATAATGGCCCCCACTTCGCTAGTCAAAGGTAAATTATTAACAGATGCCGTCATTCCCAAGCCGAATCCAATTAGGCCAAACACATCTATATCATCAGATAATCGGTAAGTCCGACCCACAGCACCCGATAGAGTCCAAGCCTTTGACGCATCAGGTGCTTGATAAGGATTAGTGCCCCATTGAATCAGCAGTTTAGAAGACAAGCCTCCTGTCAATGCACTAAATGGGGTGTAGGACTGCATCTTGTAAAGCGTCAAGCGTTCTACACCAAGGCGCTGATTCTGGTCCACATAGGCCGTTAGCCCCATTAGTTGCAACTCGGTCTCTTGCGTGTAAGTATCATTGTTATCGATCAGCCAATGCGATGCGGGCAAGAATGAAAAACGGTATTGTTGATGCTTGTCAGTCCCCACCGTCGAAATACTCATCTGCGAATCAGGCGGGCTGTTTGCCGGATTCAGTGCGGCAGCTATTTGAAGTTGTTTTTCTGGATACAAGCGAAGTTCGGCGAGCGTACTTGCTGTTTTTACAAGAAAAGAATTATTCGCTTGTTCAGTCAAGCGGTAATCTGTATACGCTTGCGCTAGGGAATAACGAAGATAGTCGCTGTCCTTGTTGGGATCAAATTTCAATTCGGCAACATTGCCTTGTAACACAGCCTGAGTAATCTCATCACGGGTCTGCGATGGCATTTTTTCGGAAATCACACGAACCAACCAAGCATTGGGCGAATCGACACTCATTTTGTCCACCAGCCCCGCTGCCATTGCATCTTGCACGACGTTTTTGGGTGATACCCAAAACTTTCCAGGTGGATTCAGTTTTCCAGAAAGCGCCAAAACATAGCGCAATAAAGTCGCGCAGTTGTACGACTGGAACAGATACACCAACTTTGTTTGCTTGAGTTCTTGCAAGTGATATTGAATCAGCTGCCGCGTTGCCCCATCCAAGTCCAAGCCATAAAACCAAACCTTTCGTTGTTCTTTTTTCAGATAGCGATTTAGCTCTTCGTCAAATGGCGACAGCGCAAAGAATCCTGGTTTTCCTAAAACAGTACTTTCAATAAAAAGTTTCGGCAGGTTATACCCCTCTGCCTCGGTAAAAAATGTGATGGCATGAGAGACTTCTCTACCATCAGACGTCTTGCCAGACAACTTCAGAAAAGAATGCCCCATCATGCTCGCAGGCTGCGCCAAACTCTCACTGGCAAAAATCAAGCTAATCTGCTGACTGGGCGCTTTCTCAAGAAACTCGTTCAGATCACTACAAGACGACAAGGACAAACCAGGCAAGTCAAGCTGCGTTTTTAACCAGACATAACGCGCGGGGAAGCGACAAACATGGTTTGCGTTGCCGTCGTACAAAAAATTTAAGGTGTCGATCAACTCATTTTGAGGAGAAAATTTGCGCCCGCTCAGTACAAACTCAGGATCGGAAATTGCACTGCTCAGGCCATCACTGTGCAACAATGCACGCCAGATTGGCGATTGACTGATTTTTTCAATAGCCCGTCCACGCCAATTCAGCGCGGGTTCTTGCGCAAACAAAAGGTTGCCGCATAGTAAAGATGTCAGTAGCAATAAAAAAGCGGCCTTTAAGCCGCTTTTTCTCGTTTTAAAAAACGATACCCCCATTATTACTGACAGTTAATGACGATATTCTCAGAATATTTCCACATTTTTTCTGTGGAATAATCTGTTGTAGAGCCAATACCGCCACCACTCAGTATGTTGATGAAGAAAATGGGATCCACCGCTTTTGCGGCCACTGTCTCTTTGACGCATTTTGAATCATCCGCCACAAATACCTTGTCTTTCTTTTCACGAAACAACGCTACAGTGCCGGGGCCGTGAATACTTGACCATTCACAACACCACTGACTTTTTGACCATTGGATGTGCTGACGTTCACATTTTGTGTCTTGTCATTCAGAATGGATGCACAACCGGTCATCAGGATGGACAGAGTTGCAATGCTAATTAAATTTTTTAAGTTTTTCATGTTGATTCCTTGTAGATGCGACTGATTTTAAAGATACCCTGTAAAAACACCTCAAAAATACCCCTTAACACCTATTGAGTCCGCTGTAAGCAAACCATCATTGTATCAGAATCCGTCAAAAAATATGGCACTGTCTAAATCGATGGTATGGCAAGTAGCGCCACAGATGATTTAACGTCACGTTTTTCATTCTTTAAATATCCTGACTTATTCGAACTCAATTTTTTTTAATTCCTTCATAAGATACGATTAGTTTTTTCGATAAGCTATGGGTATAATCCGCCACCCTTTTAGTCGCTTGCTAGAGAGTGTTTGACGGCGAGCATGTCAGATCTTTAGAGGGGCGAGGGGACAATCCGTACCGGATATTAAAAGGTACGAACAACAAGCCAGCCGAGATGGCGGAATAGGTAGACGCACGGGACTCAAAATCCCGCGGTGGTGACACCATGGGGGTTCGATTCCCCCTCTCGGCACCAAAATACACAATTTGTAGCTCCTGTCCTTTACGGGCGACTACCTGCCCATAAACAACAGAAGCTATTCATTCCTGCGTCCGTGCTACGGCATTTTTAAAGCACGCTTTGGCGTCAAGCAAGCGCGCCAGCTATTGAATCTTTATGGCCGTGCATTCTTGATACAGAACAATTTTTGATTCCTACACAAATTGCACCGCACTCTGACGTAAAAAAACCAAGACCCCTTTTCAGGGGCCTTGGTTCTCACTAAGATGCAATTAAGATGTCTTAGTTAGTGCAAGGGGTTTACTGCCAGGCGCTACGTGAATCTTTGGGTAAACGATATAACTCACTCAATTTATCAGCAAGCGGTCCTGGAGAAGCGACAACGGCCGAACCACAGGCAGCAGTTGCTTTTTTCAGAATTTCCCACAACATTGCACCATCGCGAGGATGACTGTTTGTACGGCTAGAGGTGACGGCAGCGGCGTAACGATTTACCGAGTAAGGTTTATTGACGGCGTTACTGAACTGATCCTTCAAAATAGTAGAACCAGCACATTGGGCATCGGCATCATTCACCACCAACATCCCCCCAGCCCAACCTTCAGGTGCCGTTTCTAAACCAATGCTCACGATCGTAGTGCTAGGGAAAAGATCGCGGTATAGCTCCCATGCTTTGACGCCATCATAATTTTCATAGCGCGCATCGTAAGACATGATGTTCACCATATCCAATTTGGCCGCGATGTCAGCATTTCTAGCCACCACCAAACGCTCGCGTCCAGCCGAACCACCCCAATATGAGGTTTTACCTGCACAAGCGGGGGCTCCGCTGACACCAGTTGCTACAGTGCAATCTGCACCGGTTGACCAACCTGCCAAGGCCAATTGACGCCCACCGCCCGCTAAATCAACGGCTTTGCGCATTGCTCTGATCGCTCCGGCATACTCCGTGATGCGCTCATTCGACGTGCCTTCGACCTCGTAATCCACATCAAGGCCATCAAAACCAACATCTAACATCAGGTTTTTTAAGGCATTCGTAATCGTACCGGAGGCACTGCCATTTTCTGCAGCTAATGCGACCCAATCGTTATAGGTTGCCCCACCCACTGCCAATAGAACTTTTAAACCACGCGCATGGAGTACGTCTACCGCACGCTTGATATCTTGTGGAGAAGAGTTGAAGTTCAAACCGGTTCCATCCCAAGTCGTTTGTCCTTTGCTATAGCTGAAATCAGGCTTCGCAAAAGCGGCAACAACATGGGTATACGTGGCAGGAATACGGGCGAACTTACTGGTCGCTAGAATTCTGTCATTTGACAATGCCGTCCCATCCCAAGAGTTACTAGAAAACCAGTTATCACTCCAGCTAGGGTAATAACCCACAAATACACGCTTGGTTTGATCTGCCTTAACTGAAGACGCGATAGTTGTCGGTTCAGCACCAGCTACGGGGGCTACAGGGGCGACTGGCGTGGTCAGCGGCGGCGTAACAACTGCTGGTGGCGTTGGCGTTGGTGTAACCACCGGTGTCGGAGCCGGAGCTGCAACCGGAGTTGGCGTGCCTAAAGTAACCGTACACGCTGTATACGCACCACCGTTGTAACTGATTTGGCAATTCGTCGGCGCCGTATTGAGACTACCGGAGCCACCAAAACCAAAATTCAGGCTTTTGCCGACACCAAGAGCACCATTCCAGCTTTCATTACTAAAGGTAGCGACTCTGCCTTCGGTAGTTAACTTGTAACTGCCCCATCCACCAATCGCAGTAAGCTCAGACGGCAAGGTCAATTTGAACGACCAACTATTCCAAGGAGTGCCACTGGTATTGCTCACACTCAAATTACCATTAAATCCACCCACCCAAGCCGAAGCCGACGACACCACCAATTGGGCAGGAGTCGCACTAGGAGTTGTCGTTGGATTAGTCGGACTGACCGGTGTATTTGTCGAACCGGCCGGAACCGCTGGTGAAGGTGCTGGAATGCTATCAGGCAACTTAACTAAGAATTGCGCCCAAGAGCGAATCGATACACCCGATTTATATTGATCCAAATTCAGCTTACCATCGTCAAGCAAAATAATACACTTTTGCCCATTGATATTGCAGTTGCTCAAATCATCCACGTTCCCCGCAAATCCGCTACCGTTAAAACCGATGACGAATGGTTTTTCGGCTCCGTTGGCCATTGATGCCAAAGTTGCCCAAGTAGGCAAGGTGAGCGAAAACTTACCATCTTTGATAACACTACTTGACGTATTCCAAAAACCATTACCGCATAATTTGGAAGATTCGAAGTAGAGCTTGATCTCTCCCGATAAGGACTGATCGGTGAAATTGTAAATGCCTAATTTACCTGTATAACCCGCCCAACTATCTGTGGCTGTTCCCCAACTACCCTCGGCACTCATTACCACGACGACAGGAGCTGCTTTAGACATCGCTTCTTGTACTTTAGGATCGCTCAGTTTGGCTGCAATGGCTTTAGCCGAGGTGTCTAGTGCGCTAGTGCTTGAAAAGTTAAGATTCAATGTACCGCCAAGCAAACTTTGCGCCTTTGCGCTCGTAAGCGTAATCACACAAGAAGACCCCGAGCAGGTGCTGGTAAACGCATCCAAAGCCTTATCAAACGCATCTAATGTAGGAATGAATTTATGCGTTAATAAATTTAGTCCGGACTCGCTTACTCCAGTCATTTTTAAAATCGGCTTGAGAGCGG
>JAVKLU010000042.1:0-9796 GCA_031538895.1 Burkholderiaceae bacterium | reverse complement strand
TTATCAATTTCCCAAAACATCGTTTCTCCCCAAAAATCTGCATTCATTTTTTCGCATGACATAAATAATCACGTCCCCACCATCCTTGGCTGCGCCAGACAGTAATGCCTCTTTCTTAAAACAAAGATGTTCGGCAAAGCGCCTGGAATCTATATTACTTTTCTCTATCCACCCTGTAATGCGACTTACCCCACACTCTACAAATGGGTAATAAAAGCAGTAATTTAGATACTCTCGTGTGAGCCAGCGTTTACCAGTCACAGCCGCTACGTGCATAAAAATGTTACTGCCGTTATTTCGCTCAAAAAGCACACCCGCAATAAGTGCACCGTTTTGTTCTAAGCCTATTCCGCGCATTCCAGCAGTCGTTTCAATTTGCGTTTCCAAAAAACCATGCATGAACTGTAAAACCCGCTTTGGGTCGCTAACTATGCGTTTCATCCCAGTCTACGGATGATAATATTTACCGCTTTACGTATATCATCCATAGTTGCATTTTCCGGAAGTTCAGATAACGTTTCAGCATTTTTATGCTGTCCAGTGATAATATCTAGGTTTTGTTTCGCGGCATTTAAAAAAGACTGTATCCCCTTATCGATGGGTATAACAAAAGGCAACGGAACTTTCAATTTATACCTCTCAACTCTGCCATTACCTCAGCAATCGCAAAACTGTATACCGGTATATTGCTAGTTATAGAAACAGTTATATTGTCAGCTTTATAGCCACTTGGCAACCTAAACGGCCTGCTGTCTATAACTTCGGTATTGAAAAATACTTTGCCTTCTTTGATCAACGAGAACACCACTTTTCTATCAGAAATGTTTTTAAGCGGCCGAATTTTTGACCCGTTTATTAGCCGTGTATTCAATGCATCAGCTGCTAATGCGCCATCCGGGTTATTCGCATTACTTAGCAAAATCTTATTGTTTAGTGACGTAGTTACGTTGTTGAGTATATTATTTTTATCAAAATCGGCATACACTTGCGCTGCACCAAAATTCATCGGGTAATTCAGTGAAAACTCCTTGCTTTCCCAGTAAGCAAGGTATGGTTTTCCATAATCACTATCCCAGGAAAGAATATCCGTACCATTAGCTACGTAAAGCAATCCATCGATATTGCTCGCATACATCGCGCTGGGCTGGTAATTAATCCGCAATACTGAATCAGGTTCACTGACATCTAAGACAAAAATATCATCTTCACTGCCCACATTCATGTGGCGCGCATAGTATTTTTGATCATGAAAAGTCGCATAAAAAGTGCTGGGCCACAATTTATCCCACTCATCGCGCCTGAACAGTGCCGAGGTTAGGTTGCGCACGGGGCCCGCCTGCGCAAGATATAGGCCATCATGGCTCGGGAAAATACATCCCTCACCAATATCTACCACCCCAGATTTAGACACGCATGGCGCATAGGTCTCAATCTGGCTCATGGATACAGCCTCTGGTACTGTCGCCGTGGCGAGGTACGGGAAACTATCGGTCAGTACAATCACACTATTACCAATAGCAGATAGCGCGACTCCATTTGAGGGGAAACTATAACGGTATGCAACTGGCCAGCTGTGCGGTTTATATGGTTCGCTAAAACACAATTCATTTCCAGCCAATCCTGCTAACGCACCATTTGGCAGGCCTATTAGACTGTGCAGATTTTTTGGGGGTAGTTCAGTTTCCAAAGTAGCAAGATTAATGTTTAACTCGCTAGTTTGCTTAATATCAGTGTAGCTGGTTTGTGTGGCGGGTATTTCTGCAACCAGTCTGAAAGTGCTATTTGTGCCGTTTGTGCGATAAATACAGCGCACCATGCCACTCAAATTGTGTCCCGCTACCAAACTCCATGATCCGCCAGCTCCGATTGCGCCACTAGCATCGCTCTTAATATTAAAATGACTTTCATCGGGCACAGACAATATTTTACACGTGCCATTAAGTTTATCCATCCCATTCGTACCAGTAATACTGATTTCGTCGCCAGCGCTCAGGCCATAGGTACTTCTGGTCGCAATGCTGGCGACGCCAGCACCACCAGAAACCGCAGTAATTGACGCCGTGTTTAGCGGAGAATTGTCAAAACCCGACACCGTCCAAGTCCCATTCACATTTCCGCTGACGATTTTTGCGGGCGATGGCGCCGACTCCTCTGCGTATTGATTTTTCCATGTCCACACATAAACACGGCTTTCAGCTGGCGCAGCACCACCAGACACAGCTACAGTCGGCGCATTTTTAGGTGCTACCACCCCAAGTGTGAATGCCCGTGCTGGGTATGGACCGCTACTATTATTTATACAGTCTAGGTAGGTCGTCATTTTGGGGGTGCCATCGCCTGTGTAGTACAGTCTTCCACGCGCATCTTGCGCGATTGGAGAGCGCACCACATCTACTACATTAGGCCATACCATCCAGATAACATTGTCAATATGCTTGTAGTGATATAATGTTTTTATCATACTACCTAAAATCGACTTATGTATTATACTGGGGGCATATAATGGGTCAAGTATGCCTGCCGTGATTTTGCAATTTTGCGCGCGCTGTGCTTGATTATCTCCTATCAATCTACTGTTTGTGCGCGGCACCTCGCCACGAAAGGCTTTAACACTCAGAGCAACCATTAGTAACGCCCTCGTCCAAACAATCGCACCGCCCAGTACATCAAAATGCGCCGCCACTTCGGCACACCCAGCACTTCCATGGCCTCCAAAAAAATTTTATCTGCCCACTCCTTTGTCCCGATCGCCTGGTCATAAAGATAGTCGTGCAATATTGCCGCCTTTGAATATTTTCCAAGAGGCGGGAAAATCGTCCATAACAGTCGTGGGACGCTTGCTAAATCGGTTATTACTCCAACGGGCACAGTGATTACCTGCCCACTACCAATTTCGCCAATGTGGTACTCGAAAGGGGAAATAACTCTCCATAAGTAGCTATCCACAATTTCTAGCTTAGCTGGAGTCGTAAATGCACTCATGCTACTGGCATAATAGGGATAATTTTATTGCGTTGCACGCCAGCAGCTTGCGTGCGCTCCCAAATATCTACCCTGTCGTCGCGCCCGCCTTCTATACGCATCAGGGCAGCCCCAGTTATGTACTCGATCGCCATGGCAAAACTGGCAATATGGTCACTAAATGCATTGTTGCACCCAGCTTGCCACAAATCGCCCTCCAAAAACATGCACGACCCTTTGCACGTTTGCAGTACTGGGCAGCTTGCGCAGTCTTCCCTCCATGCCCAATGTGTGGCTGTTTTTAGTTTAATGTTGGCAAAGTCGAACACATTTCCGATTTTGTGGCTTTCTCCATTGGGCGCAGTAGCTACTGCGCTGATGTTTTGGCAGGTGAGTACATCGCCGTTTAAATCCACCGCGATATTGTCGCTCCTGTCCATGCTACACTTTTGCCCAAGCGTGACAGCTTTGCGTGATTGCTGCAAGCTGCTTAACAATTCCAATATTCTTGAGATAACAACGCTAACATTTTTAGACTCACCACTGCACCCTTCTTTATACGCTTGACGTCTAAATGAAATCTCTTCACCTTCGTCTTGTAGACTCATACCCTTTCCGCCAGAGTCGTATGGATCAATAAAAGCACCTTCGCCGATTTGAACTGTTGCATCTCCAGTTAGCTCAATAAAAAAGCGGCTTATCGCCGCTCTTGAAGTGTTTTCTCGGTTGAGCATCGTATTGAAGCTAAACCTATTAAGTGGCGTAAGTCGCCTATATAAATCTAGAATTGCGGCTTTTGTTTCTGCGTTTTCTAAAGGGTCTTTACCACGCACTGACTGACCTGGACCGTCATGTGAAACCGCAACGGTAAAACCAAGACGAACCAGCCAATCATTTTTCCCCGCATCCAGCAGACTGCCATTGGTAATGATGAAAAACTTGCTGTTTGGATAATTTTTTCGCAAACTCTCGGCCAGCGGTTTTAACGTTCGCCAATATACCAGCGGCTCACCTCCCCAAAACTCAAATCGACCCGAGAAGTCACTCTGCAACCAATCGGGTAACGACCGCAAAAATGGCGCGATGCTTTTTGGATTAGTGCCTTCGCTGTGCGGTACAAATCTCTGATTACAATACTCGCATGAATAATTACAGTTAAGTCCAAGTTGTATTTTTACTGTTTTTAAGGCTTGCTTTGCCTTACCTGCCGGTGTATTTTTGTTCACCGAAAACGCCGGCATGGTAGGAGTCTCTCCACAATCAGATAAATGTATAGATGGCAATGGTACAGACTCGCCATTGGCAAAAGTGAGCGTACTCTCCATATTGTCGTAATGCAAAATTAATTTTGCATTATCATGGTATATGCAATGCAGTATTAACTTAGCCATTATTAGCCTCAATTTCCGTTAATTTGGCGTAGTATTGCGCTTGTAGCGCGCGCACTTTCATTTTGACCGCCATAATCCGATTAAGCGCATTCTCCACCACCGCATACTGAAAAGAGGCCCCGTTATGCATATCTGATTTTACTCGGTCAAGCCAATTCGGCTGCTTCGTTTTATCTGGTTGCACCTGCTCAATAAGTTCAGCCAATGCGTACAGTAACAAATCAGATTGCATTTCAAGCGCATATATACTGTCCATTGTGTTAATTTTACCAAGGATGTCACGTTTCGCTTTGCTTTTGGCTACTATTTTGCCAACTTCTTGAGACTGACTAGACAGCCATACTCTTGGCGCATAATTCATTTTTGCGCTTATAAACTCTGCGCCAGTTGGAATTTCTTTGAGAGGTAGGCAGGCGGCAAAATATGCGCCAGTAGCGTCAAATGCAACCATAAAAATACTGGCGTTAATATCCCCAATACCCTTACGATCAGATACTGATGAGGCCGCGTCTCGGGTATGCATTCGCTCACTATCCCAAACCAACTGGATACCAACCGATTCGCTAACATAGCCCACGCAAATATCTGGCTTGTCCGCTACCCTCATAGGGTCGATAAATATGGAGCTTGTAGCAAAATCATCTACCCATTCTGTATGGGTGCGCGTAGTTTTCACTGGTGTCGTGAAAACCACGCCGTCTTTATCATGCTCAATTTTTATATCATCCACTTCCTCTGTATGTTCTACTGGTTTTTTACCAATCACGTATTTAACAATTACGTCAAATCCGCCGTCGCGGACATTTACCGTTATTTTTCCATCAGTTGGATCAATAATGCCGCCAATTTTTAATGTCATTTTTACCACCTATTTTCATATTCATCAGGCCACTCGATACGCACTTGCGCAACGATGTGGATAAAGGGGGTTTCGCCTTGATAAGGCCAAAGGTTATGAGGCATGTGAGCGGGAGCAATCAACATCAAGCCGGCGCGCGGGGCGATATGCACGCTATGGCGCCGCTCAAATGGCAGCCTCAAGTCCGTTAAGTGCCTGCTAGGGTCTTCCAGTAAAAATGTCGGTGCTTTACTGCGATCGGCGTTGCTGTTTATATCTTTACTAACATCATCTCCCTGCGGCCAATACACCACCATTAAATCGCTTTCATGAGTCTCGGTATGAGTATTGATGTGTTGCCCTGTTTTAATGGCTACAGCTCTAAGCCCAATAGTCATTTCTAGTGGAGCTCCGATGTAATCTTGACAAGCGCGGCGAATTGAGCCTAGTAGCCAATCAATCGATTTAGTATCATTCGCATGAAAATTATGTATTCTAGCCTCCATATCTACGCCTCCACTTAAATCAGCAAATGACAGCGCAGTCTGTATTAATTCTTCGTCGTAGTCTCGGCGCTCAGGGCTGGTAAACTCTAGCGCTAAGACTCGGGTTGGCCAAATGTTAAAATAATGTGCTTTAGCCGACATGATATAATTCCTGCAAAGTTTTACCTGCATTTTTATGCGGCATTTCTGGAGAACATGAAATCGCAATACAAACTCGCTCAATCCCAGCAAAAGCCATGCTAGCGTGAGGGAGATAGCCCTCAAACGCCAGCATTAATCCTTCTCGAACATGGAGTCGAAACATTGTACCAGAATGATGTGCTGGGTTGTTGTCTGGCCAAAGTTTTCGTGGATGTCCTGCCGGATTGTAAAAATCCAACTCGCCGCTAGTACTAATATGGCTAAATTGATTCGGCTCAATTTTCTTAATATGTACAATATGTACACTTGGGTAATAGATGATAACTATAGGAGCACGGTGCGAATGCACCGTCAGTCCAGCCGTCCCGGTGCTGTAATTTTGACAAAACGCCTCTGCCAGCATATTGATAGGATCTTGGCAATCATAGTGATATATTGTTTTGAGATAAGCGCGAGCAAATTCATCGCTCAATTTCGCCAATTTCATCACGACTTCATTTTTGCTATTAGTCTCAAAAAGGCATGCCGGCTTTACTTTAAAATGAGTCTCGTCACCCTTGCTATACAGCCCATCGGCTACTACATTTTTTTTGTGCAAAACCCAAGCCAACCTCGCTAGCTCTTTATTTTCATTAGGGCTTAGACCAGTGACTTGACGCTCCAATACAAAGGACGGGTACAGAGTGTGCAATTGCATGATTAGCACCTGCCAGCGCAATTGCAATTCGCTGCAGCACAGTCACAGTTACAGTTACAGTTAGACGCTGCAATTGCAGCGTTTTTAAACTCGGTACATTTCGCAATTACCCATTCGTGTACCCACCCAAGGGCGCTACACCAAATGTAGCCGTCATTGCGCACATAAAATGCCCAAGAAGCAGCTCCATTCAAAAAGCCGATCAGATTGCTATTGGCATGGATATGCTTTTGGCCATTTGGAGATTCATCATCGCGCATTGTAATCATCGATGATGTGTCCGATCCTGCTGAATCTCGCACGATCAGTGCTCTGGTATTTAGGGTACCAGTCAAAGTTCCGCCCGTCAAATTCAGTTTTTCGTCTGGGTTAAAGTTAAATGTATGCCAAAACTCACTCCATGCGCCCCATGACCCTACCCCTCCAACCTGGCCTGGGTTCCCTGAGCGATGGAAACAGCGCTTGTTGGAATGGTTGAAGTAAAGTTGTGA
Source organism: Burkholderiaceae bacterium (assembly GCA_031538895.1). Taxonomy (GTDB): domain Bacteria; phylum Pseudomonadota; class Gammaproteobacteria; order Burkholderiales; family Burkholderiaceae; genus JAVKLU01. The sequence goes on along the minus strand of JAVKLU010000042.1, from coordinate 2,771 downwards.
TATAGTGTCTGAATCGCCGTGAATAACTAGGAGCTGACCACTCGAAATAGCTCCCACTGGCGCGTTGGAGGCAATAACATCTACTCTATAGGCGCCAGATTTCACTACGGAATTTAGGTCAACGTTGTTTAGAGTCTGATTATTTATCATCCTCATATCAGATTTTACATCCGCCGAATCCGCCTTTGTTTGCGCCGCAGTAGCACGCAAGTCTAGTGCGGATATGACGCTCTGCACATTATTATCAACGATAGCTCCAGTAGGAGCTATCGCAATAGCCGCGGCATTGTGCGCACCGGACAGCTTACTCACATGCCCTAAAGCTGTTTCGACGTCACTAGCAACCACGCGCAGTTCAACGGCTGATCCCACCGAAAACGCCAGCGCAGTCGTCCCATCCTGCGCACGTACAACCGATTGAAAAATGTTACTGCCAGCGATGCGCGTATTGACTTTGATGATTTCTATATTGCCAGACTGGTTCTCTAGGGTGGCCTTGAAATAATCTCCTGACGCAGTACAAACTGGGAATAGGTCAGCTTTATCCGCTTCAACAATAAAACTGGTACTGCTTGATGAAATAGACGAGATAAGCAGCGCTGTCGCGTTATTGGAAAATTTTTGTCCCATAATATAGTCAGAACTCTAGTTGCTGTAAAAGTGATTGATAGAATTACTTTCTAAAAAATTGCTCATTGCACTCATATCATCTCCATTTATCATCGTAATTTATAGAAAATTTGCCCGCACTCGTGGACGCGTGGGGCCATATCCCATAAATACACGCGAATTTGCTTCGTCTATGGCGGACTTAAAGGTCATCTGATAACTGACTGCTAGATTGAAGTCGGTATATGGCTTTTTAGGTGAGCGCATCAGCCTAGCTTTAGCACCGCTCGCTATTGTTTCTGCGTAGTGTGCAAAAATCTCATCTGGCACACCGATCGATGTATTAGACGGTTTTAGCACCACATCAACAACTATTCCCATTCGATTTGACGATGGAGTTGGGCATAAAATAAACTCACGTCTGTTTAAGCATAAAATACCAAACTGCCCAGCGTCATCTGTTCGCAACACCGGCAAAGTATTGCCGTTTAACGTTGCCGCCTTCAAGGTCTGCACCTCTTGTCCGCCATCAATATCAAAGTTGTAAATAGACAATCCATTCTGCGTCAGAACTGGATTCAGTTTTTTACGCCAAATTTCAGCGCCCTCACACAACTCAATAGCCGCACGTCTCAAAGAGAGGTCTATCATTGGATTAACACAGCCTGGCAAATCCGGCACGGTCAAGTCATAGAATTCGCTCCAGAGTTTCATAATCAACCTCGTGACAATGCTAAAAACGCAGCAGCACGTCCTTGGTCGCTCATATCTGCATCCTTTGACTCTGCGCGCGCAGTGATGTAATCAGCCAGCGATTGGATATGCATAGGTGACAACGACAACGTATCATTTAGTACAATATCTGCAATATCATTACCTAAACTACCTATAAATAAATCAGGACGGTCGCGGCGCAAACACTGCACACCCTCGTTCAAATAAACCAACAGCTCATTATCAAGATACCGAATTTTTTCATCATCGTTGAGCGGAATTCGCGCCCTATCGAGTACTTTTTGCGCTGTAGCAGGCATAGTTATGCCTCCTCACCTTCTGGCTTAACTGGTTTAACTGGTTTACTGCGCTTAGCTAAGCGCTCCGTCGTTTCAGTGGACTCCTCACCTTCTGGCTTAACTGGTTCATATGCTTCATAAGCCTCTTTTATGGACAAAAGACGCTCGATAGCTAGGTCATCTTTGACGTCAGCGACATGGTCGCCTTTGTCGTTTGGAGTGAAATGGTAGTTAATACCATCAATCTCAACATGTGTACCGCCGTCACGCTTTAATATGCATTTAATTTTCATTGCTGGCTCTCCAATTCCTAAACTGAAAACACCCTACCAAGGTAGGGTGTTTATTTTTAAGGCGGCTAATCAAACTGCTCATTAAACCGCGCGAAGGTACAGTGTCAGACCAAATACCTTGCCAGCTACAGAGGCACCCGCAGCGGTTGGAACAAGTCCAACGCTGCGGTTACTTGTTGACGCGCCGCTCCGAAGTGGTTTTGCATCAGCCATACGCGAAATCCCACCAGTTTGCGCAAATGTAGAGGCAGATACCCAAGTATCATTTGTGCCGGAACTGATCCCAGTATTATCTGGTTTCAGAATGCCAAGATTAAAGGTAAATGCCGAGCCAAATGCCGCCGAATCAGCATCCAAAACGAAGTCTATCACTTGCATATTGGGCGGGACTTGACAGATTTGCAACACGTCAGATGTAGTAAGATTGATACCTGCGGAGGCAATCTCTACACGTAAAGCGATTACCGACTGGTCAGATGGTGCTGGCGCTGAAATATATCCAGCAGCATTAGATGTTTTAAATAAAGCCATTTAAATTCTCCAAATTTATTAAAGCAAAACGGCGCGGCCATAATAGCAGCGCCACCGTAATAACTAACTAATTGGTTAGCTTGGGTCACTCGCTGCTGTATCTAGTGAAATCACACCAAAGTCGCGTGTAGTTCCGTCGATACTGAACGATGTTTTCCTGACTCCAAAGATTGAAGACGTAGAAATAACCAATTGGTTTCCACGGTCTTCTGTTTCCTCTGTCCAGTCAAAACGCAGTCCAGTCCCTGGAGAACCAAAGGCGCAAACAGCCGCCTGCCGTCCCATAAACAAGGCTCGTGAAGCTTTGACGTTTCCACCAGCGCCG
>JAVKLU010000041.1:0-70828 GCA_031538895.1 Burkholderiaceae bacterium | reverse complement strand
CAACAAACGTAAGGGGCAACAAACGTAAGGGGCAACAAACATAAGGGGCGCGACAAAATATAGACATTCCAAAAATGATGTTATTTAAGGGCACTTCTGTCAATTCATTTTTGCGGCGAATTGCTTTGTTGCGCAGTACGCGAAATCCTCACGTACTGTATGTACGCTCCGCTTTCTGTGTGCTGTGTGCTGTGCACCTCGCACTTCATCCGCACATTCTGTATTTATAGAAGTGCCCTTAAGATCATTCCTTAAGATTTATTCGACGTTTAACTTTTAGTCATCGTTCATGTCTCTGCTTTTTTACGGTAATACCCCGCTCAAGGCTTCTGCCGAGTTGTTGATCGCTTTTCAAAAAAATGATTCTGCGATTGTTCAAGTGAATTGCTTACCTTGGTATGTTGTGATGACACGGTCAGACGAACTTGATGCGCTTGAAACGGCGCGTTTGGGACAACTATTACAAGCGGCTACATCGGATGTTAAAAAAGATATCAGCTTGTGGATTGCACCGCGCGTCGGGACTGTTTCTGCGTGGTCATCAAAAGCGACTGAATTGGTGCGGCAATGTGGTTTGACCAAAGTGCAGCGCGTTGAACAAATACGCGCCTTGCAAATCATTGGCGGACGCAAAAATATTGCCGATTATGTGGAGTCAATTCGCGACGTTTTGATTGACCGAATGACCGAAAATTTTTGGTTGGATCCGCAATCCTGTCAGCACGATATCAATGCGATCTCGGTGTATCAAGGCGAAACGACAATTGAGTTGACGCAATTAGCACAAGCAAATTGTGATTTTGGCTGGGCACTGTCGGATGATGAAATTGCCTATTTAACCGAGGCCTATAAAGCACAGGGACGAGCTCCCACGCAAGCGGAATTGATGATGTTTGCGCAGGCCAATAGCGAACATTGCCGGCATAAAATTTTTAATGCACATTGGGAAATTGATGGTCAAAAAATTGATGCGACCACACAGGCGCAGTCTTTGTTTGCCATGGTGCGAACAACTCATGCTCACACACCTCAAAACACGCTGATTGCCTACAAAGACAATGCTGCCGTGATCGTAGGTCGGCCGGTTGAGGATATTGCGTGTAACCCTTCAACACGAATTTACGAGCTAAATACTCAACTATTACACGGTTTAGCTAAAGTCGAAACGCATAACCATCCCACCGCAGTTTCGCCTTTTTCAGGCGCCGCAACTGGAGTCGGGGGCGAGATTCGCGATGAAGGTGCAACCGGTATCGGTGCGCGACCGCGTGCTGGTTTATCGGGTTATGCGGTATCAAGGGTGCGACTTGATCAAGATGACAATTTGCACACGGATGCACCGGCGCATTTGGCGAGTGCTTTACAAATTATGCTGCAAGCTCCCATTGGCGCGGCCGCGTTTGGCAATGAGTTTGGACGCCCCAATTTATTGGGATATTTTCGTGCGTTTTCGGCGACTGTCGGAGCGACGCGCTATGGTTATGTCAAACCGATTATGTTGGCCGGTGGCATTGGCAGTGTTGATGTTTTAGCAGTTGAAAAAAAATTATTTTCGGCCGGCGATTTAGTCATTCAAATTGGCGGCCCAGGTTTTCGCATTGGAATTGGTGGTGGTGCGGCGTCTTCGGTGAACAGCGGTAACAACTCAAGCGAGTTGGACTTTAATTCGGTTCAGCGCGGTAATCCGGAAATTCAAAGACGCGCGCAAGAAGTCATCAATACCTGCGCGGCCCTAGGATCAAAAAATCCAATCTTGTCAGTGCATGATGTTGGCGCGGGCGGTTTATCTAATGCCGTTCCAGAGTTATTACATGGTGAAAATTTAGGGGGATGGATTGATCTCAACGCGATTCCCATCGGTGAAAAAGGAATGGGCGCGCATGAAATTTGGTCGAACGAAGCGCAAGAACGTTATGTCTTAATGATTGCGGCTGATCGCTTGGATGAGTTTTCGGCGATTTGTGCACGTGAACGCTGTCCTTTTGCCGTATTGGGACGAGCCAGTGATGATGCGCGTTTGGTGTTGACGCAAAACGAGTTGAACAATAAGGCTCCGAACAATAATGTACCGAACAATCCGGTTGATGTGCCGATGGATTTATTGTTTGGTCACACACCGACAATGGTGCGCAAAGGTATCTCGCAAGAACGTACTCAACAAACGATAGATTTATTAGCCCTGCAATTAGAAGACTTGGCGTATCGTGTTTTGGCGCACCCAACTGTCGCGGACAAAAGTTTTCTGATCAATATTACGGATCGCACGGTCGGCGGATTAAGCGTGCGTGATCAAATGGTCGGGCCTTGGCAAGTCCCTGTTGCCGATTGTGCCGTGGTGTTAAAAGCACTCTCAGGTTATCAAGGCGATGTGATGGCCCTGGGCGAACGCTCACCGATTGCAGTATTGAATCCCGTCGCGTCGGGTCGGATGGCAATTGGTGAAATGATTACCAATCTGTGTGCTGCGCCGGTCAGCGATTGGAGCGAAATCAAGTTATCGGCTAACTGGATGGCCGCGTGTGGCACTGGGCAAAACGACAAAGATTTATTTGACACCGTGCAAGCGAGCACTGATTTGTGTCGCGCTTTGCAATTGTCGATTCCGGTTGGTAAAGACTCTCTGTCAATGCGCACGCTGTGGTCACATGACCATCAAAAACACACCAGCGAATCACCTTTATCTTTAGTTGTGACGGGATTCTGTGCCTTGGATGATGTCCGCAAAACTTTAACGCCACAATTAAGTGGTCGTCACGATACGGTTTTGGTGTTAATTGATTTGGGTCAAGGTAAAAACCGTTTGGGCGCGTCGATATTGGCGCAGTTAACGCCAACTATCGGTGAACAAACGCCAGATATTGAAGACCCGAAAATTTTGTTGAATTTTTTTGCCGCGATGCGTGTTTTAAAACAGCACGATAGCGTATTGGCCTATCATGATCGTAGCGATGGCGGGTTGTGGGCGACTTTATGTGAAATGTCTTTCGCCGGTCATGTCGGTTTAGATATTAATGTGGATTTGTTGACGATCGATCCCTATGCGACTGATGTATCGGATTACAAAATTCGTGCTGATCAAGCAGGATCGCGGCATCACGAATTGTTATTAGCGGCACTGTTTAACGAAGAGTTAGGTGCGGTGATTGAAATTGAACGCAGTCGCGAAGCCGAAGTAATGGCTTATTTGCGGCAATTTGATTTAGCGCGAGTCAGTCATGTCGTGGCACGAACCACCGCCAGTGATGAACTGACGATTTATTCGGAAGCGAAAAAAATTTTTAGCGCCAAACGTAATGACTTGCATCAAAAATGGTCAGAGTTTTCGTGGCAAATGGCGCGTCGACGCGATGAAGTGAGCGTAGTTGATCAAGCCTATCATGCGCTCAAATTTCCACATCAAGGTTTGTACGTGACCAGTCCGTATTCCAGTGATGAAAATATTGCGGCATCAATGATTAGCGCATCAATGATTACCACAGGCGCACGACCGCGCGTGGCGATATTGCGTGAACAAGGAATCAACTCACAACGCGAAGCCGCATTTGCTTTTCATTTAGCAGGATTTGAAGCGGTTGATGTGCACATGACGGACTTGCAAAATGGTCGAGATGATTTAAAAAACTATCGAGGTCTGGTCGCTCCTGGTGGATTTTCTTATGGAGATGTGCTGGGCGCTGGAACGGGTTGGGCGCAAAGTATTTTGTGCAATCCGGTATTAAAAGATATGTTTGCCAATTTCTTCGCACGCGCTGACAGTTTTAGTTTGGGAATCTGTAATGGTTGTCAAATGATGGCGCAATTGCAATCATTGATTCCTGGTGCGGCGCATTGGCCGCGCTTTGTGCGTAACGCATCGCGTCAATTTGAAGCGCGTTTGGTACAGGTTGAAATTTTGCCATCACGGTCTTTATTTTTTGAAGGAATGAGCGGTCTACGCGCACCAATTGTCATTTCGCATGGCGAGGGTAGGGCGCATTGGACTGAACATCAAAAACATCAAGGCGCAATGCGTTTTCTGATGGGCGACGCCGTAGCACAGACTTATCCCTTCAATCCCAATGGATCTGAAGAGGGTCTGACCGCGTTTTGTAGCGACGATGGTCGCAGCACGATTCTGATGCCACATCCTGAACGGGTAATTCGTCGCATTCAAAATTCTTGGACACCGGATTCGCAAAATGAGTTTTCCCCGTGGATGCGAATGTTTTGGAACGCGCGAAAATGGGTGGGTTAAATGAAGCAAAAATCGACAAATATCAAAATTACTCAAAATGCTGATTTGACATCTTTTAATACCTTGGCTTTGCACGCGCAGGCGCGTTATTTGCTTGAGTTAAAAGAGCGTTCGCAATTGCCGAAAGCCATGGCGCTACGTGATCAAACGGGATTGTCAATTTGTATTTTGGGTGGTGGCAGTAATGTCATTGCGCCGCAATTTTTAGCAGCAATCGTAGTGCGTAATCAATTGCGCGGGATTGAAGTGATCGCAGAGACGATTGAAAAAATTACCCTGCGCGTGGCCAGTGGCGAATCATGGAATCAATTTGTGTGTTGGACTGTGCAAAAGGCGTATGCCGGAATCGAGAACCTGATTGCGATACCAGGAACAGTCGGCGCCGCGCCAATTCAAAACATTGGTGCGTATGGCGTTGAAGTTAAAAACACCATTATTGGTGTGCATTTTTTTGATTTTGTCACGCAAGAAATACGCGTTTTATCTGCTAGTGAATGCGCTTTTTCCTACCGCGAAAGCATTTTTAAAAATCAGTTGGCCGATTGTGGAATGATTGTTGCGGTTGATTTTGAGTTGCATAAAAATCCTCGAAAAGTGCAATTGGATTACGGTGATTTTGCGCGAGCATCAAGGACAGCGATGGATACGATAGCCCAGGTGGCTGATTTTATTGTGACCTTGCGCGCTCAAAAACTGCCTGATCCCAAACATCTCGCCAATGCGGGGAGTTTTTTTAAGAATCCGATTGTGACTAAAGAGTGTTGCGCTGATCTTAAAAAACGATTTCCACAGTTGGTGGTTTTTCCTGAAGGCTCACACTACAAATTATCTGCCGCGTGGTTGATTGAACAAATGGGTTTGAAAGGTTTTCGTGATGGCAGTGTGGGAATTTACGAGCATCATGCCTTAATTGTGGTGAATTACGGTGGCGCGCAGGCGGAGCAATTATTGAGTTTTGCACATAGCATTCAAACGAAAGTCCAAGTCCAATTTGGGATTGGGTTAGAAATCGAACCCCGAATTTTGGACGCAACTCATTAAAGCCTAATCAAGATAAAACCTACTCGAGATAAACCTACTCGAGAAGTCCGTCTTTATAATCAGATTCATTGAAAGTTTTTGTTCTGTTGTTATTCTATTGAATTAAGGAGTTTTTATGCCCATTTATGCCTATCGTTGCGATGCTTGTGGTCGCGACAGCGAACTGCTGCAAAAAGTTTCTGCGCCCGCACCTGCTTGTCCGCATTGCTCTGCGACAAAAATGGTCAAGCAATTGACGGCTGCGGGTTTTCAACTCAAAGGCAGTGGCTATTACGCGACTGACTTTAAAACGCCGGCAGCAACTTCTTCAGCATCGTCTTCAGAAAATCCTTCAACAACTCCTTCAGCCGCTTCTTCTGAATCCAAGGCAAAAACTGATACCTCCTCATGTGGCGGCAGTTGTGTTTGCCACTAATCATCCTATGTTAATTGCGTTAAGACGAGTTTTTTTAGCAGGATTACTGGTTTTAGTCCCGATCAGTATTACTTTGTGGGTATTGAATGGCTTTATCGGCGTATTGGATAAATCTTTATTACTCTTGCCCTACAGTTGGCGGCCAGAGTCTTTGTTGGGTTTTGATATTCCTGGCTTGGGCAGTGTCTTAACAATAGTGATTATTTTGATCACGGGTTTGATTGCGCGAAATTTTTTGGGAGGGCAATTATTGCGCATCAGCGAACGTTTGTTTGCGCGAATTCCAGTGGTCAATTCAATTTACAGCAGTGTGAAACAGGTTTCAGATACCTTGTTGTCATCTAGTGGCAAAGCGTTTAGCAAAGCCGTTTTGATTCGTTATCCCCATCACAACACTTGGGCGATTGGGTTTTTAACGGGAGCACCGGATGGCTCAATTGCACTAGCCTTAGAACGTCCCCATGTGAGTGTGTTTTTACCGACAACACCTAATCCGACTTCAGGTTTTTTCTTACTCGTTCCGCAAGACGAGATCATTGAATTGTCGATTTCGGTTGACGAGGCCCTAAAGTACGTGGTGTCTATGGGTGTGGTTCCAGTTAAAAAAACGTGATGTGATGGCCTCTCATAAAATCAGAGCGTAATAACAAATCTGCTAACAAACCTGCCAACAAACTCGCTGATAAACCTGCTCGATTTTCCTAGTGTATTTGCGTAATTTTTGACGTATTCGATGTTTCGGATACGTCTATTTCGAATTATTTTTTGATCAATTTTTTAACATTTTTATGTCTTCTGCTATTTCTTTACGCTCCCACTATTGCGGTCATGTCACGACCGAACAATTACAAAGCTCGGTGTCTTTGTGCGGCTGGGTTCATCGCCGCCGCGATCATGGTGGTGTAATTTTTATTGATTTACGTGATCGTGAAGGCTTGGTACAAGTGGTGTGTGATCCAACTAATGCAGCCTTGTTCAGTCTTGCTGAAACATTACGCAATGAATTTTGTATTCGTGTGCAGGGTCTTGTTCGTCATCGATTAGAAGGTACGGCCAATCATAATTTGAGAACAGGTGCGATTGAAATTTTGGCGCAAAGCCTTGAGGTGTTAAATCCTTCGGTGACGCCACCTTTTCAATTAGATGATGAAAATTTATCAGAAAACACGCGCTTGACCCATCGAGTGATCGATTTGCGTCGTCCACAAATGCAAGATAATTTACGCCTGCGTTACAACGTGGCTTTTGCGGTACGTTCATTTTTACACCAAGAAGGGTTTATTGATATTGAAACCCCAATGTTGACCAAATCCACACCTGAAGGTGCGCGAGATTATTTGGTCCCTTCACGCGTAAATGAGGGTCAATTTTTTGCTTTGCCGCAATCACCGCAATTGTTTAAACAATTGTTAATGGTGGCTAACTTTGATCGTTACTATCAAATCACAAAGTGCTTTCGTGATGAGGATTTGCGCGCTGATCGTCAACCTGAATTCACGCAAATCGATTGTGAAACTTCATTCATGAATGAGGACGAAATTCGCGCTTTGTTTGAACGCATGGTGCGTGAAGTGTTCGCTTCGTGCTTACAAGTCAATCTGCCAGCAGATTTTCCTGTCATGACTTACGGCGAAGCAATGCATCGTTTTGGTTCCGACAAACCTGATCTGCGCGTCGCACTGGAATTTACTGAATTAACCGATGTGATGAAAGCGGTTGATTTCAAAGTGTTTGCGAACGCCGCTAATATGAAAGACGGGCGTGTGGTGGCATTGCGTATTCCTGGTGGTGGGCGTGAAGATGGTGGAATGTCGCGTTCGGAAATCGATGCGTATACGACTTTTGTCGCGATTTATGGGGCGAAAGGTTTAGCGTATATCAAAGTCAATGATGTCACCAAAGGGCGCGAGGGTTTGCAGTCACCCATTGTAAAAAATATCAGCGATGAAATTTTGACAATCATTATTGAACGTACTGGCGCCAAAAATGGCGATTTAATTTTCTTTGGGGCTGATAGCGCGCGCGTGGTGAATGATGCGATAGGCGCTTTGCGCATCAAAATTGGCCATTCAGAATTTGGTCAGAAGGAAGCCTTATTTACCAAATCCTGGAAACCATTGTGGGTGATTGATTTTCCGATGTTTGAATATGACCCTGATGCGAAACGTTGGAACGCCTGCCATCATCCGTTTACTGCGCCAAAAGACGGCCATGAAGCATTCTTGGTTGACGCGCCTGAAAAATGTTTGGCCAAAGCCTACGATCTCGTATTAAACGGTTGGGAAATGGGCGGCGGTTCGATTCGCATTCACCGTGCAGATGTGCAGCAACAAGTATTTAGCGCCTTGAATATCGGTGTAGAAGAAGCACAAGAAAAATTTGGATTTTTATTGGATGCGCTTCAATATGGCGCGCCACCGCATGGTGGTTTAGCGTTTGGTTTGGATCGCATGGTGACGCTGATGACGGGTGCAGAATCGATTCGTGATGTGATTGCTTTCCCTAAAACGCAGCGCGCGCAGTGTTTGTTGACCAGTGCGCCAAGTCCGGTGGATGAGAAACAATTACGCGAATTACACATTCGTTTACGTCAAGCGACAGCACCAGTTGTTTTAGCCCAACCCACAGTGTAAAAACGAAGGCGATGTTGATGAGTTTTTTTGATCTGGTCCTACATCTCGATAAACATTTAGCCTTTCTGGCCGAAAATTACGGCTATTGGCTTTATGTTTTTTTATTCCTAATTATTTTTCTTGAAACAGGATTAGTGCTGGTTCCATTTTTGCCCGGCGATTCTTTGTTGTTTGTTGCCGGCGCTCTAGCGGCAAACGGTTCGATCGATCCGATTTTTTTGAGTGTGATTTTGATCAGTGCGGCAATTCTAGGTAATACCGTAAATTTTTTATGTGGCCGTTGGTTTGGCAAGCAATGTTTGAGCGATCAAAGTAAAGGTTTTGCACGTTTGATTGGTTTGATTGATCAGCGGGCTTTGCAGAAAACTCAAATTTTTTATCAAAAACATGGTGGCAAAACCATTATTGCCGCGCGTTTTATCCCTGTAGTGCGAACTTTCGCGCCCTTTGTTGCGGGGATCGCCCAGATGCCGCAAAAAACGTTTCAGATGTTTAATGTGGCCGGTGCGCTTTTGTGGATTATCAGTTTGATCACCGGCGGATATTTCTTTGGTAATTTACCGCTAGTTCGCGATCACTTGCACACAATTGTTTTGATCGGTTTATTGTCGGCGCTGGTACCGGTTGTGTTGAGTGTTTTGTGGCGCATTATTCGTTCGGCAATCACGTCCAATTAAGAAAGTTTTTTTATTAAAGAACACCCCACATGTCTATTCAAACTTTTCGATTCAATTTTTCGATTGTCAGCTTATTGCTGGCCGTTTGCCTGAGTGCGCTGGCTTACACAGTACAGGCAAACAACTTTGTCGTCAACAAAGCAGGGGATGAAGTTTGGGACCGTACTACCGGCTGGGTGTGGATGCGTTGTAGCTTGGGACAAAGCTGGAATGGGCAAACTTGTGTGGGTACGGGGCAGGAATTTACTTTTGACGACGCTGCAGCGGCAGCGCGGTCACGCACAGGCTGGGTGGTGCCCAGCGTGGCACAGTTGGTGTCGCTGAGGATTTGCAGTGCAGGGGAGAAGAATGAATTTGTCACCGTGCAAGGTCAAGGTGGCGGTACTTTTAAAGAGACTTGTGCTGATGGCAGCCACAAGCCTACCATCAACAGATCGGTGTTTCCAGAAACCCCAAACAAATGGTTTTGGACATCTTCGCCGTATGTGGGCTATAGCTTCAACGCTTGGGTGGTCAATTTTCTCAACGGCAGCGTCGGCGGTTACTACCGCAGCTACGACCTTCAAGTTCGGTTGGTGCGTGAAAGTCAGTTCTTGGGTGGCGAACCCGCTTTGACTTTTGTGTTGGATCGCAAGCTGCCCCAGCAAGCCGACTTTGCCCAGAAGGTTTGGGCGCAAGGCGGCATGCTGGAGCAAAACTTGGGTACTGTGTCCCTGCCTTGGGAGTCCAAAATGGCAGGTAATCAACCGGCTCTGCCGTTCAATGTGCCGTCTAGTGTGCCGACTGTGGATGTGCAGCAATTGGCCACCCGTTTGAAAGCGTTTGCTCTTGAAGATACCTACTAAGCGCCTGCGCTGGTAATAGTAAGCCGGCCAAAGCTACCGTTGCGCGAAGCGTTTCAAGCCAAGCCAATATCCATATCAGTCAAGGGTGAATTTGAAACGACCTCCGCTTTTGAGGCCCGTAAACAACAGGCAGAAAAAAGTTCCAAGGAAAACGCCGAGTATGCTTACCAATCCGCTTTGCGCGACTACAACGCCGCGTCGCAGCAACAAGCCAAAAAAGAAGCCGACAATGCAGCCGCACGCGCACAGGCCGAAGTTCGCAAAACCGACCCCCAAGCCTACCGCAGCGCTTTGTTAAAAGCTTGGGAATTGGTAGCAAGGGTTCAATTGGGCGATCCTGTGTTGCAAAACATTGTCTACGATGCCGACAAGCAAGTGTTCACCGCCAAGTTGCTGGGTAGCGCAGGTGTTTTGCTGGGCGATGTCACTACATCCGTTCCACTGGCGCAAGCCCCCCGTTTTAAGGCTGATTTGCTGTCGGGAAAAATAATCCCCAAGGTCACATTTTCCTACCCAAGTATGCGATCGGAATGGAGGCGTTGATTGCTGAAGGCTGAACAAATATCCCAAGGCACCACAAGCCCCTCCGTCGTGTGAGGCGCAGAAAGCGCATACATAGCAAGCTGTGGTGATCGTTTCAGTGCTTTTGGACGCTCTGGTGATTGATATTTCTACATAGTTAAATGTCAAAATAGTTGCAATGTGGAGTCTTGTTACTGGTGTGATTCCTACTGTCCTTCATCACCATCTACCCATTCGACAGCTTTACTGTAAAGGCGCGGCTGGACAAAATCTATGAAACGGTTTGGCTGAAGAAAGGATCTCAAGCCGAGCTAACATTGTGCTAACTTTTTAAGGAGATCAACATGCAAGTTTCTATTCGCAAAATGGGCAATTCGCACGGCGTTTTGATTCCAAAACCGATTCTTGTTGAAACTGGTTTGACAGATCTGGCCGAACTGGTTTTGAACAAAGGCGTGATTGAAATTCGGCCCATCAAAAACCAGCCACGCATCGGCTGGGCCCAAGATGCGCAGCGTATTGCCGCGCAAGCGGACGATGCCTTGATTTGGCCAGCTCTGGCCAACGAGGGCGATGAGGTCTTGCAATGGTGAGCGTCTTACACTGGTGAACGCCTTGTTGCAAACTGGCGATATTTGTCTAGCTGCGCTGGACTCCACTGATGGGTAGCGAAATCCACAAAACGCGGCCCTGTGTAGTGATTTCACCCAACGAGATGCACCAACACCTGCGCACTGTGATCGTGGCCCCCATGACCACGGGTTCGCACCCAGCGGCGTTCAGAATCCCGCTTACTTTTCAAGGTAAGCAAGGTCTGATTTTGCTCGATCAAATTCGAACCTTGGACAAACAGCGCCTGGTGCAGCGGGTGGGGGCTGTGCATCCGAACACCTTGACGCGCACGCTTAAAATTCTTCAAGAGATGTTTGAACCTGCGGTTTTGTAAGAGCACAATACGACAAGAGCTATCAAGGTAGCGATGCGTGTGTTCACACGATCCCGCCCCAAAACCTTATCCACAAAGCTGGCGTGAACAAGTCATGCGTGACACCGTGATTGACATCATGCGTGACATTGCCATTCCCTGTGCAAAATCGTGGAATTTACGGTGGATGAGAATTTTTTACTCTACGACGCAGTCAACAAAAAATTCACCGTCTTTGACAACCAAGCCGTGAATATCTGTTTCAAACCCTGGAAATGCGCGGTTAAATTGATAGGCAAAATACAAATAGGACAGAATTTTTTTGTGGAACCGTTCACCTGGAACCAGCAAGGGAATCCCCGGTGGGTAAGGCGTGATTAAGCTGGCCGTAATACGTTGATCGAGATCGGCGAGGGCAACTCGTTCAATGGTGTCGTGTGCGGTGTGGCGATAAGCCTGAGCCGGTGTCATCGCGGCAATTGGCGTCGCCAAATAAATATCATTGGTCAAATGTGCGATATCGTGTTCTTGATAGCTTTGATGAATCGCGGCACACACATCTGCCAAACCTTTTAATTCGTATTGCGGATATTGCGCTGCAAAATCTGGCATGACGCGCCAGATCGGTTGGTTCTCATCAAAGTCTTGTTTGAATTGTTGCAGCGTCGCTACCAAGGTATTCCAGCGGCCTTTGGTAATACCGATGGTGAACATGATAAAAAAAGAATACAACCCCGTCTTTTCAACAATCACCCCGCGCGCAGATAAATATTTGCTGACCATTGCAGCAGGAATTCCAGGTTCACTAAAACTGCCGTCAAGTTGTAAACCAGGTGTGAGCAAAGTGACTTTAATCGGGTCTAACACATTAAACCCGCTACTGATGTCACCAAAACCGTGCCAGTTATCTTGGCTTTTTAATTCCCATTGTGAACGTTCAAGTGTGGCGTCATGTTCTGGTCCCCACACCGAAAACCACCAATCTTCGGCAAATTCGGCATCAATTTTTTTCATGGTGTAACGGAACTGCATCGCTTCGGTGAGCGATTCTTCAACCAATGAAAGCCCCCCGGGCGGCTCCATCATTGCCGCCGCGATGTCGCAAGAGGCGATGATCGCATATTGCGGCGAGGTCGAGGTGTGCATCAGAAAGGCCTCATTAAAATTGTGAACATTGAGCTTTTTATCGCTGGCATCTTGCACCAAAATTTGCGAAGCTTGGCTAATCCCCGCCAATAATTTATGTGTGGATTGCGTCGCAAAAATCATTGATTTTTGTGCGGGTTGACGGCTTTTACTGATAGCGTGCATCTCGTGATAAAACGGATGAAAAGACGCATGTGGTAACCAGGCTTCATCAAAGTGCAAAGTGTCGATATGACCGTCTAATAATTTTTTGATCACCTCGACGTTGTACACAATTCCATCGTAAGTCGATTGCGTTAGCGTCATGATGCGAGGGCGTTTACCGACTAAACCTCGGGCTTGTATCAAGGGATTGTTAGCAATTCGTTGGGCAATTTTTTCGGGCGTAAATTCTTCCTGAGCGATGGGGCCAATGATTCCCAAATGATTGCGCGATGGCGGTAAAAAAACCGGAATCGCGCCTGTCATGACAATCGCGTGCAAAATTGATTTGTGACAGTTGCGATCCACCAGCACAATATCATCCTGCGCAATCGTGGAATGCCACACAATTTTGTTCGAAGTCGAAGTGCCATTGGTGACAAAAAAACAATGATCAGCACCAAAAATTCGTGCGGCATTGCGTTCTGATTGGGCGATCGGGCCTGTGTGATCCAACAATTGTCCTAATTCGACAACTGAATTTGACACATCGGCGCGTAACATATTTTCACCAAAAAATTGATGAAACATTTGACCGGCTGGAGATTTTAAAAACGCCACACCGCCCGAGTGCCCAGGGCAATGCCATGAATATGAACCATGTTGCGCATAATTAATCAGTGCGCGAAAAAAGGGTGGCGCCAGTGAGTCTAAATAACGCTGCGCTTCGCGGATGATATGACGTGCTACAAATTCTGGCGTGTCTTCAAACATATGAATAAAGCCGTGTAGTGCGCGCAATAAATCGTTGGGAATGTTGCTGGCAGTACGGGTTTCGCCATACAGATAAATTGGGATGTCGGCGTTACGAGCGCGAATTTCTTTAACAAATTCACGCAAAGGACGAAGCGCCAGTTCAGTCGCCATTTCGCTGCCATCACCGAATTCTTCGTCGTCAATCGACAAAATAAATGCAGAGGCTCGACTTTGTTGTTGTGCAAACTGCGCCAGATCGCCATAACTGGTCGCGCCTAAGACTTCGACTCCTTCGTCTTCAATGGCTTTAGCCAGGGCTCTAACGCCTAATCCAGAGGTATTTTCTGAACGAAAATCTTCGTCAATGATGACAATAGGAAAGCGGAATTTCATAGGATTGCTGTGCGTTAAAAGTGTATTTGAACTAAATTTTGTAATCAACTGCCATGCGCTGTTGGCGTGCCGCACCGATAAAGGCTTTCATCGCGACATGTTCAGGATAGTGTTGATAAAAATCGAGTGCGGCTTGATCTTCAAATTCACAATATAGAGCGAGGTCGGCATTATTAAGGCCTTCAATGCAGTTAATTCCGACTTCAATTTTTAACAAACCGGTGCATTTTCCACGCAAAGATTCCAGCATATTTTTAATTTGTATGGCGTTTTGTTGTGCGCTTTGTCCATGCGCGTGCTCTTTTAACTGCCAGATGACCAGATGTTTAATCATATTGAAATGAGTGGGTAAAGTTGATTATGCGTGGGTTAAATGCCGTGGATTAAATATCGGGGGTGACACATCGTTAGTTAAACATCGTGAGTTAAGCATCGTGAGGATGAATTTTTTTATTTTTCGAATGCAAACGATTTAAGGCTGCAAGATAGGCTTTAACGCTGGCGACAACAATGTCGGGATCAGAGCCTACGCCGTTGACAATTTTGCCAGCTTTAGCCAAACGTACCGTCACTTCACCTTGTGATTGAGTGCCACTGGTAATGGCGTTGACTGAATACAAGACTAATGTAGAGCCGCTTTTGACCTGTAACTCAATCGCGTTGAACGAGGCATCAACCGGACCATTACCCAAAGATTCAGTTGAAATTTCTTTATTGGCTTCGGTAAAGGTGACGCGCGCTTTGGGTTGTTCACCCGTTTCAGATTGTTGATGCAACGCAACAAACTGATAACGATTCATATCGGTGATGTCTTCATCTAATAAAGCGACCAGGTCCTCATCAAAAATTTCATTTTTTCGATCGGCTAATTCTTTAAAGCGCGCAAACGCGGTATTGAGTTCTGATTCTGATTCTAGATTCACGCCCAATTCGTTTAAGCGTTGTTTGAAGGCGTTGCGTCCCGAGAGCTTGCCTAAAACAATTTTGTTGCTATTCCAACCCACATCCTCGGCACGTACGATTTCGTAGGTGTTACGCATTTTTAATGCACCGTCGTGCTGAATTCCTGATGCGTGTGCAAACGCATTGACGCCGACAATCGCTTTGTTGGGTTGCGCGAAAAAACCGGTAATTTGCGATACCAGTTTTGAGGTGGGAACGATTTGTTGCGCCTCAATATTGCAATCGAGTTGGTAATAGTCTTTACGTGTGCGCAAGGCCATCACAATTTCTTCCAGCGCGCTATTGCCCGTCCGCTCGCCCAAACCGTTGATCGTGCATTCGATTTGACGCGCACCGCCGATCATGACACCTGCTAAAGAGTTCGCCACAGCCAAACCTAAATCATTATGGCAATGCACTGACCAAATTGCTTGATCTGAATTGGGGATGCGTGTGCGCAAATCCAAAATAAACTGGCCGTATAACTCGGGCACTGCATAACCGACCGTATCGGCAATGTTGATGGTTCCCGCGCCTTCGCTAATTGCGGCCTCTAAAACACGGCACAAAAAATCAGGATCAGAACGAGTGGCGTCTTCAGGACTGAATTCAACGTTATCGGTAAAAGTTCGCGCGAAACCTACCGCCATACGAGCTTGTTCCAGTACTTGTTCGGGCGTCATTTTTAACTTTTTTTCCATCTGCAAGGCTGATGTTGCGATGAAAGTATGGATACGCGGCTGACGGGCATTTTTGAGCGCATCGGCGGCGCGTTCGATGTCTTTTTCGTTGGCGCGCGCGAGAGAGCAGATTGACGCATTTTCAATGGTGTTTGCGATTAGTTTAATTGCTTCAAAATCGGCTAGTGATGCCGCCGCAAAACCTGCTTCAATCACATCAACGCGCAAATGTTCTAATTTTTTGGCGATGCGTAATTTTTCCTCTCGCGTCATTGATGCACCAGGAGATTGTTCACCATCGCGCAAAGTGGTGTCAAAAATAATAATACGGTCGGACATGGGAAGCTCCTCAGAGAAAATGATCAAACAAGTGAAGCACGTAGGCTGCAGTTAGCCAGAGTTTAGAAACGGCAAACGCGACACTATTGCCGCGTTTGTGGTGATGCTTTATTCTGATTTTCACTTCTATTGAAAATCAGAACTACATCGTTTGTCGCATCAAGCGGAGATTATTTTTTCGGTGCTTGGGGTTCAGGAAATGACGCGCCTGCAGCTTTAGTCATATACACAATTGCACGACCGATGTCGTAATCGGTCAAACTTGCGTTGCCGCCACGTGCAGGCATTTGACGAATACCCGTCGTCGCATTTTTGAACAGAGTGGCATAGCCTTGCGCGATTCGAGGCGCCCATTGTGCGCGGTCAGAGAATTTCGGTGAGCCGAGTACGCCAGCATCATGGCAGGCTGCACAAGTTGATCGATACACCGCTTCAGCATTAGCAAACTCTTTAGGCGCGACACTGGCTTGCATCACGTTTTGCTGTGCATCAGGACGAATCCGCATAAAAATTTCGTCTTCAGTCATCGCTGAGGGCTTTGGTTTGACTGTTTCAAAAAATACAGAGTGCGTCAGCCAAACAAAAGCTACAGCGCCAATAGTTAAAGCGGCCAATCCGCGATATTGAAGCTTACGATTTGAGTTCATGGTAAAAATAAAAAAAATCAATTGCTTGAATTATAGGGATAGGTCGAGACGCCGCTTTTTTATAAATTTACAGGTTTTACTGTAACCGTTTCTGTGCAAGATTTTGTTGCCGCTTCATTTCAAATAAACATACCGCAGTCGCGCTGGCAACATTCAAAGATTCAATTTCAGTGCGATGCGGAATGGAAACCTGAATTTCTGTGCAATCCAATAATTCGGTGCGCAATCCCTGACCTTCATTACCCATCAACCAAATATGTGGCGTGCTTAAATCCATATCGTACAAAGATTGTGGTGCATTGATTTTGGTCGCGATGATTTTAGGACGAGTGCTGGGCAAAGCATCAAACCACGATTTCAAATCAAGGTCTTCATACAGGCGAATGAAAAAATGTCCACCCATCCCCGCGCGCATCACTTTGGGACTCCAACACGCGGCGCATTCAGAATTAAGAGCGATGGCGTTAATTCCCGCGGCGGCAGCGGTGCGAATAATTGTTCCTAAATTGCCAGGGTCTTGAATCGCATCAAGTACCAACCAGTTTTCATGCGGCTCTGGAGTCGTATTTTTTTGCATAGGTTGAGGAACGACAAATAACACGCCCAAGCCATTGACCACCGAGCTAACGGATTTAAAAAGTGATTTGGCAACTCGATACACCGTGACTTTGCCATCGATTTCGAGACGGTTAATGATGGGAATAATTTCCTCGTGTTCGGCGTCTTCTTGTGCCACTAAACAAATTATTGGTGCACCAAATTTTGCCAAATACAAATCACATAGATGAACGCCTTCTAACACGGTGCGTTTGGATTTGCGACGCAGGCGTGCATCGGTGAGCAGGGTGTCAATTTCTTTAAGTGTTGCGTTATGCGCCGATTCGATGGTTTTAATTGACATGAGATTTAATGAGATTGAAGCATTTGACGCACTGGCGTAAAACTTTTTCGATGCAAAGGGCAGGGACCGTGAGCGCGCAATAACGACAGATGCAAAGAAGTGCCATAACCTTTATGCGTAGCGAATTGGTACTGCGGATATTGCTGATGCGCGAGCATCATCAACTCATCGCGATAAGTTTTGGCGAGTATTGATGCCGCAGAAATTGCCGTTATTTTTTGGTCACCTTTGACGATGGTTTCGGTCGAGTAGTCGAGTTTTGGCGCGCGGTTGCCATCGATTTGAATATGCAAATTGACACGAATCTCTGATGACAGCGTCAGCGATGAAACGGCGCGTTGCATGGCTAATAAAGTCGCTTGCAAAATATTGATTTGATCAATTTCCGCAACGCTTGCTTCACCAATGCCGTAAGCTAAGGCATGCTGGCGAATTTGGAGTGCCAGTTGTTCGCGTCGCAAAGCGGATAGTTTTTTGGAGTCGCGCAAACCTTCGATAAGATGATCAGGGTTAAGCACTACTGCGGCAGCGATCACGCTTCCAGCCAGTGGTCCGCGTCCAGCCTCATCAACGCCGCACACCCACTTTGGTTCAGACATTACTGACTTTAACTAGGGTTTCTGCAACCAAATGGGCAGTTGGACGTTTGAGTTCTTGGTACATCGTTTGAAATCGTTTCACCAACGATGTCGGGTTCTGGTTTAAGACTTGATTTAATGCGCGCGCTAAATTTTCTGGTGTTGCCTGGTGTTGCAAAAATTCTGGAACGAGCGCTTCGCGCGCCAAGATATTGGGTAAACCGACCCACGGTTGATAGCTAAAATGTTTTAACAAATGGTAAGACGCCGATAGCATTTTGTAGGCGATGACCATGGGTTTTTGATACAGCGCGACTTCCAGCGTCGCAGTGCCTGAAGCGACTAACACCGCATCTGCGGCTTCGATCGCATCGTGACTATGACCCATCAAAGGAAGCCAATTAAATTGGGTTAAGTGAGCGTTTTGTAAAACATTTTCAAACAGTTCTTTTTGCGCGGCGCCGACAAATGGAATCAAAAAAGTCATTTGCGGATATTGTCGCGCCAAAATATGTGCCGCACTAATAAACGCAGCGGTGTTATGACGAATTTCTGATAGACGACTGCCGGGCATGATGGTGACAAAAGGGCCGCCGCCAGTGAGATTCAAACGTGTCCGCGCACTTTGGGTATTGGGTTGCTCAGGAATAATTTGCGCCAAAGGGTGACCGACGTAAGTCGCGGGAATTCCGGCGGCGCGATAAATGGCTTCTTCAAACGGAAAAATTAAAAGCATGTGATCTACCGCGCGTTGAATTTTTTTAATTCGGCCGCGTCGCCACGCCCAAATTGACGGGCTGATGAAATGAACGGTTTTGATACCTTTATTTTTAAGTTTTTGTTCAATCGTTAAATTAAAGTCAGGTGCATCAACGCCTAAAAATAATCGCGGTGCTTGTGTTTGATAAAGCTCAATAATGTGGTTCTGCATCCGCTTTAAACGCGGGTAGTGGCGTAATACTTCAAACACGCCAAAGACACTGAGATCATCGATGGAGTAATGCGCGCTGAATCCCAGTTTATTCAAGGCCGGACCCGCAATTCCGCTCAGTTGAAGATCAGGGTGTTGCGCTTTGAGGCTGCTTAGGGCTTGTGCCGCTAATAAGTCCCCCGACGACTCGCCGACGACACACGCCAGTTCAAAAGTCATTAACGTAACAATCCACGAGTACTGAGCGCGATGAAATCAATCACGGGTTGGGTGATATGACTTAGCTGCTGTGTTTTTAATTCGTTTAGGGCGTCTTCAAGAGACAATTTTTTGCGGTAAAGGGTTCGATGAATATCGCGCACGGCACGTAATTCTTCATCATTAAACCCCCGCCTTTTTAAGCCTTCTTGATTGGTTGCGCGCATTTCTGCGGGGTTACCGTTAACCATCATATAGGGAGGCACATCCTGTGTTAAGGACGTGTTCATTCCTAGCATCGCGTGGGCGCCAATACGGCAAAATTGATGTACTCCGGTAAAACCACCCAAAATCACCCAATCATCAATATGCACGTGACCGGCTAGTTGTACGCAGTTGGCCAAAATAGTGTGATTGGCGACTTGGCAGTCATGGGCAATGTGGACATAGGCCATGATCCAGTTGTCATTACCCAAACGGGTCACGCCGCCGTCTTGTACTGTGCCGCGATTGAAGGTGACAAATTCTCGAATTGTGTTGCGATCGCCGATTTCAAACGCGGTTGGTTCGCCGGCGTATTTTTTATCTTGGGGCGCGGCGCCAATCGAGGCGAATTGATAAATGGTGTTGTTGCAACCGATTCTGGTATGGCCTTCGATGACGACGTGGGGTCCGATTGTCGTGCCTTGAGCAATGCTGACATTGGGGCCAATAATGCTATACGCGCCAACGCTCACACTGCTATCTAATTGCGCGCGATGATCAATCAGGGCGCTGGGGTGAATATGTGCCGCAATCATAATTTACACTGACCGCATTGTGCACATGAGTTCTGCCTCTAATGCGATTTGACCATCAACGCTACCAGTGCCCGCGTACTTCCAAATGCCGCGCATATTACGGGTAATCGTGACATCCAAAATGAGTTGATCGCCTGGTTCGACCGGACGTTTAAAGCGTGCATTATCAATTCCGACAAAGTAGACGACTGATTTTTCATCGGGTTTTTCGCCCATCGTCAGAAACGACAAAATAGCCGCAGTTTGCGCCAAAGACTCGATCATGAATACGCCAGGCATGACGGGTTTGTGTGGAAAATGACCATTGAAATACTCTTCGTTAGCGGTGACATTTTTTAAGGCCTTAATCCACTTACCTTTTTCATAATCGACCACGCGATCAATCAATAACAATGGATAGCGATGCGGCAAAAAGTCTTTGATTTGATTAATGTCAAGAGAGGGCATGTCAGACGATAAATAAAACGGTGAAAAAACGATGAATACAGAACAATCTATAAGGGGAGTATATCTTTCACTCTGGTTTCTAAAGTTTTCAATCGTGCGCGCCAATTGGAAAGATTGCGAAACATAGACATATTTTTTTGCCACTCGGTATGTGGCATCACCGGCATGATGCTTGTGAAATGGCCTTTCGTGGGTATCGATGTGATGACCGAACTGCCGCCAGAAATAATGGTTTCATCAGCAATCGTAATATGCCCTTTAATGACTGAGGCACCACCAATTTGACAGCGTGTCCCAATGATTGCACTGCCCCCCACCGCGGTACACGCGGCAATTGCGGTATGCGCACCAATCACGCAGTTGTGCCCAATTTGAATTTGATTGTCTAATTTGACCCCGTCTCCGATGACAGTCTGATCTAAAGTTGCCCGGTCAATCGTTGTGTTGGCGCCAACTTCAACATCATCACCAATCACGACGATCCCCACTTGGGGCATTTTGATCCATTGCCCTTGATGAGGAACCAAGCCAAAACCATCGGCACCAATTACCGCGCCGCTGTGTAAAACGGCGCGTGCGCCGATGATCGTTTTTTTGTAAACCGTCACGTTAGGGTACAAAACGCTGTCGGCACCAATGTGAACATGATCGCCAATTACGCAGTTAGCGCCGATCCGACAGCCTGAGGAAATCACGACATGCTCGCCAATGACAGCACCTGCGGCGATCGCAGTTTGGGCGTCGATTTGCGCCGATCTGGCAACGCTTGAGAGTGGGTGATGCGAAATGGTTTGGTGTTCTGCGGCTGATTCAAACCATGCGCTGACGTAAGCAAAAAATAATTGTGGTTGCGCGCATTCAATCAAGCCCGGAATTTTTTTTAGCGATGCGTTGAGCGTGACTCCAGTTGGAATGATTAAGGCATTTATACCACGCTTAACTAAAGCTTCAACATCAATTGAGGCATCAATTTTGTTAACGAAACCGATTTGATTGGCGCGCGGATGGCTTAAAGAACATACCCCGTTAATGCTTAACTCAAAACCCTGAACACAATTTGCAACAATTTTCGTGCGCAATGTTTGACACAAAGTCTGTAGAGTGATAACGGGGTTGTTCATCAAGGTTTATTTGTCCAAAATTTTGATAATGCGTTCAGTTAAATCAATTTTTGGACTGACGTAAACCGCATCTTGAAAAATTAAATCAAATTTTTCAGTGTCAGCAATTTGACGGACCACTTTGTTGGCTTGCTCGACAATTTTTTGTACTTCCTCATTGCTGCGCTGTGTGCGATCTTCGCGATAAGTTTGTTGTTTTCGTTTGAGTTCACGATCTAATTCAGATGCTTCTCGCTTTAATTTATCAGTTTCAGAAGCCACCATGACTGCGGCATCGCGATCAAGTTTTTCGACAATATCTTTTAAGCGTTGCGCCAAGACTTTTAATTCCTGTTCGCGTTTGGCAAATTCTGCGTCAATTTTTTTAGACGCTTTTTGTGCGCTACCGGATTCGCTCAAAATTCTATCGATCCGAACAAATCCCAATTTTAATTCGGCGCTTTGACTCGGTAGGGATAGCAAGCTTGTGAATGAGAGGCTGGTTGCAATGATAAAAGTACGAAATTTCATAACTATCCTTATCAAAATAAGTTTATAAAAAGCAAAAGAAACAAGATAACGTTTAAAAAACAGTTCCGATTTGAAACTGGAAGTATTGAGTTTGATCGGTACTCCGTGGGTTCAAGGCCCGTGCCCAATTAAATTTAAGCGGACCAATTGCCGAAACCCATGCGACGCCAAACCCTGCGCCATAATGAAAATCTTGCCCCAGTGATGTGGGAACTTCGTTATACACAGCGCCGCCATCGATAAACATGAACCAGCGCAAAGTTCGATCATTCCCTGAGCCAGGGAAAGGGCCTAACAGTTCTAAGTTGGCATAAGTACGGGTGTTGCCGCCAACATTATCGGTTTGCGTTACGCCCTCTGGCGCTAATGATGATCCTACATAACCGCGCACAGAACCCAAACCGCCTACATAGTAGTTTTTGAAAACTGGATATTGTTTAGCGTTTAAGCCGGAGCCATGATCAAGTTGATAGTTAGAAGAGAAAGTCAGTTTGCGAGTTAAGGGATAGTGGAACTGAAGGTTGTAACCCGCGCGGTAATAGTTAAGATCGCCAAAGAGTGCGATTTCTGCATTGAACCTTTGCAGAGTTCCGCGCGTAGGGATTAAACCACTATCTCGGTTATCAGTTTGCCAACTTAATGTAATCGGATAGGTCGTAGTGGTTGCACTCGTTCCGTCACCAAACTGAGTGACATACCTTTGGTAACTGACAGGGCTAGTGCTGGTTGCATCTATCCTCACATTCTCGTAACTGATGCCCGCAAATACCGTTCCGGTTTCGCTGTATGGAATCCCAAAACGAACCCCTGTCGAATTGGTAGCATTGTTATATTGGCTCAGACTACCCACTGGTGCGCTAGAGGTTTGCGAAGAAAAGTCAAAACTACGCGACACGCCATACTTGGTAAAGTAAGGGTTAGAAGTTGACAGGGTATAGGTTTCTGAGGTCGAGGAAGAGTTAATTTGGAAACCTAGAAATTCACCGGTACCAAATAAGTTGGGTTGTTGAACGGAGGCTTGCAAAGATAAATTATCAGTGGTGGAATAACCTAAACCTGCCACAATTGTCCCAGTTGATTTTTCTTTCACGGAAAGATTTAAATCAACTTGATCATTCGTACCAATAACTTCAGGCGTTTCAACCGCGACTTCGCTAAAAAAACCCAGACGATCAACCCGATCACGCGACAATTTAATTTTGTCGCTGTCGTACCAACTTTTTTCGTATTGACGCAGTTGGCGACGAATCACATAGTCGCGCGTTTGCGTATTGCCAATGATGTTGACCGAGCGCACATAAACACGTTTACCCGGATCAACCAAAAACGTCAACGCAACTTTTTTATTTTTTTTATCAATATCAGGATTGCCGTACACATTACTAAACGCATAACCAATTTTGCCGAGCCGTTCGTTCATCGCTTTTTGGCTTTCGTTAATCTGTAGTGCTGAATACAACTCGTTTGGTTTAATCGTCACCAGAGCACGCAGTTCATCTGCAATACCCAAGGTATAGCCGTCTAGTTTGATGTCGCTAATGGTGTAACGTTGACCTTCCGAGATATTGATGGTGATGTAAATATCTCTTTTATTGGGCGTAATCGAGACCTGGGTGGACTCAATTTGCATCTCAATAAAACCGCGATCTTGGTAGTAAGAACGCAAAATCTCTAAATCAGCGGATAGTTTTTGGCGCGAATATTGATCTGCGCTGGTGTACCAGGTAAAAAATCCCGGTGCGCGCAAATTTAATAAATCCAGCAAATCACTTTCGCTGAAAAATTTATTACCAATAATGTTGATGTGTCTAATTTGTGCCACTTCACCTTCATTCACCGTAAAAGAAACCTTGACGCGATTTTTTTCTTGAGGGGCGACGTTGGTTGCGATGGTGGCCGAATACAGTCCGCGTGCTAAGTATTGACGTTTAATTTCCAGTTCAGCTTTGGCAACCAGTGCGGGGTCAAAAGGCTTGCCTTCTTGAATTCCTAAAGTTCGCAAGGCTTTGGTGAGTCCCTCTTTGTCGGATTGTTTAACGCCAGTAAACGCAATTTCAGAAACTGCGGGGCGTTCTAGCACGCGAATAATCAGAATGCGGCCTTCTGCATTAACTGTAATTTGTTTAAAAAAACCACTCTCGTACAAACTTTTAATCAGATCATTAGAGATCGCGTCATCAATGACATCTTCAGTGCGAACCGAGAGCATATCCAAAATTGTCCCGTTATCCAGATATTCATTCCCCTCAATTCGGATTTCACTAATACGAAAAGGCGTAAAAGCAATCGCGGATTGGCCCATGGTGACCACGCTTAACAGTAGTGCTACCCGAACCATGCTACGAGTCAAGCGGACAAATAGGTCCGGTCGGTTGACCGCATTAGTGAAGCACGCCATCAAGTTAAATCTAATCAAAAAAATCATTCGCAATTAAAAAATTAAAGGGGCAATATCGACTTTAAGCGCGAATAAAAAATGAGCGCGAAATCAGACCGACACTTTGTAAAAACCGTTGATGAATCTTTATTGAATTTCAACGCGAGGCGTGTTGATTCGTGTTGATATAGAGCAACTTTTCAGTTGCCCACATAAATAAGGTTGAACATCATATCTGAAAGCCGATCATTTGATTGTTGCTCATGTTGAAAGCTTTTTTGAACCGCTTGCGGTTAAGCAGGTATCGCTTTGTCATGACTTATTTGAACTGACGCGGGGGGCGAATTCTGTGAATACTCAACTAATGATAGTGCCTGCGGCCACTGTCGCGTGAGTAATCGGGTCAATTAAGATGAAAGCACCGCTGGCGCGGCACACGCGGTAAGGGTCACAATATAAAGCTTGTTGCGTTCGAATCCGTACTTGCGCGATATCGTTAAGAATTAAGCCCTCACTTTTACGCGGCGATAGATTATGAATATCAATATGGTGGTCGATGGCGCTGATTTTTGCGCTAATCCGCCGTGTCGTGTGTTTTAACCAATATTTGGTTTGTGCGGAAAAAGGCGTTTCGCTTAACCAGCATAAATTACTGAGGATTTCAGGACTGACGATGGGTGAATTATTTGGGCTAATCAACATATCGCCGCGTGAGATATCCAAATTGCGATCTAAGACAATAATCACCGCATCGCCTGACTGCGCCTGATCTCGGCTTTGTAGTTGATTGTCTTGCCAAACTGTAATGTCTTTCACCAGCGCCTTTTGACCTGATGGCAAAACCAAAATTTCCATTCCCTTTTGCACAGAACCCGCATTGAGAGTTCCGGCATATCCACGAAAATCTTCACGTTCGCTGCCGCCATGGCGCGCAACCCATTGCACCGGAAAGCGCAAGCCGGTGGTTTTTTCTTTAGTCGGCGTCATCGCCTCCAAAATATCTAAAACACTTTTGCCTTGATACCATGGTACGAGTTCGCTGGTGTGAACCACGTTGATACCCTTGAGCGCAGAAATCGGTACAAATTCCAATTGGGTAAACGACAAGGGTGCGGCGAACTGGCGGTAAGCTTTAACGATGCGTTCAAACAAAACTTGGTTAAATTGAAACAAATCCATTTTGTTGACTGCGACGATGATGTGTTGTACGCCCAGTAAATGTGCAATCAAAGTGTGGCGTTTGGATTGCGGTAACAATAAATCATCATCAGATCGTGTTTCAATTTTGCTCGCGTCGATCAAGATAACCACGGCATCCGCTGTTGATGCGGCAGTCACCATATTGCGCGTGTACTGTTCGTGTCCTGGACTGTCTGCAATAATAAATTTGCGCGTCGGGGTTGAAAAATAGCGGTAGGCGACATCAATCGTAATGCCTTGTTCGCGTTCGGCTTCTAAACCATCGGTGAGCAAAGATAAATCAGGCGCTTCTTGATCACTGGTACGTTTGAATTTAGATCGATTGATGGCGCTTAACTGATCGTCAAAAATTCCTTTACTGTCAAATAACAAACGACCAATTAAAGTGCTTTTACCATCGTCGACAGAGCCAGCAGTAATGAAGCGAAGTAGAGAGTTCATACAAATAATCTATAAAGTCTTAAAGAAGTTCTGAATCAATATATTGAGATTTGCTTGTTGTCATCGAGTTCGAAAGGAACAATATCGAAAGGAGCAATAAGCAAGTGCAGGACAAAACAGTGTTTTTGCCAAAAATGGACCTTATTCAGACCATTTCTAAAAAAATGAATTTAGAAATAACCCTCGCGTTTGCGTTTTTCCATCGAAGCTTCTGAAGTTTGATCATCCATACGGGTAGCCCCCCGTTCGGTGATTCGAGTCAGTGCAGTTTCAATCAAAATATCTTCCAGTGTGGTGGCTTCGGATGCGACGGGGCAGGTACATGAAATATCGCCGACGGTACGAAAACGCACGCTTTGCTCGGTAATGATTTCACCGTCTCGCGCGGGTGTCAGTGGCGTGTGTGGCACTAATAATCCATTGCGTTCAATCACTTTGCGCTGATGCGCGAAATATAAAGAGGGTAGTGCCAGTCGTTCGCGCGCGATGTATTGCCAGACATCAAGTTCGGTCCAATTGGAAATTGGGAATACGCGCATGTTTTCTTGACGATGGCACATGGTGTTATACAAATTCCACAGTTCAGGCCGTTGCGTTTTAGGATTCCATTGACCAAATTCATCGCGGAACGAAAAAATTCGTTCTTTGGCGCGTGCTTTTTCTTCATCGCGCCGTGCGCCACCGATGCAAGCGTCAAATTCAAATTCTGCAATCGTTTCCAACAAGGTAACCGCCTGTGCGCTGTTGCGAGAGTCAGTTTCGGGATTGCGTAAACGCACAGTGCCACGCACCATCGAATCCTCAACACTACGCACGATTAATTCTTCCGCTAATTCTGTGGCGCGGCGGTCACGAAACTCGATGACTTCTGCAAAATTATGTCCAGTATCGATGTGAACTAAAGGAAAAGGGAAGGGGCAAGGGCGAAAGGCTTTTTCCGCCAAGCGTAACAATACCACTGAGTCTTTACCGCCCGAAAACAATAGAGCAGGGCGAGCGCATTCAGCGGCGACTTCGCGCATGATGTGAATCGCTTCGGCTTCTAACCAATCCAGATGAGACATAGATGAAAACTAAAAAATATAAAAATAGTGACGTGTTTTCTATCGCTTGATTCTTTGCAATTGGCCATTAACTACATGTAAACCACATTCTTTATCTTGAGGTCGCTCCCACCACCAACGACCGGCGCGGATGTCTTCACCCGCTTCAATCGGGCGAGTGCAGGGTTGGCAACCGATCGACGGAAAACCTTGATCGTGCAAATTGTTATAGGGCAAATTTAAATTTTTAGCGACTTCCCATAATGCGTGATCAGTCCAATTGGCCAATGGGTTTAATTTATCTAAATGGTGCAAAGAGTCGTGTTCAAAGATCGCTAACTCAGAACGTGTCACTGATTGCGCGCGTCGTTGTCCCGTTAACCAGATTTCGTACCCGTCCAGGGCGCGTGCGAGCGGTTCGCTTTTACGAATGTGACAGCACAATTTACGCAAATCCGAACTGTGATAAAACGCATCGACACCATTTGTGGCAATGTACGCGGCGACAGCTTTTGCTTGAGGGTGATATTGGGTGATCGTAATTTGGTAATGGCTTTCCAAACGACTGATTAAGGCCAGCGTTTCATCGTGCAAACGTCCCGTATTTAAAGTGAACACTTGCGTGTTTTTTAATAATTTAGTTTGCGCCAGTAGCTCGCTTAAAACGACATCTTCAATCGCTAGGCTATGCGCCAAGGTGATTTTTTTAGCTGTGCAATATCGATGCAGAACCGCCAGACTTTCATCCCATAAAAATTGAGTTGCGGATGAAAACGCGGTCATTGTTTTGCGCGTTGGGTTTGTACAAACAAAGGAGTCGCTTGATCGGTTGAGCGTTGGTAACGGATCGAAAAATCCGAAAGTCCTTTGAGTGCCGCATGAATATCGGTATCGGCGCGAACTGAAAAAGAATTAAATCCGACTCGTGCCATATAAAACAATTGATCACGCAATACGTCACCAATCGCGCGCAACTCACCTTGATAGTGATAGCGTTGGCGCAGCAAGGCCGCATGGCTATATCCCCGTCCATCTGAAAATTTGGGGAAGTCAATTGCAATCAAAACGAGTTGCGCTAAATCAGGTAATAAATCGTCGGCGCTATCGTCAGGCGCTAACCACACCGCGCAATTTTTCTGAGTCATCAATTGCGCGCGATGTTCTCGCCAAATGGGTAAAGGAAAAATTGTTGCTTGATTGTTGAGCAGTGAGGGTGTGAAGTGTTGATCGTATTCGCGCAAAACTTGCCAGGAATCAGTCACGATTTGCTGATCTTTAATGATCGTGTTCATAGTGCTTATAGTGCTCATAGTGTTTATGCGCCGTAGAGTGCCGTTTTGAAAGGTGCGATGCCGATGCGTTCTGTCGCATCGACAAAACGTTCGTTTTCATAACGCAGGGAAAGATAGACCGAAATAATTTTTTCGATCATGTCGGGGACTTCTTCTGCAGAAAAAGACGGGCCTAAAATTTTGCCAAAGCGAGCATCCTTGCCTTGTTGACCACCGATAGAAATTTGATAAAACTCGCTACCGTCTTTATCGACACCCAAAATGCCAATGTGTCCGACGTGATGATGGCCGCATGAGTTGATGCACCCCGAGATATTGAGCTCCAGATCACCGATGTCGTGTAAATAATCTAAATCATCAAAACGGGTTTGAATTGCCGCCGCAATGGGTAATGATTTGGCGTTTGCCAAAGAACAAAAATCTCCGCCCGGGCAGCAAATTAAATCAGTCAGCAAACCCACATTAGGCATGGCCAATTGATGTTCTTTTAAGGCTTGCCACAGCAGGTATAAATCTTTGTCGCAAACATCCGCCAAGACTAAATTTTGTTCGTGAGTGACGCGAATTTCACCAAAAGAATATTGGTCAGCCAAGTCGGCAACTGCGCGCATTTGTGCGCTGCTGGCATCGCCTGGCGCAACACCATGCGGCTTTAATGACAAAACCACGCTTCGGTATCCGCTTACTTTGTGGGCGCGTGTATTGCGCGCATACCAGCGTTTAAATTGTGCATCATCAGGAAAAACCACTGGCGCAATAGCCGTACGATAAGGTGGCGCTTGAAAATACGCGCTGACACGCTGCCATTCGGTATCGGTAATCAGATTGCGTTCGCTGCGTCCAGCAACCCATTCGGCATCGACTTGTTGTGTGAATTCTTTGGCACCTAAAGCACGCAACAAAATTTTAATTCGTGCCTTGTACTTGTTATCGCGCCGACCGTGCAGGTTGTACACCCGCATGATGGCTTCTAAATAATTTAAAGTTTCTGCCATTGGCAAAAATTCGCGCACCGTACTGCCGATGACTGGCGTGCGGCCCATGCCACCACCGACAAGGACCCTGACTCCCAGTTCACCGGCGGCGTTATGAATCACGTGCAAACCGATGTCATGCGCGCTGACGACCGCACGATCATTTTGTGCACCATTGATCGCGATTTTAAATTTGCGCGGCAAATACGCGAACTCGGGATGAAAGGTGCTCCATTGACGCAAAATTTCGGCTAGAGGACGCGGATCAACCAACTCGTCTGCTGCGACACCGGCGAATGCGTCGGTCGTGATATTGCGAATACAGTTGCCTGAGGTTTGAATGCCGTGCATTTCAACGGATGCCAAATCTTGAAATAATTCTGGTGCGGTTTCGAGTTTGATCCAGTTGTATTGCAGGTTTTGACGGGTACTGAAATGTGCGTAGTCTTTGTCATATTTTTGTGCGATATGCGCCAACATGCGCAATTGCTTGGATGACAGCAAACCATAGGGCACCGCGACGCGCAACATGTAGGCATGACGCTGCATGTACAAACCATTTTGTAAACGCAGGGGCAAGAATTCTTCTTCGCTTAACTGATTGGCTAAACGGCGTTGAATTTGATCGGTGAATTGCGCGACGCGCTCATTGACGATGGTATGGTCGTAGGAATCGTATCGGTACATGAATAATGGTGATAAAGCAGAACAGAAATTGAGGTTTTATCAAGATCAATGATCAAGCGGCAATTTAAAGAAGGGCGCATGATAAAGATCAACTTCTGTTTTGCCAAATACCAAAAACGAATGAGCTTATTGATAAAAAACAAGTTTGATTCGAGGCGCTGCGATTATGAAATCAATGCGGCAATTGCCGCTTTGGCAATTTGCGCATCTTCGGATGATTTGACTCCGCTGACACCTACTGCGCCGACACAATAACCGTCTTTGATGATAGGAACGCCACCTTCTAACATGCCTTCAATTAAAGGCGCGCTTAAAAACGACAGGCGACCATTGTTAATCAATTCTTCATAAATGCGGCTTTCGCGTTTGCCCAGTGCCGCTGTTTTTGCTTTGGCCGGAGCGATATGCGTGGAAATCGTTGCGACCTCATCCATGCGTAACAATCCTAAAAGGTGCCCGCCATCATCGACAACTGCGATAACAACCGCCCAATTATTTTTGACGGCTTCGGCTTCGGCTGCTGCTAAGAGTGTTTTGACGTCGGCAAGGGTTAAATAAGGTTTGGTATTCATAGGATTAAAAACAAGAGTTATGGGAGGCTTGCGGTATGACCTGTACACTCCGCTCCTTTGAAAAATGTGCGGAGTGTTGGTGTACGAGAAAACGCGCAGGAAAATAAGCGGCGCAATTCTACTGTGACGCGCGTGGTGTGATGTTTTATTTTTATCGTATTTAAGAGAATTTTATGCAAGAACTTATGGGTCAACTGGATGCGAGCAATGCTCGTATCGGTGTTGTGCAAGCGCGTTTTAATAGTGAAGTGACCAATCGAATTTGGGGTGCTTGTTTGGTTGAGTTATGTCGTTTGGGCGCCAATATTGACGAACTCATCTACGTAACAGTTCCTGGCGCACTCGAAATTCCTTATGCCTTATCGCGCTTGCAAACCGAGCACGATTGCGATGTACTGATCGCGATTGGTGCAGTGATTCGTGGAGATACCTATCATTTTGAAGTGGTGTCAAACGAGTCTGCGCGTGCGGTAATGAATTTGTCACTGGAGCTAGATATTCCTATTATTAACGCGATTATCACGACGAACACCGATGAACAAGCCTTCGCGCGGGTTGAAGAAAAAGGCATTGCGGCTGCGCAAGGTGCGATTGAAATGGCATCCTTAGATATGCTTTTGAGTGAACGCGAATGAGCGATGATCGTGGTGTGAGTAAAGTGCCAATGCGGAGCAAAAAACCTTCGCCGCGACGATTGTCACGCGATTTTGCGGTGCGAGGCGTGTTTCAATGGTTAATGAACCATAACGCGCCAGCCTTAATTGATGCGCAATCGCGCGATCAGCCGCAGTTCAACCGCGTGGATGTGGATCATTTTAAAAGTTTGTTGTACGACAGCATCGCGCAATACGAACAGTTAAGTGGTTTGATGACCCCATTTTTGGATCGTGCGCAAGAGCAAATCAGTTATGTGGAACAAGCGATTTTGTTGGTTGGGGTGTGTGAATTAAAAAACCACATCAGCGTGCCGTACCGCGTTGTGATTAACGAAGCGCTTGATTTACAAAAAAAATACGGCAGCGACGAAGGTTTTCGCTACATCAACGGCGTATTGGATCACGTTGCGGCGATTTTGCGCAAACTGGAATACAGACAAACTCTTGACACGTAATTATTGTCACAGGCGGCGCGTCAAGTTTGATTCCTTGGCGGTTTCTATACACATCACAGGATCACTTTCAACAGAATTTTTTATTTATTTGATTTCAAATCATGCTTGATATCAACGCATTACGCAAAAATAGTGCTGAAGTCGCGGCGGTGTTGGCACAGCGCCGTTTTACTTTGAACACCGAACGCTTTAATCAATTGGAATCGGAGCGCAAAACCTTGCAGTTAGCGGCCGAAGGCTTGCAACAACAGCGCAATCAATTTTCAAAACAAATTGGTCAACTCAAATCCAAAGGTGAGTCGACTGATGCGCTGATGCAAGAAGTCGTGCGTTTTAGCACCGAGCAAAAGCAAAAAGAAGAACAGCTCAATCTGATTCAAGAACAGCTACAACAGTTTTTGCTGGATATTCCTAATTTGCCCGCTGCTGATGTTCCTGTTGGAAAAGATGATGCAGACAATGCCTTAATCACCATAGTTGGCACGCCGCGCGTCTTTGATTTTCCGGTAAAGGATCATGTTGATTTGGGTGTGCCTTTGGGCGTGGATTTTGAAACTGCCGCGCGTTTAACTGGTGCGCGTTTTGTGACCTTAAAAGGCGCGGTTGCTCGTTTGCACCGCGCCTTGGCGCAATTTATGCTGGATATGCATACGCAAACGCACGGTTACGAAGAGTGCTACACGCCTTACATCGTGAACAGCGCGACTTTGCAAGGCACCGGTCAATTGCCAAAATTTGCCGAAGATTTATTCAGCGTGACTTCCGGTGCAACAGAAGAGCAAAACTCTAAAAATCAGTGGTATTTAATTCCTACCGCTGAAGTGACGATGACCAATTTTGTACGCGATCAAATTGTTGACGCCAGTAAATTACCGATGAAATTAACTGCGCATTCACCTTGTTTTCGTTCTGAAGCAGGGAGTTACGGACGTGATACGCGCGGCATGATTCGCCAGCATCAATTTGATAAAGTCGAAATGGTGCAAATCACCACTGCAAGCGATTCGGTAAGAGCTCACGAAGAAATGCGTGGGCACGCTGAAACAATTTTGCAAAAACTTGGTTTGCCATATCGGGTGATGTTGTTATGTACCGGCGACATGGGATTTAGCGCGCAAAAAACCTATGACTTAGAAGTCTGGCTACCCGCGCAAAACAAATATCGTGAGATTTCATCAATTTCCAATTGTGGTGATTTTCAAGCACGCCGTATGCAAGCGCGCACCAAAATCGATGGCAAGATCGAAATCTTGCATACCCTTAACGGTTCTGGTTTAGCAGTTGGGCGCACTTTGGTGGCGGTACTTGAAAATTATCAAGAGGCCGATGGCAGCGTGACCATTCCTGAAATTTTGCGCCCTTATATGAATGACGCAACGCGCTTAGTGACTCAATTAGTGAATCAATGATTATTCTTTCAAATTTGACGTTGCGACGCGGCGTTAAAGTCGTTTTAGATCAAGTAAATTGCACCATTCAAGCCGGCGAAAAAGTGGGTTTAATCGGTCGTAATGGCGCGGGAAAATCCAGTTTATTCGCACTGCTCAACGGTAAAATTGATCCTGATGGGGGTTCGTGGAGCATTCCCAAAAACTGGTGTATCGCCGAGGTTGCGCAGCAATTGCCCGAAGGAGACGAACCCGCGACAGATTTTGTGATCGCAGGTGATCCGCGATTACTGGCCGCGCGCCAAGCTTTGGCTTTGTTAGAAGCACAAAAAGACGTTGATGGCAACGAATTGGCGCTAGCGCATCAGCATGTGATGGATGCGGGCAGTCATGACGCTCATGCACGTGCGCAATCTTTGTTATTGGGTTTGGGCTTTAGCGCCGACAGTTTGTACGACGGCGTGGGGCAATTTTCTGGCGGCTGGCGAATGCGTTTGCAATTGGCGCGAACGCTGATGAGTCCTTCGGATTTATTACTGCTTGATGAACCGACCAATCACTTGGATTTGGATGCCTTGGTATGGCTAGAAGAATGGCTCTCACGCTATCAAGGAACGCTCGTGATCATCAGTCATGATCGAGATTTTCTTGATTCGATGGTGAACGTGACTGTGCATTTGGATCGTGCCAAACTAACGCGTTACAGCGGGAATTACAGTGCATTTGAACGGCAACGTTCGGAGCGTTTAATCTTGGAACAATCTGCGTTTGAAAGTCAGCAAGAAAAAATTGCCCATTTAAATAGTTTTATTGAACGTTTTAAAGCCAAAGCCAGTAAAGCCAAACAAGCGCAAAGTCGAATCAAGGCCTTGGAACGCATGGACAAACTGGGGCCGATTTTGACGGACTCTGATTTTTCATTTGAATTTCGTCCGGTCACGCATTTACCCAATCCAATGCTGGTATTAGAACGCGCTGATTTGGGTTATCAAATTGAAGCGCAACAAAAAATTATTTTGCCAAACGTCAATGTATCGATTCGTGCTGGAATGCGTTTGGGAGTGTTGGGTGCAAATGGTCAAGGAAAGTCAACTTTGGTCAAAACCTTGGCGATGCAATTGGCCTTATTAAACGGCGATCGTACCGAAGGGCGCGGCGTGGTGATGGGATATTTTGCGCAGCAAGAACTGGATATTTTGATTTTGCGTGATAGTCCTTTGCAGCATTTAATTGATTTGTCGCGACGGGTGTCGCCACAAGCCAAAGAACAAGAATTACGAAATTTTTTAGGCCGTTTTCAATTCAAAGGCGACGACGTCACGCGTGCGGTTGAAAGTATGAGCGGCGGTGAAAAAGCACGACTGGTTTTGATGTTGATGGCTTGGCAAAAACCCAATGTTTTGATTTTGGATGAACCAACTAACCATTTGGATATCAGTACGCGCACGGCGCTATCGATGGCCTTAAATACTTTTGATGGTGCGGTGATTTTGGTAAGCCATGATCGCTCTTTATTGCGTACCGTTTGTGATGAGTTTTGGTTGGTCGGCGCAGGTGAAGTCAAACCTTTTGAAGGTGACTTAAACGACTATCAAGAGTATTTGATGACACAGGCGCGCGCACGAACGCGCAGCAACAAAAAAGAGAATAAACGCACTAATAAAGAAACTGAGAAAGTCACAGAGAAATCAGCCGCAGTTGTTAAAAAAGTGACCGTCAAACTGAGTCCAGAAGAACGCCAAGAAATGCTGAAGCGGCAAAAACGATTGCAAACTGAAGCGGCAAAAATTGAGCGTGATATTGCGTTGTTTAATGAAGAAAAAAGTCAATTACAAAATCAGTTAAACGATCCAAAAGCAAATTTTGCCGAGCTGGGGCGACGCTTGAAAACGCTTGAGGAAGATATTGCGACGCAAGAATTGCGCTGGATAGAATTGTTAGAGCAGATTGAACAAATTTAAAAAGATTGATACATCATGAGTAATGTCGTGTTTGAACAAAAAGTGGTGAGTTTGGATAACCTTGCATCATGGCGTGAACGTCTGCCCGAAAAATGGGTTTTGACCAATGGCGTGTTTGATATTTTGCACCGAGGGCATGTGACTTACTTGGCGCGCGCACGCGCGCTGGGCATGGCTTTAGTGATTGGTGTCAACACTGATGCGTCGGTTAAACTTTTAGGTAAGGGCGACGATAGGCCGCTCAATGTTTGCGAAGATCGGATGGCAATTTTGGCGGCCTTGGATGTTGTGACCTTTGTTTTATCGTTTGATGAAGCGACGGCGGAATCCTTAGTACGGGTTTTGCAGCCACCTATTTATGTGAAGGGTGGTGACTATCAGATCGAACAAACGCCAGAAGGTCGCGCGG
Organism: Burkholderiaceae bacterium; assembly: GCA_031538895.1. GTDB lineage: Bacteria > Pseudomonadota > Gammaproteobacteria > Burkholderiales > Burkholderiaceae > JAVKLU01. The sequence goes on along the minus strand of JAVKLU010000041.1, from coordinate 35,551 downwards.
TCGCCCAGTATGGTGGAATTTGTCATGCGATCGCGTTTGAATTTGAGCGCTCGACAACGCGCTTGCTACAAAAAATTCGCGGCACTTAATCGATCACTTGTTCAGTATTAACTCAACATCAGTATTAACTCAATATAAAGTAACTTAATCGAACATATCAAGGACTTTTTATGGATTTTTTAGACGTCATTATTCAGTCATTAAGCACTCCGACTTTTTATATTAGCTTGCTGCAAATTATCATGATTGATATTCTGCTAGGCGGTGATAACGCGATTTTGATTGGCTTGGCGTGCCGTCATTTACCACCGGAACAACGTCGCAAAGGTATTTTTTGGGGCATGGTCGGTGCGGTTGGCTTGCGCATTGTTCTGATCAGTTTTGCCTTAACTTTGCTATCAGTTCCTTTTTTGAAAATTATCGGTGGTCTATTGCTGTTGGTAATTGGTGTGAAATTATTGTTGAACGATAACGACGAGCATAAGGATATTTCAGCTAGCGAAAAACTCTGGATTGCGATCAAAACAATTATTGTGGCTGATGCAGTGATGAGTTTAGATAATGTGATTGCAGTTGCTGCGGCAGCCAAAGGAGATGTATTTTTGGTAGTGTTAGGAATTTTAATTTCGATTCCGATTGTGATTGCGGGCAGTCAGTTGGTACTGAAGATCATGGATCGTTTCCCTTGGGTGATTATTTTTGGCGCCGGTTTATTGGGTTGGCTATCTGGTGGTCTGCTCGTATCCGATGTTTTTGTACAAGGCTTTATTGCACCGTATCAGCCGTGGATTAAATGGACGATGGAAGTATTGGGCGCTGTGGGCGTCATCCTAGTTGGGCATCTTCTCAAAAAACGTGCGGCACAAAAAACGATTTAAATACATTTTTTAGAATCCAATATTCGCAGTCAATAATGATGAATTCAATTGAAAGAAAGCTTCGCGAATTAATGAAAATGCGTATTTTGATCATGGATGGCGCGATGGGAACCATGATTCAACAATACAAATTGACTGAGGCTGATTACCGAGCTGATCGTTTTGTTTCGTTTACTGCGCCAGCGTGCGAGCGTGAAATTTTTTTACGTGGCAGTAATGAGTTGTTGTCTTTAACTCGCCCGCAAGTAATTGAAGAAATTCACGGCCAATATTTAGCCGCTGGCGCTGACATTATTGAAACCAATACTTTTGGTGCCAATGCGATTGCGCAAGCGGACTATTACATGCTTCAATTCGTTCGCGAGATGAATATCGCCTCGGCAAAAATTGCCCGAAAAGTTGTCGATCAATACAGCACCAGCGATAAACCACGTTTTGTTGCCGGTGCGATTGGACCTACGCCCAAAACCGCGTCAATCTCGCCGGATGTGAACAATCCTGGCGCGCGCAATGTTACTTTTGATGAGTTAGTCGCAGCATATCGCGAACAAATCGAAGCGCTGGTTGAAGGCGGCGTTGATATTTTGTTAGTTGAAACCGTATTTGATACGCTCAATTGCAAAGCTGCGTTGTTTGCATTAGCGGCGTTTTTTGAAGACAGCGGAACTCAGCTTCCGGTCATGGTGTCTGGCACGGTGACGGATGCGTCGGGACGTTTGTTATCGGGACAAACCGTTGAAGCATTTTGGATTTCGATTCGTCATATAAAGCCAATGACCGTCGGTTTAAATTGCGCCTTGGGCGCAGCTTTAATGCGGCCTTATGCGCAAGAGCTAGCGACACTTGTCGATACCGCGGTGTGTATTTACCCCAATGCCGGATTACCTAATCCAATGAGTGAAACGGGCTTTGATGAAACGCCTACCGATACCGCGCGGATGCTAGATGATTTCGCACAAGCAGGTTTGTTGAATATTGCAGGGGGCTGTTGCGGCACGACTCCTGCACACATCAGCGCGATCGCACAGGCATTAGCACTGCGTACGCCGCGTCAAATACCTTCTGTAAATTTTTAAGTGTTTATTGATGACTACGATCGCCTATACACCCCCCGCACATATTTTTAAGGCCTACGATATTCGCGGTATTGTTGAATTGGAACTGACCGATGATTTTGCCTATCATTTGGGCAGGGCGTTTGGTAGCGCTGTTATGAATCTCAAGCAACAAAAAGTAGTTTTGGGACGCGATGGACGTTTGTCTAGCCCCAGTCTATCGCGCGCCTTAGCCGAGGGTTTAGCCGATTGCGGACTGGTGGTGATTGATATTGGTCAAGTGCCAACGCCCCTGACTTATTACGGCTGTACGCAATTGGCTTTGTCGGGGATTCAAATTACGGGTAGTCACAATCCGTCGAACTACAACGGTTTTAAAATGGTGTTGGATGGGCAAGCGATTTATGGTGCGACGATTCAAGCCTTGTATCAACGGATTTGTCATTTGGATTTCACCGCCAAAACGCAAGGTCAAATTACATTGCATGATTTGTGGCCACAGTATTTGCAACGTGTTTGTTCTGACAGCACTTTGGCGCGTTCCTTAAAAGTGGTGCTTGATTGTGGTAATGGTGTTGCCGGCGGTTTTGCTGGTCCATTGTTACGCACTTTAGGTTGCGAAGTCATCGAATTATTTTGTGACATTGATGGCAATTTTCCCAACCATCATCCTGATCCGGCTGATCCCAAAAATTTACAAGATTTAATTCGTGAAGTGATTGCGCAAAAAGCCGATATTGGTTTAGCTTTTGATGGCGATGGCGATCGTTTAGGCGTAGTGACTGCTAATGGCGTAAATATTTTTCCTGATCGGCAAATGATGTTGTTTGCGCGTGATATTTTGACGCGCGTCAAAGGCGCGACAATTGCCTTTGATGTCAAGTGCACGCGCTTGTTGGCGCATGAAATTGCAACTGCGGGTGGGATTCCCGTAATGTGTCCAACCGGGCATTCTTTAGTCAAAGCACGTATGCGTGAGCTGAATGCCGCATTGGGTGGTGAAATGAGCGGACATATTTTCTTTGCCGAACGGTGGTTTGGTTTTGATGATGCGCTCTATACCGCCGTTCGCTTATTAGAGATTTTGAGTCCTTTTGATAATCCCAGTGCCGTCCTCGAAGCCTTGCCACAGGCATTGGCCAATACACCAGAATTGCATTGCGCTACGGCCGAAGGCGACAACCATCGTTTAATTCGTGATATTCAAAATCAGGGTGTTTTTGCTGATGCGAAAGAGTTAATTACGATCGATGGGATGCGCGTTGAGTACGCCGATGGTTTTGGTTTAGTGCGCGCATCCAACACCACGCCTGTGATTGTGATGCGATTTGAAGCCGATAACGCGGTCGCACTGAAACGAATTCAAACCCAATTTAAAACACAAATTCTGCGTTTTAAACCCGATGCGCAATTGCCGTGGTCCGATTAAAAATTTAAAAAGGACTGATTGATGAACGCCTTATCCACTGATTTTTCTATGCGTGCGGTGACTTACTGCAATCCTGATCTGGCGCAATTGCAGTCATATCCATTTGAAAAATTACGTGTGTTGTTTCAAGGCGTGCCGCCGCCTAGCAATTGTGCTCCGATCAATTTGGGTATCGGTGAACCCAAACATGCGACATCGCAATTGATTCAAGACGCTTTTTCCAGTGCCGTTACGGAACTTTCGTTTTATCCCAGCACGCAGGGAAGCGAAGCCCTGCGTAAAGCGATGAGCCAGTGGATTACGCGGCGTTATGACTTGCTGTCATGCGATCCCAATACACAGGTGATTCCGGTCAATGGATCGCGTGAAGCCTTGTTTTCGATTGCGCAAACAGTGGTGGGACGAAAATTGGATAACAACTTAAAACCGATTGTCGTGTGCCCCAATCCGTTTTATCAAATTTATGAAGGTGCGGCCTTGTTGGCTGGGGCACAGACTTATTTTGTCAACGCTGACCCTAATCGTAACTTTGCCCATGATTACCAAAGCGTCCCCGACACCATTTGGGCGCGCACGCAATTGGTATTTGTGTGTAGTCCAGACAACCCCAGTGGCGCGGTAATGAGTCAAGAGGAATGGCGCGATTTGTTCGCTTTATCAGACCGTTATGGTTTTGTGATTGTGAGCGACGAGTGTTATTCTGAAATTTATTTTGCCGAGGAGCGCGCGCCTTTAGGCGCGCTCAGTGCCGCGCAAAAATTGGGGCGAACGGACTTTCATAATCTACTGATCTGTTCCAGCTTATCTAAACGCTCTAACGTACCAGGTTTGCGCTCAGGTTTTGTCGCCGGCGATGCCGATTTAATCGCCGCATTTACGCGCTACCGTACCTATCATGGCTGTGCGATGGGCGGGGCCGTACAAAAAACTTCACTTACCGCATGGCAAGATGAGGCGCATGTGATTGAAAACAGGCGTTTGTATGCTCAGAAATTCGCGCAAGTCATACCCATACTCGCGACAGTCTTGCCGGTGACTCAACCCGCCGCAGGGTTTTATGTATGGACGCGAGTCGATGATTATTTTGACGATACTGAATTTGCGAAAAACCTATATCGCTCGCAAGGTGTCACGGTTTTGCCAGGCAGTTATTTGGCGCGTCCTAACGACGCGGGCGTCAATCCAGGAAAGGGCTTTGTTCGTATGGCCCTGGTCGCTCCGCTTGAGGAATGCGTGATGGCAGCACACCGTATCGTGGATTTTTTACGCGGCGTTTCCAAAATTCACACATAAAATTTTTGGTAAAAAAAACAGTCACATTTCTACTTATTGATAACTATGCATACTTTGGAAAAAATTATTGATCAAGCGTGGGAAACCCGCGCAGAAATTACGCCTGCCAATGTCAGCACTGATTTGCGTCAAGCTGTTCAAGCTGTTTTGAGTGAATTGGATAAGGGACGTTTGCGTGTCGCTGAAAAAATTGAAGGGCAATGGCATACGCATCAATGGTTGAAAAAAGCCGTTTTATTGTCGTTTCGTATGGAGGAAAACCAATTGATCGGTGCAGATAGCGGCATTCCGGCATATGACAAAGTGCCTTCAAAATTTGCGAATTTCAGCGCGAATGATTTTCAAACAGCCGGTTTTCGTGTGGTTCCGCCAGCAGCTGCGCGTCGTGGCAGTTTTATTGGTAAAGCCGTGGTGTTGATGCCATCTTTTGTCAATATCGGCGCCTATGTGGGTGAGGGTACGATGGTGGATACCTGGGCGACAGTGGGGTCGTGCGCACAAATCGGTAAAAACGTCCATTTGTCGGGTGGCGTTGGAATTGGCGGTGTGCTAGAGCCTTTGCAAGCAAACCCCACCATCATCGAAGATGATTGCTTTATTGGCGCGCGTTCTGAAGTCGTTGAAGGTGTAATCGTCGAAGAGGGCAGTGTGATTTCGATGGGCGTGTACTTGGGACAATCGACAAAAATTTACGATCGCGCAACGGGCGAGTTTAGTTATGGTCGTATTCCTGCCGGTTCTGTTGTCGTGTCTGGGAATCTGCCTTCAGCAGATGGTAAATACAGTCTGTATTGCGCGGTCATCGTCAAAAAAGTTGATAAACAAACACGCGCCAAAGTCGGCATTAACGAATTGTTGCGCGGCGTGTAATCAATTGGCGGGGGCTTCTCCTACCTTATTCGCTTGATCTTAGGATTGGTGATTCAAAACGCATACATCACCTTGTCTTCGGTGACGATGACTTGGCCTGTTGATTGCAATTGCTGGAATAATGAAGCCAACTCCTCTTCGGGCATATCTTTAGGATAAAGCGAGGCAAGAGCGCTTGTCAGCGTCTTGATGCTGCGCGGTTTGGAATTGCCTCGCCGTTTCAGATTAGCGATAACAAAAGCCAGCTTACTGTTTTTGGTTTCGACGACTGGTGCTGCTTTAGGTGGTGTTTTAGGTGGTGTTTTAGGAGTAGCTTTAGATTTAGTTTGAGATATGACGGCGGACGGATCATTTAATGGCGCCGCTGTTTTGACAGTCCCCACATTTTTGGGGCATTTGAACTGTCCTTTTTGATTGAGAACAACCTGAAACTTCTCTCTGAGCGACATGCTACCAAACAGCGTGTTGAGTGACTTGCAGCACGCTACGCAGTTTTCGTCACTGTTGTTTCCACCATTGGATTTGGCGAGTAAATGTTCAACGCTTGCCTCAGTCGTCGGTAAGGCTTGCTTGCAGAAGAAGCACAGCCTTCCTTGGATAAACATCAAGCGGTTAAGCGGTTTTGTGGGCATAAGTTCCTAAACCTTGAATCAGCGGTTATCGTAGACAGTCCGCTGGTTTGACTTGTTATGCCGTATTTTAGCTGCCGACTGGTGAGCAAATTTCAACCAAAGTTCCATCAGGACAACGGACATAAGAGACAACTTGCCCCCATGACTTGGTCTCAGGTTCTTGCAACTCGGTGGCACCAGCGGCTAGGGCTTTAGCATGCGCCTCGACAACAGACGATGTAACCAAGGCGATTTCGATGCCAAGAGGCTTGATGGATTCGCTTGCAGCGACAAAACCATTAGGAAAATGTGCGTTCCCAAGTTCGTGCGAGGCAAAGGCGAGCGTTGTTTCACCCGTTTCAAGTTCGCCATAATCACCTGACTCGTGCAGAAAGCGACGTGCTAAGCCAAACGCGCTTTCAAAAAATGTCAGAGATTGGGCAACATTTGGAACATAGATGATTGTGTAACCGAGTTTCATAAGTCGTCCTGTTTAGATGTTTGTTGGGTTAAAGCTTTCTTGCGACTACGCTTCGTCCTTAAGAGCAATTTCAAGGCCATTACGTTCCATTCCGTCGTTGTCTTCACTGGAAAGGTAATAGGGCGCTCTACAATGTTTGCAGGGTAGCAAACCACGGAGATTCGCTTACCAGAACTTTTTTCATGATCTGCTGCAAGCGATACTGCCGCCTTATTCCAATCGTTTGAATTGCTGGATATGGAGCTAATGATATCTGCAACGTTGAGAGGCTCAATACGATTTGAGGATTTCTGAGTTGTTGAAAACAGGTTGAAAGCGCGTTTGAGAAGTGTCATTTCGATTGGCCCACAACAACGGTGTATTTGCCACGCATTAGCGACATGAAGTTGTACATCTGATTAGCCAAGGCAGAGAGCATGAAAAGGTGGAAGTTGTTATTCAATCGGTTAACGGACAAAGTGTCGACGCAGAGAAACCCAATTAGATCAAATTCTTCGTGGGTCGACTCCTTACCTTTGTTGACACCTCTAATAGGAACGACAATCGTGCTCCGGTAATATCGCTCATAGTGCTGTCGCTGGTTCGAGTATCCATCTTTGAACGTTTTGAGGTCCGATGAATAGAAGTGAGATGGTAGTCCATCAGATCGCCTGGCTAACGACTCGTCGAAAGCTGTATTTTCTCCTGAGCCAACAGCATATTTCATTCGTCTAGGTTGATCTCTTGGGGATAGCTCTTGACTTCGAATGTAAGTACGCACGAAGCACTTGCTGTCCTCAGTTGTCGCCAGCTTCAACGTCACCATGCAATTACGGTTTAGAACACGGCTGAAAATGTTGTCGATTCGCTGACATACGGCCTTCAAACTCAATTCTTCTTGGGCAAGAAGAGATTCAGGATCGGTTTCTGGACTGTCAAGAGAAAAGACCTCGCGGAGTTTGTCTCGGTATATCTCGTTAATATCATGGAATACTACTGACAGTCCTCTAAGGGCTATATTCTCAGTTCTTACGCGCACCGAATATATGTAACCAGAAACGAGAATGAACAGCGCACCAAAAAAGGCGATGGACGATATGAGTTTTGGCGTAAGCTCGTATTTGTCGTACAGGAACCAGATGAAACCGAAAATGCTTGCGACACCACTTGTGACGGTGAACCATGGATTGGCGGCAATCGCGTTGAGTTGCTGAGTTCCTTTTCTCATATCATTACATGTTGATATGAGTTCTTATTAAATGGCTTAACGACGTTTTTCGCGTAATTGACGCAATGCTGTAATTTGCGCCACCGTAATCGCCAATTCTGCTTGAGCTTGGGCGATTTCGATGCTATCGGTGCTGTTGTGAATGGTTTCTTGAGCCAGTTTGCGCGCCTCGTTAGCGCGTGCTTCATCAAGGTCTTTGCCACGAATCGCGGTGTCAGATAAGACAATGACTTCGTCCGGACGAACTTCTAGAACACCGCCCGCTACAAAAATAAACTGTGGTTCGCCTTCGAGGGTTTCAATACGCACAGAACCCGGTCGAATGCGTGTCAGTAGTGGGGCGTGTTGCGGCAGTATGCCCAATTCACCTTCTTCACCAGGCAAGGCAACAAAAGTTGCCTTGCCTGAGAAAATTTCTGCTTCGGCACTGACTACACTAATTTTGAACGAGTTCATCGTGGCAAATTTTCCTTAATTAATGGATTTGGCTTTTTCAATGGCCTCATCAATCGTACCGACCATGTAAAACGCTTGTTCTGGTAAGTGATCCAACTCACCCGAAGCAATCATGCTAAAGCCACGAATGGTTTCTTTGAGTGACACGTATTTGCCTGGTGAACCAGTAAACACTTCAGCGACATGGAAAGGTTGCGACAAGAATCGTTGAATCTTACGAGCGCGTGATACGGCTAATTTATCGTCAGGAGATAATTCATCCATACCCAAAATCGCGATGATGTCACGCAATTCTTTATAACGTTGTAGCGTTGCTTGCACCATACGTGCGACGTTGTAGTGCTCTTGACCGACCACGTTTGGATCAAGTTGGCGTGAAGTTGAATCCAAGGGATCAACCGCAGGATAAATTCCCAAAGCCGCGATATCACGTGACAACACCACGGTTGAATCCAAATGGGCAAAAGTCGTTGCTGGCGAAGGATCGGTTAAATCATCTGCAGGCACGTATACCGCTTGAATCGAGGTAATCGAGCCAGTTTTAGTTGAGGTAATCCGTTCTTGCAAACGTCCCATTTCTTCAGCCAATGTGGGCTGATAACCTACGGCAGAAGGCATCCGACCTAACAAGGCAGAAACTTCCGTTCCTGCTAAGGTATAACGATAAATGTTGTCCACGAAGAACAGCACATCACGTCCTTCATCACGGAAACTTTCCGCCATGGTCAAACCTGTTAAGGCCACGCGTAAACGGTTACCTGGAGGCTCGTTCATTTGGCCATAAACCATTGCGACTTTATCCAATACGTTGGAGTCTTTCATCTCGTGGTAAAAGTCATTTCCTTCACGAGTCCGTTCACCTACACCCGCAAAAACGGATAAGCCCGAATGTTGTTTGGCAATGTTATTGATCAACTCCATCATGTTCACTGTTTTACCCACGCCGGCACCACCGAACAAGCCGACCTTACCGCCTTTGGCAAATGGACAAACCAAATCGATCACTTTAATACCGGTTTCTAATAACTCTTGTGAGGGCGACAACTCGTCGTACGACGGTGCTTTGCGATGAATCGATGCAGATTTTTTGGCATTAATAGGACCTGCTTCATCAATGGGTTGACCCAATACGTTCATGATTCGGCCGAGTGTTTCAGTACCGACAGGAACCGTAATCGGTTTGCCAGTATTTTTGATGATCAAACCACGTTTTAATCCGTCTGATGATCCCAATGCAATCGTACGAACCAAGCCATCACCCAACTGTTGCTGCACTTCTAGTGTCAGGTCAGAGCCTTCGAGCACCAAGGCATCATAAATTTTTGGCATAGCATCGCGTGGGAATTCCACGTCAACTACCGCCCCGATACATTGAACAATTTTGCCGTTTGCCATTAATGACTCCAATATCTAAAAATTCAAAAAATAGTGTGCGGAAAAGAAAATCTTACACCGCTGCTGCGCCAGCAACAATTTCAGACAATTCTTTTGTAATCGCTGCTTGCCGAGTTTTGTTGTATTCCAATTTCAATTCACTGATTACATTGCCCGCGTTATCGGTAGCTGATTTCATTGCCACCATACGCGCGGACTGTTCTGAAGCCATATTTTCGGCAACAGACTGATAAATCAAGGCTTCTACATAACGACGCAAAAGAGCGTCAATCACTGATTTTGCATCAGGTTCAAACAAGTAATCTGGTGCGATTTCTTTTTTGCCCGAATGTAAACGTTCAGTGCGCAAAGGTAAGAGTTGTTCCATCACCGGCTCTTGTTTAATTGCGTTAACAAAGCGGGTAAAGCAAATGTGCAATTCGTCAATCGTGCCATTATCATAAGCCTCGATCAACACGCCAGCAGCACCTAATAATTTATCAAGATTAGGCGTATCACCCAAGTGAATCGCGTGGGCAACAACTTTACTTTTTAAACGATTGAGAAACCCCAAACCTTTACTGCCCAAAGCCACCGTTTGCACTTCAGTTTGTGTATTTTGCCAGTCTTTCATTTGTTTTAAAGACAAACGCAATACATTAGTATTTAAACCACCGCACAAACCCTTATCGGTGCTCACTACGATTAAACCGACCCGATTAGTTTTTTCAGAACGCGGGACCAAATACGGATGGCGGTAAGACAAATTTGCTTCTGACAAATGCTGGGCAATGATTCGGATACGCTCGCTATAAGGGCGCGCTGCACGCATGCGTTCTTGAGCCTTACGCATTTTTGATGCAGCAACCATTTCCATTGCTTTGGTAATTTTTTTGGTATTTTCTACCGACTTGATTTTGCTGCGAATTTCTTTACCGGCGGCCATATTAGTTCCTTGGTAGTCTCTTTAATGGGTTCAGAAACCGCTCGATTTTTTGAAGTCGCTAATCGCCAAATTTAACTCTGCATCATATTCTTTGATGGTTTTAGTCTCTTCGATTTTCGCTAACAAAGCTGCGTGTTTGTCCTTTAAAAATTGGTGTAGAGCGGACTCAAAACTTAAAACTTGCTTAACCTCGATTGAATCCATAAAGCCTTTATTTATGGCGAACAAAGACGTTGCCATCAAGGATACGGACAAAGGAGAGTATTGCGCTTGTTTTAACAATTCGGTCACACGCGCACCGCGATCTAACTGTTTGCGTGTTGCATCATCTAAATCTGAAGCAAATTGAGCGAATGCCGCCAACTCACGATATTGCGCCAAGTCAGTACGAATACCTCCTGACAAGTCTTTAATCGCTTTAGTTTGCGCTGCTCCGCCCACACGCGACACCGAAATACCGGCGTTAATCGCAGGGCGAATCCCTGAGTTAAATAATGAGGTTTCTAAGAAAATCTGTCCGTCAGTAATCGAAATCACATTGGTTGGGACGAACGCAGAGACGTCGCCCGCCTGAGTTTCAATAATCGGCAGGGCCGTTAATGAACCGGTTTTACCTTTGACTTCGCCTTTAGTGAATGCTTCTACGTAATCAGGATTAACGCGAGCCGCGCGCTCTAACAAACGCGAATGTAAATAGAACACGTCGCCAGGAAAAGCTTCACGACCTGGTGGGCGACGTAGCAACAAAGACACTTGACGGTACGCAACGGCTTGTTTTGATAAATCATCGTAAATGATCAAGGCATCTTGTCCACGATCACGGAAGTATTCACCCATAGTGCAACCAGAGTAAGCTGACACAAATTGCATCGCCGCAGATTCTGAGGCCGTTGCCGCAACTACAGTGGTGTAGGCCATTGCGCCGTGTTGTTCCAATGCGCGAACCACGTTTTTCACTGAAGAGGCTTTTTGTCCAATAGCGACATAAATACAGGCCATGTTTTGACCTTTTTGATTGATGATGGCATCAATCGCAACAGCAGTTTTGCCGGTTTGTCGATCGCCAATGATCAATTCACGTTGGCCACGACCAATTGGTACCATTGCATCAATTGATTTCAACCCCGTTTGCATCGGCTGAGAAACTGATTGACGGGCAATTACGCCAGGCGCAATTTTTTCAATTGGCGAAGTCATTTTTGCTTTGATTTCACCTTTACCATCAATGGCTTGTCCCAACGCGTTGACTACGCGACCCAATAGCTCTGGACCAACAGGAACTTCAAGAATTCGGCCGGTGCACTTTACGGTGTCACCTTCAGAAATATGTTCGTAATCCCCTAAGACCACAGCACCAACAGAGTCGCGTTCTAAGTTCAGCGCGAGTCCATAAGTATCGCCCGGGAATAACAACATTTCCCCTTGCATGACGTTGGATAAACCATAGACGCGACAAATACCATCAGTCACCGAAATAACGGTGCCCTGATTTTCAATCTCAGCAGACGTGTTCATGCTTTTGATTTTGGTTTTAATCAACTCACTAATTTCAGACGGATTGAGCTGCATCAAAAAACTCCCAGAGGAAATGTTGGAAAATAAAAAAACAAAACACTGAGCCAGTCAGTGGTTCACTAAAAAGAGTGGCTAGGATTTAAGTTACCTTAGGTCAAATTACGCTGCAAACTTTCTAATTGCGCTTTGATAGAGGTGTCCCAAACTTCATCACCGACGCGAACACTAATTCCACCAATTAGGGAAGTATTAAGGTGTACGGTAGGCACTAACTTACGCGCAAATTTTTTCTCTAAAACCGGCAAGATTTCAAGTACTTGTTGTTCAGATAAAGGAAACGCGGAATCAATGTGCGCGGTCACTTCATTTTTGTACAACTTAAGTAAATCAGAATACTGTGCTGAAATTTCGGGCAGCACTGCTAAGCGACGATTCTTAATCAGTAAATGCAAAAAACGTTTGAGTTCCGCTTCGTCAATATGTTTTGCGCACGATAACAAAATCGATTCAATTTCAACATAGCTCGATTTTGGATTGCTCATAAAAGCGGCAAAAATAGGGTCACTCACCGCAATCGACAAAGCAGAAACGTCCGAAAGCCAAGCGTTCAAACTCTTTTCACCACTGTCTTTCGCTAGGTTAAAAAGTGCTTGAGCGTAAGGCCGCGCCGTAGTTGCGGTATCGATCATGATGCCAAACGCCCCTTTAGTTGATTCAACAAATCTGCGTGTGCGGCCGCGTTAATTTCTTTTTGCAAAATTTTACGAGCGCCTTCAACCGCCAAGTTAGCAACTTCTTGACGCAAGGCATCACGCGCTTTTGAAATTTGTAAACTCGCTTCGGCTTGAGCATTCGCAATAATTCGTTCTGCCTCAAGTGCCGCTGAAGATTTAGCTTCTTCAATCATTGCTTGAGCGCGTTTTTCAGCGTCTTGCAAACGAATTTGAACCTGAGCACGTGCAGATTGCATTTCTTCAGTAACGCGTTTTTCAATTGCGCGTAATTCAGCTTGCCCTTTATCGGCCGCAGCCAAACCATCCGCAATTTTTTTTGCGCGCTCGTCCAGTGCTTTCATCAACGGAGGCCAAACGAATTTCATCGTGAATCCAGCGAGGATGAAAAAAACCACAAACTGTGCAAATAACGTGGCATTGATATTCATGCTTTACCTCAATTTATCGCTTACGCGGAGATCAATAAATCAATAACGAACAGGATTACCCTGCAAACGGATTAGCAAACGCAAACATCATTGCGATACCGACACCGATCAAAAATGCAGCATCTATCAGACCAGCCAATAAGAACATTTTTGTTTGTAATTGATTCATCAATTCTGGTTGGCGTGCAGCTGCTTCAATGTATTTACCACCCATTAAACCAATACCGATACAGGCGCCAATAGCGCCTAAGCCGATGATTAAACCACACGCGAGAGCTACGAATGCAACATTAGTCATGTTTTACCCCTGTTAAAAAAAATAAAAATTAGTGTCCTTCATGCGCTTGGCCAATATAGACCAGAGTCAGCATCATGAAAATAAACGCTTGCAACAAAATAATCAAAATATGGAAAATCGCCCATATCGAACCTGCTACCACATGTAAAGCAAATCCCCACCATGTCGCGATTGAACCCAATAGCGCAATCAATAGGAAAATCAACTCTCCAGCATACATATTGCCAAATAACCGCATTGCTAAAGAAACTGTTTTGGCGACAAACTCAATCAAGTTCAGCGCAAAATTAGCAATCCATAACGCAGGGTGCGAACCAAATGGCGCGCAAAATAGTTCGTGAATAAAACCACCAACACCTTTAATTTTGATGTTATAAAAAAGCATCAATGCAAAAACGCCCAAAGCCATTCCCAAAGTGCCATTTAAATCAGCAGTCGGCACGACGCGGTGATAGTTAATGGGAACGCCTAAAAATTGAAACAAACTGGCGAATAAATCAACTGGTAGGAGATCGAGGGTATTCATCAAGATTACCCAAATGAATACAGTCAAAGCTAAAGGCGCGATAAATGCGCGATTACCGTGAACAATTGATTTGGATTGCGCCTCAACCATTTCAACCACCATTTCAATTAGTGCTTGAAAACGACCAGGAACTCCTGCAGTGGCTTTGCGTGCCAATGACCACATAAGCGAAGTGCCGATCAAACCTACTGCAATCGACCAAAATATCGTATCGATATTGATGATCGAAAAATCAATAACGGAACTTTGCCTGCTACTTGACCAATGTGTCAAGTGATGGACAATGTATTCAGATGCGGTAGGCGCGTGATGTGATGATTCGATTGCGTTGGCCGACATAAATAAAGCTAAAAAATATTACAAAATAAGATTAAAACCTAAAACAGGGAAACCCATTTAACAATTGACGCAAATGGCTATAGCGTTAATTTTTGAGGTAATAAAAAAATTAAAACTGTCGCGTTTGATACCAAAATCAAACTTAATAAAAATGCCCACCAGACTAAATCAATATGCCAAAATATTGGCATACAGAGTAAAACGATGGTTAAAGCCAGTCTAAAAAACTCAAGCTGAAATATATAAAACGGCGAAATACGTGGTACCAACTGACGGCGTAGCTTTAAAAGTAGCACAGCCAAACCACTGGCGCATAAGTAAGCGCCTCCTCCCCAAAGGGCAGACAAAAAACCTTGATACCCCGATAAAAAACCCAATAAGCAGGCGATTAGTAAAGCCCCTAACTGCAATCCTAGTCCGATATATAGAGGTGTCAAATGCATTTAGCAAATCAAATTAACTAACTGCAGATTAACTACAATTTGAGCATAAACCACATCGAGCATAAACTGCATAAATACGATTACCGAAACCGCGATTGTACTTTTTAACACATACCCCAGTCAATAGAGCAGATATAAAGAAAATCTAGGGGAACTGTTTTATACCTTGATTGACCAAGAATTTTGGCGCTTACATATTTTAAGAGTAGATTTTAAACATCAGAAAATTACAGCATGCTTATGAGCGGACTTATGTGTAGATATGAATGAAGAATGGATGAGGGTAAGCGCGGATTTACTGCTGATTAGATTCGACGAATACTTTCAACAATCGACAGTGCGCTGATTTTTGCAATCAATTGATTTAAGGTTTTGATATTCGTAATCTTGCATTCCGTTTGCAAGCAACGAGAGGTGCCGTGCCACGAGTAATGAATCAGGGTTACTCCTGATTTTCGGATGGTGTCACACACTAGTTCAGGCTGACTGTCATTTAAATAGGTATCCAGTATCACGCTAGAGCCTTGCTCCGATTGATTTTGCCAACGAACTGTAATAATTTTTTCAGGTGTTTTGGATTGCAAGTTTTTCAGATTGGAGCAGCTGGCGCGGTGAACGTTAACGCCATTGGTGCGTGAAATGTAGCCAATGATGGCTTCACCATGTACCGGACGGCAGCAACGTGCGCAGCTCGAGAACACGCCGCTGACACCTTCAACCACAATCGCATTGAATTGGTGAGAGTTTGTTTTCGAGTTTGAACGAGCGGTTTCAACAATCGAAGTGTTTGTAGGCGAATTTTTGTTTGTTGGCGCGGATTCTTGTTTGAGTGCGTCAACAATCGCTTGTTGCCCGATTTCATTTTTTCCTAGACTGAAAAATAAAGCGACTTCATTTGCGAATCCTAATTTTTGCGCCAGAGTCTCAATTTTGAAAGCGGTTCTACCTTCTCGTTGCAAAATTTTCTGTAGTTGTTCACGCCCTTGAGTCAAAGTATTCGTTTTATCAATCGCGTTAAACCATGCACGAATTTTGGCTTTGGTTCGGCGTGATGCAGTGAACTCATCTTTTAACCAGTCGCGAGAAGGTGACGGCATTTTGTGCGTCAGAATATCAAGGACTTCTCCATTTTTTAAGCGACGATTTAAGGGCGCCATCACGCCATTGATTAACGCGCCTTTGCAGCAATGCCCCACTTGGCTGTGTAGGTGGTAAGCAAAATCAATTGCCGTGGCGCCTTGCGGTAACTCAATGACGCGCGCATCGGGCGTCAAAACATAAATGTAATCGTGTTTTAATACCGCAGCGGGCGCATCCGATGTTTGATGTGTTTCTGCTTGCCAAGCAAGTAACTGGCGTAACAAGAGCATTTTGTCATCAAGCACATTTTGATTGGTGTTGGCTTCTTTATAGCGCCAATGAGCTGCTACGCCGTATTCGGCGAGACGATGCATTTCCTTGGTGCGAATTTGAATTTCAACCGGTTTGTTATCGGGAAGCAAAACCACAATGTGTAGGGAGCGATAGCCATTTTCTTTTGGTCTCGCGATGTAGTCTGTGTATTCTGATTGCAGACTTGGCCAACGCTCTTGAATCAAGCTTAAGGCCCTGTAACAGGCATCAATATCATCAACAATGACGCGCAAAGCCAGTAGATCAGTGATGTTGTCAAAATTTAAAAACTTATTTTGTTGCTTACGCCAAATACTATAGATATGTTTGGGGCGTCCCATTATTTGTGCCTTGAGTTGATGAGCTAAAAAATGATCTTCAACTTCCTGCATTAAGTCATCAATGACTTGTTTGCGTTGCGTGCGTTTTTGCTCCAAATATCGGGCGATATTTTTGTAGTCAACAGGCTCTAGTATGCGCAAGGCGGCGTCTTCTAGTTGCCACTTCAGTTGCCAGATTCCCAGGCGATTGGCGAGAGGTGAAAAAATATCGATTGCGTATTTTGCGTAGTTGAGTGAATCGTGATGATCCGTACTTTTTAAATATCGCAGCGTGACAATTTTTTGCGCCAATGCCAGCAAAATAACGCGAACATCGCTGGCAAGACTGATAAAAATTTTGCGGCTTGCTTCGTTCTTTTGTTCTTTTGCAGATTGCAAAAACCTGTCGACCGCATCAAATTGCATAAATTGATGCGCCAGTTGTTGTGTCACTTTCGGAAGTGCATCGGTAATTTGGCCTGACAGTGCGATTTTGGCAGCATCGGTGATCGATGTTAACCAATTCGGGTCAGCCTCAATATCACGCAACAAGGTTGCGATTTGTAGACTTTTTTCGAGATGACTCTGTCCAAAATTATCCTGCATTAGAGCAAGTTTTTGCTCTAATGTTATTTCATTGGATGAAATAATTGACATGGTGGAATACTGCAAAAATAGGAATTAAAAACTTGTTCCTTAGTCGTCAAAACTAAATTAAGTTGACATCTGATTAGCTTGCGCCAAGCGTTCTGGCGTACCGATATCAAACCAGGGCCCGCGATAAAGCTCTCCGCCCAATCGGTTTTGATCTGCCGCAATTCTTAACAGTGGGGCGAGGGCGACTTTATCCCCCGATCTGACACTATCAAAAAACTCAGGGCGGTAAACGCCAATTCCTGAAAAGGTGTGGCGTGGCGCGCCTTGATTTTTAAGACTGAATTGCTCGATCACAAAATCACCAGATAAATGGTGTGCAGGATTGCGCACTAAATAAAGCCATGCCAAATCGGGATTTTTTAATGGCGCTCCCCAGGGGTCAATATCGGGCAAACATTCAAATAAATCAGCGTAATTAAATTGCGGACAAAACACATCTGCGGCAATCATTGCGAAAGGTGCTTTGCCTAATTGTTCACGCAACAAGGCCACAGCGCCTGCGGTTTCTAGCGCTTCGTGTTCAGCTGAGTAGGTGATGGTCAAGCCAAAGCGGTCACCGGTTCCGCAATGGGTTTCAATCAGCTCTCCTAAATAGGCATGATTGATAAAAATTTCTGTCACGCCTGCGCGTGCCAAGCCCATTAAATGCCAATCAATCAGTGCGCGGTTACGCACTTTGATTAAAGGTTTGGGGCAAGTGTCAGTCAGAGGACGCATTCTTTCGCCACGACCGGCCGCCAAAATTAGGGCTTTCATAAAAAATCTTTGATTTGTTTAAAACGTGTATTGATCGGTCAATTGGGTGTTTTCCATTTGATCAAACAGACGCAATAAAGGGGTTAATTCGACATAACGATTTAAGGTGCTTCGTACATAGTGACGAACCAAAGGTAAATCGTTTAGATAGTTGGGTTTGTGATCGCGGTAGTTTAGGCGTGCAAAAATGCCCAGAATTTTTAAATGACGCTGCAAGCCAGTCCATTCAAACAATTGAAAAAAATCATCAAATGCGGCGGCAACGGGCAGCCCTTTTTTACGCGCAATCTCCCAATAGCGAATGAGCCAGTCAAGGATTTGATCTTCAGGCCATTCAAGATACGCGTCTTTCAGTAAGGATGCTGCGTCGTAAGTGATCGGGCCGTATAAAGCACCTTGAAAATCGATAACACCCAAGTTGCCGTCTTTCAAACACATCAAATTACGACTGTGGAAATCTCTGTGGATAAAAACAAAATCTTGCGTCAAGACAGAGCGATAGATCAATTCAAATTGCTGATTCAAAGTGTTTAAAACTTCTGTGGATAAGTTGTGTTTTAAATGCGTTTCTAAATACCATTTGGGATATAGCTGCATTTCATCCATCAACAGCTGTTTGTAGTGCACTAAATTTTTGCCCGAGAGATTGTTTTGAATATCACTCAGTAGATGTAAAGCAGCGCGATAAAGTTGATCAGGTGAGACCTTATTAAAAGTCGAGGCATCGTTTAGGGCCCTTTGCATCGTGATATCGCCGAAGTCTTCGAGGATTAAAAAACCTTGCTCGGCATCCATCTCATAACGCTCGGGCACACGGATATTCGCGTTCGATAATAGTTGTGCGATATGCAAAAACAAAGGCATATCGTTTAACTCTGGCGGCGCATCCATCACGATACGCGTACTGTCGTGGTAAGGCAATCTAAAGTAGCGACGCGCACTCGCATCATCTGAGGCACGACTTAATTGTGAGACGTCGTAACCCGACAGTTTCGTCAGCCACTTTTTGAGGGTTTCACGACGTAAATCAAAAGTGGGCGATGGAGAGGAGGCGGATGAAAAAAATGGCAAGGTTTGAGTCATCAATGAGCTTAAAAATAAAGTGCGCTTATGGTGATTTTATTTTGTCTAACCACATTATTCCTAACATCGTTTTGACATCGTCGATTTCACCGCGCATAACCATTTTGACGCAGGTATCTAGCGGCAAAGTGAAGGCGTCTAAAAATTCACCTCGATCAAGTTGTCTTGGTCCGAGAGTTAAATCTTCAGCTAAAAAAAGTGTCAATAACTCGTCGGAATAACCAATCGCGTTATGGAATGCGGTGAGCTGTCGCCAGTTGTTTGCGGTGTAGCCCGTTTCTTCGCGCAACTCGCGTTGTGCGCAAATTAAATGGGCTTCGTTATGATCAAGTTTCCCCGCCGGCAGTTCAATACAGACTTTATTAACGGGGTAGCGAAATTGTCGCTCTAAAACAAGTTCTTGATTAGGTAAGAGGGCAGCAATTACGACGGCGCCGGGGTGATTAAAATATTCGCGTTGCCCAATGCTGCCATCAGGCAAACGAACACGATCGCGTTTTAGAGTGATAAAACTGCCAGAAAATTCAGATTCTCGGGCGACAAAATGTTCAGTCAGGTCGGTCGCCATAGGTTTTGTTCAGTTTAGCCGCCGTTACCAAGAAGGCTAATTTGTAAAATGCTAAATAAAATTCGGGTTAAGAAGTCTGGGAATATTCCCATCACAATCAACAGCGTACCCGCCAAAGATAAGATGAAAAAGCTGGGTAAGTGTCTTTGCGCCGATACAGCTGATTCTGCAGAGGCGTCAAAGTACATTGTTTTGATGACGCGTAAATAATAAAACGCGCCGACCAGTGAGAACAAGATTGCGAGCACTGCCGCAAAGTAAAAATGTGAATAAATCAAGGATTGAAGAATCAGGAATTTTGCGTAGAAACCTATCAATGGCGGAATCCCCGCCATTGAGAACATCGACAGTAATAGTAGAAATGCCAACCAAGGATGGCGATGATTTAAACCGGTCAAGTCACTAATTTTGTGACATTCTTGGTTGTTATCTGATAGATATAGCAAGACGCCAAAGGCTACAACACTGGCAATTACATAAGCGAGTAAGTAAAATAAACTGCCACCAAAACCTTGAAAAAAAGTCTCTGGCGAGCCGCCGTTATGGAGCGCAGTGCTAAAGCCTAAAAGCATAAAACCTAATTGCGCAATCGCGGAATAGGCGAACATCCGCTTGATATTGCTTTGGGCGATTGCAACGACGTTACCTAAACCGATTGATAACAGAGATACAACCAAAATCATTTGTTCCCAATCTTTGGCTAAGTCAAAGAAACTTTGGAATAACACGCGCAGAATAATCACAAAAGCAGCGATTTTTGGCGCCGTCGCAATCATTAAAGTTGCAGGAAGTGGAGCCCCTTCATAAACATCGGGAACCCACATGTGAAAAGGAACTAAACCCAATTTAAACACTAATCCGATCACGATAAAAACCAAGCCAAACACCAAAGCCGAAGGCATTGCTTGATTGGATTGAATCATTTGATTGACTCCTTGCAACAAGATCGAACCAGTTGCGCCATAAATCATCGATATTCCGTACAGCAGCAATCCAGAGGCCAAGGCCCCCAGAATAAAGTATTTGGTTGCCGCTTCAATTGCACGCGGATCGTCACGGCGCATCGCCACCAGCGCGTATAAAGACAAGGTCATCAATTCGATACCTAAGTAAAGCGTGAGTAAAGAATTAGCTTTTATCATGACCAACTGGCCTAACAGCGCCAGTAAACTCAAGGGGAAAAATTCACCAGCGATTTTGTGCGAGTCATTAGTCGGGAGTAATGCTTTACGTGATAACACCAAACCACACAAGACAATTAGAGTCGCCAAAAACTGCATGCTACGGGTTAATGCATCGCTGACAAGATGCTCAGAGAACATGCGCACTGTTATTGTTACAGGCAACATCAGTAACAATTGATATACCGTTAAAACAGATAACAAGCTAATTGTTAAACGATAGGTATAGATGCGTTTTGCCGTGGGCAAATACATGTCAACCAGTAGTATCAAAAGAATTGACGCCACTAAAAAAAACTCTGGAAACATTAACAATGAATCAAGCATGTCTTGAGGTAGAAAAACATTCAATAAGGAATAACAATGGGCGCTTAATCAAAACCTATGGTTTTATAAAATTAAAGCGGGATTTTTGATTTAACGATATGCATCATAAATTCTGCCACAGTCGCTTGCATTGGATTGGTAAAAAAGTTAGGGTAAACGCCCATAAATAAAACAAATCCGGCCAAAATGCTCAAGATTAAAAACTCACGACTGTTGAGGTCTTTCATTTCGCTCACTTGGGGGTTGGTGATCTCGCCAAAAGCAACGCGTTTAATCATCCATAAAGAATAACTAGCACCTAAAATCAATGCGGTTGCAGCAATGGCGCCGATCCAGAATTGATACTTCAGCGCACCTAAAATCACCATGAACTCACCAACGAATCCGGAGGTTGCAGGCAAGCCACTGTTGGCCATCGAGAACAAAACTAAAAACGCGACATAACGCGGCATGACATGAACAACTCCCCCGTAGCTAGCGATTTCACGGGTATGCAGGCGATCGTAAAGAACGCCGATACACAAAAACATCGCTGCTGATATAAAACCATGCGAAATCATCTGCACGATACCGCCTTGTAAGGCCAAAGCATTGAAAGTAAAAAAACCTAAAGTGACAAAACCCATGTGTGCAATGGAGGAATACGCGACGAGTTTTTTCATATCTTTTTGCACAATAGCCACCACACCAATATAGACTACCGCGATGAGCGATAACACTATCATCGGTGTTGCAAAATAGGCGCTGGCATCGGGCGCGATAGGCATTGAGAAGCGTAAAAATCCGTATGCCCCCAGCTTCAACATGATCGCGGCCAAAACTACCGAGCCCGTAGTTGGTGCTTCAACGTGGGCGTCAGGCAGCCAAGTATGCACCGGCCACATTGGAATTTTGACGGCAAAAGCAGCAAAAAATGCAATGAAAATAAAATTCTGACTCATTTGTGACAAGGGTAATTTTTGCCACGCCAAAATATCAAACGAGTGTGATACGTTAAACAGGTAGATGATAGCTAAGAGCGCGAGTAAAGAGCCCATCAAGGTATACAAGAAGAATTTAAACGCGGCGTAAACACGGCGTTCGCCACCCCATACACCGATGATCAAATACATGGGAATCAAAGTCGCTTCAAAATATACGTAAAACAAGACTGCGTCTAATGCGCAGAACACCCCGATCATCAAACCCGAAAGAATCAGAAAGCTGGCTAAATATTGATGCTGCTTATGTTCGACTGTCCAGGCCGCAATAACGACTAAAACAGTAATTAACGCGGTCAATAAAACAAACCACAAAGAAATGCCATCAATCCCTAAGTAGTATTGAATGTTATAGACGGTGAACCATGACGAGCGTTCAATAAATTGCATTCCTGCTTGAGTAGTATCAAAATTTAAATACAAAGGCAGGGTAAGGATAAAAGAAGCGCAGGCCGCGAGAAGCGCAAACCAACGGCGTAAAGACGTAAAACGATCATGTCCTAGGGTTAAAACAATCAGGCCGGACATGATCGGCAAGAAAATAGCCCAACTGAGTAAGGAAACAGAGTTCATGCGTAATTAATAAAATTTAAGAACCTGGGTATTAGTTGAGAAAACAAAACTCTTGGATTTAGATGACCGAGTACGCAAACGGTGATGGTAAAAAATACATTAAAAATGCAATTAAACCAATTAGCATTAACAAGGCGTACCAAGAGACCAAACCAGTTTGTATTTTGCGCGCGAACCCTGCGGATAATGCGATTAGATTTGCCGAACCATTCACAAACACCCCATCAATTAACCAACGATCTCCTATTTTTGAAAATACTTGACCCAAGCCTCGGACGCCCCGCGCAAGCACTTGTTCGTTGAAGCTGTCAAAGAAGTATTTTCTCTCTAAAACATAATTGAGGACGCCTAAAAATGGCGCAATACGAGCGGGTAACTTCGGCAGCCATAGATAGAAAACCGCTGCACTTAATACGCCTAAGGCCGCTAAGAAGAATGGTACCGTTGAAAACCCGTGCAAGGCCATTGCAAATGCACCATGAAACTCTTCGCTTAACTCTTTAACATTAGTGTGTTGCGCAGCAAATGTGATCGCATCTTTAAAGAAGCTACCATGCACCAAATCACCAATCGTCAAATAACCAATAAATACAGATGGAATCGCTAATAAAACTAAGGGGATAGTGACGGTCATTGGTGATTCATGCGGCGCGTGGTGATGCGCATCAAAGCGTGGCTTGCCATGAAAGACTAAAAAATACATACGGAATGAATAGAACGCGGTCACAAATACACCGATTAACAAGGCAATATGCGCGAACTGAGCCCCCCACAACTGAGAGGAATGTGTTGCTTCGATAATGCTGTCTTTGGAGTAAAAACCAGAAAAGAAAGGCGTGCCAATCAAAGCTAAAGAACCGATTAGCGAGGTAATCCAAGTAATGGGCATGTATTTACGCAAGCCGCCCATGTGGCGAATGTCTTGTTCGTGGTGCATTCCCATGATGACTGAACCTGCGCCCAAAAACAACAAAGCTTTGAAAAATGCGTGGGTCATTAAATGGAATACCGCGATTGAATACGCCGAAGTTCCCAGCGCAACCGTCATATAACCCAGTTGTGACAAGGTTGAATAGGCAACGACGCGTTTGATGTCGTTTTGAATAATGCCCAAAAAACCCATGAACAAAGCAGTGATGGCGCCGATCACAATAATAAAAGACAACGCGGTGTCGGACAATTCAAAAAGGGGCGACATCCGCGTCACCATAAAAATACCTGCGGTCACCATTGTCGCCGCATGGATTAGCGCAGAAATTGGTGTCGGGCCTTCCATTGAATCGGGTAACCATACATGCAAAGGCACTTGTGCTGATTTGCCCATTGCACCAATAAACAAGGCAATACAGGCGGCGGTAATCACTGGCCAATCGGTATTTACAATCGTTGTATCCAATAAGGTTGATTTATTCGCGAACACTTCTGTGTAATTGAGCGAACCTGTGTAGGCCAGCACCAATCCGATGCCAATAATGAAGCCAAAATCGCCGACACGGTTGACCAAAAAGGCCTTCATATTGGCAAACACCGCCGTTGGTTTTTTAAACCAAAAACCGATCAACAGATAAGACACCAAGCCGACAGCTTCCCATCCGAAAAATAACTGCAAGAAATTGTTGCTCATGACTAACATGAGCATGGCGAAAGTAAACAGCGAGATATAAGAGAAAAAGCGGTTGTAGCCCTCGTCCTCATGCATATATGCGACGGTATAGATATGTACCATCAACGAAACAAATGTCACGACACACATCATCATCGCAGTTAAACCGTCGACTAAAAAACCAATTTCAAATTTTAATTTTCCAATCACCATCCATTGGTATAGCACTTCGTTAAAGCGTGCGCCAGCAAGGACATCCTTCAACACGAGGAATGAAAGTAAGCAAGAGGTGGCGACGGCGCCAATCGTAATGCTGTGCGACAGCGCGCGCGGTAACATCACATAACGCCCCGCGAATGTCAAAGCGCCTAAGCGTGTACCAAAAACACCGACCAAAAACGCCGCGATTAAGGGAAGAAATGCGATGGTGCAAAGGACAAAAGAGTTCATCATTAAGGTAACAGTTTTGAATATCAGTTTTTTAATTTGGCGATTTGTTCTGCGTCAACCGTATGTGTGCGGCGAAACAGAATCACCAAAATGGCCAAACCGATGGCTGATTCAGCCGCCGCAACGGTCAAAATGAAAAATACAAACACTTGCCCTGTGGTATCGGCAAGATAGTGAGAAAACGCAATAAAGTTGGTGTTGACCGCCAATAACATGATCTCAATCGCCATCAAAATGATGAGAATGTTGCGACGGTTCATGAATATGCCGATTACTGACAGCGTAAACATCGCCGCAGAAAGAATCAGGTAATGGGTCAGTCCTATCATGGTGGCTCTAATAAAAAAATTATGTCGCAGGCGTGTTGGGTTTGTTATTGTGCGCGTCGCTGTTGTCTTGTGGTGTAACGCCCACAACGCCCATGTCCCTAACAATCTTCATTCGATCTTCTTTACGCGCCGACAGTTGCGAGCTAACAGCGATGCCGCGTACGTTCTTACGTTTTTGAAAAGTCAGTGCGACAGCGGCAATTAAGGCGGTGAGCAAAATCATCGCCGCCACCTCAACTGAAAAAAGATGTTCGCGAAATAAAGAGAGCCCTAGACTGTGAGTGGTTCCGACTCGTTCTAATAGTTTTTCTGGTGGCGAGGGATAGCGTTCGCTATAACCACGTAGGATTGCAACGCACAAATCCAAAATTAAAACGATACCCATCAATATCGCGACAGGATAATTTTTTTTCAAATTATTAACTAAAAAAGACTGTTCTAAATCCAGCATCATGACGACAAATAAAATCAAGACCATGACCGCACCAACGTACACCATGATCAGTACCAAGGCGAGAAATTCGGCTTGTAATAAAAGCCAAATCCCTGCGCAATTGAAAAATATCAACATCAAATGTAATGCGGCGTGTACCGGATTTTTAGCGGTAATGACGCGAACTCCCGCGTACATTAACAAGGCTGAAAAGAGATAAAAAAGAGTGCTAAATAAATCAAACATAAAAATTATTGATTAAAGATAAGGGGCATTTTTTTGTTTCGCTGCTTGAATTTGGTTTTGATATTTATCGCCAATCGCTAACAACATCGGCTTGGTGAAATACAGATCGCCGCGTTTTTCGCCGTGATACTCAAAAATGGGGGTTTCGACAATCGCTTCAACTGGACACGCTTCTTCGCAAAAACCACAAAAAATACATTTGGTTAAATCAATGTCATAACGCGTCGTGCGACGTGTGCCGTCTTCTTTGCGCTCGCCCGTTTCGATGTTGATCGCCATTGCGGGGCAAACCGCTTCACACAGCTTGCAACCGATGCAACGTTCTTCCCCGTTGGGGTAACGCATCAGCGCATGAACCCCGCGAAAGCGTGGTGATATTGGTGTTTTTTCATCAGGGTACTGGACAGTAATTTTTTTGACGAAAAAATATCGTCCAGTCAGGGCCAAACCGCGAAGCAGTTCCAGTAATAAAAAACTGTTTAAAAATTGTTTAATTCTGCGCATAAACGTTGAAAGTAAATTATTGCCAGATGTTCCAAGAAGTGTGCATTAACCCCGATACGATGACGATATAGCCTAAGGTGATTGGAATAAACACTTTCCATCCCAAATGCATAATTTGGTCATAACGATAGCGCGGGAACGCTGCGCGCGCCCAAATAAACAGCGACACGACTACAAAAGTTTTAATGCCTAACCAAAAAAATCCAGGAATAAAATCAAGCGCGCTAATCGGCGCTTGCCATCCGCCCAGGAACATCAAACTGGCTAAGGCTGAAATCAAAATCATATTGGCGTATTCCGCTAAGAAAAACAGCGCGAATGACATGCCTGAATATTCCACCATGTGACCGGCAACGATTTCTGATTCACCTTCGACCACATCGAAAGGGTGGCGGTTGGTTTCGGCGATACCCGAGATTACATAAATCACAAAAATCGGTAGTAATGACAACCAATTCCAAGATAAAAACGCAATACCTTGATCGGCAAAAAAACCATGACTTTGTTTGTTGACGATATCGATTAAATTCAAACTGCCCGATACCAACAATACGACCACGACAGAGAAGCCCATTGCCAGTTCATAGGAAATCATCTGTGCAGAAGCGCGCATTGCGGCTAAAAATGCGTATTTAGAGTTCGAGGCCCAACCTGCAATGATCAGGCCATAAATTTCAATCGAGGAAATCGCCAAAACAAACAAAATGCCTGCGTTGATATTAGCCAGTACTGTTTCTGGGCCAAATGGAATGACAGCCCAGGCGGCAAAGGCAGGGCCGATGGTCATCACAGGCGCCAATAAAAATAAAATTTTATTGGCTTTCGCGGGAATCGTAATCTCCTTGAGTAACAGCTTTAATACATCAGCAAAAGGTTGCAGCAAACCTCGTGGACCAACGCGATTGGGACCGATACGCAAATGCATATAACCAATCATTTTGCGTTCCCACAAAGTCAAATAGGCGACGCACAAAATCAGCGGCAACAAGACAGCGACAATTTTTAACAGAGTGAGGATAAAAAAGACGATTTGCGTCCAGTACGCTCCAAACCATTGAAGGCCAGTCTGATCAAGAAAATGAAACAGGTCGTTCATTACATTTTCTCCAGAGTCAATGTTGCGAATAAAGGTAGATCAGCATTTTCTGACATAACGGGTAGATGAACAATTCCCTCTGCCAGTTGGCCTGGACGTGCGATTTTGATGGGATGAACCGCGCGTCCATTCGATGCGCTAAAGGCAAGATGATCGCCATCTTTAAGTTGTAAACGTGTTGCCGTTTGATGAGAAATCAGGGCCGTTTTTGATTTTGCGGCAGTGGTTTTTTGTAAAGATTCTGCGCGTCGTGTGATGCCATCGCGTTGATAAAGGCCAAATGATGGGACGCGTTCAACAGTATTATCAACAGAGTGCTTGGTTTTGCCTGATAACGATACCGAACGGTTCTGGGACGATGCTGTTTCGGCGGTCAGAAACTCGGTTAAGTTACGTCGGTTTTGCAATAAATCATCACGCACCGCTTCACTGCTGTTAAAGTTAAATTTAGGCAAGTCGAGTAAATTGCCTAGAACGCGTAACACTTTCCAGCCGGGGCGTGTTTCACCCAAGGGCATCGCGACGCCGTTAAAGCTTTGTACCAAACCAGTTAAGTTGATAAAACTGCCAGAAGTTTCGGTGAATGGTGCAATCGGCAACATCACTTCGGCATACTCTTGGGCGTGTTGATAACAAGAGAAAGCGACGACAAATTGTGCGCTATCCACTTTGTTTAAAAACGCTGAACGTGGCGCGAAATCATCAGCTTCGCAATGCCACAACAAAATGGCTTTTGCCTCTTGCCCAATGGCAACAGGTTTTGGTAATGCGATTTGCGCACCAATGCGGTTGGCGCCTTCTGTCAAATAACCCGTCTTGGCGTTTAATAGCTGTCCAATGGCACGAACTAATTCTTGAATTGACGCGGCTTCAGGGTGCGCAGCAGCGATGCTACCGACAAAAATTCCAGCTTGTCCGCTTAATAAACTTTGTCCAATAGCTTGTGCCTCCGCGCTTACTTCAAGATCGTAGCTTGGTGTTTGATTTTTTGATTTGAGAATGGCACTGTGAATTTGTGCCAGCGAATCTACCCATGCAGAGGGTGCGCTTAACCATTGATTTTGTAATTTGACTAGAGACTCGTCATCAAATGCGTTGATGATGTTTAATTGAGTGTTGCGTTTGGTCATTTGACGCAAACGAGCGGTCAGCAAAGGTTGATCCGCACGTAAGTTGGCTCCTACAATTAAGACGCATTCAAGCGCACTAAACTCAGCTAAATCGCAACCCAGCCATTGAATTACTCCTGTGTCAGGACGCAATAAATTAGCGTCGATTTGATCCGAACCCAAGCCGTGCATCACTTGTCCCAGCAAGGAAAATTCTTCAAAAGTTGACATAGGATGCGCCAAGGCTTGAATGCTTTGTGCGCCATCTTGTTTTTGAATGTCTTGCAATCGTCGACTGACATGAGTGAGGGCTTCATCCCATGAGGCGACACACCATTTGCCATCTTTTTTGATTTGGGGTGTGCGTAAACGATCCTCAGTGTTTAAACCTTCATATGAAAAACGATCGCGATCTGCAATCCAACATTCGTTTAAGGTTTCGTTTTCAAATGGAACCACGCGCATCACAGTGTTGTTTTTGACTTGCGCAATCAGATTGCTACCCAAGCTGTCATGTGGGCTGATCGAGCGGCGACGCGCTAATTCCCACGAGCGTGCAGCATAGCGAAAAGGTTTTGAAGTCAATGCACCGACGGGGCAAATATCAATCATATTGCCCGACAGTTCAGAATCAACCCCTTGGCCAAGAAAGGCTGTTATTTCAGAATGTTCGCCACGACCCAACATCCCCAGCTCCATTACCCCCGCGATTTCTTGGCCAAAACGAACGCAACGCGTGCAATGAATACAGCGCGACATTTCTTCCATCGAGATCAATGGGCCGACATTTTTGTGGAAGACCACGCGTTTTTCTTCGGTATAGCGCGATACCCCATTGCCATAACCCACAGCCAAATCTTGCAACTGACATTCGCCACCTTGATCGCAAATCGGGCAATCCAAAGGATGGTTAATGAGCAAAAATTCCATTACCGCTTTTTGCGCATCTTTAGCTTTGACGCTTTGAGTACGCACGATCATCCCCGCGCTAACCGGTGTAGCGCAGGCGGGTAAAGGTTTAGGCGCTTTTTCAACCTCAACCAGACACATGCGGCAATTGGCCGCAATTGATAGTTTTTTGTGATAGCAAAAATGTGGGATCGAGACGCCAATTTTGTGCGCCGCCTCCATGACCATCGCACCTTCTTGCACCTCTACCTTTGAGCCATCTATTTCTAATTCAACCATGTTGGTAATCGATTAAGTTCAGTGATGTCATTAATAGGTGGGCACCAAGCATTTTTTATGCTCAATGTGATATTCAAACTCGCTACGAAAATGCTGAATAAACGAACGTACGGGCATTGCCGCCGCATCGCCCAAAGCACAAATCGTGCGCCCCATAATATTGGTCGCAACGCTGTGCAATAAATCTAAATCTTCAGGACGGCCCTCACCATGTTCGATACGATGCAAAATGCGATACAGCCAGCCCGTGCCTTCGCGGCATGGCGTGCATTGACCACAAGATTCTTCGTGATAAAAATATGAAAGGCGCAGCAGGCTTTTGACCATACAGCGCGATTCATCCATCACGATTACCGCGCCAGAGCCTAGCATTGAGCCCGCTTTAGAAATGGAGTCGTAATCCATGTCGGTGTTCATCATAATTTCACCAGGCAAAACCGGCATTGATGAACCGCCAGGAATGACCGCTTTAATTTTTTTGCCATTGCGCATTCCACCAGCTAATTCGAGTAGGGTGGCAAATGGTGTTCCCAAGGGTATTTCATAGTTACCCGGATGCGTGACATCGCCTGAAATCGAAAAAATCTTTGTACCGCCATTGTTGGGGCGCCCCAGTTCCAAATAATTTTGCCCGCCGAGTTTTAACAAGAACGGAACGGCGGCAAACGTTTCGGTATTGTTAATGGTGGTTGGCTTGCCGTACAAGCCAAAGCTAGCAGGGAAGGGGGGTTTGAAACGGGGCTGTCCTTTTTTGCCTTCGATTGACTCTAATAGCGCAGTTTCCTCGCCGCAGATATAGGCGCCGTAACCGTGAAAAGCAAACAGATCAAAAGAAAACGAGGTTCCTTTGAGATTGTTGCCAAGGTAACCTGCGGCCCGTGCCTCTTCTAGTGCAGTTTCAAAGCGTTCGTAAGTTTCAAAAATTTCACCGTGAATATAGTTATAACCACGTGAAATTCCCATGGTGTAGGCGCCGATAATCATGCCTTCGATCAGCGCGTGCGGGTTGTAACGCAAAATGTCACGATCTTTAAAAGTACCTGGTTCGCCTTCATCTGAATTACAGACTAAATACTTTTGCCCGGGAAATTGGCGCGGCATAAAGCTCCACTTTAAACCGGTTGGGAATCCAGCGCCGCCACGACCGCGCAAGGACGCGGTTTTCATTTCGGTGATGATTTGTTCTGGCGGTGTTTTTTCATTCAGAATTTTTTCTAATACGGAATAACCGCCGCGTTTTCTGTATTCGGCTAATTGCCAGTTGTCACCGGTTAAACCGGCCAAAATCAGCGGTTTGATGTGGCGATTATGCAAAGAAGTCATACCGCTACTCCTGTTTTTAATTGAGCAATCAAGAGGTCAATTTTGTCCTTACTCATGAAACTGCACATCTTGTGATTGTTCAATAAAAGAACCGGCGCATCACCACAAGCGCCCATACATTCACCTTCTTTTAAAGTGAATTGACCGTCAGCGGTTGTTTGATTAAAGTCAATGCCCAGTTTTTGTTTTAAATAGTTGGCAGTATCGACGCCGCCAGATAAGGCGCACGGCAAATTCGTGCAAATCGTAATGGTATGAAGCCCGGGTTTTGAGCGGTGATACATATTGTAGAAAGTCGCGACTTCCTGTACTGCAATGGCGGGCATACGCAAATAGTCAGCAATAGCACTCATACTCTCTGCACTAATCCATCCTAGTTCAGTCTGCACAATACGCAAGGCCGCCATGACCGCAGATTGGCGTTGTTCTGGCGGAAATTTAGCGATTTCGCGGTCAATTTTTTGTTGAGCTGAAGAAGACAGAGACATACCGGGTACTCAAATTTTTATTCAGGGATTACTAAAATTATTCAGTGTAAAAATCTTGTTAGTGCTTAATGATTCAATTTATCGATCCACTTCACCAAAAACAATATCCTGCGTGCCTAAAATGGTCACTACGTCAGCAATCATGTGGCCGCGACTCATTTCATCGAGAGCTTGCAAATGGGCAAACCCAGGCGCGCGAATTTTGACGCGATAGGGCTTGTTGGCACCATCTGACACCATGTAAATGCCAAACTCGCCTTTAGGATGCTCGACGGCGGCATAGGCTTCACCATGAGGAACGTGAAAACCCTCGGTAAATAATTTAAAGTGATGAATCAAACTTTCCATATCGCCGTGCATTGCTGCGCGGGTAGGCGGGGTGACTTTGATGTTATCGTTTAAGACAGGGCCCGGATTGCTGCGCAGCCATGCGATACATTGTTTGATGATGCGATTCGATTGGCGCATTTCTTCAACGCGAACCAAATAACGGTCATAACAATCACCTTCTTTGCCAACTGGAATATCAAAATCTAAGCGGTCATAAACTTCATATGGTTGAGTTTTGCGCAAATCCCATTCAACCCCTGAGCCGCGCAACATTGGGCCGGTTAATCCTAAAGCCAAGGCGCGTTCTGGCGTAACCACTCCAATACCGACCAGACGCTGTTTCCAAATTCGGTTGTCGGTTAATAGCGTTTCGTATTCATCTACATAAGCAATAAAACGCTGCGTGAATGATTCGAGAAAATCTAACATCGAACCTTGGCGCGTTTCGTTAAGTTTTTTGAGCTCGCGCGCACTACGCAAGGGTGAGGCTAAATGTTGCGGCATCGAATCAGGCAAATCGCGCGCAACGCCACCAGGACGGTAATAGGCCGCGTGTAGACGCGCACCTGAAACGGCTTCGTAACAATCCATTAAATCTTCGCGTTCGCGGAAAGCATATAAAAATACCGCCATCGCGCCAACGTCTAAAGCATGTGCGCCTAACCATAGCAAGTGATTCAATAGGCGCGTCACTTCGTCAAACATGACGCGAATGTATTGCGCACGCAAGGGGACATCAATGGCTAATAGTTTTTCTACCGCCATGACATAGGCGTGTTCGTTACACATCATGGAGACGTAATCCAAGCGATCCATGTAGGGTACAGATTGCAAATAAGTTTTTTGTTCGATTAACTTTTCAGTTGCCCGATGCAATAAGCCGATATGAGGATCGGCGCGTTGAACGACTTCACCATTTAACTCTAATATCAGACGCAACACACCATGCGCAGCAGGATGTTGTGGGCCAAAATTGAGGGTGTAGTTTTTAATTTCTGACATGGCGCTTTAGATGCGAGTATGGGCAAAACCTGGTTCGCGAATGATGCGCGGCGTGAGTTCGCGTGGAGGAATCGAGACGGGTTGATAAACCACTCTTTTTTGAGTGTCGTCAAAGCGAACTTCTAAGTATCCTGAAACAGGAAAGTCTTTACGTAGCGGGTGTCCCACAAAACCATAGTCGGTCAAGATGCGACGCAAATCGTCGTGACCGGTAAACACAATCCCAAATAGGTCAAATGCTTCGCGCTCATACCAACCGGCAGCGTTCCAAATATCAGTTAATGAATCCACTTCTGGAAAGGGAAGCTCTGCATTGCCAGAGTCTTGGGCATAAACACGTAAGCGCAGTCGTTGATTCAAACGCACCGACAATAAATGCGTGACTACGGCAAAACGTTCTGTGCGTTCGGGATCAATCTGATAGTCGATGCAATCTAAGCCACATAAATCAATCAATTGCGAAAACTGAAAATCCGCGTGATCGCGCAAAACCTGTGCTGTCGCAAGATAGTCTTTGGCATCCACGACCAGTGTCACTTCATTTAGCGCAAGAGTCGCACGCGCATTTGGAAATACAGCGATCAGCGAGGAGAGGAGAGTTTGAGTATTCACGGCGCAGTTTTATCTTATCGAGCGATGATTTTGGTACGATGAATTTTGTTTTGCAGCTGAATAATGCCGTAGATCAAGGCTTCTGCTGTTGGAGGACACCCGGGCACATAAATATCAACTGGAACAATTCGATCACAACCGCGCACCACTGAATAAGAATAATGGTAGTAACCGCCGCCGTTAGCGCAGGAACCCATCGAGATTACCCAACGTGGTTCGGCCATTTGATCGTACACTTTTCGTAATGCGGGGGCCATTTTGTTGCACAGGGTTCCGGCAATAATCATGACATCTGATTGGCGCGGACTGGGTCGAAATACAACCCCAAATCGATCTAAGTCGTAACGCGAAGCGCCGGCATGCATCATTTCCACCGCGCAACAGGCCAGGCCAAAAGTCATCGGCCACATTGAACCGGTTCGAGTCCATTGCAATAGATTGTCGACGCTGGTGGTTAAAAAACCATCTTTTGTAAGTGATTCAGACATGGTGAGTATTTATTCCCAATCAAGAGCGCCTTTTTTCCAGATGTACCAAAACCCCAGTACAAGCTCCAAAATAAAGACAAACATGGTAATGATGCCGCCAAATTCCAACTCTCGATGCGCCACTGCCCACGGGAAAAAGAAAATGGTTTCGAGATCAAACAGGATAAATAAAATCGCGATAAGGTAGTAGCGAATATCAAACTTCATTCGCGATTCACCAAAAGTCTCAAAACCGCATTCGTAGCTGGAGTTTTTTTCCGGATCCGGTCGATGAGGGGCGAGAGTGCGTCCTAAAACTTGCATTAAAACGCCAAAACCAACACCAATCACAATGAATAAAAGGATGGGGAAATATTGAGGAAGACTAACGATTGAGTTCACGAAGAGCGTTTTAAAAATTCAGGATTTAAAAAAACTAACTTGAGAATCTATTTAAAGATTTCTTTGAGCTTCTAACTAAGGTCAAAATTTTATCACAGGCCTTTGGTGTTTTTTCAATCCTCTGAAATAGCGGCGTCAAACCGCATCGAAAAATCAATCGCACGAATATCTTTGGTGAGGTGGCCAATTGAAATTCGGTCAACGCCTGTTTGCGCCAAACTCGCCACAGTATCAATTGAAACGCCGCCGGAGACCTCTAATATGGCGCGTCCTTTATTCAGTGCAATGGCTTGAATAATTAAAGATTCGTCAAAATTATCGAGCAAAATTAACCGTGCATCGGCGCGCAGGGCTTCATCCAATTGTGCCAAGTTTTCGACTTCAATTTGTATCGTGATGTCAGGGCGCGATTGATACAAAGAATGCGCCTGATGTAAAACCGCAGTGACGCTACCGGCGGCGGCAATGTGATTTTCTTTAATCAAAACACCGTCAAATAACCCATGACGTTGGTTGGTTCCGCCACCGACGTGTACGGCGTATTTTTGTGCAAAACGATGCGCGGGCACAGTTTTTCGGGTGTCCATAATTTGACATGTGGTGTGCGCGACGGCGCGGACAAACCGCCCCGTTTCTGTGGCGGTGGCACTGTACAGTTGTAAAAAATTTAAAGCAGTGCGTTCGGCCATCAATAGTTCGCGTGCTTGACCACGCAGGTGGCAAACGATGGTATTGGCGCGTATTTCGGCACCTTCTGCGCATACCCAACGAGGCGGCTCTAGTCCTGAAAATTGTTCAATCACCGCGTTAAACCATTGCTGACCGCATAAGATGGCCGGTTCGCGCACTAACACTTTTGCGCACAAAGTCGTGTGCGGCGCTAATAAGGCAACGGTTAAATCGGCGTTGCCAATATCTTCGGCAAGTGCCAGCTCAACATTGCGCTTGCGCTCAAGTTCCAGCTCTTGTAAAAATTTGGGCGCAAATTTTGACGTCAATAAAGAGTTCTGCTCGCTCATAAATCTTATTAGTTAGTCGGTCAATTATCTTGTTAAGGTTTGCTTGAAATTGTTCGACGATTATCCGCCGATTGCAAAATTTGACTTTGCCGCCCCAGTTGGCTCGCCCGCTTAAACGCTCTCTATTTTTTAGCTGTCCTTATTTTTATTGGAGAACATTATGGCCGTAGTGACCAACGCTTTATTAGATGCAGTGCGCACCACCTTGCAGGCCCAGTTTGCAGCCGGAT
>JAVKLU010000040.1:0-4184 GCA_031538895.1 Burkholderiaceae bacterium | reverse complement strand
TTGCGCTACGGCACGTGGTGGGGCAAATGGTTTCGCGCAAACCAACATCCACGCGGCTACCGCTGGAAAATTGGCGCGCTGTGCGGATTGATGGCAGTGGTTGGATTTGTGGGCTACAACGCTTATGTACGCGACGGGTTGACTTTTAGAAGTTACAGTCAGAAGAATCTAAATGGCGATACAGGTCATATTGAATTTCACAAATACATAGCTAATAAATATTTTTTATGCGGGCCTAAAGAAATTCTTGATAAAGCGTTGAAATGGGATGTCTACACAAGATGTATGCAATCTAAGCGATCTGATCAAATTGATATTGCTATTGTTGGTGACAGTCATGCTGAACATCTTTTTATTGGAATGGCTGAAGCCCTGCCAAATAAAAATATCGTTTTTTATATTAAGTCAAGTCCACCATTTTTAGATAATCCAGATTTCATCAAGATATATGAATCGGTGATTAAAAATGAAGCCATAAAAACTGTCATTTTGACAATGCATTGGATGGGAATAGTTTCACAAATCCCGAAAGAATCAACGCTGGATAAAGAATTATTGAAGGTCATTGATGTCCTATCAAGTTCTGGAAAGGCGGTATATCTCATAGATGATGTTCCAGCCTTTCCATTCGACCCTGAAAAATGCGAAGGACGTCGTCGTTTTGGATCGACTAATGAATGCAAAATACCATTATCAATAGCCAAGTCGCAATCAGAAATATATCTTGATTCATTAATGAAGGTTGTGGAAAATCGTCCGTCCGTAAGGCTTTTATCTGTAGGCAAATATCTTTGCGATAACGAGAGTTGTAGTATGGCTGCAGATAAATTTATTTTATACCGTGACCGAAATCATCTAAACATAAATGGATCCTCTTTGGTTGGTCGGCGACTTGTTGAAGATAATCTTCAGCTATTTAAAAGCGATCTAAATAATTCAAATTGATTTGATGTAGCCCACCGCTTTTTCATCATCTTTCACTGGCGGGCAGCCACTTTCAAGCGCGTGCTTTTGCAGCGTGGCGCGGCGGCGTTTAGATGGGTAGCGTCCGCGGTGGTTGGGCGGTCCCCGAGGCCGAGCTTGAGGCGGTCGTTAAAGCCCGCCAGTAAATCGGTGGAATTCCACCAAATCAGAACCCTCGTGTTCAGTGACCCCGTGTCGCTGGGCGCGGGGGCGCTTTTTGCGTTTGTATTTCGCTTGATTTTGTACGGGATACTCGTATAATAAGAGCCATGCAAACAGTTATCGAGCACCCAACCTTTATAAAGCAGGCAGCCAAGATTTGGGCTGAGGACGAACTTCATGCATTCATAGATTGGATTGCGGCTAACCCGCTGGCTGGCGATGTCATTCAAGGCTCAAAGGCAGGTGCTCGTAAAGTTCGCTGGCAGGCAAGCGGTCGCGGTAAGCGCGGCGGCGCTAGGGTCACATTTACTACAACTTGGCAGAGGATGAGGTCATTGTTTTGGGGATGGTTTACACCAAAAACGAACGTGATAGTGTCACTGCTAAAGAGTTAAACAAAGAGGTGTGATATGCGACTGAAAGATTTACAAAATTTGGATATTGAAGCCGAAGCCCGCGCAATCGAGGCTGATGCAGGCGAGAGCTTGCCCGATATTCGTACCGCGTTGGCCGAGGTCAAGTCTGGGAAGGTGGGGCGCGTCACCACGCCAGAGCAAATGCTACTGCGCCAAGCACGCGCCAAGACGGGGCTAACGCAAATTGAATTTGCCAAGCGAATTGACACGCCTGCCGCCACCTTGCGCGACTGGGAGCAAGGACGATTCACGCCGCCAGGCGGGGTTGTCTGCCTGTTTCGTCTCATCGTTAACCACCCTGAGCTAACGCAAGAGTTGACTGCAAATGATTGAGTATGGTATTTTTCATGGTATCCGAGGAACTAAAATAGACACTAATCTGCTGGCGCGTTTTTTTGTTGCGTTGTTCCATTGTTCCATTGTTTATGATATGGGATGTGGGCTACCAAACCACTGAAATCAGCACTTCGCAATCCGTTTAGGCATTTGCGCATCGAAGAAGAGTTCCGCCGGGTGCTATTTCGTAAATTTTCTTATATGCTCATCTATCTCCCAAGTCCGGATGAGCTGCTGGTGGTTTCATTCTTCCATCAACACCGTGAGCCAGGAGGTTGGCGGGAGCGGTTTGGTGGCTAATTATCTCAATCACCACAGCCCACCCGACATTCAACCCGGGCTCCGCAAAAGCGCGGAACCGGTTAATTCCATGTTGAACTAAATCGCTGACGCGGTGGCTGGTACGCAAGTGCCGCCACCGCGTTTTGCATATTGCGGGGCTTGGCAAATGGCGTGATTGTTTGCAGTCTGAGGGCTGGGGAATGTTCCCCTGACTTTCAGGAGCAAAACCATGAGCCCACTGAGTATTCTGCTAAATATTCTGCTAAATCGAAGCCAGAGATGCCAAAGATACCAACGCGCGCAGGTGCTTCAATTCGCGACATCGTTTTAAGTGGCGATTTCACCGCTTTTGCCGCTTTGATCCATAGCGCGCAAACTGGCTTGTACGATGGTTTGCGCATCCACTTCAAAATGGGCGCGCAATGCCGCTC
Source organism: Burkholderiaceae bacterium (assembly GCA_031538895.1). GTDB lineage: Bacteria > Pseudomonadota > Gammaproteobacteria > Burkholderiales > Burkholderiaceae > JAVKLU01. The sequence goes on along the minus strand of JAVKLU010000040.1, from coordinate 1,594 downwards.
GGGAGTCACTGCGTCCAAACCCGTCTGTGCCCAATGTGATGTAACGCCGCCCGGGCGGAACGAAGGCACGCACCATTTCAGGTAATGCGCGCACATAGTCGGTGGCGGCAATGATCGGCCCCTCTGTGGCAGTCAGCATGGTTTCAAACCAACTGTCGACACTTTCCCGCTCACCCTGACGCCACAAGCGCTCTTGTACAAGGCCTTCACGCGCCAACTCGATATAGCTCGTCACGCTCCAAACGTCGGCCGCAATTCCGTGTTCGTTCTCTAAGATGGTCGCGGCCCTCAGCACTTCTCCCATGATCGCGCCGCTGCCAAATAACTGAACCCGATGCTGCTGCGCAGCACCCTGACGCAGCAGATACAGGCCCCGCAGCACGCCAGCATGTGCCGCCGCAGGCAGGCTGGGGTTGTCGACATTCTCGTTGGTGACCGTGACATAGTAGAACTCATCAATTTGTTCCTCCAGCATACGCCTGGCACCATGATCAACGATGACGGCAAGTTCACCCGCAAATGCAGGGTCGTAGGCGCGACAATTGGGAATGGTGGATGCGCTTAAGTGGCTACTCCCGTCCTGGTGTTGCAAACCTTCCCCGCCCAACGTAGTGCGCCCCGACGTGGCACCAATCAAGAAGCCACGCGCGCGTTGGTCGGCCGCAGCCCAAATCAAATCACCGACGCGCTGGAAGCCAAACATGCTGTAAAAAATATAGCAAGGCAATAGTGCCAAGTTGTGCGTTGAATAGCTCGTCGCCGCAGCCGTCCAAGATGACATGGCACCGGCTTCAGTAATGCCTTCTTCTAATATTTGACCCGAACGCTCCTCTTTGTAGGAGAGAATCGAAGCCGAGTCTTCGGGACTGTAGAGCTGACCGAATGGCGCGTAAATGCCCACCTGCCGAAACAGGTTGGCCATGCCAAAAGTGCGCGCTTCGTCGGCGACGATGGGCACAATGCGAGGACCCAGCACTGGGTCTTTTAGCCAGGCGCCTAGCTGTCGCACAAATGCCATAGTGGTGCTCATGGATTTTCCATCGGCTTCTAAGGCAAAAGCCGCGCTGTGCTCTAGCGAGGGGACAGCCAAGACTTCCGCACTGCGTCGACGCTGCGGCAACACGCCACCAAGGGCCTCGCGCCTCGCCTGCAGATAGTGCATTTCTGGACTGTCGGCGGCTGGCTTAAAGAATGCAGCCTGTTCGACCTGTGCATCGCTGAGTGGAAGCCCAAAGCGTGTGCGAAAAGCAAACAGTTCGTCACGTCCTAATTTTTTATGCTGGTGCGTGGTCATACGGCCCTGCGCTGCGGTGCCCATGCCATAGCCTTTCATGGTCTTGGCCAGAACCACAGTGGGCCCGCCGCGATGTGCGGCCGCGCGCGCAAAAGCGGCGTGAATTTTTACCGGATCGTGTCCACCGCGCCGCAGTCGGTCGATATCACTGTCACTCAGGTGCGACACAAGGGCTTGCAATTGCGGCGTTTTATTGAAAAAATGGTGGCGGTTAAACGCGCCGTCATTCGCACTTAGAGTCTGAAATTCACCATCTACGGTTTGCGCAAAGGCGCGCGCAATGGCGTGCTCCTGATCGCG
>JAVKLU010000039.1:0-60083 GCA_031538895.1 Burkholderiaceae bacterium | reverse complement strand
GTTTATTTTCCGTAACGTTCAAACCATGCGAGCATTGCGGTCCAAGCAGTTTGCGCGGCTTCTTTTTGATAACTGGGTCGATAGTCGGCATTAAACGCGTGCGGGGCGTTGGGAAATACCGTGATTTGCGAGGCTTTACTGGCACTCGTTCCTTTGGCTAAAGCGGCGCGCATTTTTTCGACACTGGTTTGTGGAATGCCGGTATCTGCGCCGCCGTATAGTCCCAACACTGGCGCATGCAATTGCGTGGCAAGATCAATCGGGTGCTGTGGCGTTTTGTCGCTGATCGTGCCTTCAAGACGGCCGTACCATGCGACGGCGGCTTTGACTTTGGCATTATGTGCGGCGTACAACCAGGTGATTCGGCCACCAAAACAAAATCCGGTAATCATGACGCGATTGGCGTCGCCACCGTTTTGAATCGCCCACGTTTGGCAGGCATCTAAATCCGACAAAATCAGGCGGTCTTCAGCTTTGCTGATGACTTGGCTCATGATGTCTTGGATATTGGGCATGATTTTGGGATCGCCCCAGCGAGTAAAAATTTCAGGCGCGATGGCCAAATATCCGGCGTGTGCCAAACGTCGGCAAATATCGCCGATGTGTTCGTGTACGCCAAAAATTTCGCTGACGACTACAACTATCGGTAATTTTTGGTTTGATTTTTTTTGAGCGTGATAGGCACGCACTTCGGTGTGATCATTTTTCAGTGTGATGAATCCCGCGTCCAAACCTTCGCTCGTGGTGTGAATGGACTGCAATTCAGGCGGCGGCGTGACCGCTTGGGCAAAACCAGTCGCGGTGCTTAATACTGTGCTGGCGCCGAGCGTGGTGGTCAGGCCGGCTTGAAGAAATATGCGTCTGGAGTTCATAGAAATTTTTGAGTGAAAGATAGTGGTGAAGGATATTGCTGAGGCGTTTTTTTTGTGGTGAGGCACTTAAAATCTGTCGCCATTGTACGAGGGCGTAACAATAGATGCGGATAATTGCGTGGTCGCGCTGCCCTAAATTTGAGCTTGTTTTGAGCTTGTTTTGAGCTTGTTTTGAGCTTGTACCGGCGCGATACTGGCGTCTCCTATGTAAATGATGACTGAATGACGATAAACAAGCATCTCCCTGTGACTGAATATTTGCGACAATACATTCGCACCGTACCAGACTGGCCGATTGCGGGTGTGCAGTTTCGCGACATCACGCCTTTGTTACAAAATCAAAAAGTATTTCGGATTTTGATCGACGCCTTTGTGCATCGTTATATGGACGCCAACATGCGTCCCGATGCCGTGGCAGGACTGGATGCGCGGGGTTTTATCATTGGTTCGGTAGTTGCTTACGAATTGAATGTCGGTTTTATTCCGATTCGTAAAAAGGGCAAATTACCTTATACCGTTGTGACCGAATCGTATGAATTGGAGTACGGTCAAGCCAGCATAGAACTGCATATTGACGCGGTGAAATCAGGCGACAAAATTTTGTTGATGGATGATTTGATCGCCAGTGGCGGCACGATGTTGGCGGGCAAAAAATTGCTAGAGCAATTGGGCGCCACTGTGATGGAAGGCGCGGCAATTGTCGATTTACCGGATTTGGGAGGGGCGCGTAAACTGCGCGATTCGGGTTTGCCGTTGTTTACTTTGTTGGAATTTGATGGCCACTAATCATTTGACACTAAGAATTTAACGCTAAGCATTTGACGCTAATGCAGTGCCCTTGATTCAATTTTCATTTTTTATGACTTTATCTTTTTTATGACTCCATCTTTTTCTTGCCCTCTGACCAATGCAACGACTTTATCGATGGATGATTTGCGCGGTTATAAAACGATTTTGGTGTTTTATCCCAAAGACAATACGCCAGGCTGTACCAGCGAATTGATGCAATTTCGTGATTTGCACGATGCTTTTACTGCGCTGGGTTATCGAATTATTGGGGTCAGCCGTGACAGCATTAAAGCGCATCACAATTTCAAAGCCAAACTTGAATTGCCTTTTGAATTGGCCTCTGATAGCGAATCGCAACTGTGTCAGCAGTTTGATGTGATTAAAGAAAAATCTTTGTACGGTCGCAAATACATGGGTATCGAGCGCAGTACTTTTGTCTTGGATCAGAATGCCAACATTATTCAAGAATGGCGCAAAGTTAGCGTGACCAATCACGCGGCCATTGTTTTAAAAACACTTACTTCTTCCACACTTTAATTGACATGAGTGAACTCGACTATTCGGTCAACCTGACCGACACAGCATTTCCGATGCGCGGTGATTTAGCTAAACGCGAACCGGCGATGGTGGAATATTGGCAATCTAACAAAGTTTACGAAGCGATTCGTCAAGCGCACAAAGGCCGCCCCAAATTTATTTTGCACGATGGCCCACCTTACGCCAACGGCAGTATTCATATTGGTCACGCGGTCAACAAAGTTTTAAAAGACATCATCGTCAAAACGCGTGGCCTGATGGGTTTTGACGCGCCGTATGTTCCAGGTTGGGATTGCCACGGCATGCCGATTGAAATTCAAATTGAAAAACAACACGGTAAAAATTTACCGACGGTCGAAGTACAAGCCAAATCGCGTGCCTATGCGACGACTCAAATTGCCAACCAAAAAACTGAATTTCAACGTTTAGGTGTTTTGGGGCAATGGGACAATCCCTATCGCACCATGAATTTTGCGAACGAGGCCAATGAGCTGCGTTTTCTGGGGCGATTGATGGAAAAAGGCTATGTTTATCGCGGTTTAAAACCGGTCAATTGGTGCTTTGATTGCGGCTCGGCCTTGGCCGAAGCAGAAATCGAATACGCCGATCGACGCGATCCGGCGATTGATGTTGGGTTTGCCTTCGCAGAACCGGACAAAATCGCGGCCGCGTTTGGTCTCCAGACTTTGCCGGTGAGTCAAGGTCATATGAGTCAAGGCCATATGAGTCAAGGCCATATCGTGATTTGGACAACGACACCTTGGACGCTGATCGCCAATCAGGCCTTGAATATCCATCCCGAATTTGAATACGCCTTGGTGCAATATGACGCCAAAGACGCGACAGAAAAAACCGCTGCGCGTGCCGCAGGCTTGCTGATACTGGCGTCAGATCGCCTGACTTCTTGTTTAGAACGTTACGGTTTGAGTGGCGCAATCATTGCGCGTTGCAACGGTCGGGCTTTGGCGGGGATCGCATTTCATCACCCATTGGCCAATGCGCACAGCGCCTACGCACGCACGGCGCCGGTGATTTTGGCGGACTATGTGACACTGGACAGCGGCACTGGCGTGGTGCATTCGGCGCCGGCGTATGGGGTCGAGGATTTCAACTCATGCAAAGCGCATGGCATGAGGGATGATCAAATTTTGACTCCCGTGATGAGCGATGGCAAATACCACCCTGATCTTGCCTTGTTTGGCGGCATGTCGATTTGGGATGCGAATAAAGCGATTGGTTTGGCACTGACGGAGCAGGGCAGTTTGTTTAAATTTGAAATGCTCGCGCACAGTTATATGCACTGCTGGCGGCATAAAACCGCGACGATTTATCGCGCGACTTCGCAATGGTTTGCGTCTTTGGATGGTATCCCTAAAAATCAATCAGAAAGCTTGCGCAGCGCGGCTTTGAGGGGTGTTGCCGCAACTGCATTTTATCCAGCATGGGGTCAAGCGCGTTTGCATGGCATGATTGCCAATCGTCCGGATTGGACTTTGTCACGGCAGCGACAGTGGGGCGTTCCGATGGCGTTTTTAACTCATAAAGTCACAGGCGAACTGCACCCTAACACGCCCGCGCTGATTGAAAAAATAGCGGCGCGCATTGAACAAGAGGGGATCGAAGCTTGGCAAAAAATGACCGTGGCGCAATTGCTTGACGGTGACAGCAATAGCAAAGCCGAGGATTATCAAAAAAATCCCGATACTTTGGATGTGTGGTTTGATTCGGGCAGTACCCACTTTACCGTGTTGCGCGGCAGTCATGCCGACAGTTTGCAATTTCCGGCGGATCTGTATTTGGAGGGCAGCGATCAACATCGTGGCTGGTTCCATTCGTCTTTGCTGACCGCGGTCATGCACGATGGCATCGCGCCTTATAAAGCTTTATTAACGCACGGTTTTGTCGTCGATGGTGAGGGCAAAAAAATGTCCAAGTCCAAAGGCAACACCGTCGCGCCACAAGAAGTCTGCAATTCTTTGGGCGCGGATATTTTGCGTTTGTGGATTGCCAATACCGATTACTCAGGCGAGTTGACGATTTCACCAGAAATTCTCAAACGCGTGACCGAGGGTTATCGGCGCATGCGCAACACGATTCGATTTTTGTTAGCCAACACCAGCGATTTTGATCGACAAAAACATTATGTGCCCTTGGAACAACGCAAGGAGATTGATCGCTTTGCGCTCGCGCAGGCGCAACAGTTGCAAGTTCAGTTAAATGGCTATTTTGAGCAATACGAATTCCACGCCGCAACCACGCGCTTGCTCAGTTATTGCTCGGAGGACTTGGGCAGTTTTTATTTGGATATTTTGAAAGACCGTTTGTATACGCACGGCAGCGATAGCATGACGCGGCGCGCGGCGCAATCGACGCTGTATGACATTACCGATAACTTCTTGCGCTTGCTGGCACCGATTTTGTCCTTCACCGCTGAAGAAGCTTGGCGCGTATTCAAACCGCAGGCGTTAACGGTGTTTACTGAAAGCTATGCATCGCTGCCGGTAGTGAAAAACGACAATGCTCAAAACGACAACGCTCAAAACGACAATGCCTTGATTGGACGCTACGAACGCCTGCGTGCTTTGCGTAGTCGAGTCAACAAACAATTGGAACAAGCGCGCACCGAAGGTTTAATCGGCGCGGGTTTGGACGCTCAAGTGGAATTGATTTTGACGGCGGATGAATTGGCGTTTGCACACAGTTTTGCTGATGAATTGAAATATATTTTTATCGTGTCGGATGTGGTTTTAGCTGTGGGTGAACAAGAGCAAATCATCATCAAAGCCTCGACACATCCCAAGTGCGTGCGTTGTTGGCACCACACCGATAGCGTTGGTCGCAATGCCGCGCATCCCAGCGTGTGCGCGCGTTGCTTAAATCATTTAGGAATCGGCGCGACATAATGGCTAAAGGCGCAATGCTGGATCAGTCAGTCGCGGATTATTTGGCGGCGTTACAGCGTGATTTGAATCGTGGTGACGCGACTGAACATACCCATCGTCCGGCCTTAAAAACCTTGTTCGAGGCCAGTGGTCAATTTGTCGCAACCAACGAACCCAAAGGCGCCGAGCGTGAAAACAAACCCGATTACATTATTCGGCGCGGGCCTGTGGCGATTGGGTTTGTCGAGGCGAAAGACATAGGAAAAGATTTAAAAACCACGCTCAAAAGCGCGCAGTTAAAGCGTTATATGGAAGCCCTGCCCAATTTATTGCTGACTGACTATGTTGACTTTATTTGGTTAGTGGGTGGTGAAAAGCGTATGGAAATCAGTCTTGCCACGCGCACTGGAAAAACTTTGCGCGCTCATCCTCAAGCGCCACAACAGTGGACCGATTTATTCAACAGCTTTACGCAGCACGTCAGTCCGATTTTGCAAACGCCTTTGCAACTGGCGCAAGTCTTGGCTGGTCAAACGCGCTTGCTGCGCGATTTGGCACAGGAATTGGTGGCTTTAAAAGATCCCGATTTGGGCAGCCAATTGCAATCATTTCAAACTTTGTTGGTCCCCGATTTAAGCGATGCCGAGTTTGCCGACATGTACGCGCAAACGGCGGCGTATGGCTTGTTCACCGCGCGCGTATTTGAATACACGAGGATTTTTGACGACGGCGCAAATCGCTTACCGGACAGTTTTAAAAATACGCCCTTCAGTTTAGAAAAAGCCGAATATTTAATTCCTAAAGCCAATCCTTTTTTGCGCCAGTTTTTTCAACACATCGCAGGCCCCGATCTGAACGAACAACTGCGCTGGTTGATTGAACAAATTGCGACCGGATTGAATTACGTCGATATGGGCAAAGTCTTGCACGTGCAAGGCCGCAAAACCGGATTTGAAGATCCGGTTTTTCATTTTTATGAAAGTTTTCTGGCGCAATACGACACTGCCCTGCGCCAAGCGCGCGGCGTGTATTACACCCCCGATCCGGTAGTGGATTTTATTGTTCGAAGCGTCGATGATTTGCTGCGCACGCAGTTGGGCAAAGCCGATGGATTGGCCGATAAGGACACGGTGATTTTGGATCCCGCAACGGGCACGGCGACTTTTTTGCGCAAGGTGATCGAGCACATTCACGCCACCAAAACAGCGGAAAAAAAGAACGCGGGTTTGTGGTCTGACTACGTGCGCGAACGTTTGTTGCCGCGCCTGTTTGGTTTTGAGTTGATGATGGCGCCCTACACCGTGGCGCATTTAAAGTTGGCCTTGCAATTGCAGGAACAAGGATTTGTGTTTGGCAAAAATAAACAGGGCAAAGACGAACGCCTGAATATCTTTTTGACCAACACGCTGGACACGGTCAAACAACAAATGGATGCGTATATGGCGCAATGGATCTCGACCGAAAGCGAGGGCGCAGAAAACGTCAAACGCAAACAGCCGGTGCAAGTGGTGTTGGGCAATCCACCTTACGCGGGGGAGAGCAGCAATAACAGCATCTATATTCGTGATTTGTTAGACGAGTACAAACAAGAACCTGCGGGGGGAAAGTTACAGGAACGTAATAGCAAATCGATTAACGACGATTACGTCAAATTCATACGCTTTGCGCATGATCGGATTACGCGTACGGGACATGGCATCGTCGCCTTTATTACGAATCATGGTTGGTTGGACAACCCGACTTTTCGCGGTATGCGCGCCAGCCTGCTGCGCGATTTTGACCATATTTATATTTTGGATTTGCACGGCAATACCAAAAAACGCGAAAAAACACCCGACGACTTGAGCGCGCAAGGGATAGACAAAAACGTGTTTGATATTGCGCAAGGCGTGGCGATTGTGTTGATGGTCAAACACAATCGCCCGCTTGAGTTTGAATTAAGCGCCGCACCCAATCCACAAAGCGCGCGCAGTGCCCGGCCTTTCACGGCCCAAATTCATCACGCCCAATTGTGGGGCAGTCGTGATTACAAATACGATTGGCTTAAAAAAAATCATTTTTCCAGCGTGTCCTGGCACACTTTGACACCGGCTTTGCCCTTGCTTTTGTTTGTGCCGCGTGATGAAACCAATACCGCCGAATATCAATTGGGGTGGAAGATTACCGATATTTTGCCCATCAATTCGGTCGGCATTGTGACTGCGCGTGATCATCTGGTCATTCAGTATTCGGCGGCGGATGTCCGCACGACGATTGATCGTTTTGTCGGCTTGCGCGTCGAGGATGCGCGGGCCGAATTTGAATTAGGCAAAGATGCACGCGACTGGCGCGTTGAACTGGCGCAAAAAGACATCCTCACCAGCGGCGCAGACTCAGCGTGCATCGTGCCGATTGCCTACCGCCCCTTTGATTGGCGCCACACTTACTACACGGGCAAAAGTAAAGGTTTTCATTGCCGGGCGCGTGGTGAAGTGATGAGGCATTTCACGAAGGGCAAAAATGTAGGTTTAATTACGATTCGTCAATCCGTTTCAGGAGGTGATTTTTCTCATGTCGGTGTGAGTGATTGCTTAATTGATAACCGAACGTTTTATAGCAACAAAGGAACGACTTCTATTTTCCCGCTATGGCTGCAACAAGAGCAGGGCGTGCGCGCCAATTTATCGCCTCAATTTTTGGCGGCATTGGCGGCGCAACTGGGGCTCGCCACTGATCCAGAACATGAGGATTTGCCGATGGGCGTCACGCCCGAACAAATCATGGCGTATCTGTACGCGGTGTTGCACGCACCCAGTTACCGACGCCGTTATGCGGCATATTTACAGTCCGACTTTCCGCGCATTCCGATCAGCGTTCATGCCAATTTTGATCGCAAGGTACATGAGGGTAGTGCGCCTGATTTTAAAAATCTATGGGACACGCTGCTGCCCCTAGGACAGAGTTTGATTGATGCGCATTTATTGAAAAAAGTGCCGGGTAGTGCGCCTGATTTTAAAAATCTATGGGACACGCTGCTGCCCCTAGGACAGAGTTTGATTGATGCGCATTTATTGAAAAAAGTGCCGCCAGAGTTGCGTCCTAATTACCCCCAAACGGGAACGCATGAAGTCATCACTCCGCGCTTTGAAGCTGTTGTCAATACGGATTACGGGCGCGTGTATATCAATCCAAGCGAGTATTTTGACGGCGTGCCCATCAGCACTTGGCAGTTTAGAGTCGGTGCTTATCAAGTCTGTGAAAAATGGTTGAAAGACCGCAAAGGACGCCGTTTGAGTTTGGATGATATTGAGCATTATCAAAACACGGTCGCGGCGCTGACTCAAACGCAGCAAGTGATGGGCGCGATTGATCAATGCGTCGATGGCGTGTTATGGCCAAAATCAGAGTAAAGTAGGAAACAGGAAGCAGGAAACCGGAAATTTTTTGCAGTTATTGAGATGATTATTTTGTAACTATTTTTTTAATTATTTATGCGCGCACTTCGTCCTTATTTATTTTTTATCCTTGCTTTGTTTGTTTTGGATCAGGCGAGCAAAGCTTTGATCATCCATTTTTTCGCCTATGGTGAAGGAATCGCGGTGCTGCCATTTTTTAATCTGGTGCATGCGCGTAATCCGGGGGCCGCGTTTTCTTTTCTGGCCGATCAGGCCGATTGGGGACGGTATTTTTTATTGATTTTTGGTGTGATTGTGTCGGGGTTTTTAGCGCGCTGGCTGTATCAATCGCGTGATCAAGTCAAACACGCCTTGCCAATCGCCGCGATTTTGTCGGGCGCTTTAGGCAATATTTGGGATCGCCTGCGTTATGGTTATGTGATTGATTTTTTAGATGTCTATGTCGGTGCCTGGCATTGGCCCGCCTTCAACGTCGCCGACAGCGCGATTACCCTGGGTGTGCTGGCCTATTTGATTTTTGCTTGGTCGTCAGATAAAAAAACCAATCTTAAAAAATGAAACCTAGCGTTTTTAATCAGATTTTTCATCACAAAAAAATCATCTTGGGGGTGACAGGCGGCATTACTGCCTACAAAACCGCGTTCTTGATTCGTTTGCTGACCGAAGCGGGCGCGCAAGTACAAGTGGTGGTGACGCGCGCGGCACTGGATTTTGTCGGGCGCGCCACTTTTCAAGCGCTGAGCGGTCGCCCCGTTTGGGGGCCCGATTTTGCCGATGATGCGCGCGCGATGCCGCATATTGATTTAAGTCGCGACGCTGATGTGTTAGTGATTGCGCCGTGTAGCGCCAACATGATGGCCAAGTTAGCGCATGGCATTGCGGATGATTTGTTATCGACTTTGTGTATGGCGCGCCGCGCTGATTTAACGCTGTTGTTGGCGCCCTCGATGAATGTGGAAATGTGGCATGCCGCTGCCACGCAACGCAACCTCGAGAGCTTGATCAGCGATGGCACTCGTTTGGTCGGCCCCGAAGCGGGCGTGCAAGCCTGTGGTGACGTCGGTTTGGGACGCATGAGCGAACCGACCGACATCATGGATGCGATCGCACAAGCCTTGAGCGCGCAGACTTTGTGCGGACAGTCCATCGTGATTACGGCGGGCCCGACGTTTGAAGCGCTAGACCCAGTGCGTGGTATCACCAATCGATCGTCTGGAAAAATGGGTTACGCCTTGGCGCGTGCTTGTCAGTACGCCGGTGCAAAGGTTCACTTGATTTCTGGCCCGACCGCATTGCCGCAGCCTTATGGTGTCGATTTTGTCAGCGTTGAGGGCGCGCAGCAAATGTATGAGGCGGTGCACGCCGTGGTGAGTCGCGCCCAGATTTTTATCAGCGTTGCCGCAATTGCCGATTGGCGCGTACAAAATGCGGCGCTACAAAAAATCAAAAAAAACGCAGGACACAATCCATTTGATGAGATGGTCTGGTGTGAGAACCCAGATATTTTGGCTTCTGTCGCGGCGCTGCCCAATGCACCGTATTGCGTGGGTTTTGCCGCCGAGTCTCATGACGTGGTGAATTTAGCGGCGCAAAAACGCGTGCGCAAAAACATTCCCCTCATCATCGCTAATTGTGGCCCTGATACTTTTGGTCAAGACCGCAATCAAGTCGTCTTGATTGACGACGCGCGACAAGTCGAACTTTTACCCGCCGACAAAAACGAATTGGCCATCGAGCTAGTGGCACAGATTGCCACACGTTTTTATGCGTCACTCATAAATTAACACCCATAAATTAACACCCATAAATTAACACCCATAAATAACATTCATGAGCAACGTTTTTGTATACGCATTTTTTACGACGCTGTCTTTAATTTTGCCCATTGGCGCGCAAAACGCTTTTGTTCTGAAGCAAGGAATACGCGGGCAATTTATTTTGCCGATTGTGCTGTTTTGCGTTGTCTCTGATGCCTTGTTAATCGCCGCGGGTGTCAGTGGCTTTGATCGTGTCATCGCGCGCTGGCCTATTCTGGAAGCGGTCAGTCGTTATGGCGGCGCAGCGTTTTTATTGATCTACGGCGCGCGCAGTTTTCACAGCGCCTGGGTGGGACAAAAAACCTTAGTTCAATCCGAATTGGCCGCGCCCTCTTTGTCGCGCTGCCTGATGTTGTGCGCCGCCTTTACGTGGTTAAACCCGCACGTGTATTTGGATACCGTGGTGTTATTGGGCGCGATTTCGGCACAATTTCCGAATCAAAAATGGCAATTCATTCTCAGTGCCAGTGCGGCCTCGACCGCGTTTTTCTTTTCTTTAGGTTATGGCGCGCGCGTGTTAAGACCTCTGTTCGCACGGGCTAAAGCCTGGCAAGTATTGGATGGTTTGATTGGGCTGGTGATGTGGACGATTGCTCTGCAACTCTTAATTTTGTAAAGACTTCGCGCCTAGCGATGAATGACTTCACTGAGCGCCTTTATTTTTTCTCATGACTCCGACACTTCAAGACGAAAAAAAAGCGCTGAACCAAGCGCGCGACAGTATTTTTAGCGATTTAACGAGAACCAGTTCGCCGCATAAAGTCGTCGCATGTTTAGCGCAGTGGACGGATGTGATTGATGAACAAGTCAAAACACGTTGGCAGGCGGCACAAATCAGCGCGCTGTACAGCTTGGTTGCGGTTGGCGGTTATGGCCGCCGCGATTTATTTCCTTATTCCGATGTTGATTTATTGATTTTGACGCCAGATGTCATAAGTGACATTGAACAAGGTCAAATCAGTGATTTTGTTCAATCCTTGTGGGATGTCGGGATGGAAGTCGGGCACAGCGTTAGAACGGTGAACCAATGTTTGAGTGCCGCGATGGAAGACATCACGGTGCAAACCAATTTGTTGGAGCATCGTTATTTAATTGGTGATAAAAAGCGTTTTGCCCATTTGCGGGATCGTTTGCGCGCGCAACTTTATGCGCCAGATTTTTTTCGCGCTAAGTTGACCGAAATGCGGCATCGTCATGGCAAATTTGAAGACAGTCCCTACCAACTCGAACCCAATTGCAAAGAGGCCCCGGGCGGTTTGCGTGATTTACATGTGGTGTTGTGGATCGCTCAGGCGGCAGGTTTTGGCAGCGACTGGGTGACCTTGGCCGAGCGCAATTTGATTACCGAAGAAGAAGCGCGGCAGGTGTATAAAAAAGCCCATTTTTTGCGTTTAATCCGGATTCATTTACATCGCCAAGCGCAGCGTTGTGAAAATCGATTGTTGTTTGATTTACAACCCAAGTTAGCGCAGCGATTAGGTTTTGTCGATGATCTAGAAATTGTCGGCGTGCGGCGTAGCAGTGAAGTATTGATGCAGCATTATTTTTGGGCGACCAAAGCAATTGTGCAGATTAGCGAAATTTTGTTGCAAAATTTGGAGGATGATTTATTCCAACAAGAACAAGAACAAAAAGTATTAAACCCACGTTTTGTACAAAAAGGCGATTTGATCGATATTGCACATGATCAATTGTTTGTACAAACGCCCAGCGCGATGTTAGAGATTTTTTTGGTCATGGCGCAACATCCTGACATCACTGGAATGGCGGTTCGGGCGCGCAGATCCTTGTGGCATCAACGTTTTTCAATTGACACGGCATTTTGTCGTGCACCTGAAAATCGCGCATTGTTTTTAGCAATTTTGCAATCTGAACAAGGCATTACCCACGCCTTGCGCCGCATGAATCAAACCAGTATTTTGGGGCGTTATTTGCCAGAATTCCGCGCCATCGTAGGGCAAATGCAACACGATTTATTTCATATTTACACCGTCGATCAACACATCATGATGGTGGTGCGTAATGTTCGACGTTTTACGATGGCTAAGCACGCACACGAGTTTCCGCTGTGCAGTGAAGTGATGAGCAAGTTAGAAAAACCATGGTTGTTGTACATCGCTGCGCTATACCACGATATTGCCAAAGGGCGTGGTGGCGACCATTCGCAATTGGGCATGGTAGACGCGCGAAAATTTTGTGTTCGACATGGACTGGCGAATCAAGATACCGCATTGGTGGTGTTTTTGGTGCAGCATCATTTGACGCTGTCAACCTATGCGCAAAAACGCGATTTATCCGACCCTGATACGGTGTCTGAATTTGCCGCGATTGTCGGCCAAGAGAGTTACCTCGATGCGCTGTATTTATTGACGGTGGCGGATATTCGCGGCACCAGTCCTAAGGTTTGGAATTTTTGGAAAGCGCGCTTATTAGAGGAGTTGTATCGCGCTACCTTGAACACTTTACGCGGTGAAGGAAAAAGCGGTCACAGTCAAATAGTCGATAAGCGCACGAGCGCGATGGCTTTGATTCCGCAAGAGTTGCACGAGGTCACCACAATTTTTTGGCAGCAATTAAATGTGGCGTATTTTATGCAACACCCCGTCGAGGTGATTGCATGGCATGCGCAAAAACTCGCGTTTTTGTGGTCTGCGCAGAGGCAAAAATTAGAGTCGAAATTAGAGACAGAAGCAGAAACCAATTTATCCAAAATCAGTATTCGACAATTGGATCAAGGGATACAGGTGATGGTGTTTGTCAAAGACATCACCGATTTATTTGCGCGAATTTCTTTGGCTTTTGATCGTGCCAATTGGAGCGTGTTAGATGCGCGTATTCAAACGACGGATAAAGCGTATGCCTTGGATACTTTTTTAGTATTGCCGCAATTGCCATTGTCTGATCCAGTCGATCAAATCGAGGCGCAGTTGTTGCGTCAAATTATTGCGCCGACGCCATTACCACTGCCGATTTTGGGAAAATTGTCGCGTCAATCGCGCGTTTTTCCGATTGCGCCGCGCATTGAAATTCAAATCGATAGCAAAGGTGAACATGCCCTATTGAATGTGATTGCCAACGATCGTAACGGCTTGTTATATGCCTTGGCACACAGTCTGCATGAATTCGAGTTAAATTTATTAAGCGCTCGTGTAGCGACTTTGGGTGAGCGCGTCGAAGACATTTTTTTAATCAGCGGTGGCACCTTAAACAATGTCAATCGGATGCGTCAGTTTGAGCAATATTTATTAAATTTATTGTCAGTCAAATAATTTTTTCACCTTGATTAGTTTTTGCTTTGATTCATTTTCATTTGATTAACAGGAGTAGGTTTTGATCACCCCCATTCATCAACACAGTCTTTTTTGGTTTCGCCGCGACTTGCGCCATATCGATAACGCGGGGCTATATCACGCACTTCATACCAGTCAAAAAGTGTCTTTGGTATTTGTGTTTGACCGTGCTATTTTGGATGCTCTGACTAATAAAGCGGATCGTCGCGTCGAATTTATTTACTTAAGCCTTAAGGAGTTGAAAGATGCATTGCGCGCTATTGGTGCCGATTTATTGATTGTTCATGCCGTCGCAGCAGTCGCGATTCCCCAATTGGCGCGTCAGTTAAAAGTCGATGCGGTTTTTTGCAACGAAGATTACGAACCCGATGCACTGGCGCGTGATAAGGCTGTGGCCAGTAGTTTGAAAGAAAATGGGCAAGATTTTTTTGCCTACAAAGATCAGGCAATTTTCGCCAAAGACGAAGTTCTAACGCAAAACGCGCGACCGTTTTCAGTTTTTACACCCTATAAAAATGCCTGGTTGCGCAAACTGCAAAATGGACATAATGATTTCTATTCGCGCGCTTACCCAACTGAAAAATACTTTGATCGCTTAGTTAAATCGGGATCATTAAGTTCATCAATATCAACATCAAAAATGGTGTTGGAAAATGTTCCTGATCTGACTCAATTAGGATTTGTACCGACTAATTTGACACAAATGGCATTGCCAACGGGAATGAGCGGCGCCCAAAAATTGCTTAATAACTTTAGCGAACAAATTGATTTGTATCAGCAGCAACGGGATTTTCCCTGGGTCAAGGGGGTCTCGTATTTATCGATGCACAATCGATTTGGCACGATCAGTCCGCGCCATTTGGTTCGTATGGCGTTGGCGCGACAAATAGAGTCCAGCAGTTTGGGTGCGCAAACGTGGTTAAACGAATTGATTTGGCGTGACTTTTATTTTGCGGTGTTATGGCATTACCCGCACGTTGTTAGCCATGCTTTTAAAGCCGCGTATGACATCTTGCCCTGGCGTGCCAATCAGGCGGCGCGAGTTGATTTTGAATTGTGGTGCGCGGGGAAAACAGGTTATCCCTTGGTCGATGCGGCGATGCAACAGTTATTGCAAACGGGTTTTATGCACAATCGTTTGCGCATGGTGGTGGCCAGTTTTTTGACCAAGCATTTATTGATTGATTGGCGTTGGGGTGCTGATTTTTTTGCGCAACATTTAAATGATTTTGACCTCTCGGCCAATAACGGCGGCTGGCAATGGGCCGCATCAACCGGTTGCGATGCGCAACCTTATTTTCGTATTTTTAACCCGATAATTCAGTCTCAAAAATTTGATGCGCAAGGCAAATTTATCCGACGCTATTTTCCCGTTTTAAGCGCATTTTCAAATGCGGCGATTCATGCGCCTTGGACGACTCCCACCATGCTACAGGCGGATATGGGGTGTGTGATTGGACGCGATTACCCCGCGCCAATAATTGATCACGAATTAGCGCGACAACGTGCGTTGGCGTTTTTCGCGCAGGTGAAACAGGCGTAGTATTTTGTTGATGCCATCACATTATTCAAAATGGCCTGCACCGGAAACGAGATTGGCGCGTCACTTTACCAACAAGTCCTCATAAAACGCGCCGATAGCTTTGCTGTGATGAGCAATTTGAATTTCTAACACCCATAAACCAGTATTGGGGCAGGCGGCAAAATCACCTAAGTCTCCGGCACGGTAAATCGCGTGGGGAAAATCACTGACGCGGTGACCCTTGATTTCTAAATTCAATTTCCAACCCATTTGATCAGCGCGTTGCGCCGCGTAATCATATAAATCAACGCCGCTGCATTCGGTTTCGCGCCAGTGTTTTTCGACCAAGCCAAACAAAGTTCGTGCAGCTTGAGCGCAGGCCAGTTTATCGGGGTCTTGACCGATTACAAAAGTATCACCTGCATCGCCTTCGTGCCCATCCCACACGACTCCAAGATCAATGAAAAAAATGTCGTCTGCTTGCAATTGCAGATCACCGACAGATGCTTGGCGAAAGGTGTGCAAGGTGTTAGCAGCAAAGCGAATAATGATCGGATGCCAAATACGTTCGTGCTTCATCTCGATTAAAATTTGTTGGGCGATTTGACGCGCTTGCGACTCACGCATGCCAACCTGAATCGCTTGTGCGATCTGCTTCACTGCGGTTTGCGTGAGCGCACGTGCTGATAGCATTTTGTTCACATCAAAAGCGCTGCCGACCATTTCTTTGGCGAGAGTTTTTGAATTGCCTGCGCTGGGATTGAGGTGATTAGACATCGTGAATGAAGATCGTTAATAGAGAAAAATTGAATCGAGCAGATTGTTACATGCCCTGATAAATTGGACCTTCGCCGCCTTGCGGAGTGACCCAACGGATATTTTGTGTCGGGTCTTTGATGTCACAGGTTTTGCAGTGAATACAATTTTGCGCGTTGATTTGTAGACGTGACACGCCATCGGTATGATCGACAGCGCTGTCTGGCACCGCAGGGTCTTTCACCATTTCGTAAACCCCCGCAGGGCAGTAGCGGGTTTCGGGCGCGTCAAACTGTGCCACGTTGATAGTTTGATGTTGCGCCATGCTGGTCAATTGCAAATGGCAGGGTTGGTCTTCTTCATGATTGGTATTGCTTAAATAGACTGAAGACAGACGATCAAAGGACAACACGCCATCGGGTTTGGGATAGCTGATGGGGCTCGCTTGCGCGGCGGGGATCAAGCGCGTGTGATCAGCTGCGCCCAAAGACAACGTCCACGGTGCTTTGCCGCGTAACACCAATTGCTCAACACCAAACAACAGTGCGCCTTGCCACATGCCATGTTTCATATATGGCTTGAAATTGCGCGAACGTTTCAGTTCGTCGGCTAACCACGATTGTGCGAAGGCTTGTGGATAGTCGGTTAATTCGTCGTGTTGACGTTGCGCAGCCAACGCTTTGACCAGCGCTTCTGCGGCCAACATTCCCGATTTAATCGCCGCGTGTGTGCCTTTGATTTTGGCGGCGTTTAAAAATCCTGCATCGTCGCCAATCAAAGCACCGCCAGCGAAAATCAATTTAGGTAAGCTTTGCCATCCGCCTGCTGCAATCGCGCGCGCACCGTAGGACAAACGTGTGCCGTCTTTGAGTTGGGCGCCGATGACGGGATGGGTTTTAAAACCTTGAAACTCTTCAAAGGGTGACAAGTGTGGGTTGCGGTAATTCAACCCCACCACATAACCAATGGCGATTAGCCCCTCGTCTAAATGATAGGCAAAACCGCCGCCGTAGTCATGGTTGCTCAGTGGCCAGCCAAAGCTATGCTGCACGCGTCCAACATCATTTTTCGGTACGCGCCAGAGTTCTTTAAAACCTAAGGCATAGGTTTGAGCTTGCGTACGTAGCGCAAATTTCTCTTCTAATTGACGTCCCAAATGGCCGCGACAACCTTCTGCAAACAAGGTGTACTTGCCACGAATCTCAACTCCGGGTTGAAATTGCGGGCCCTCGCTGTCATCGCGTTGGCGTCCCATATCGCCCGTAATCACACCGATCACGGTGTGATTGTGGTCATACAAAACTTGTTGAGCGGCAAAGCCTGGAAAAATTTCAACGCCCAGTGTTTCTGCGATTTCGCCCAACTGTTTGACCAAAAATCCCAAACGCACAATTCGATTGCCGTGATTCTGTAAATCGGGGGGCAGTAAAAAATTAGGAATGGGGAAAGCGCGTGTGGCGTTTAAAAATAAAAACTCATCGTGCGTCACCGCCGTACCGATTGGCGCATCAATGAATTGCGGCAATAACTCGTTTAAGGCACGCGGATCGATCACTGCGCCCGATAAAGTGTGCGCGCCAATTTCAGCCGCTTTTTCTAACACACAGACTGAAATACTGGTATTGCGTTCTTGTGCCAATTGTTTAATGCGGATCGCCGCGGCAAGTCCTGCGGGACCGCCACCCACAATTACCGCGTCATATTCCATGATGTCGCGTTCAGTTGTCATATAAAAGCTAAGAAAAAAAATAATAAAAGCGACGCAACAGATTGCGCCGACATCTTTGTCGTCATGCCAACACAGTTTTATGGATACAGGCCACGCAACTCTCGTGCTTGCAAAATTCGTGTGCACGCCACGATATAGGCTGCGGTGCGCAAACTGACCTTGTGATCCACACCGACTTGCCACAAAGCATCAAAGGCTTGAGTCATCAGTTCGATTAAGCGTTTGTTGATTTCATCCTCGTTCCAAAAGAAACTGGAAAAATCTTGTACCCACTCAAAATAACTGACGGTGACGCCGCCAGCATTGGCAATGACGTCGGGAATGACCAAGATGCCACGGTCTTTCAAAATGTCATCAGCTTGCGGGGTAGTCGGGCCGTTAGCACCTTCAACCACCATTTTGGCTTGAATCAAATGTGCATTTTTTTCGGTGATTTGTGTTTCTAGAGCCGCTGGAACCAAAATGTCGCACGGCGTTTGCCAAAAATTTTCGTTAGGGATCGACTCTGCGTTGCTAAATCCTTCCACGCTGCCGTGTTGGGCAACATACGCCATTAACTTGACGACATCCAGTCCAGAGGCTTGATACACCGTGGCTTTGTGGTCTTGTACCGCAACGATTAGCGCGCCGGCTTCAGCGAATAATTTAGCACTGATACCGCCGACGTTACCAAAGCCTTGCACCGCAATGCGCGCGCCTTTCATCGGCAAACCTAAACGATTCGCAGCAGCAGCGGCAACGGTAAACAACCCCCGTCCAGTGGCTTCATTACGTCCGACTGAACCGCCTAAAGAAATCGGTTTGCCAGTCACCACGCCGGTCGCAGTCGAACCTTGATTGACTGAATAAGTGTCCATCATCCACGCCATGATTTGCGAATCAGTGCCGACGTCAGGTGCTGGAATGTCTTTATGTGGTCCGATGACAATGTTGATTTCGCTGGTGTAACGTCGCGTTAAGCGTTCTAATTCTGCGCGTGATAAAGTTTTAGGATTGACGCGA
The DNA here is from genome assembly GCA_031538895.1 of Burkholderiaceae bacterium. Lineage (GTDB taxonomy): Bacteria > Pseudomonadota > Gammaproteobacteria > Burkholderiales > Burkholderiaceae > JAVKLU01. Next base: position 41,492 of record JAVKLU010000039.1, on the reverse strand, counting down.
ATGCCCCCTTTTGCACCGCCATAAGGAACATTCATCGCCGCATTTTTAATTGACATCCACGCTGACAAGGCCATCACTTCGGATAGCGTCACATCGTGGTGATAGCGCACGCCGCCTTTACCAGGCCCGCGTGAGACATTGTGTTGCACGCGATAGCCTTCAAAATGCGCGACGCTGCCGTTGTCTAATTGAATCGGTACATCAACAATCAAAATTCGTTTTGGCCGTTTCAAAGTTTCGATCCAGCGCGTTAAATGTCCCAGATAGGGCGCAACACGATCGACTTGTTGTAGGTAAGTTCCCCATGGGCCGACTTCGTTGGAGTTTAAATAAGAGGGCAGTGCGTTGGGTGTTAATAAAGACGTTTTGTTATCCATGTGATTTCCTTTTGATGACGAGATAAGAATCAGCGCAAAACCATGATTAGTGATGGTTTAAACGACAATTGAAGGGGACAAAAATAAATCCTAACGAGGTAAAAATTTAGAATTTATCGGACAACGGGGACGACGATTATGGCGCAGATTTTTTTAAAATATCTTTAGGGCACTTCTATAAATACAGAATGTGCGGATGAAGTGCGAGGCGCACAGCACACAGAAACCGGAGCGTACATACATTACGTGAGGATTTCGCGTACTGCGCAACAAAGCAATTCACCGCAAAAATGAATTGATAGAAGTGTCCATGAGAGAAAATGGTGCACAAGATGAGCGCAATCAGTTTTTTTATTTTGATCAAAATTAAACCATGAACTATCACGATTTACGCGACTTTATAAAGGCCTTGGAACACCGTGGGCAGCTACACACGATTGATGTGCCGGTGTCACCAAATTTAGAAGCGACTGAAATTTCGCGACGGGTTTTGGCACAAGCTGGTCCAGCTTTACTGTTTCGCCATCCCAGCACTGGTCAAACGCCTTTGTTAACCAATTTGTTTGGCACGACTCGTCGCGTTGCCTTGGGCATGGGGATCGACGCGGAGAGTGAGCAAGCAGTCTTGTTGGCGCTACGCAAAGTAGGCCAGTTGTTAGCCAAATTAAAAGAACCGCAACCGCCGCAAGGCTTGAAAGATTTAGGCGAGCTGGCGGGAATGTTTAAAGCCTTGTTGAATATGCGCCCCAGTGTGACTAAAAATGCGCTCTGTCACGATTGTATTTATGAAGGTGACGAACTAGATTTGGCGCGCTTCCCGATTCAAACCTGTTGGCCAGAAGATGTCGCGCCTTTGATTACTTGGGGTTTGGTGGTCACGCGAGGGCCGCATAAAAAACGTCAGAACTTAGGCATTTATCGGCAACAGGTCATCGCCAAAAACAAAGTCATTATGCGTTGGTTAAGTCATCGCGGAGGGGCTTTGGATTTTCGCGAACACGCGTTGGCACATCCGGGTGAACCTTTTCCCATCGCGGTGGTGTTGGGTGCGGATCCGGCAACGATTTTGGGCGCGGTGACACCTGTTCCGGATTCCTTGTCAGAATATCAATTCGCCGGATTGTTACGCGGTCAGGCGACTGAATTAACGTCTTGTTTACACGCCAATTTACAAGTGCCGGCGCGGGCAGAAATTATTTTGGAAGGATTTATTTATCCCGATGCGACGCATCAAAGTGGTTACGAACACGCGATTGAAGGACCGTTTGGCGATCACACTGGTTATTACAACGAGACTGATTATTTTCCCGTTTTCACAATCACGCGTATTACCACGCGACGCGATCCCATTTATTTATCGACCTATACCGGCAAGCCGATGGACGAACCTGCGGTCTTGGGGCGTGCGCTGAACGAAGTGTTTGTACCGCTGTTGCAAAAACAATTTGCCGAAATCACCGATTTTTATTTACCGCCCGAGGGGTGCAGTTATCGTTTGGCGGTGGTGCAAATTAAAAAATCCTACGCCGGCCATGCGCGTCGGGTGATGATGGGTGTGTGGAGTTTTTTACGCCAATTTATGTACACCAAATTTATCGTGGTGGTTGATGAGGACGTCGATATCCGCAATTGGAACGAAGTGATTTGGGCGCTAACGACGCGTGTTGATCCGGCGCGCGATGTGTTGATGGTGGAAAACACGCCGATTGATTATTTAGATTTTGCTTCACCCGTGAGTGGTTTGGGAAGCAAAATGGGCATTGATGCGACCAATAAATGGGCGGGCGAAACAACGCGTGAATGGGGGCGAACAATTCAAATGACTCCCGCCGTAGTGGCAAAAGTTGATGTGCTGTGGGCAAGTTTGGGTTTATCCGCTTCTTGATTGAGCGCGTTGATTAAGCGCGTTGATTGAACACGTTTATCGACCACATTCATCAGGCCGATTTTGAGTGAATCAGTTTTGCCCCCTACAATCGCGCGCCTAATCGCACGCCTATTGCTGAAACCTTTGATCTCGTCCGTCAAGGTGACAAGGCGATGAGTCGTTTGATATTCTCTTTGTACCTTTTGCTAAAAATCCCTACGCATCAAAAATATGATGATAAAAGGGAGATGATTTTTCTATGCCATTGATTCACAAAAAAATATTATTATTTTGCGTCACCCTCGTGATCTATGCGGGTTTGGGTGGAATCACGTTTTATTTGAGTTCTAATGCCGATGAATTGGCCTGGAGCGCCAGCAGCGTCGTGTTGTGGGGTCTTGCATGGATTATTTTTGGTCGTTTTGAGTGGATACATTTGATGTGCTTTCCGGCGTTTTTGTTACTGCCTGCCGAGCTGATGGTGCAACATTTTTTCGCCACTGGACTAACGCCGCATATTTGGGGAACTATTTTAGAAACTTCGCCGCGTGAAGCGCTGGAGTTTGTGGGTAATCGCTGGTTAGAGTTTTTATTGTTGCCACTGTGCTTTGCGTTGCTGTGGTGGGTGCTGTGGTTGGGCTGGCGCAAAAATCGGCGCGACGAGTTGAATACTTTTGATTTTGTCACGACTCTTTCGATGGTCATGCGGTCGGTAATTTTTATCGTCGTTTCAGTTTTGATTGGGTTTGCAATCTTGATCGGACAAGACAAAGACGAGTTGCCCAGCTATCTGCATTCGTTCAAAAGTACTGTAGACCCATCGGGCCGGCGTTTTGATTTGGCCTTTCTGGCCGAGCCTTGGCCCTTTGGTGTGTACGTGCAATTGACGCGCTGGGGTATTGAACGTTTTGAATTCAGTCGTCAAGTTGCGCAAAAAGATAATTTTCATTTCGGGGCGACTAGCCAAACGAATGAAGCACGAACCATTGTTTTAGTGATTGGCGAGTCCAGTCGCGCCGATCATTGGGGAATCAATGGCTATCAACGAAATACTACGCCCTTGTTACAACAGCGTTTAGCAGAAGGTTCGGAACTGATTAACCTGCCAGATTTTTTATCACCTATTTCGGCAACGCGCTTATCGGTGCCGATCATGTTGACCCGCAAAATGGCACGTGACGCAGTCTCAAGCGATTTTTCTGAAACTTCTTTAATCAGCGCCCTGCGCGATGCAGGGTTTAAAACCTGGTGGTTATCTAATCAAATGTCGTATGGCAAGTTTGATACGCCGATCACGGTTTACGGGCGTGAAGCCGAAGTGGTACGACATTTCAATTTGGGTTCGTATAGCGGAGTGTCGCCTTATGACGGTGTTTTACTCGCACCACTTGAGGACGCCTTGCGCGATCCTGCACCTAAAAAACTGATCATCTTGCACACCTTGGGCAGTCACTGGAATTACCGTTTTCGTTATCCCGCTGCGTTTGAAATTGATAAGCCTGCGCTGGCAGGGCATGCCGAGGTCTCGGTACAAGATCGCAGTTTGCGCGCTGAAATGGTCAATGCCTATGACAACTCGATTCGCTATACTGACTGGCTCTTAGATCAAGTGATGACGCGTTTGCGAGATCGTTCGGCAGCCTTGTTGTATGCGTCCGATCACGGGCAATTGTTGTACGACGGGCAATGTAATTTGGCCTTGCACGGACATAACACTTACTATGATTTTAAAATTCCGGCCTTGTTGTGGACTTCAGCTGAGTACCGCATGAACTTTCCAAACACCGTATATTTTTTGCGCAAGAACGCGACCGCGCGCTTGAATACTGAAAATATTTTTCCGACTATTTTGGATTTAGCGCAAGTCAAAATTACCAAAGCGGTTCCGGTGGGCGAGACCAATCCACGCTTTAGCATCGCTGCAAATAACTTCAAATCGCACGTACGTTGGGTTGACAGTTATGGTTGGACCAATTTTGATAATGCAGTGATGAGCGGTAGTTGCAAAGAAATGAAAGCACCCAGTGCCAAATCCGCGTCTTCAGTCGAGTCTGACAATTCTGAAGAAGACTGAGTGGCTGTCATGCGTGGTCATGCGATGGACACTGTTTGCTATGGGCACTTCTATCAATTCATTTTTGCAGCGAATTGCTTTGTTGCGCAGTACGCGAAATCCTCACGTACTGTATGTACGCTCCGGTTTCTGTGTGCTGTGCGCCTCGCACTTCATCCGCACATTCTGTATTTATAGAAGTGCCCCTATGCTGCTTAATTTATAAATTTTGTTGATTGTTTATTTATGCGCCCTTCATCTCACAGTAAAACTTCTCACATATCAAGCTCTGGTGCCTTGACCCTAGCGGCTTTGGGCGTGGTATACGGCGATATTGGAACCAGTCCTTTATATACATTAAAGACAGTTTTTTTGGCTACGACAGGTATTTTGCCAACGGCTGAAAACATCATTGGTGCGGTATCAGTGATTTTTTGGTCACTGATGTTCGTTGTGACTTTGAAGTACGTGACTTTGATCTTGCGTGCCGATAATAAAGGCGAGGGCGGTATCATGGCCTTGCTGGCCTTAGCCGCGCGCGCAGTGCAAGATCGCCCGATACTGCGGCGAAATTTATTATTGCTCGGAACTTTTGGGGCATGTTTGTTTTATGGCGATAGCGTGCTCACGCCGGCAATTTCGGTATTGAGTGCGGTTGAAGGTTTATCAATTGCCCAACCCAGTTTCAAACATTGGGTTTTGCCCGTATGTATGGGCATTTTGATCGGTTTGTTTATGGTGCAAAAACGTGGCACTTCGACGATGGGGCGTTGGTTTGGACCAGTGATGGCCCTGTGGTTTATGACTTTGGCGGTAATAGGACTTTGGCACATTATTAAAACACCTTTGATTTTGCATGCCCTTGATCCACGTCACGCAATGGTGTTTTTAAGTGAACGCGGTTGGGGAATTTTTGTCGCCTTGGGGGCGATTGTTTTGGCACTGACTGGTGCAGAGGCTTTGTATGCCGACATGGGGCATTTTGGTAAACGGCCGATTCGTTTGGCATGGATGCGTTTTGTATTACCCGCGCTGGCTTTGAACTATATGGGGCAAGGCGCTTTGATGTTGCATGATGCGCGTACGGTGGACAATCCATTTTATTTATTGTTTCCGGATTTTTTGCTAATTCCGGCGGTGGTTTTGGCGACTTTGGCGACGGTGATTGCATCACAAGCAGTAATTACTGGCGCGTATTCTTTGACGCAACAGGCGATTCAATTGGGTTTTATCCCGCGCCTGCGCATCATTCACACTTCTGGAAGCGAAAAAGGGCAGATTTATATTCCGGTCATCAATTGGTTTTTATTGGGTACGGTGATGCTGGTCTGCGTTGGGTTTCGTGAATCTGCGGCGATGACTGCTGCGTATGGCATTGCCGTGACTGGAACAATGTTGATTGCAAGCATTTTGACCTATTACGTGGTGCGCTATGCTTGGAATTTTCCACTTTGGGTGAGCTTAGGCGCGACGATGCTTTTTATCGTGACTGATATTGCTTTAGTGTTAGGTTGTTCGATCAAAATTGCTGAGGGCGGTTGGTTTCCAATTCTGTTAGCGGTATTTTTCTTGGTGCTAATGACAACTTGGAAACGTGGGCGCGAGATGTTGCGCGACGCACAAACACGTGACGCTTTACCGCTCAATGATTTTATTCAAAGTTTGGAGCATTCAACTGATTTAGTGATAGTCCCGCGCACAGCGGTGTATTTGACGGTCAATATTGATCAGGTCCCACAAGCTTTGCTGCATAACCTAAAACACAATTTGGTCTTACATGAACGCAATATTATGTTGAATGTCGTGATTCATGATGAAGCCTGGATTGCGAAAAGTGATCAAATTGAAGTTGAGCGTTTGGGCCAAAAATTTTGGCGTGTGACTTTGAATTTTGGTTTTATGAACCAACCACACGTTACGCAGGCACTTCAAGGTGCTGCCGCACATGGCCTTGAGATCGAGGAGTTCAGTTGCTCTTATTTCTTGGGACGCGATACTATTTTACCGAGCAAACACAAAGGCGCAATGATGGGCTGGCGGCAAAATTTATTTGAAACCATGTCACGCAACGCCGAACGCGTCACCGATTTTTATGCCTTGCCATATAACCTAGTGATCGAATTAGGAACGCGCGTGCGTTTGTAAACAGACATACCGCGTCATCCTACTTATTTTTAAAACCTGAAAAATAAAAGACCGCATCATGTTTAAAACACTTTATCAAAAACTCTGGGATAGCCATGTTGTTCATTTAGAAGCGGACGGCACGGCTTTGTTATATATCGATCGTCATTTGTTGCATGAAGTGACCAGTCCGCAAGCGTTTGAAGGACTTAGCTTGGCGCAACGTCAACCCTGGCGTAATTCGGCAAATTTGTTAGTGGCCGATCACAATGTCCCCACGCAAGGACGCGCGCAAGGGATTGCGGATCCGATTTCACGTTTGCAAGTGGATACCTTGTCTGCGAACGCGGCAAAATATCAACTGACTTATTTTGGGATGAGCGATTTGCGTCAAGGGATTGTGCACGTCGTGGGCCCCGAACAAGGCGCGACTTTACCGGGCATGACCGTGGTGTGTGGTGACTCGCATACTTCAACCCATGGTGCGTTTGCCTGCCTTGCACACGGTATTGGTACCAGCGAAGTCGAACACGTTTTAGCGACCCAAACTTTAATTGCCAAACCGTCTAAAACCATGTTGATTCGTATTGATGGGGCGATTCCGCTTGGGGTGACGGCCAAAGACATTATTCTGGCCGTCATTGGCGTGATTGGCACTGCGGGTGGAACGGGTTACGCGATTGAATTTGCGGGCAGTGCGATTCGTGCCTTGTCGATGGAAGGGCGCATGACGGTTTGCAATATGGCGATCGAGGCCGGTGCGCGTGCAGGAATGGTCGGTGTGGACGATACGACAATCAGTTATTTAAAAGGTCGCCCGTATAGCCCCATTGGCGAGGATTGGAATAGGGCAGTGTTGTATTGGAAAACTTTGGTTTCAGACGAGGGTGCAGTATTTGATCGTACCGTCTTGGTTGATGCGACGCAATTACGTCCACAAGTGACGTGGGGAACCTCGCCTGAAATGGTGACAAGCATTGATGGTTGCGTTCCCGATCCTGATAAAGAAAAAGACCCAGCGCGTCGCGATGCGATTGAAGCGGCGTTGTTGTATATGAAGCTCACACCTCGGACTCCGATGGATCAAATTAAAGTCGACAAAGTTTTTATCGGATCGTGTACCAATGCGCGAATTGAAGATTTACGCGCGGCAGCGAGTGTCGTGCGCGGTAAAAAACGCGCCAATAATGTGAAGTTAGCAATGGTCGTCGCCGGTTCTGGTTTGGTCAAAGCGCAAGCCGAAGCCGAAGGTCTGGATAAAATTTTTATTGCGGCCGGATTTGAATGGCGCGAACCAGGATGCTCGATGTGTTTGGCGATGAATGCTGATCGTTTGGAACCAGGAGAGCGTTGTGCCTCAACCTCCAATCGTAATTTTGAAGGTCGGCAAGGACAGGGTGGCTTGACACATTTGGTTTCGCCGGCGATGGCCGCCGCCGCTGGTGTTTATGGACACTTTGTCGATGTGTCGCGTTTGTAACAATGGCCTCTGATGTCTGATGGCAGATGATGAATTGAATAATTAGGAAGATTTTTATGGATGCTTTTACTCAACATACTGGTGTGGTTGTTCCGCTGGAACGGATTAATGTGGATACCGACGCGATTATTCCTAAGCAATTTTTAAAGTCGATTAAGCGCACCGGATTTGGTGAAAATTTGTTTGATGAATGGCGTTATATCGATCACGGTGAACCCGGAATGGACTCTCGTTTTCGCAAAATCAATCCGGATTTTGTCTTGAATCAGGCACGTTATCAAGGCGCGAGTATTTTATTAAGTGGCAAAAATTTTGGCTGTGGCTCATCACGCGAACACGCGCCATGGGCCTTGCAACAATACGGTTTTCGCGCACTCATTGCGCCATCGTTTGCCGATATTTTTTTTAACAACTGTTATAAAAATGGTTTATTGCCGATTGTTTTGGATGAACAGGTGGTCAACGCGATGATGGATGAGGTAAAAGCCAAAATCAATCATCAAATGACGATTGATTTGGTAGCGCAACGCGTGATCAATGGCGCGGCGTCCTACCCGTTTGAAATCACCGATTTTCGTAAATACTGTTTGGTGAATGGTTTTGATGAAATCGGTTTGAGTTTGCGCCACGCCGAAAAAATCCGCACATTTGAAAACGCCCATATCGCGCGCTTTCCTTGGTTGGCAATACCGACGAAGTAAAGTAGATTTACAGCGGAACAATGACGTCGGGATTGAGAATATTTTGTGGATCAAAGGCTTTTTTCAAAGTGTGAAATAGATTGATTTCTGTTGCACTACGGTAGTGTTTTAAATGGTTCACGCGTAAACGTCCAATCCCATGTTCAGCTGAAAAGCTACCGCCATATTGACTGACCAAGTCATAAATCAGGCGGTTAATCGCCAGTTCACTGTGATCAAAATCAGTGGCATAAGCTGGGGCGAGCATGACGTTGTAATGCAAATTGCCATCGCCACAGTGGCCAAAATAATAGGGCGTGCAGCCGGGGAAGCTTTGTGACAGTAGCTGTTCGGCGTGCGCGACAAAATCAGTCAATGCAGAAATGGGCAAGGCAATATCGTGCTTGACGGCTTTGAAAGCGCGTGCTTCGGCTTGCGGGATCAGCTCGCGAACTTGCCAATAACTACGGCGTTGGCTGTCTGATTGCGCCAATAAGGCATTGCTAATAATTCCCGCCTCAGCATGACGGGCTAAAAATTCGAGCAAAACCTGTTGCAAATAATTAGGATCATCATTGTGTTCAAGGTCCAACAATATTGCCATGGGTGCCTCGTCGGTCGACAATTCATGGGAGCTGTTGGGAAAATAGTGACGAACCAATTTCACACAGGCCATCATCATGACTTCAAACGCACAGACAAAATTGCCCAATTCATTTTGTGCGGCGGTAAAAAGTGTCACCGCATCGCGCATCGAGCCGCAAAAAATCCAGGCGCTGGCGGATGCGCGTGGTGCAGGAAAAATTTTTAAAGTCGCGCGCGTAATGACCGCGAGCGTACCTTCAGAACCAATCAGTAAATCGCGCCAGTCATATCCTGAATTGTTTTTATGCACTGCCGACAAACTATTCAAGACTTCCCCTTGCGCGGTGATAGCCTCAATGCCTAAACACAGTTGGCGCGCCATGCCGTAACGCACGACGTGAACACCGCCTGCGTTAGTGGCTAAATTACCGCCGATCGTGCACGAAGCTTGCGCCGCCAGACTTAAAGGAAAAACGCGATTCAGTGGTTCTAGAGTGTCGTGGATTTTTTGTAACACCACGCCCGCTTCGACCACCATGCTGTTATTGATGACATCAATCGAACTGATGTGATTCATCCGCGTCAGTGACAAAATAATCGCGCCGTTTATGTGTGACAAAGCGTGTGACGAAGTGTGCAATGAAGTGTGCGATGACGTGTGTTCAGGTCTGGGGGCGCTGCCCATGACCAGACCAGTATTGCCGCCCTGTGCGACGACTGCAATGTGGTGTTGACTGCACAGCGCCAGAACAGTCGCGACTTGCGCCGTATTAGCTGGACGAATAACGGCATCGGCGGCATTACCACCGCGGCCACGCCAATCGGTTAAATAAGACGCGAGTTCTGTGGTAAGAACATGCGCAGCACCAACTGCCGCCGCGCATTCAGACAAAAAAATGTTCACGCCAATAAACTAATCGCTGGAGTAAAGGTGTAAGCTAAATCGCGCGCTACGGCTTCATAGGTCACTTTTCCTTCGCAGATATTCAAGCCGTTTTGCAAATAAACATCATCGCGCAAAGCGTTTTTCCAACCTTTGTTTGCTAGGGCCAAGGCGTGTTTAATGGTGGCGTTATTGAGTGCAAAAGTCGAGGTGCGCGCCACCGCACCAGGCATATTGGCGACGCAATAATGAACGACACCATCCACGATATAAGTTGGTTCGGCATGTGTAGTTGCTTTTGAGGTTTCAAAACAACCACCTTGATCAATCGCCACGTCGACGACCACTGCGCCTTTTTTCATTTTTTCAATCAACGCGCGCGTCACCAGTTTAGGTGCGGCAGCGCCAGGAATCAATACGCCACCAATCACGACATCGGCGTCAATGACAGCGGCTTCAATACTGGCGTTAGTTGAGTAAGACGTGGTAATCCGATTACCAAAAATCAAATCGAGTTGACGTAAACGATCCACATTTTTATCAATTACAGTTGTGCGTGCACCCATGCCCGCTGCCATTTGTAGTGCGTTGGTACCAACCACTCCTGCGCCCAAAATCACGACATGCGCAGGTGGCGTTCCCGGTACACCACCCAACAGTACGCCCATGCCACCTTTGGATTTTTCTAAATGCGCAGCGGCGGCTTGAATCGACATGCGACCGGCGACTTCGCTCATCGGTGCCAATAAAGGCAGGCCGCCATTAGCGCCGGTAATCGTTTCATACGCAATACAAATTGCGCCAGATTTGATCAGTGCCTTGGTTTGTTCAGGGTCTGGTGCTAAATGCAAATAGGTATATAAAATTTGACCAGGACGCAACATCGCGCATTCAAGCGCTTGTGGTTCTTTGACTTTGACGATCAGATCAGCATCAGAAAAAATTATTTTTGCATCCGAAACGATGCTTGCGCCAGATTGACGATACTCTTCATCGGATAAACCAATCGCGCTACCCGCTTCGGTTTGAACCAAAACTTGATGGCCGCTTTGACACAATTCGCGCACACTGGCGGGAGTTAAACCAACACGGTATTCATGATTTTTAATTTCTTTAGGGACACCAATTCGCATAAAAACTCCAAAAATAAATAAGATTAAAAGAAACGGGGAGAGTAAAAACGCTAGGGATTTTTTGAACAAACGTTTCGAAGTATTTTGTGCAGAAATTCAGCAAGAGCATCATATCGAACAAGTTGATTCAAGAGTCTAACTCACACACATGTATGCAGAGTCCATCATACACAGAGCTTATCAATAGCGATGAATAGCGATGAATAGCGGCGTCGCTGTGACCGCGTTGAAGCATCACTAATCGTTTCATTCGTTTTTAAGGTTTAATTTATAGAATTCCTAATTATCATGAACGCTAGTTCAACGAGCACGAATTCATTTCGGCCTTGTAGTTATGGCGTCATTAGTTATTGAGCCATAATAAAACGGTAACAGTAATTTTTATAATTGATCTTTTAGGGTAATCAAAGCGATGTTTATAAAAACAATATTTATTTTTTTCGGTGTCATCATCGGTTTTATGAGTCAAGCGCAGGGTCAAGCGCAAGCGGCGCAACCCTCTGATTTTGTGGCTCAATTTCAAACCCAAGCGCGAACAACGACGCCAGCATTTACCCCGAGTGCAGAGCGTGGACGCACTTTTTTTAATCAAACCCATGGTAAAGAATGGAGTTGCAGCAGTTGTCACACCAATGATCCAAAACAAAACGGCAAACATGCCAGCACGCAGCGCGTGATTGAAGCGATGGCAACACGCATCAACACAGATCGCTTTACCAACGCAGACAAAGTTGAGAAATGGTTTCGCCGCAATTGCAATGACGTCTTAGGACGTATTTGTACACCTGCTGAAAAAGCAGATGTCATCACTTATTTAATGAGTTTGTAATCATGAAAAAAAATCTAGTCTATGTTTTTTTAAGCATTGCGCTTAGTTTTATAGCAGTCGGTGTCCATGCTGATGAATCATCTCATGGTGCAAGTCGTACACGCGCGAACAACGTCACTTGGAAAGCTGAATGCGGCAGTTGTCACGTCGCTTTTCCGGCTGAGTTTTTAGGGCCAAAGTCGTGGACTGTGATCATGACTCAATTGAAAACACATTATGGGGTTGATGCCTCGCTCAGTCCCGATCAAGAAAAAGAAATTACGCAATTTTTGATGAGTAACGCGAAAGGCAAACGCGCTCAAGAGGCGACTAAAAATCCAATTCGCATAACAGAAACTGCGTGGTTCATCCGTAAACATGACGAAGTGCCGGCCGCAAAATGGAAACACCCGCTCATCAAAACCGCGAGTAACTGTTCGGCCTGCCACACTGATACGGATAGCGGTGGCTATCGTGAGCATTTGGTCAAAATGCCACGTTAATCGTATTTTTAGAATTCAACCCTCTTGCCCCAATTCTCTTCATATGACTCAAAAAATTTTAGTATGGGATATCCCAACACGATTGTTTCATTGGCTGTTTGCGCTCACTTTTCTGGTCTCATTTGCCTCTGCAGAAAGTGAAAAATTCCGTTTGCTACATATCACCAGTGGGTATATTTTTGTCGCGATGCTATTGGTGCGTTTGTTGTGGGGATTGGTTGGAACGCGTTATGCGCGCTTTACGTCCTTTGTTCGTGGGCCTAGCGCCGTTATGGCGTATGTAAAACATGAGTTTTTGCATCGACCAGAAAACCCAATACACACGCCAATACATAGGCCAATACACACGCCAGGACACAATCCTTTAGGCGCGATCGCGATTGTCTTAATGTTATTTCTGGGACTGGTGATTGGGTTCACGGGCGGATTGAATGATTTTGCGACGATGGGGTTTTCATGGCTGCATTTTTGGACAGAATCCATGAGTGAGCGCGCGACCGAACTGCATGAAGGCGCAGGGAATTTGATGATGCTTGTTGTGCTGGGCCACTGGTGCGGCGTCGCATGGGGACGTTATCGTTATGGCAAGGGCTTTATCAGGGCGATGATTACGGGCTATCAAGATGGCGACGCAAAAAATGCAATCTCTCGCGCTTACCCATTAGTTGGCGTGTTAATGTTAATCCTTGCTGCGTATATTGTTTGGCTGCTTTGTTTATCGTAATCAGCCTGCTTGATAAGTGCGCTTGATCAGTTATATCAAGTCCCCCAGTTCAAAAATCAAAGTTGTTCAGACCATTAAAGTTTCTGCAATCGCCCGCAGCATTGCTGCGTTCTGACCTAAAGCGGGCAAGACGCGCAAAGTGATGTGCAAAAACCGTTGTTGTTCAGCCTGACACAGTCGTGGCAAATCTTGCCGCAAGTGTGTACCTACGCCGAAAAACACGGGAAAAATATCAATCGCCTTCAGATTCACGTCTGCGTTAGCCTGAATTAAACGCTCGATCGCATCTCCCAAATTGGGTGTCATCGATTCTAAAAATGCCACTTCAACAATGCGATCACGTGCGCGCAGCAAATCCCTAAGTTGCATGACAGGCCCAGCCCACAGCGGATCTTTGGAGCCATGAGCCAACAAAATCAATGCCGTATCTTTATTCACTTGGTTTGATTTCATCATTGATGAATTATTTCTTTTTCATCGGCTGACGTTTACCCACTTGCACTTGTACCGTTTGATTTTTATTTTTGCGGATGAACTCAATGGCGATGCGTGTATTGGGTGTTTGCTTGGCGATAGCGGTCAATAAATCAACGCTGTCTTTAATCGGGTCATTGGCAATTTTGATCACCACATCGCCTGGACGCAAACCAGCGCGCGCCGCTGGGCCATCACGCACCACTGCGGTGATGATGACGCCATGTGATACTTTTAAATCAAAACTGCTGATTAGTGCTTCGTTTAAATCTTGCGGTGCTACGCCAATCCAGCCGCGCACAACCTGACCGTCGCGCACAATCGATGCTAAGATTTCTTTCACAATACTGTTGGGAATGGCAAAACCGATACCTTCGGAGCCACCACTTTGCGAATAAATTGCCGCATTGATACCGACTAAATGCCCTGCGCTATCAACCAATGCACCACCAGAATTACCTGGGTTGATCGCCGCATCAGTTTGAATAAAATTTTCAAAAGTATTGATTCCCAAATGATCGCGTCGAAGCGCCGATACGATTCCCATGGTCATAGTTTGCCCCACGCCAAAAGGATTGCCGATGGCGAACACCACATCACCGATTTCTAATTGAGTCGCCGGCGCAAAAGTAATTGCGGGCAGTTTATCTAAGGGGAGTTGCAATACAGCTAAGTCAGTTTCAGGATCACTGCCAATGAGTTTGGCCTCGACTTTTCGACCATCACTTAATGCTACGTCAATCGAGGTCGCCTGTTCAATCACATGATGGTTAGTAATCACAATACCACTGCTACTGACAATGACCCCAGAACCTAAGCTGGACAGGTTGGGAGATTCTTCTTGATCAAAAAATCGGCGTGAAAGAAAATCAAGATCAGCGCCACTGTTTTTTTTGCTACTAAAAATATTCACTACCGAAGGCATCGCTAATTTTGCGGCCGCACGATAAGATAGAACAGGGTTTGCGTCAATTTTATTGTCATGAGCTGATTCGCTAATCAATACAGGATTACCTTGAAAATGGGTAAACCAATGGGGCTTTAATATCAGTAAAATAAAAGCAATCGCAGCGCTGATAACAATGGCTTTAAGAATAAGTTTTCGAGAAAAGGACATGAAATGAATAGAGAAGAATTAACCAAATATCTGGCGCAATTATTGTCGGTACAAAACTTTAATGATTATTGCCCCAACGGTTTACAAGTTGAAGGAAACGCGAACATTGATCGTATTGTCACGGGTGTCACCGCCAATCAAGCTTTGATCGATGCGGCAATTCGTGTAGAGGCGCAGGCGATTATCGTACACCACGGTTTTTTTTGGAAAAACGAAGATCCGTGTTTTCTGGGCATTAAACAGCGTCGGATTAAAAGTTTATTAGCGGCTGACATCAATCTTTTTGCCTATCACTTGCCCCTCGATGCGCATCCCCTTTTAGGTAATAATGCGCAGCTGGCGCGGCTCTTGAATTTGACAACGCTCACAAATTTTGGTGCGCAACAACTTGGGTGTATCGGAACACCTCAAAATTTATGTCAATTTAGCGATTTTTTGAGTACGGTGCGCTCAATTTTTGGCGCTAAGGTACAAGCCATTACACCGACTTTGGATGATTCATGGAATCCGATGATCACTCAAGTAGCCTGGTGCAGTGGGGCAGCTCAAGATTTTTTTGAAGCCGCGATTGCGCAAGGCGCACAGGTTTTTATCAGCGGTGAAATCAGTGAGCGTTGCGTGCATATTGCGCGTGAATGCGGCGTCGCGTATTTGGTCTGCGGACATCATGCGACCGAACGTTATGGCGTACAGGCACTGGGTGCGCACCTTAGCGAGCAATTTGCCTTATCGCATTCCTATATCGATATTGATAGCCCGATTTAATGTGTAGTTTAAAACCGTTACTGGTATGCCGCTATTGGTATGCGGTTATCCGTATAGTTAGGACTCAATTTTTATTTAATCCTTAGTTAATCTTTAGTCAATTCATGCACTATGTTTGCTCCAAATAAAGATGAAGTCCGCCGTTTTTTGTGCCGCGCTTATCAGTTACCCGCCACACAACTCTCGCCGATTGAAACCATTGCACGCACCTGGATTGAAAAACACCCTGAGTATCACCAATATTTACATGATGCCGAAGTCGCATGCACCCTTGACTTTCCACCTGAAAATGGCATCACCAATCCGTTTCTGCATCTATCGATGCATTTGAGTTTGAGTGAGCAAATTTCGATTGATCAACCCAAAGAAATTCGCGCCATCGCGCTTGCTTTGCAACAGCAATATGACGAACATGAGACACAACACCTTATGATGGATGCCTTGGCTGAAATGATTTGGCAAGCACAAAGACAAGGCGTATCTTTAAACGAACAAGACTATTTAACGCATTTACGAACCTTGATTACGACACCTTTGGCGTTTACATAAAAAATGCAAGGTGTTTAATGTTGTTTTTTTTGAGTTGTACTTTTTAAGCTGTATCCCTTAAACCATAGTAGGAGTTTTTATGATTAAAGTTGGCGATGTGGTTCCCGAAGCAAGTTTGTACGAATACCTTGATACCGAACAAGAGGGTTGCTCTTTAGGCCCGAATAAATTTACAACGACTGTCGCATTAAAAGACAAAAAAATTGTTCTTTTTGGCTTGCCTGGCGCGTTTACACCAACCTGTTCAGAGCGTCATGTGCCAGGTTATGTGGAATCTTTTGATGCCCTCAAGAAAAAAGGTGTTGATGAAATTTGGTGCGTTTCAGTCAATGATGCATTTGTGATGGGCGCGTGGGGCCGCACGATGAATACGGCGGGTAAAGTGCGCATGATGGGTGATGGATCAGCACTGTTTACAAAGGCTTGCGGTTTAGAGTTTGATTTAAACGCGGGTGGTTTAGGCCTGCGTTGTCAACGTTTTTTGATGATTATTGACAAGGGCGTGGTCAAACATCTGGCGATTGAAGCCGCCGGCAAATTGGAAGTATCCAGTGCGCAGGCTGCATTACAGGTTTTGTGATTGTTTTGATCATCGACGCCCTGTAAATCAATACTTCGTTCCCCCTTCTCATATTTGAGCAGGGGGGCGATCAATTAAATTCGTCCTTACCAGCGCGCCCGAGCAAATAAAAAAAACACATCACCTTGCGCAGCCGGTGCCAAATTGATCGGTGGAAAATAGACCAGCTCCAAAGACAGATAACGCGTATCAAAAGAGCCGACAGGCAATATGACCGGCACGGGAACACCTTGGATGACATCAGGACGCGATAACAACAAAGCGGTATAGCCGCCTGCTACTTGAAACCCGCCCCACGATGGACTATGCCATTTGTGCAAATAACCCAAATTCCATTGCGTGTCACGAATTGAGCTGGAAAATCCCATCACATAAAGTCCTGAACTTTGTCCACTGCGTCCATTTAATACGCCACGCGTGTAATGCGTTTTGGCCCAGCCCAATCCGGTGTTTTGTTCATTAAAACGTGCAATATCTTTTGCCGCATAACGCGCGCGACTATGGTAGGAATGGCCCGCAATGAATAACTCGTCCTGGCCGTTACGCCAAATATCACCGAGTTCAGTGGTGATTCGGTCAAATATATCAATGGCGGGTTCAGTTTTTTTGAGAAACTTTTTTTGTGCAAAGTGTGGTGATATCGAGTTTTGTTGTTTCAAGCTTTGTTGTCCATGCACAGGCAATAAACACGTTATAAAAATCAATAAAAAACTGCCGACAAACGTGTTTAATACAAAAATATACTGAGATGTGCATTGCAACTTATTTTGCAATTTATTTCGCAACTTATTTCGCAATTTACTGTCCCAAAAATAAACGGTACACCAGATTATGGGTTTCATCCACTGCGACATAACCCAAGGTTTGAATAAATTGCGCCAATTGATTGCGCTCATTTGCGGGCACTTGTATACCGACCAAAACTCGCCCCACATCGGCTCCATGGTTGCGGTAGTGAAACAAACTGATATTCCAACTGGGCGCCATTTTATTGAGAAAATTTAATAAGGCACCGGGTTTTTCGGGAAACTCAAAACGATATAAACATTCTTCCGTCACCAAGGCACTTTTACCGCCAATCATGTGGCGCAAATGAAGTTTTGCTAATTCGTCTTGCGAAATATCCAAAGCGTCAAAACCTGCTTGCGAAAAATTTTGCATTAGCGCATGCTGATCATTGCGATGTCGAATTGCGATTCCGACAAACACATGTGCCGCGCGCGTGTCGCTCATCCGATAATTAAATTCGGTCATATTGCGCCCATCTAATAGCGCACAAAATCGTAAAAAACTGCCGCGTTCTTCGGGCATGGTGACTGCAAAAATTGCTTCGCGCGCTTCACCCAATTCAGCACGTTCGGCGACAAAACGCAAACGGTCAAAATTCATATTTGCGCCACTGGTAATTGCGATTAAAGTTTCGTTTTGACGCTCGGGATAACGCTCGGCATAAATGCGAACTCCGGCTACAGATAAGGCTCCGGATGGTTCTAAGATCATTCTGGTTTCGTTATACGCATCTAAAATTCCTGCGCATAAAATGTCGGTATCGACCAAAATAATGTCATCAACCAATTCATTAACGATGCGAAAAGTTTCAGCGCCTACTTGCTTCACTGCGGTGCCATCAGCGAATAATCCGACTTCTGACAAGGCCACCCGCTCACCTTTTTGTTTGGATAAATACATCGCATTGGAATCAAGCGTTTGTACGCCAATGACGCGAATGTGCGGCGCCACAGCTTTAATGTAAGCGGCGATCCCTGCTAATAAACCACCACCACCAATTGGCACAAAAATCGCATCAATTTTGTTGGGATGTTGTTCCAAAATTTCACGAGCAATCGTGCCTTGCCCCGCAATAATTAAAGGATCATCAAAAGGATGAACAAAGGTCAAACCTTGTTCTTGTTCTAAAGTGAGTGCGTGTTGGTAGGCATCTGAATAAGACTCACCAAACAATACCGTTTGTGCGCCATGCTGCTGCACTGCCATGACTTTGACCAGCGGTGTCGTCACCGGCATGACGATTAGCGCAGGACAGCCAAAATGTTTGGCCGACAGGGCGACGCCTTGCGCATGATTGCCTGCAGAGGCGCAAATCACTCCGCGTAAGCGCTGTTCAGGCGCGAGATGGGCCATCTTGTTAAACGCACCACGTAATTTAAAACTGAATACGGGTTGCAATTCCTCTCGCTTGAAATGCACCGTGTGCCCGAACTGGGCCGAAAACTTACGCGCATGTACGAGAGGAGTTTTAATCGCCAAGTCATAAACCATCGCGTGTTCGACTTCATGGCGGTAATCGGGAAAAGTCATATCAAAATTCAACAATAATCAAAGTGCCTGATTGTAGAAGCTGATCAGTCATCAAATTCAAGGGCACTTCTATCAATTCATTTTTGCGGCGAATTGCTTTGTTGCGCAGTACGCAAAATCCTCACGTACTGTAGGTACGATCCGGTTTCTGTGTGCTGTGCGCCTCGCACTTCATCCTCACATTCTGTATTTATAGAAGTGCCCTCAAGCATTGTTTTAATCCATGTGTGTTCCGCAGTTTGCACTTGGGTGCCGCGCTTGGACATACCATAAATTATGTTCAAAAATTATTGCGCTTAGACCGTGATCGCGACTGTTGTTAAAATCAAATTTATTAAGGCCCTATTTTTTATTTAAAATAATTAAGCTTAGCTTTATTGATTTTAATGCGGCCCTATTTAATTTGCTTGAATTCCATTCTTAATTCATCTATCGTCGCGTCCATAATTTAAATTTTTAAGATGTATTTAAGCTTGAAAATAAACCTATTTAATCGTTTATTTTACTGATTGATTTTTTGCCGCTCACATTGTCATTATTCGCAAATATGTCTGATTCTTCTTCCCTACGCACCCCTCAATCGGCAGGTTTATATTCGCCACAACATGAACATGACGCCTGTGGTGTGGGTTTTATTGCGCACATCAAAGGCAAAAAAAGTCACACCATCGTGGCGCAGGGTTTGCAAATTCTGAAAAATCTAGACCATCGTGGCGCGGTCGGTGCAGATGCGCTGATGGGTGATGGTGCAGGGGTTTTGATCCAGATTCCTGACGCGTTTTATCGCGATGAGATGGCGAGCTTGGGCGTGGCCTTGCCTCCTTTTGGTGAGTATGGTGTGGGGATGGTGTTTTTGCCTAAAGAGCATGCGTCGCGTCTGGCCTGTGAACAAGAAATCGAACGCGCGGTACGTTTAGAAGGTCAAACCGTTTTGGGTTGGCGCGATGTTCCCACTGACCGCGAGATGCCGATGTCGCCGACGGTGCGCGCCAAAGAGCCGGTGATTCGCCAAATTTTTATTGGGCGCGGTCAAGACGTCATGGTGCCCGATGCCCTGGAGCGTAAGTTATATGTGATTCGCAAATCTTCGGGTCACGCGATTCAAGCATTGCAATTGCTGCATGGGAAAGAATTTTTTGTTCCCTCAATGTCGGCCCGAACCGTTATTTACAAAGGTTTATTGTTGGCTGATCAAGTCGGTTTGTATTATCGTGATTTGCAAGATGAGCGTTGCGTCTCGGCATTGGCTTTGGTGCACCAGCGGTTTTCCACCAATACCTTTCCTGAATGGCCACTGGCACATCCGTATCGCATGATTGCGCACAACGGTGAAATCAATACGGTTAAAGGAAATTTTAATTGGATTCGCGCACGCGAAGGAGTGATGAAATCCGCCGTATTGGGTGATGATTTGAAAAAATTATTCCCTCTCATTTATGAAGGCCAATCCGATACCGCGTGTTTTGATAACGCGCTGGAATTGTTGGTGATGTCGGGTTATTCGATCGCCCATGCGATGATGATGATGATTCCCGAGGCTTGGGAAAATAACCCTCACATGGATGCCAATCGGCGCGCGTTTTATGAATACCACGCGGCGATGATGGAGCCCTGGGATGGGCCTGCAAGCATGGCCTTCACCGATGGGCGGCATATTGGGGGAACCTTAGATCGTAATGGATTGCGTCCGGCGCGGATTTGGATTACGGAAGATGATGTGGTCATCATGGCATCAGAAGCAGGCGTTTTGCCGATTGCGGATTCGCGCATCATCAAAAAAACACGTTTGCAACCAGGCAAAATGTTTTTGATCGACACTGATCAAGGGCGCATTATTGATGACAAAGAGCTTAAAGATACTTATTCCAACGCTAAACCCTATCGTCAATGGATTGATTCAGTTCGAATTAAATTAGAAGAAGTCACGGTACTGAACAAACTGGACAGTGATTTGTCTGCCGCTGATTTATTAGATCAGCAACAAGCGTTTGCGTATACCCAAGAAGATAAGAGTTTTATCCTGACGCCGATGCTTAATAACGGTGAAGAAGCGACCGGATCGATGGGTAACGACACGCCTTTGGCCGTATTGTCCAACAAGAACAAACCCCTGTATCACTACTTTAAGCAATTGTTTGCGCAGGTGACCAATCCACCGATTGATCCGATTCGCGAAGCGATGGTCATGTCTTTGGTATCGTTCATCGGCCCCAAACCCAATTTACTCGATAAAGACAATATCAATCCACCGATGCGTTTGGAAGTTGAGCAGCCGATTTTGGATGCTGACGATATGGCTAAATTGCGCCAGATCGATACTTCGACACGCGGTAAATTTCGCACTTATGTGTTGGATATTTGTTATCCGGTGGCGTGGGGAAAAGCAGGAATCGAAGCGCGTTTGGCTTCCCTAGCTGCTGAAGCGGTAGATGCGATTAAATCAGGACACAATATTTTGGTGATCAGCGATGCGCGAATTGGCGTGGATGTGGTTGCCATTCCGGCCTTGTTGGCGACATCGACGGTTCATCAACATTTAATTGCGCGAGGTCTGCGCACCAGCACAGGCTTGGTGGTAGAAACCGGCGGCGCACGTGAAGTGCATCATTTTGCCTTACTCGCAGGCTATGGCGCCGAGGCGATTTATCCATATTTGGCGCTACAAACGGTTCGTGATTTGGCAAAGTTAGCCAAGCCCGCAATCACCGCAGAAAAGGCAGTGCAGAATTTTCAAAAAGCGATTGGTAAAGGTTTGATGAAAGTGATGTCAAAAATGGGCATCTCAACTTACATGTCGTATTGCGGTGCACAGATTTTTGAGGCGGTCGGGATTAACGAAGACACGATACAAAAATATTTTCGCGGTACCAGCAGTTGTATCGGCGGCATCGGTGTGTTTGAAATTGCCGAGGAAGCTTTGCGTTTACATCAGTTGGCCTATGGTAAAGACCTCGTATTGGCCGACGCATTAGACGCTGGTGGTGAATATGCGTTTCGCATTCGCGGTGAAGCGCACATGTGGACACCGGACAGCATTGCCAAATTACAGCACGCGACACGCAGCAATAACTACAGCACCTATAAAGAATACGCGCATTTGATTAACGATCAATCGCGTCGTTTGATGACCTTGCGTGGTTTGTTTAATTTCAAATTCGATCCTAAATCGGCGATCAGTTTGGATGAGGTTGAACCAGTAACTGATATTGTGCAACGTTTTGTCACCGGCGCGATGTCTTTGGGTTCGATTTCCACCGAAGCTCATGCGACGCTGGCGATTGCGATGAATCGGATTGGTGGTAAATCTAATACAGGCGAAGGTGGTGAGGATGAATTGCGTTACCGCGACGAGATGCAAGGCAAGGTGATTGGCGCCGGACAAACTTTGGGCAGTGTTTTGGGTTCATCGCGCGTAGAAGTCGATACGCCTTTGCTTGCAGGTGATTCTTTGCGTTCCAAAATTAAACAAGTGGCGTCGGGCCGTTTTGGCGTGACCGCGCAATATTTGGCCTCGGCTGACCAGATTCAAATCAAGATGGCGCAAGGTGCCAAGCCTGGTGAGGGCGGTCAGTTGCCAGGACATAAAGTGACTGATTACATCGGCGCTTTGCGTTACTCGGTTCCCGGGGTGGGCTTGATTTCACCGCCGCCACATCACGATATTTATTCGATTGAAGATTTGGCGCAACTGATTCATGATTTAAAAAACGCTAACCAGGCCGCGTCAATTTCAGTCAAATTGGTGTCTGAAGTCGGGGTTGGTACGGTTGCAGCCGGAGTCGCCAAAGCCAAAGCCGATCACGTTGTGATCGCGGGTCACGATGGGGGCACAGGCGCATCGCCTTTGTCATCGATTAAACACGCGGGCACACCGTGGGAAATCGGCCTGGCTGAAACGCAGCAAACTTTGGTCTTGAATGGTTTGCGTAGTCGAATTCGTGTGCAGGCGGATGGACAAATGAAAACCGGACGCGATGTGGTGATTGCGGCTTTGTTGGGGGCTGATGAAATGGGTTTTGCGACGGCGCCTTTGGTGGTCGAAGGTTGCATCATGATGCGCAAATGTCATTTGAATACTTGTCCAGTTGGCGTAGCGACACAAGATCCAGTCTTGCGTAAAAAATTCACCGGACAGCCTGAACATGTCGTGAATTATTTTTTCTTTGTCGCTGAAGAAGTCCGTCAAATCATGGCGCAATTGGGAATTGCCAAATTTGATGATTTAGTGGGTCGCACTGACTTGCTGGAAAAAAATAAAGCGATCAGCCATTGGAAATCGCAGGGCTTGGATTTTTCGCGAATTTTTTATCAAATCGACACCGCAATTTCTGGTGGAACTTTACGTCATACCGCAGTGCAGGAACACGGCCTGGACAAAGCCTTGGATCACAAACTGATCGCCCAAGCTAAACCGGCGTTAAGCAATGGCGAAAAAGTCTCGTTTATCAATCCGATTAAAAACTTAAACCGCAGTGTTGGTGCAATGTTGTCGCATCAAGTCGTGAAAAAATATGGTAAAGAAGGTTTACCTGAGGACACGATACACATTCAATTGCATGGAACGGCGGGTCAATCCTTTGGCGCATTTTTAGCGCAAGGGATCACTTTTGATTTGGTCGGTGAAGCCAATGACTATGTCGGTAAAGGTTTGTCAGGCGGTCGTATTGTGGTGCGCCCTAATAATGAATTTCGGGGTTGGGCGGTTGACAATATTATTGTTGGCAATACCGTGTTGTATGGTGCAACTGAAGGCGAAGCGTATTTCAACGGCGTCGCGGGCGAACGTTTTGCGGTACGAAATTCTGGCGCGATTGCCGTGGTCGAAGGAACTGGCGATCATGGCTGCGAATACATGACTGGCGGCACAGTGCTGGTATTAGGCGCAACGGGCCGAAACTTCGCGGCGGGGATGAGTGGCGGTGTTGCTTACGTTTATGACCCAGATGGACAATTTAAAAATCATTGCAACACTGCGATGGTGGGATTGGAAGCCTTGAGCAGCGCAGGTAGTGATATGAGTACTTGGCACAAAGTCAGCCGTACTCAGGCCGCAGAACCTGATGACGTGATTGTTCGGGGGTTGTTAGAAAAACATTTCCGCAATACTGCGTCGACGCGCGCGCGCAAAATTTTGGACGATTGGAAAAATACTCAAACACAGTTTGTCAAAGTATTCCCGCATGAATACAAGCGCGCATTGATGCAACTTTTTAAATCAGCGGCGTAATTGAGTTTGACAAGGTATGAATTTGAAAACCTAAGCGAACTTAAAGACAGAGTCGCACTTAACTACACAGATACCATCATGGGAAAAATTACTGGATTCATGGAGTACCCGCGCATCGCGGAACAATACGAAAAAGCAGATACGCGCATCAAGCATTATCGTGAATTCGTACTCACGCTCACTAACGATGCGGCGACACAACAGGGCGCACGTTGTATGGATTGTGGAATTCCTTTTTGTAACAACGGCTGTCCGGTCAACAACATTATTCCGGATTGGAATGATTTGGTGTATCGCGGCGAGTTGCAAAAAGCTTTGGCGATACTGCACTCGACTAATAATTTTCCTGAATTTACGGGACGGATTTGTCCCGCGCCATGCGAGAGCGCGTGTACTTTAGGGATACACGAAGACCCAGTCGGAATCAAGTCGATCGAGCGTTACATCATCGATACCGCGTGGGAAAAAGGATGGGTCACACCACAAATACCCGTACACAAAACGGGCAAAAAAATTGCCGTGGTTGGCTCTGGCCCTGCAGGTTTGGCGAGCGCACAACAGTTGGCGCGCGCGGGTCATGAGGTCACAGTGTTTGAAAAAAACTCTCGCATTGGTGGCTTGATGCGCTATGGAATTCCCGATTTCAAACTGGATAAAAATTTGATTGTTCGTCGTATCGCCCAAATGGAATCTGAAGGCGTGAGCTTTATGCCCAACACTTTGATCAGCGCCAATGCGACTGCAAAAGTTGATTTTTCAGTATCGCATGATGCGAAAAAAACCGTCAGTTTTGACGAATTGGATAAACAATTTGATGCCATCGTTTTAAGTGGCGGTGCAGAGTCACCGCGTGATTTGCCGGTCCCTGGGCGTGAACTTGAGGGCGTGCATTTTGCGATGACTTTTTTGAGTCAGCAAAATAAAGTGAATGCTGGCGACAAGTTAACGCAGGCAATTTCTGCCATAGGTAAACATGTGGTGGTGATTGGCGGGGGCGATACCGGATCTGATTGCGTGGGCACCTCAAACCGTCAAGGCGCAAGCTCGGTGATGCAGTTTGAAGTGATGTCAATGCCGCCCGAACAAGAAAACAAACCGCTGGTCTGGCCCTATTGGCCGATTAAATTACGGACCTCGTCGTCGCACGAAGAAGGCTGTGAGCGCGATTTTGCGGTGGCAACCAAACGTTTTGAAGGCAGCAATGGCAAGCTGACAAAACTGATCGCCTGTCGTGTGCAGTGGCGCGACGGAAAAATGATTGAGCTGCCCAATTCTGAATTTGAAGTAAAAGCCGATTTGGTATTTCTGGCGATGGGTTTTGTCGCACCGATTAAAGAGTTATTGACGCAGGCCAAAAACAAAATTGAATTGGATGTACGTGGCAATGTGAAAGCCGATACAGAAGAGGGCGGGGAGAATTTGCCATATGCGACTTCGCGTAAAAAGTTTTTTGCGGCGGGTGATATTCGTCGCGGTCAATCTTTGGTCGTGTGGGCGATTCGCGAAGGGCGTCAATGCGCGCGTGCGGTCGATCAGTTTTTGATGGGGCATAGCGACTTGCCGCGTTGATATTGAGAAGCACATAGTTTGAGCGATTCCCCTTAATCGGACTTGAAAGAAGCGACTTGGGTTATTTCAATTTTCGTGGCGGCAGGCCCGTGTGTTGAGTCAAGCTTGTGCCTCTACCTACGGAGCGGTTTATCGGACGATTGCGCACGCTTGAATTACTGCGTTTTGCGCTTTGGTAACAGCCGTCAATTTTAGGTTGAAAAACCGGCACCAGATGACGTTTTCCATTGCCGATTAAATCGGCGCGCCCCATTTTTTGTAAAGCTTCGCGCAGAATGGGCCAATTGTTGGCGTCGTGATAACGCAAAAATGCCTTGTGCAATCGACGTTGTTTTTCGCCACGAACAATTGCGACGCTTTCGCTATTGGCGCTGATTTTGCGCAGTGGGTTTTTACCGGAGTAGTACATCGCCGTTGCGCTTGCCATTGGCGAAGGGTAAAAGGCCTGAACTTGATCGGGACGAAAACCGTTTTGTTTGAGCCATAGCGCCAAGTTCAACATATCGACATCAGTTGTTCCTGGATGCGCGGCGATGAAATAGGGGATGAGATATTGTTCTTTTCCGGCGGCTTTGGAATAGCGCTCAAATAATAATTTGAAGCGGTCATACGCGCCCATACCCGGTTTCATCATTTTGGACAGCGGCCCTGCTTCCGAATGTTCGGGCGCAATTTTTAAATATCCACCCACATGATGCTCGGCCAACTCTTTGATGTATTCCGGCGATTCAATGGCTAAGTCGTAACGCACACCCGAACCAATCAGAATTTTTTTAACACCCTTGAGCGCGCGTGCGCGGCGGTAAAGGCCGATTAAACGACTGTGATCGGTTTTGAGGTTGTTACAAATTTTGGGATAGACGCACGACGGTCGACGGCATGATTCTTCAATTTTTTTATCTTTGCAATGCAAGTGATACATGTTTGCAGTCGGCCCGCCCAAATCCGAAATAACGCCAGTAAACGAAGGAATGGTATCGCGCACCGATTCGATTTCACGCAAAACAGATTCTTCTGAACGGCTTTGAATAATACGCCCTTCATGTTCGGTAATTGAGCAAAACGTACAGCCGCCAAAGCAACCGCGCATGATGTTGATTGAGTGGCGAATCATTTCCCACGCGGGAATTTTGGCGTCTCCATACGAGGGATGCGGCGCGCGCGCGTAGGGTTGATCGAATACAAAATCCATTTCCTCAGTCGATAATGGAATCGGCGGCGGATTCAACCACACGTCAATTAGGCCATGTTGTTGCACCAGCGCTCGTGCGTTTCCTGGATTGGTTTCTTGATGCAATACGCGGCTGGTATGCGCGTACAGCGTGGGATTGGACTTGACGGCATCAAATGAGGGCAAACGAATCACGCGCTGGCTTTGATCGACCTTTGGGTTGTAATGCATACGATGGAATTTGAGCGGCTTTTGCCCCTGCTCCATTTCGCTTGGATTGATATTTATAGGTGCTTCGATTTTTTTATCTTCTGCACAACTGGCCGCATCAGTTCCTTTATAGGGATTGACATAAGGGTTGAAATCCTCAGCCTGTACTTCAATTTGTGTCGCATCAATTTCTTGCCAACCCTCTGGAATCTGTTGTGTGGGTTGTAAAAACGCAGTGCCACGGACATCACGGATAGCCGCGATGGGTTCGCCTTTTGCCAAGCGGTAGGCGATTTCCACCAGCGCGCGTTCAGCATTGCCATACAGTAACAAGTCAGCTTTAGCATCTGCTAAAAGTGAACGGCGCACTTTGTCTTGCCAATAGTCGTAATGTGCGATGCGTCTGAGCGAGGCTTCGATACCGCCCAAAATAATGGTGCTGTCGGGATAGGCTTCGCGACAGCGTTGCGCATAGACCAAGGCTGCGCGATCAGGCCGTTTGTTCGCTTCCCCGTGAGCGGTATAGGCGTCATCGCTACGAATTTTTCGGTCGGCGGTATAACGGTTAATCATCGAATCCATATTGCCGGCAGTGACGCCATAAAACAATTTGGGTTTGCCCAAGCGTTTGAAGTCTTGTGCGGATTGCCAATCTGGCTGGGCGATGATGCCGACGCGATAGCCTTGGGACTCCAATAAGCGCCCCACAATCGCTGCGCCAAAGCTGGCGTGATCAATATAGGCGTCGCCACTGATCAAAATCACATCACATTCTTCCCATCCCAGTTGCTGCATCTCGGCCACCGACATCGGTAAAAAAGGCGCAGTGCCAAAACGATGAGCCCAGTAACGCGGGTAATCAAATAATAGACGAGGGGCGGGGGACATAGACGGACGTATAAAAAAAGAGGCGAGAAGATACCACAAGGGTCAAGCTATAATGCCCTCGTTTGCCAATGCGGAAAAGTTGTTAGGAACAACTGTGAGGAAAATCAGTCAGATAAAAATGACTGCGGCAAATAACAGAAAGTGTTGAATTGATTTTGAAACCAATTTTTATAGGAGTCACATCATGCACACAAATTCTCAATCTAAGTATTTGGATATGGCCTTTATTGCACCAGCCTTTATTGCACTAACCTTGGCTGCTTGCGGGGGGGGGGCGATAGCGCTACTCCGGCAGCTAGTAATGTCGCTAAATATGTTGGGACCTGGCAATCGGGGTGTTTTACAGATGCGCGCTTTATAGATGCCGCAAATGGCAATGGCAAAGCCTATGTCAAGAATAGTTTTGTTGCTAAGGAAAATAGCGGCACAGTCTTGGGGCTAAGTGTGACGCAGACAGTGTATGCCGCGACGGATAGCACTTGCAGCGGTGCGGTTCAGGCCACGGTTACGCGCACAGGTCTGTCGGATAGTAGTTTTAGTACCAGTGCTGCGACTAAAACAATGACCAGCGGTTATGGTGCTAATACCTTGACCTACCTTGGTGCTCTGGTTTTGAGTGGAAAGGCGACGGATAAATTTGATTTTAGTATTTCCAAACTGTCCAGTTTTAATTCAACTACTACGCTTGGGACGATCCAATTGAATACAGCTGATTTTCCGGCGGGAACAGGCAGGGAGACACTCTATTTAGAGGGCACCAAATTGACAATGAGTCATGGTAGCAGCCCAACCGCCGATCCCACGGCACTGAGCACTGATCCCCGTGATATTTTTACGAAGCAATAAATATCCGCTAAGGATTTAGTCCACTAAGGACTTAGTATTCACTAAGGGCTTTACGGAGGTAATAGAAACGAGAAAAGGCAGTGTCGCTAACGCGCACTGCCTTTTTTACATAGGGGCACTTCTATCAATTCATTTTTGCGGCGAAGTGCTCTGTTGCACAGTACGCGAAATCCTCACGTACTGTATGTACGCTCCGCTTTCTGTGTGCTGTGTGCCTCGCACTTCATCCGCACATTCTGTATTTATAGAAGTGCCCATAGGATTGATGATAGAGAAGTGCTCAGGAAAAAACGGATTGATTAACTTTTCTTTAAGTTAATTTTTTTCTCTTTGCCACTTAAAAGATGAGAGATATTGCTTTGGTGACGCCACAACAAAACTCCAAACATGAGGGCTAAGGCAATAAATGTGGCATCTAAGTCATATGCCAAAGCCTGTGCCACCAGCGCAATACACGTGCCCAATAGCGCAGCTAAAGACGAATAACGCGAGATCAGCGCAACTGCCAGCCATGCCAGTAGGGCGACAACACCGATAGGCCAGTTCAGTGCAAGGGCAACACCCATAAATGTAGCAACACCTTTACCACCTTTAAACCGGTGAAAAATTGGCCAAACGTGACCCATAAAAGCACACAGTCCTGCGATTGCAATGGTGGCTGGGCCATAGTCAAAAGTTCTGGCAAATGCACTGACCAATGTACTGACCAATGCACCGACCAGCGCGACCGCAAAAGCCCCTTTGGCACCGTCTAACAATAACACCAGCAAGGCGGCACTTTTATTCCCACTGCGCAGTACATTGGTGGCACCAGGATTATGCGAACCATATTGGCGCGGGTCTTGCAAACGAAAAACTTTGCTCAGAAAAATCGCAAAAGAGACTGAACCGATCAAGTAGCTCGCGCCACAAGCTAACAGTGAAAATAGGGCATTTGTCATGATTTATTTAGTCGCTTCGTTGCTCAGACTCCACACATATGCCGCAACTAAATGAATTTGTTCAGGCGATAAATAATTTGTTTGAACAGGCATCACGTTGTTGCGACCATTGGTCACGCCAAAGGTAATTTCTTTGATCGATGGGCCATATAACCATGTGCTGTCGGTTAAGTTAGGGGCGCCCACTGCCTGATTGCCTTTCGCATCCGAGCCATGACAAGCGACACAGTTGGCGGCAAAAGCAGTTTGACCTGCGGCCACTTTAGCCGCATCGTGTGGCAAACCAGATAATGAACGGACATAGTGGGCCACTGCACCAATTTGGTCATTTGATAAAACCGTTTTAAAGGCGGGCATTATTCCATTGCGTCCACCAGTGATGGTTTCTTTAATTTTGTCAGGTTCGCCGCTGTATAACCAGTCTTTATCCGAAAGGTTAGGAAAGCTTTTTGAGCCTTTGGCATTGGAACCATGACATACGGCGCAGTTATTGAGGAATAAACGCTGGCCGATAGCATGTGCTGGCGCATCTTTAGACAAACTCGCAAAATCCATCGCGCTGTATTTCCCCAAAATGGCTTTACTGCGTGCCGCTTGTGCATCCAGTTCTGATTGATATTGACCTGTAGAGGTCCAAGCAAACAGACCTTTATTAGTGCCCAAACCTGGATAGACTAATAAATACAAGAAGGCGAAGACACATAATAGGAAAAATTTAATCACCCACCAACGCGGTAGTGGATTGTTCAATTCCTGTAATGTCCCTTCATCCCAACTGTGACCAGTCGGTTGGGCAGGCATACCGACAGAGCTTTCTGAAAGGCCGCTTCGACGGGTGATAAGCAGTAATGCAAACATTGCCGCAATACCGATTAGAGAAATGATAGAAATCCAGTAATTCCATTCTGGGCTGATAAAGTCGCTCATGGTTATGCTCCAATAATTGGTTTAGCCGAGGGTGAAGAGGATTCATCCGTTTCCTCAAAAGGAATACGAGACGCCTCTTCCCATTTATTACGGTAGGCTGGGGCAAAGGCGTAATACACCATTCCCAGAAAAATTAAGACGCAAATGACCGTAGTAATTGTTGAAATCAATGCACTCATTTTTTAACTCCAGTTTGTTCTTCATACGCGCGCAAGGCAAGACCTAATGATTGCAAGTAGGCGACCATTGCGTCCTCTTCAGTTTTATCTTTCAGCGCTTCTTTAGCACCTTTGATATCTGCATCAGTGTAAGGAACGCCAACTATACGTAAAGCTTTCATTTTGTGCTCAACCGTTGACGCATCTGCTGCCGTTTGTTGTAACCAGGGGAAGGCTGGCATGACGGACTCAGGCACCAAGTCACGTGGTTGACGTAAGTGCAAACGATGCCAGTCATCAGAATAACGAGCGCCAATACGCGCCAAATCGGGGCCTGTACGTTTGCTACCCCATAAAAAAGGGTGCTCGTAAACACTTTCGGAGGCTAAAGATGGGCTGCCGTAACGTTGCTTTTCTGATAAGAACGGACGCACCTGTTGTGAGTGGCATGTGCTACAACCTTCGCGGATGTAAATATCACGTCCTGTCAATTGCAGCGCATCGTAAGGCTTTAGCGTTGACAAAGCTTCGGTGGTCGACTTTTGAAAGAACAGAGGAACGATCTGGACTAGGCCAGCAAAGCTCACCACAATTAATGAAAACACAATCAATAAACCGACGTTGCTTTCTATTTTTGAATGATTCAAACTCATAAAAAATCCTTTAAAAGAAAATTAAGCGAAAAAACTTCGCTTAATAAACATATATTTAGTGTGAAGCCGCTGTAGTAGGAGCCAGTGGATTAACGCCTTGTTTGCCTTTGACGGTTTTGAAGGTATTGAATGCCATGATGAATGTGCCTGATAAAAACAGCGTGCCGCCGATGACTCGAATGAAGTAAAAAGGTGCACTGGCTTTGACTGATTCGATAAAGGCATAAGTTAAGCTGCCATCGGGTTCTGTCGCGCGCCACATCAAACCTTGCGTGACGCCAGCAATCCACAATGCGGCGATATACAACACGATTCCGATAGTGGCTAACCAGAAATGCAACTCGATTAAACGCGTGCTGAACATTTTCACCTGCCCGTATAAACGGGGGATCATGTAATACATCGAACCCATAGTGACCATTGCCACCCAACCTAATGCGCCACTGTGAACGTGACCAATAGTCCAGTCGGTGTAATGCGATAAAGCATTAACCGTTTTGATCGACATCATTGGGCCTTCAAAGGTTGACATTCCGTAGAACGACAACGCGACAATAAAAAATTTCAAAATAGGGTCGTCACGCAGTTTGTGCCATGCCCCCGACAAAGTCATGATACCGTTGATCATGCCACCCCAGGACGGCGCAAACAGTATGAGCGAGAAGGCCATTCCCAATGATTGAACCCAGTCAGGTAAGGCGGTGTAATGCAAGTGATGCGGGCCAGCCCACATGTAAAGAAAAATCAGCGCCCAGAAATGGATGACTGACAAACGGTAAGAATACACAGGACGTTCTGCTTGTTTAGGCACAAAGTAGTACATCATTCCTAAGAAGCTGGTCGTCAAAAAAAATCCTACGGCGTTATGACCATACCACCATTGCACCATGGCATCTTGTACGCCGGCATATACGCTATAAGAATGTAAAGTCGAGTAAGGAATGGCAAGACTATTGAAAATGTGGAGTAGGGCAACGGTCAGAATAAACGCGCCATAAAACCAGTTGGCGACATAAATATGTTTGACTTTACGTTTCAAAATCGTACCGAAAAAGACAATCGCGTAGGCCACCCAAACGAGCGTGATTACAATATCAATTGGCCATTCGAGCTCGGCGTATTCTTTGCCAGCGGTAATTCCCAATGGCAGGGTCACTGCCGCAGCGACAATGACGAGTTGCCATCCCCAGAAGGTAAAGGCAGCTAAAGCATCGGAAAATAAACGCGTCTGACAAGTGCGCTGCACCACGTAATATGAGGTGGCAAAAAGAGCGCTACCGCCAAAAGCAAAAATCACTGCATTGGTGTGCAATGGACGTAGGCGCCCATAACTTAGCCAAGGTATACCAAAGGTTAAATCTGGCCAAACCAACTGTGCGGCGATTAAAACCCCAACTGACATTCCGACGATTCCCCATAAAATCGTCACAAGGGTAAATTGCCGCACCACTTTATAGTTAAACTGTTGCGCGTTTGTAGACATAAGTAAGACTCCTAAAACAATGGTAAATGTATAAAAATGATATTAAAAACCGCTCAATTTGGTTTAGCGCAACATCCAAGAATTCTTCAGATGTTTACGGCGCTTGCCAAGACGACCAGCCATTCATGGCGCGAGATCAGTCGATTGTTATCTACTCAAATCCATCCGACGAGTTGGTCCGATTTAATTCGGAGCGACTCCTTAACCCAGTATATCGCCATTTTAACCCATGCCATTCCGCAAGTGACGGTACGCTTTACGGGCATCGGACCATTGTTCCAACACGAGGCCGCTAGCTTACAAGTTCGTCACGGCTTTATCCGTGAAGTTATTTTACATGGTGCCATTGACAAATCGATGCTGAATCGGACTAAAAATTCAAACTCAATGGTGGTTCCGGTGTACCTGTGCGCCCGAACCGTTTGCCCGATTCAAATGCCCCAGGCGCTAAAATCTTTACGTCAATTAAAAACAACGCCGCTGGCTAAGGCTTTGTTTCGTAAGGGTTCGCCACCGTGTTACGCACGGAAAATTGCCCAAATTTCCCCAATTACCCCATTCATCGACGATATTTATATGCGTAAAAGCATTTATGGCTTGAAAGACGGACGCATTCTGGTCACAGAAATACCGCTCTGGCACCGTGATTTTTGGATCGAGATCAATCCACTAAAAAAGGATTAAAACGATTGAGGATAAATGTAAATGAGCGCTTATTTTGATGTTCTCATTGCAGTTTTGCGAGCATAAAAATTTTTGTCGGCGATGTACACCGTGCGCGTAATTTCACTGTGCACAACCCCTTTTGCATCGACCAAGGGCGTGATGAATTCACGCCGAATTTCACCTTTGGCGGCGACCTCTTGGCGAATTTCGGTGATCTCGCGTTCGCTAATCTCAATATCGGCGTAGAGCGTCGTACGCGCTGGTTTGCGAAAATTGACCGATAGCGTTTTATCCCACACGACAAAATTTTTCCCCAGTGCAAACATCAAAAAAGTAGCATGTGTGCCATCGGTCGCGGCGGCGATGGAACCGCCAAAAATTGATCCGACTAAATTGCGCGTGCGCCAGTTAAAAGGCAGACGTAAACGAGCCCCTAATAAGTCGGGACGAATGGACGCCACCCGCGCACCGGTACCGCGAAAGGCGGGGACACAGTTGAACAAAAATTTCAGTAATCGTCCGCGGATAGAAGCAGGTAGCGAAAAAAGAAAGTGCGGCTTCATAAGCGGATAGGGAATGGATGGATTGAGATGGGCGGATTGGCAACAGTACAGATGACGGTCGCTAGCGCGTCATTCTTGAGGCCGCCTCTATCAATACAGAATGTGTGGATGAGGTGTGAGGTGCAAGGTGTAAGGCGCACCTCATTTATTCGCCGCAAAAATGAATTTATAGAAGTGCTCTTGAAAAATTCAAAGGTCCGCCGGTATAGGGTGCAAAACCCGCGCCAAAAATCATTCCCGCGTCAGCCAAATCAGCGTCGGCAACGACTCCTGAAGCCACTTGTTTTTCAGTTGATTGGATGAGTACCTGTACCAATTCATGGGCAATTTCCGCTGCATTTGGGGATGTTTTGGTGTTAATTTTTGGCACTTTACCGTTTGTCCAGACGTAAAAACCTTGACCGGTTTTGCGGCCTAACTGACCCGCGTTGACGCGCGTTTGTAAGCAGGCAGGCGGGCGGGCATCTTCGCCCGAGATCGCGGCGCCAGCGGCCAGTGCGACATCCAAGCCCACCATATCGATCAATTCTAATGGTCCCATGGGCATTCCAAGCGCACGCATGGCCGCGTCAATGTTCACAGGCGTATGCCCCGCATCGACCATGCGCATGGCCCGCGCCATATAAGGTCCTAATACCGCGTTGACTAAAAATCCAGGCGCACTTTTTACCGGCAGTGGCAATTTATCAATTTGCCGGACAAAGGCCATGGCGGCTTGAAGAGATGTCTCATGGTTGGGGGAGGTTTGAGTACTGCTGACCACCTCTACCAAAGGCATTTGTGTGACGGGGTTAAAAAAATGAATGCCGATCAAACGCGCCGGATTTTTTAAGACACTGGCCATGTCTTCGATTTTTAAACTAGACGTGTTGCTGGCGATTAAGGCCGTGGGCTTTAGCATAGGCTCAATGGCAGCGAAAATTTGGTGTTTGACGCTTAAATTTTCGACTACTGCTTCAATCACCACGTCGGCGTGACGCACGCCGGCACCGCTGCTATCGGGAATCAATCTATCCATTGCCGCGCGTACCCGTAACGGATCACGCAGGCGTTTGCTAAAGAATTTTTGCGCGCGCGCCAGAGTTTCTGCAATTTTTTTGGTATCGGTGTCTTGCAAGCTTACGCGTAGACCTTTATGCGCGCAGTGAATGGCAATGTCGCCTCCCATTACACCAGCGCCGATTACGTGCACTGATTGGGCGCGAAAGTCACTGACTTTGCCCAATGCTTTTAAACGTTCTTGCAAGTGAAAGACTCGTTGCAAGCTTTGAGCAGTGAGCAGTTTGGGATAGTCCGGATGTGGCCGCATCAATTGCGCGACGAGTTCTGGGCAATGGGTTGCATCACCGCCATGTTTGGCCCAGATGTCAATTAGGGTAAAGGGCGCAGGGTAGTTCTGCGGCGAGACTTTTTTGGCGGTATTGAGGCGCGCCTGACGCGCCACCCAAGGTTTTAAGACGTTATTGGAAAGGGTATTGATAATCCGTGTGGGCAGGACAATTTTGGCACGGCGTAAACCTGATTTTTCACCCTTCAAGATCAGTGCACGCGCCGTAATCTTGGCCACACGCAGGGGCACGCAAGCATCTGCCAAACCTGCGCGCCATGCTCGTTTGCCATCCAGTGCTTTACCGGTCAACATCATTTGTAGTGCGGCGGGTGCTCCTATTAAAAGAGGTAGGCGTGACATTCCGCCCCAACCAGGAACAATGCCAATAAGAACTTCCGGTAGACCCATTTTTGCGTTTTCAGTCACCACACGATAACGACAAGCCAGGGCTAATTCCAGTCCACCACCCAAGCAATGGCCGTCGATCAAAGCCAAAGTGGGTAGAGGTAGGCGCGCGATGCGGTTCATTAAATCCCAACCTTCTTGCACCAAGCCTTGCACCTTGTACGCGGTGTTAAATTGACCGAATTCCCCAATGTCGGCGCCGGCAATAAAACCAGTTTTTTTTGCCGACACAAACATGATTCCGCATAAATTTTTAGGAGGTGTTTTTTCGAGTACCGTCAAAAGAGTGCGCAATTCCTCACGCACGGCAAAACGCAGAATATTGGTCGAGCTGTCAGCGGTATCTAGGGTAAGGTGCAAGATACCATCGGCATCGATGTGGGTGCGCCAGTGGGTGAGGGTGGGGAAAGAGGAGGACATAGGTTTTAGGATTGAGAGAGTGGTTTGGTGCCGTATTTTTTGGGTGTCGTGTTTTGGCGTCGTATTGTTGGGAGCGGTATTGACTAGAGTTTTTCGATCAACATCGCGCCGCCTTGGCCACCGCCGATGCAAATCGCCGCCATGCCGCGTTCCCCTGATTTCAAACTTGCGCAGAGTTTCAGCACGATCCGCGCGCCCGATGCGCCGACCGGATGTCCAAGGGCAATCGCGCCGCCATGAGGATTTAATTTGAGGGGATCGATGGCCCCCAGCGCGCCAGGTAAGCCCAATTCCTTGCGGCAAAAATTCTCATCACTCCAGGCGGCTTGACAGGCCAATACTTGTGCCGCAAAAGCTTCGTTGATTTCCCAGCGTGCGACATCATTCAGACCTAAAGCCTGGCGCGTCAAAATTTTGGATGCCGCATAAACGGGCCCTAAACCCATCTGTTCGGGAGCTAGGCCGGCCCATTGCACATCGCTAATTTTTGCAATCGGTGTGAGGCCATAACGGGAGAGTGCCGCTTCGCTCGCCAGGATGACCAATGCCGCGCCATCACTGACCTGTGAGCTATTGCCCGCAGTGATCTGGCCGTGCGGACGGTCAAATACGGCCTTGAGAGTAGCAAGTTTTTCGATTGATACGTCAGCACGTACGCCGTCGTCGCTCGCGTAGATTTTTCCTTTTGCATCAAACAAGGGAATGATTTGTGCGTCTGGCGAGACCTTGGTATAAGCCGCCGCAGCTTGGTGACTGGTTTGCGCAAAGGCATCCATTTCGACACGAGTGATACCAAAACGATAGGCCAAGTTTTCTGCGGTTTGGCCCATGGACAGTCCGACGACAGGATCGGTCAAACCTTTTAATAAACCAATGACAGGGGCC
The DNA here is from genome assembly GCA_031538895.1 of Burkholderiaceae bacterium. Taxonomy (GTDB): domain Bacteria; phylum Pseudomonadota; class Gammaproteobacteria; order Burkholderiales; family Burkholderiaceae; genus JAVKLU01. The sequence goes on along the minus strand of JAVKLU010000039.1, from coordinate 4,129 downwards.
AAGTCTTTTAATTGAATCTGTGCCAACAAACGCAATTTAGCGGGTAGTGATTTGGCGGCATACCAGCGTGATAACCAGCGCACAAAGCCATCTGAAAAAAGTAAGGACGCACGCGAGAGAGCGTCCACTCCTCCTGCCAGTACCAATTCGCTGCGGCCGGTTTCAATATTGGCCATGGCAGTGTCTATTGCCTGCATTCCACTGGCGCAATTGCGCATGACTGTGTGGGCAATGACCCCGTTGCCGCAGCCCAAACGCAGGGAAATGACGCGCCCGATATTGGTTTCATCTGGCGAGGGGGCCGCGCAACCAACGATGACTTCGGACAGATCAGTTGGCGCAAAAGACTGGCGCAGTAAGAGTGCACGGCCGGTTTGTACCGCCAAATCGCTGGCGGAAAAAGGGCCTGGCGCACCACGGGCTTTTAAGAAGGGGGAGCGTGCACCGTCGATGAGATAAATGGGTTTCATGAAAGGCTGTTGTCGTTAAATAAAAAAATAAATCAGATTAGGGCACTTCTAACAATTCATTTTTGCGGCGAATTGCTTTGTTGCGCAGTACGCGAAATCCTCACGTACTGTATGTACGCTCCGGTTTCTGTGTGCTGTGCGCCTCGCACTTCATCCGCACATTCTGTATTTATAGAAGTGTCCTTATGCCTTTGACTTTAAAAAATCATGTGCGAAGTCGTCCACCGCAATGACCACATCACGCCACTGATCGCGCGTTTGCAATATGGCAAAGTCCGCATCGCTCAATAGACCCGCCGCATGTGCGGCCCGAGCACTGTCGCGCACATTGTTGTCGGGGTGAGCAGGTAGGGGATTTTTTTTCAAAGTACGACGTAATGCCTGCTCTACGTTCAAGGCTGCTTCGCTAGAGATGAGGGCCATTTCCAGGGCATAGACCGGCTCTTTAGCGAGGTAAGCCGGATCATTACTGGCCGCTGGGATAAAGCAACTGGCACTGAGGCGATCGCGTGCACCACCAGTCTGGGTGATCGTGCGTGCGCAGGCTTGTCCCGTGGCATCGGAGGGTGGGCGACGGCAAAATCCTAGGGGAAACAAAATCCCTCGTAGAACTACGCGCCAGGCACAAGGCAGGTTGTCAAGCACGCCACGAAAAGCTTCTTGGGTGCGAAAAAGGGCACTCTGCGTGGACCAATGTAACAGTGCTAAGTCGTTTTTTTGACCGCCTTGATCGTGGAATCGTTTGATGACCGCCGAAGATAAATACAGCTCTGACAAGATATCGCCTAAGCGTGCCGAAATTTTTTCGTGACGTTTTAAAGAGGCCCCGTAAATCAACATCGCCATATCAGCCAAGAGGGCAAAGGCCGCACTATAGCGGTTGATCTGGCGTACATATTTTTTACTGGGGGAGGCAATACCTGAAGGAGTACAAGCCAGACCGATGGCGCGAGTAAATGCGCGATAGGCGTTTTTACACACATGCGCCATATGACCGAAAAATGCGCGATCAAACGCGATCAAAGCAGCGCGTGCATCGCTCATCTGTGCCGCATCCATTTCCGCGCGTACAAAGGGGTGGCAACGAATAGCCCCTTGGCCAAAAATAATCAAACTGCGCGTCAAGATATTGGCACCCTCGACTGTGATACCAATAGGAATCTGTTGATAGGCGCGCCCTAGAAAATTACGCGGTCCCAGGCACACGCCCTTACCGCCGATCACATCCATGCCATCGTTGACGATGCGTCGTGCACCTTCGGTCGCTTGATATTTGGCAATGGCCGATAGAACGGCTGGTTTTTCACCTAAATCAACCGCGTGTGCGGTCATGCGTCGCATCGCGTCTAGGGTATAGGCGCCACCGGCGATGCGCGCCAGGGCTTCTTCCACTCCTTCAAAATTGGCCACTGCGGTATTGAATTGCTGACGCACGCGGGCATACGCTCCAACGGTACGCGCGCTCAATTGCGCCATACCCACATTAGAGGCAGGTAGAGAAATAGCGCGTCCCACAGCCAGACATTCCATCAACATGCGCCAACCTTGGCCCAACATTTTTTGCCCGCCAATGACAAAATCCATCGGGATAAAGACATCTTTGCCCTGCGTAGGACCATTCATGAATACCGCGTTTAAGGGCAGGTGGCGCCGCCCAATAACAACGCCTGGATGATCGTGCGGGATTAAGGCGCAGCTGATGCCGATGTCGTTTTCATTACCGATCAAATGATCCGGGTCATAAACCCGAAAGGCTAATCCGAGTACCGTACATACGGGCGCTAGGGTGATGTAGCGCTTGTCCCAGGAGACGCGCAGCCCCAAGACTTCCTGACCTTGATACTGTCCGCGACATACGATTCCGCTATCAGGAATCGCCGCGGCATCCGATCCAGCCCAAGGACTCGTGAGCGCAAAGGCGGGAATCTCAATGCCTTTTGCCAAGCGCGGTAGATAGTAGTTTTTTTGTGCATCGGTCCCATAGTGCAAGAGCAGTTCTGAGGGGCCTAAGGAGTTAGGCACCATCACCGACACCGCCAGAGCCGAGGAGCGCGTGGACAGGCGCGTCATGATTTCTGAATGTGCATACGCCGAAAACCCCAGCCCGCCATATTGTTTGGGAATGATAAAACCTAAAAAACCTTGTTCCTTAATTTGTGCCCACGCGGCCGGTGTTAAATCACCATCAACCGTGGTCGCCTGCCAATCATCGATCATGGCGCACAGCGCGTTCACCTCGTTATCCATGAAGGCTTGCTCCTCCTTTGAAAGCGTGGGGATAGGTAGGGCAAAGAATTTTTTCCAGTTGGGTGTGCCACTAAATAAATCACCATCCCACCATACGGTGCCGGCGTTTAGAGCGGTGCGCTCGGTGGCGCTCATCACCGGCAGACTGCGCCGAAAGGGGGCGAATATCCAAGGCGTGATTAGGGTGCGGCGCAGAGGCCGGATGAGCAAGAGGGTGATCAGGCAAAGCAGAATGAGAATTGAGATCATGGTCAAGAGGGTATTAGGGATTAGGGACGTAGAAAAAAATCGAGGGAATAAGACTGTTGTCCTTAGGAATGTTATTTGTGCACGGGTAAAGGCGCGCGAAAGCCGCCCATTAAAAAGCTCATGATTCGTTCATATAGGCGGTCCCATTCCTCGGCGCGAGTTTCGGAGGATTCGTTATTCCAATTAGAAATCAGACGCAGGGTGTCTGTACCCGCAATCGCGTAGGCCATTGCCCCCACCATAAAGTCCATTCGCCACAAAATTTCTGCTTTGTTGACCTGTGGCAGGGCGCGGTATAGCTCGGTTAAATAAGCCTCTAATACTTGAGTGTGCTCCCCCGCGAATAGAACCCGAATAAAGTCGTGAGGACTGGTGTGCACCCGGCCCAACAAACGTAAGAACACGGCACCCCGTGGATTGTCGCGGGCGCGTTTGAAGACCGTGCCAAAAAAAGCCTCCATAATTAAAGAGGGGCGGATCGTCTGTCCCTGCCTCGCTTGAGCTGCTTGCCGTAATTGTGTGAGGGCCTCTAAACGCTCTTGATTCAAGGCACTGAGATGCCCCTTCAAAATTTCTGCGAGCAAAATTTCTTTACTGCCAAAGTGGTAATTGACCGCCGCGAGATTGACGCCTGCTTTTTGCGTAATCTGGCGCAATGAGGAGTCGGCATAGCCCTGTTCGATGAACAAGTCTTCAGCAACGGTGATGATGAGTTCGCGCGTGTCCACGGTAATGAGCAGGGAATTAAAACAATCGATTAAAACAAGTGTTTAAAATAGGCGCGAATTGTGTGAGAAAATTGTTTCCTTGTCCAGTATTTTTAGATCTAGCGCGCTCAAAGTCTATCGGGATTGGTGGGTACAAGAACCTCCCATCTAGGCGTCATCGCGCTACGCTGAGCGTGCCATGGAAAACGCAGACGAGCGCTTAAATAGTCGCTTGATTTAAACGTTTGCAGCGATCTCAATTGCCGGGATCAAAGTGCCTGCAGTACCACACTGCCAAGAATTTCATTCACCCTAGTGTTGTCGCTGTACACCTTGATGGCGATGGGATTCGCAGGTTTTGTAGTTATCTTGAGTACAAATTGGTTGTTGTTGCCCTCGATCCGCCCAATTTTTACTGCAAAGCCCTGCTCTCGCGCAACCAGCTGGAAGCGCAAG
>JAVKLU010000038.1:0-34017 GCA_031538895.1 Burkholderiaceae bacterium | reverse complement strand
CTCTGAATTGATTATGTGTCTCGGAATCCCTTTTCAAATCACCTCGGTCGAAGCGGGCTTTGCCCAAGGGCAAGACAATGTTGGCCATACCGAACGTTTGAATACGGCTTTGATTGGTGATCCGCAAGTGGGTCAATGGGTCTTGGGATTTTTAGGTAATGCCTTAGAAATTTTGTCGCCCGAGCGCGCCGATGAAATGAATGAAGCACATGCCGCTTTGCGCAAAGTGTATGAGGGCGTGTCAATTGCAGCGGATGATTTTTCGTTTAATCTGCCCTCGCAAATGGCGTCTGATCAGATCAAAACCTTGACCGGTCAAGGTTAAAGCGAATGATCATTTTTTTGTAGCGCAGTTGAGTTTTATGTTTTGCGTGGTTTTACCCAGTCTTTTTTTATTTTCTAATCTATGACTTCAGAATCTACTTTTGCCATTGATTTGCCACTGCCACCCGTTTCAAATCAAGCTCATCCTTTATTTACACGCGTCGCGACGATGCCGCATGCGGCATGGGTGGATTTGGAAAATTGTGAACGCACCGTGGCTCAAGCAGGAATTTGTGTTTTGTTAGTCGCGGGTGATCCGGTGCGCTATCCCGAAGGTCTGGATGTCGCGGTGGTGTTGCCAGAATTGCGCCAACATTTTTCTGCCAGCTACCCACAGTTTTTTATGGGAATGGTGACGGCTGCGGACGAAGATGCAATTGCCAAAAAATATGGTGCAACGCGTCGCCCCAGTATGATTTTTTTCCGTGATGGCCAGTATTTGGATTGTCTGGGCGGAATGTTGGATTGGGATGATTATTTGGTGCAGTTGCCGACACTTTTGGCGGCAGTACCCAAACGTGCGCCCAGCATTGGAATCGCGGTAGTTAACGGTGACAGCAAAGACAGCAGTTGTCATTGACCGTATTATGGGCACTTCTATCAATTCATTTTTGCGGCGAATTGCTTTGTTGCGCAGTACGCGAAATCCTCACGTACTGTATGTACGCTCTGGTTTCTGTGTGCTGTGCGCCTCGCACTTCATCCGCACATTCTGTATTTATAGAAGTGCCCTTATTGAATTCCAATAGAAATGAGCATTAGAAGGGCTGTTGCTGACATTGCCAGTAGTGCGTAGGTAGTGCGCAGATAGTGCGGCAAGGCAGAATGACGCAGTGATTGTTGCTCATGATGTCTCGGCAAGCGCTATTGGTTTATTCAGCATTGGTTGATTCAGCATTGGTTGATTCAAATTTGATTGATTCAAAACTTTAAAATCATCATGGAAACACGCAAACCCTTTCCTATTCCTGTTCGTGCGATTGAAGGCCTGTTAGGGCCGGGCAGTCACGCCGAAGACGATGTATTGGAATACATCGATATGCCCAAAGACATGTCAACCTATCGTCAGCCGGTGATTCCGGATGATGTTTTGCGCGATCAAAGCGCGGCGGGTGGCTATTTGCATCAAGCGCTCACGCTGGCGCAAAATTATCAAGGTGTCTCACAAATCATTTCCTTGAAAGACGCTGATATCAAAACACGCAACGTCATCAATCAAGTTTTTGGTGAGGGTGAGGTGGCGGCAAAATTTGAAACGCCCACCTTCAAAATTCATGCGCAAGAGTCGGTGTTTGCCGGCATTTGGCGCGTGGTGCACATGAGCGGATTTGGTGACAGCTGGCACTTAGTCGATGATTACATCGAAGTCGCCAATTTCCCTGAATGCTTAATTGACTTGGAAGACGGGGTTGATTTAGACCAAATGGTCGCCAACTTTACTTGGCCAGCCGAAGTGATGAACGCGCCAACTTTGATGGAGGAAATGCGTGAGCAAATCGCACTAGATCGGGCACAGGGTCGCGTGCGCGAACAAGCCTACATCATCAATTTAACTTTGTTGCCCTTGTCACCTGAGGATGTTGGGGTGATGGATGCGTTGTTGGGTGATAGTCAAGTGACGATTTTGTCGCGTGGTTATGGCAATTGCCGTATTACGCGTTGCGCGGTTGCTGGCGTGTGGCGCGTGGTGTATTACAACTCGCAAGATTCAATGATTTTGAACACTATCGAAATCGTTCGGATTCCATCAGTCGCGTGCGCCTCGGCAGAAGATTTACACGATAGCGCCGAACGTTTGACCGAAGTTTTAGCGTGGTTAGAGTCGCAATAAGTGCAGACCTTTGTGCACGCTCGCCATGATCATCCGCAATTTTTAAAGTGAATTTATGAGTGTAGAAGGTCATGGTCGTGCAGGATTTGAAGGCAGTTACTTAGGTGACTCTGGCAAAATTACTGCCCAGACTCGCTTGGAATGCAAAATTTGTTGGTGGGTTTACGATCCCAAAGAAGGTGATCCACAGTGGCAGATCGAACCCGGAATGGCGTTTACTGATCTGCCTGCTCATTGGCGTTGTCCACAGTGTGATGGTGCACGCGAACAGTTTATGGTGTTGAGTTCAGATTGACAATGCGCGTTCAGGCCTTACAAAATTTGTTTGAGCGAATCGCGCGTGAACGGATGCATGATGTGCCGATTTGTAATCACCGATTACAGGTTGCGACGATAGGTTTTACGCCGTATCAATGGATCGCTCTGCAAAATAACAATCAGCTTGATGCTCAGAGTAGTACTCAAAGTCATGCTCAAAGTTGTGAACACAATCATGACGCGGTGTCGAACATCAGTGGTAGTTTAGGCGTTTTGATTACCCCGTGGTGCGTGAATTGGGTTTTTCTTGCAGATGATGCGCGACAACATCCGCCAGTGGGTGTCGAGCGGGTTCATCAGTGGGGTGCTGATCGCTATATGTTTATTGGCGCGTACGAAGATTTTGGCGGCAGTCATCCTTTCGGTGGGTTTGAGGCCTGCTCTTTAGTATCGCCGGTGTTGGAGTTTGCTGATCAAGCGGCAGTAGTGGCCTTGGCTCAAGGCGTGATGCAAGAATGGCATCAGATGCAAGATGCCTTACGCATTGCGCAGGAAAAAGCGACACAGCTTGCGGCGCAACAGGCTCTTGCAGATGCGCAAATTGATAGCAGTCGGCGCAATTTTTTGCGTGGTCGTGTTCGGCAGACCTAATCGGCGATGACGATTACGATTCGAGTGACCCCAAAGGGGGTTGAAGTGGATAACCGCCGTTTTTTGCTGGCTGAGCAAGCCTTGATCGGATTAGCGCCCGAAGTCGCTTTGAAACGGGTTGATGTTTTACTGGCACTGTGTGGTCATGCGCATCAAGCCGCCTTGAAACTTGCACTGGTCGCGGCACAGGGCGGTGATGAGGTGTTTGCGGTGCAACAAATATTGCCCATCCTGATTCACAGCAGCTTGCAAGAGCATGCGCGTTATTTGGCAATGACTGCTCGCGTTTTACCCGTGAATTTGGCGCGCCAGTTGTTACAAGCCTCGGTGCAAGAGGCACCAAAAATGTGGAAAGAATTGGTATTTGGTCAAAGTTGGGCGGATTGCTATGCGGCGTTAACAATAAATTCACCAAGTCAACAAAAGCAACAGGGAAATATTGCGGGTCTTTACGATTGGGTGAACACGAGCCAGGCAAGCAGCGTCATCGCGTGGAATCTTGATACGTGGTTGCGCAGTGCGCGTGAACTGTCTGAAGAGGTGTTTGCAACCGATGCGCCTGCGGCAGTTCCTGAAGTGTCTTCATTGCGTTTGCCGACAACGGCGGCGCAGTGGCGAGAGTGGCAGACTTTGACGCAAGTGCCCAGTGTCCAACGCTATCGCCCCGTGTATCAGGGGCAATGTGCTGATGCCAGTGTGGCGGCTTTGTATGGTGCAACAAAGCACATGGTGGCGCGAGAATTGGCGCGTTTAGCGCAAATTGTGCGCATGATTGGTGATGCTGATGGTGGTGCGGATGATCGTGCGAGCGCGTTTAGGCTGGCACCACAAGACGGTATCGCGGCGGTAGAAATGGCGCGTGGTATTTTGGTACATCGGGTGCGTGTAGACGCGATGGGGAAAATTGCTGAAGTGAATATTTTGGCCCCGACTGAGTGGGTGTTTCATCCGCAGGGAGTCGTGCAGCAAACGCTTGAATCTATGCGGCAGCGTGGCGTACTGAATGTCGATCGCATCAATGCGGTGATGCAAATTTTTGACCCCTGTGTGGCGTGGCAAGTGGAGTGAAAAATAACACGCTGATGCGCTTTATTTTTGATCAAGCGGTCACTATATTTTGTTGATGAGTTTTTAAAAAGAGTATTCATGCACGAAGCCAGTATTGCCACCGCAATTTTGACAATGGTTGAGCAGGCGCTTAAAAACGAATCGCCGCCGCCACAAGTGTCGCGCTTGGTGATCGAGTACGGCGCGCTGGCGGGCGTTGAGCTACGGGCTTTAGAGTTTTCGCTCTCTGCCTTGCAGCTTGGTACGGTACTTGAAGGTGCAAGCATTGAGTATCAAGAGCAGAGCGGGCAAGCGTGGTGTTTTACGTGCGATAAAACGGTGGCGATTTATTCGCGGCTGGATTCTTGCCCCGATTGTGCGGGTACGCGTTTACAGGCAACGGGCGGCACCGAGGTGACGGTGAAAGAGTTGTTTGTGAAGGAATAATTGAATTGATTCATTAGAAAGGATTTTTATGTGTGTTATTTGTGGATGTTCAGGATCATCAAGCTTATCAACGGCGCAAACTGCGGATAAAACCAAGGACGCGATGGCACAGCCCGCTGGACAGCATTTGCATTTTGGTTTGAATCCTGCCGGCGTCAGCGTGCCGGGGATGAGTACCGAGCGCGCGATTCAGTTGGAACAAAATGTCTTGTCGGCTAACAATTCAATCGCCCAACAAAATCGTGTGCACTTTCATGATCATGGTGTCCTCGCCTTAAATTTTGTATCCAGTCCTGGTTCTGGCAAAACGACTTTGTTATGCGCGAGCTTGGCTTTGTTAAAACAACAGCATCCCGAAATTTGTTTGTCTGTGATTGAAGGCGATCAGCAAACTTCGGTTGATGCCGATCGTATTCGCGCGACCGGTGTCGAGGCGGTACAAGTCAATACCGGTAAGGGTTGCCATTTGGATGCGCCGATGGTGGCACAGGCGTTTGGTCAATTACCGGTGCACGATCATGGCGGGATTTTGATGATCGAAAACGTCGGTAATTTGGTTTGTCCGGCGATGTGGGATTTGGGTGAAGCGGCCAAAGTTGCGGTGTTATCGGTCACCGAGGGCGAAGACAAACCTTTGAAATATCCCGATATGTTTGCGGCGGCATCGGTCATGCTTCTGAACAAAGTGGATTTATTGCCCTATGTGTCCTTTAACGTGAGTCAATGTTTAGTCAATGCGCGTCGGGTCAATCCGCACATTCAAATTATTGAAGTCAGCGCAACTACCGGCGCGGGAATGGCGTCGTGGTTGTCGTGGTTGTTGCGGCATTACCAATCGGTGCGGGATCACACTCACGATCACGGCCACGATCACGATCACGATCATCACGGCCACGATCACGATCATCATGGTCACGGTCATCCGCATGGACACAGCCATTAACTGTTGGCATGTTTGAATTTGAAACAATTCAGCCCTTTGGCACGAGCAAAGTATTGGCCTTGGGCGCGTTTTTAAAAAACCGCGTTTGTTATGTCGATGGTGCGCAACTGGTGTGGTCACCGATACATGGTGATTTATCGACTCCCCAAGCTCGCGCGGCTTTGCATGAAAGCGTTCGTGCGGGTTTGAGGGGTGGTGGGATCAAGGGCGCGCCGTGGCAACCCGATGTGATTGTTCACGATGCGCACCCGCAGTTTTACAGCACCGAATTAGCACAGACCTTAGCGCGCGAATTGTCCGTGCCGATTTTGGCGGTACAACACCATCACGCCCATATCGCTGCGGTGTGCGCTGAATTTGGTATCGCCCATGATCAAAGCCCTGTACACGGTTGGGCTTTGGATGGTGTGGGTTTGGGCAATGATGGTCACGCCTGGGGTGGGGAATTATTGTGTGTCAATGGGCCAGACATGCAGCGTCGCGCACATTTGCAGGCCTTGTGTTTAGCCGGTGGAGATAAGGCCGCGCAACAACCCTGGCGTATGGCTTTAGCGGTGTGTCACGCGGCGCAAGATTGGCGTGCTGCCGAATATATTGCCGCCAGTGCGGGTACGACATCAGACATAGTGACGGCACTCGCGTCTTCTTTGCGTGCCGGTGTGTGGGATCAAAAGCCCAAGACGACAGCGGCAGGGCGTTGGTTTGATGCCGCCGCCGCCCTGTTTGGCATTGCGCCGGCAGTGCAGGCAGAGGCTGAAGCGGCAATTATTTTGGAACAGTACGCGCAGCGCGCGATTGATGCCAAAATGAATCTGGCAAAGTGTGATGATGAATGTGCCATTTCGGTGAAGACATTGAATTTGCCAAACAGTATTGAATTGGCGCCGTGGTTGTTGGCTTTGGCCGCACGCGTGCGCTTGGCCAATTACGATGTTTCTGCGCAAGCGCAGGCCGCGTTGACATTTCATTATGGTTTGGCAGACGCCTTAGTCGCGACAGTTTTGGATGAGGTCAAAGGACTTCCCTTGCAGAAAATAATTTTGAATGGGGGCTGTTTGTTGAATCGAATTTTGCGCGCGCGTTTGGAGCAAGGAATAAATGTAGCGGGGCATACCGTGTTGATTCCGCGTCAATATTCGTGCGGTGATGCGGCGATTGCGCTGGGGCAGGCATGGGTTGGGGCCGTCGCATCGCCATAAAAAATAGTTATCAAGGTGTTAACAACGAAAGTGTTTTGAACACGGTTTAATTTATCAATCTTCTCCTAGAAAGGTCTTTTTATGTGTCTTGCGATTCCTGCCAAAGTGGTCGAGCGCGTGTCAAACGAGCTGGCCAAAATTGATTTAGATGGTGTGCGCAAAGTGATTTCGGTGGAGTTGGTTCCCGAAGTCAAACTCGGCGAGTATGTGATTGTGCACGTCGATCACGCCATTGGTATTGTTAATCCACAAGAAGCTCAAGCAACTCTAGCGCGATTTGTCGCGGAGGTGGCGCGATGAAATACGTTGACGAGTTTCGCGACAGCGCAGTGGCAAAAATCATTGCGGACAAAATTAACGCGGCGGTTGATCCGACGCGACACTATCATTTTATGGAGTTCTGTGGCGGTCATACCCACGCAATTTCGCGCTATGGAGTCATTGATTTATTGCCCAAAAATATTCGTATGATTCATGGCCCGGGTTGTCCAGTGTGCGTTTTGCCGATTGGTCGAATTGATATGGCGATACGTTTGGCGCGTGAACAGGCGGCAATTATGTGCGTCTATGCGGATACTTTGCGCGTCCCAGCGTCTGATAATTTATCGCTTTTGCGCGCCAAAGCTTTGGGTGCGGATATTCGAATGATTGGCAATGCGGCGTATGCCCTTGAGTTAGCCCAAAAAAATCCAGATCGGCAAGTGATTTTTTTCGCAATCGGATTTGAAACGACGACGCCGCCAACCGCTTTAGTGGTCAAAAGCGCGCAGCGTTTGCAGTTAAAAAACTTCAGCGTGTTATGCGCCCATGTGTTGACGCCACCAGCGATTGCGCATATTTTGAATTTACCCTTGGAGTCAGGTACGGTGAATTTAGACGGCTTTATCGGACCTTCACACGTGTCGGTGATTATTGGTTTATCAGCGTACAGTCAGTTTGTTGAAAAATATCGCAAGCCGGTTGTGATTGGTGGATTTGAACCTTTAGACGTGATGCAAGCAATCTATCAATTGGTTTTGCAGGTGAATGAGGGGCGCGTTGAAATTGAAAATGAATTCAGTCGCGGCGTCACTTTTGCGGGCAATGTCGTGGCGCAAAATTTGATGAATGAGGTTTTTGAAGTGCGCGATAGTTTTGAATGGCGTGGCTTGGGTGAGATGCCGCACAGTGCTTTGAAACTGCGTGCAGCGTTTGCACAGTTTGATGCTGAAGAGCGGTTTAATGTGCCGTACCAAACCGTTCCCGATCATAAAAAATGCGAGTGCGGTTCGATTTTGCGCGGTGCGAAAACACCGCAAGATTGCACTTTATTTGGCACGGTGTGCACGCCAGAATCGCCGATGGGATCGTGCATGGTGTCTTCAGAAGGCGCATGTTCGGCGCATTACACCTATGGTCGTTTTCGTGATATTCCGGTGGTGACTGCGTAATGGGGCTGCGTAATGGGGCTGCGTAATGGGGCTGCGTAATGGGGCTGCGTAATGGTGTCGCGTAATCTCAATTGACATAGAGCGATCACTTCGTCATTCCGTATTCTCTGTGTTGATGATGAATCCAATCAAACCAAAAATTTAACTGATGAAAAAATACATTCGTCCTTTGGACATTAAAAATGGTCATGTTGATATGAGTCACGGCGCCGGTGGCCGCGCGACGTCGCAGTTAATTCGTGAGTTATTTGTTGCTCATCTGGGCAATGATTTATTGGCGCAAGGCGACGACGGGACGATTTTGCCGGCACTGCCCGACGGCGCGCGTTGGGTTATGACGACTGATGGGCACGTGGTGTCGCCGATATTTTTTCAAGGCGGAGACATTGGCAGTTTGGCCATACACGGGACGGTGAATGATTTGGCGGTGATGGGCGCGCATCCTTTGTATTTATCGGTGAGCTTTATTTTGGAAGAAGGTTTGCCTTTGGCGGTACTCGATAAAGTCGTTCGTAGCATGGGGGCCGCCGCACGCGCTGCCAATGTGCAAATTGTCTGTGGCGATACCAAAGTGGTTGAGCGCGGTAAGGGCGATCAAATTTTTATCAGCACCAGTGGCGTGGGTGTGGTGCCAACTGGGCGCGTCACACCTTCGGGCAGTCGCGCAGTGGCGGGCGATGCGGTCTTGGTCTCGGGTTATTTAGGAGATCACGGCATTGCAATCATGGCCCAACGCGAAAGTCTGGGCTTTGATATTGAGGTGCAATCGGACAGCGCGTCTTTGCATACTTTGGTCGAGGCGATTTATGCCAGCGGCGCAATAATTCACACTTTGCGCGACATTACCCGTGGCGGGCTTTCGGCAACTTTAAACGAAATCGCCCAACAATCACATGTGGGTGTCCGTTTACAAGAAGCGGCCTTACCGATTCGCGCTAATGTTCAGGCCGCGTGTGAAATTATGGGTTTAGACGCGCTCAACGTTGCCAACGAAGGCAAATTGTTATGTTTGGTTCGTGCCAATGACGCCGAAAAAGTCTTGGCTGCGATGCGTGCCCATCCTTTGGGTGGGGCTGCCGCACAAGTCGGCACAGTGGTTGCAGATGAACATCAATTTGTGACGATGACCACGCATTTGGGCGGCCAGCGTGTCGTTGACTGGCTCAGCGCAGAACAGTTGCCCCGAATTTGTTAATTTGTTAGAACGTGTTTTATCAATCCACTGCACAAGCGCAATGGCGGCGAAGTAATAGCCCAATATTTTGTGGTCTTTAGTGTGGTTGGCAGAAACAATCTCGTTTCAAAAAAAATGCCCCGCGAAAAAAATCGACGGGGCATTTTTATGGGTGCTACTTGAGTTCGCTAAAATTATTTTTTAGACTGTTTTTTTATGTGCATCTGAAGTTTTTATCACACTCATTTAGCTTGATATTCCAGCGATGAGTGGTGCAGATTGATACGCAAATTACCCGCGTCATCTTTAATGTAGCCCCAAGTTTTATCAACCGTAGTGACTTTACCGTCCTTATCGGTGAAGTGGACTTTACCCATGGTGATAGCACTGTTGCCATCTATGAAAATTGCATTGTTTACGGGTACGCATTTTGTCCAACCCTTGATCGCAAAACCTTTATCAGCGGGGAATTCTGCGCTGCCACCCACAAAATAGGCGACTGCTCCAGCGCGAGTGGGGCGGAATGTTTGTGGGTTCACTGTGAGTGTCGGCTTAAAGAGGACTACGCCCATTTGGTATGCGTATGCGGCATCGATAACCTTCTCCGCCAATGTTTTGGCAGCAGCGTAGCCTTTCTGGTTGTATGTAGCGTTGATGTCTAGCAGTGCAGAGCACCAAGCCGTTTGGGCGGCAAGGGCTTCTTTTTCCGTGATGGATTTGTTGATAACGATAGCTTGTTGGGCAAACGCCAAGTTTGAAGAGAGCGTTATGACTGCAATTGCGGCTAAAAATTTAACTTTCATATTGATTAGTTTTGAGAATTAAAGAAAAAATGAACTGACTCGTAAATTTAAGCAGAAATTGCCGCCTAAGTTTAAAGATCAAATTAAAGCTCAAGACACAAACGGCCTGTGTCTTGAGTCAGTGTCTTGATCTTGCCGTGATTCTAATAATCAAGAATGAAACAAAAATGAAGGGGTAGGTAATTTGTAGAAGTGAGCGCGCAGTTCCCGACAAAAACAGTTCGCGATAGGAACAGCTTGTGTTTGCTGTATACCAGGGGTCGCCTCAGAAAACGGAAAATAAAGCACGCTAAGCCGGTTGCATCGCTCGGAGCGGCCTGAACTTGCTGCTGATGTTTGTTCTTGGCAGCGTTGAACAGCACGCCCACGACGCGCCTGTAGCCAAGCCGGACAGCCCGAGGAAAAGCCATGTCTTGGGTGACAACTCCAAAGGGTTGGCCCATTTTCCCGTGTAGGCGACAAACACCGACAGGACGACGATGAGGATTGCCGTTCGGATCAAGGTGGCCAAATCGGAATCAACCCCCTGAATGCCCACCTTGGCAAAGATGGCCGTCAGCGCCGCAAAGACAGCAGACAGTAAAGCCCAATAAAACCACCCCACTGAAGAAACCATTCCCCCTCCCTACGTTGTTCAACATCGCTACTTCATAGGAGCGATAATCGTAACGACTAAGCCAGTTTGCTGAACGTCATCTGCGAAGTCGAGGCGGATTTCCGCACCGATGCGATGAGCAATCGTTTGAACGATGGACAGACCCAAGCCTGAGCCAATCTGCTCACTACCCAGCATGCGGTAGAAGGGGTCAAAAACCCGGTCCCGTTCGGCCAGTGGGATACCTGGCCCGTTGTCCTGAATACGCAGCTCGACTTTTCCTTGCGATACCCCCACGGAAAGATCGACCCGCCCGCCCTGTGGGGTGTAGCGGATTGCGTTATCGACCAGGTTCTTGACCACGGCGATCATGTCCAACTCGCTCGCCCACACTTCGGTGTCTTGCATACCTTCGACACCGATGTCGATGTGCTTGGCCTCGGCCAGCGGCATGAGATCTTCTAGTACGCGGCGGTAGACGCCTTGGACGGATACCGGCGATCGCGGCAGGTCAGTGACCGACTGGGCTTTGGCCAAGGTCAAGAGTTGATTCAGCAGGCTTCGTCCGCGCTCGATCCCCTGGCGCAACACCGCCAGCCGTTCGCGCGCCAGGTTGGACATTTCCGCGTCTGCCACTCGTTCCGCTTGCAAGGACATAGCAGTCAGCGGCGAGCGCAGCTCATGCGCGGCATCTGCTACAAAGCGTCGTTGGGACTCCATCGACTGGCCGACACGAGCAAGCAGTCGATTGATCGCCAGGGCAAACGGACGCACCTCAACCGGAAGGTGTTGGTACTCGACGGGATGCAGTTCCTGGTCGGCGCGCAGGTCGATTTCCTTGGAGAGCGCGGCAATCGGACGGAACATCTTGCGTACCAGGTCAGCGACGATCAACAGCAGCACCGGCACGAGAATCAGGAAAGGCATCACCGTGCGCAGCGCCCCATCGCGGGCAATTTCATCGCGGAAGCCAGATTCCTGAGCCACGGCAATGCGTTCTCCAGCCGCTGTTGTCTTGACCAACACGCGGAATGTCTCGCCACCAACCTCCAGGTTATGCAGCCCATCGGCCAAGGATGCTGGGAGTGGAAGTGTTCCACCTGCATCCACGTCTGCCACAGAGGGATTGGCCTCACCCAATTGCTGAACGATCACGCGCGACTCTTCATCGGCATCCTTCGGACGAACATCGGTGGTTGGAGATGCAGGAGACAGGTGCTGCCGATCCATGAGCTGTGCCATTTGACGCAGACCGTCGTCCTGTAGCTCGTGGGCTTCATCGAAGGCGGACAGGAACGAGAAGACGCCCGCCACTAGGGCCACCACGAGAATGGCCAGCGACAGGGTGACGGACAGCTTTAGCTGAAGCGACTCGTTCAAGCGCCTTTTGAAACCATCCATCCGATTCCCCTGACGTTTTTGATGGCCCCGCTGCCCAGCTTGCGGCGCAAGGCATGGATCAGATATTCGACTGCATTACTTTCGACCTCTTCACCCCAGCCGTAGATTCGATCCTCTAGCTCGCTACGCGAAAGAATGGCTCCGGGCCGTACCAGCAAGGCTTGCAGCAGCGAGAACTCGCGGTTGGACAATTGCAACGAGGTACCACCATTGACGCTAGCCTCTTTGGTGGCTGGGTCGAGTGACACCACGCCGTTGCCGAGTACCGGCGTTGCTGTCCCACTCTTGCGCCGCAATACGGCGCGCATCCGAGCCAGTAGCTCCGCCATCTGAAAAGGCTTGGATACATAGTCGTCGGCCCCGCCATCCAGGCCGCGCAGGCGATCATCCAAGCCGTCACGCGCTGTAATGATGAGCAGGGGGATAGGGTTGTTTTTGGCGCGGAGGCTGGCCAACACCTCCAGTCCATCCTTGCCGGGCAGACCCAGATCGAGAAGCACCAGATCGTAGTGCTGACAGCCCAGCGTTGTGAGTGCCGCCTGGCCGTCCTTCACCCAATCAGCGGCGTAGGAAGCGTCCTTCAAGGCACCTTGGATCGCGTCTCCGATCATGAGATCGTCTTCAACCAGCAATACCCGCATTCCCCCTCCCAAAAGTCAATTATTCAAGGCTGAACCTGAATTCGACAAATGATGACATCGTTCTAGTTAACCTTGTAGTGCATCGAAGGCTTTCAATAGCGCGGTCATTGCTGTCTTGCAATCGGCCTGATTCGGCGCGTCTGCCCGTAGCGCTGAAAGCGACTTGTCTATGGCTTTATCGAGCATATGCCAATCATCGGCTGCCCGTGGTTTCAAACCAGCCTCGGCTGAGTCCCATGCGACCTCCAAGTCCTTGATGCGAGTCTTCGCGGCGGGCAAGTCGCCTTTATCCACGATGGTGGCCACATCGGCAGCAATCCTGCTGAAGGCCGATAGGTCCCCTAGCTTAGAGGCGGCTTTGCCCTGCGTTGACGTGGCAGTCGGTATCGTTGCGGCGGATGCTGCGCTGTTCTGATCGGCGTGCTTGGTGCAACCAGCAGCCAGAGCCAAGATTGCTGCCACTGATACGGCGACGATAGGGCGAACGATTGAGTGTTGATTGGTCATATTTTTCTCCTTGTGTTGTAAAAAGTGGTTTATTCAGCGAGTTGAGCGGAGTGGCTTCTATTCATGCCTATTTGTGCTACTGCCACTAGGATGACGATCACCGAGAGAAACAGGGCACTCGTCCACATAGCACCCATGCCGAGGCCGCCATAGGTCTTGGCCTGCGTCAGCAAGTCACCGAGTGCGGCGCCGAAGGGGCGGGTCAAGATATAGGCGATCCAGAAGGTCAGTACGGCATTGCCTCCCATGCGCCAGGCCGCATAAGTGATGCCGATCAGTGCTCCGAACGCCACCGCGCCCCAGGTAAAGCCCAAGCCCAATGCCTCTGTCGCCAAATCCCCAGCAGCCGTGCCTAGCGCAAAGGTACAGAGGATGGCTGCCCAATAGAACAGCTCCCGGCTTCGCGTCACGATGTCGTGGATGGACAGGGTGCGCTCGACCCGATACCAGACGAAGAAGATCGCGGCGAGCGCCACGGCGAACGCCGAAGTGCTTATGTACAGACTGACGCCAAGGCCATCGGTCAGCAGATCGGTGATCTGGGTGCCGACCACGCTGACGAGCACCACCGTCAGCCAGTAAATCCAAGGGGTATAACGGCGAGTACGCAACTGCATAAATAAGGCGGCTGCCAACAGAGCGGCCATGACGCTTCGCGTCAGGCCTTGCCCCAAGCCCGCCTCGACTGCCAGATAGTCGGCAACAGTTTCACCAACCGTCGTGGACATGATTTTGATGATCCAGAAGGAAAGAGCGACCTCTGGGACTTTGTTGAGCCAGACTGTGGCTCTACTCTTAGGCAATGTGTTCATTATGTTCTCCTTGATAAGTGAAACGATTAGCGTTAGTTTGCCTGGCCAGACTTAGCCAAACCATAGGCTTACTCACGTACCCATCCGAGCGCAATCAATTTGTCAAAAAGCCGGTGATGAATTGCGGTGGCGAGACGGAAACTTGGCCCCAAATACCAGTGGGCTTCACGCAAGGTCAGCCAAGTACTGAGTAAGGCGACCGAGATCGCCCCGATCATGTCAAATGGGAAATGCACACCAAGGTAGATGCGACCCCAAGCGATCGGAACGCCCAACAAGGCCAGGCTGATGCCTGCACTCCGATGTTGTCGCTGTAACAGGAGGCTGAACGCAACGGCCCACCACAGCGTCAGGTGATCGCTTGGGAAAGAGGAATCGGCAACATGAGGGATAAGGGTATGCCCCAGACCGATCATGAAAGGTCGGGGGATGCACCCAGGCCAGTCCGATGGCTTGGTTAATCAGAAGGCCCAGTAACCCCGATGCGGTTACAACGAGCATGGCCTTGCGATTGCCTTCGCTACCACGAAGCCATCCGATACCTATCAGAAGCGGTACTGCCCAGATGAGCTGTTCAGCAAAGAAGGTCGCCAGCGTCAGCGCCAAAGCGCTGGGATGCTCCGGCGCGTTGAGCCAGAGAAACAGTGTGTGGTTGATTGATTCCATGCGGTCTCCGGGCCGGATCGCCGCACAGGTGGCGACCCGGCCATGCTGGCGAGGTGTCAGTCTTGCTTGTCGTGGTCGTCATCGTGATCCGCTTTGTCCTCAGCGGACGAGATGACCGTGCCTTTGTCGGCATCGACCCGGACATCGAAGACCTTGGCTCCGCTGACGACCTCCACGTCGTAGACCCATCCTTGCTTCGAGTTCTCGTACTCGGCACGCGACGCCTTGCCGTTGGCATGTTGCTCAGCGACAGTGACAGCCTGAGCGAGAGGAATCTTGGCTGTGCTGATTGCCAAGGCGTCGTTTTCCATGCCGCCTTTGGCGGCGTAGGCCACGGCTCCTGTCGCTGCAATGGCAATGGCTAGCAGGGGTAGTTTTGTGTAGCGGTACATGATGCTTCTCCAAAAGAGTGCAGGGATTTGCACATTGGAGAAGTTACCCAGGCAGACTTAGCTCTTACTGAGCCAAAGAAGTCGCCGCTGGAAAAAAGTTCGTCAGGGCTTAGCGTGCTTTGTTTTCCGTTTTCTGAGGCGACCCCTACCAGTTGACACCTCAGTTGATACATAAGGCGATTAGACCCTCGACATGTGACGCTAAAGTGTCTTTTCTAAGTTCAATAATTCAGCGCGCGTTTATCTAAGGCCAATGCGGCTTCTTTGGTGGCTTCCGACAAAGTGGGATGTGCATGACAAATCCGTGCGATATCTTCAGACGAGGCGTGAAAAGCCATTGCCATGACGGCTTCAGCAATCAACTCAGATGCAAGGTGGCCAATAATGTGTACGCCCAAAACTTCATCAGTCGTGGCGTCCGCCAAGATTTTTACAAATCCCGTTGTGTCACCAAATGCACGTGCACGACCATTGGCGGCAAATGGGAAGCTGCCCGCGCGATATGCAACGCCCTGCTCTTTTAATTGTTGTTCGGTGGCGCCAACCCATGCGATTTCTGGATGGGTATAAATGACCCAGGGAATGGTGCGGAATTCGACGTGGCCGTGTTGGCCGACGATGCGTTCAGCAACCGCGACGCCTTCTTCTTCAGCTTTATGCGCCAGCATGGGGCCGCGTACCACATCACCTACTGCCCAAATATTGGGGATATTTGTTTTGCAATCATCATCGACGATGACGAACCCGCGTTCATCAGTGGCGACCTTGACTTTGGCCAGATCCAAATTTTGCGTATTGGGCAGACGGCCAATAGAAACAATTAATTTATCCGCGCTTAATTTTTGTGCGGCGCCACTGGCGTCAAGATAGGCGATCTCGACGCCTTTTTTGCTGGTTTTAATCGCGCCAATTTTGACGCCTAAATTGAGCTGTAAACCTTGTTTGGTAAATTGTTTGAGTGCTTCTTTGGCCACGGCGGCATCAGCAGCGGCTAAGAAGTCTGGCATCGCTTCTAAAATGTGAACCTCTGCACCCGCGCGGCGCCATACCGTTCCCATTTCTAGGCCGATTACCCCCGCGCCAATGATGGCGAGTTTTTTTGGCGTCGCTTCAATTGCTAATGCGCCGCTGTTTGATAAAACGATTTCCTCATCAAATGGGGTATCTGTCAGTGCGCGCGGGCTAGAGCCGCTGGCAATGATGACGTGTTGCGCAGACAAATAAATATTCAGACTGGACTGGCTATGTTCTTTGATAACAATTTGCGTACGGCCATCAGATTGACCGACAAAGGCGGCAGTGCCGTGAAAAAAATGTACTTTATTCTTTTTGAATAAATACAAAATCCCTTCGTTATTTTGTTTAATTACGGTGCGTTTGCGCGTGACCATTTTGGCCACATCCAAAGTGATTCCGGTGCTGCTGATCCCATGTTCGGCAAAATTGTGTTGTGCGTGTTCAAAATATTCAGTTGATTGGAGCAAAGCCTTAGAGGGAATGCAGCCGACGTTGGTGCAGGTTCCTCCAGGCGCAGGTTTGCCCTCTGGCGTAGTGGCGGCATCGACGCAGGCGACGCTTAATCCTAGTTGTGCCGCGCGAATTGCCGCGACATAACCACCAGGACCTGCGCCAATAACGATGAGATCAAAAGAATCCATTTTGAGGTAAGGGTAAGTAAATTAAAAAAGCCACTCAATATTGCCGGCCCTGTTACGGGCTCACTTAAATATCCAATAACAAACGCGCGGGATCTTCCAATGCCTCTTTCATTGCCACCAAGCCCAATACGGCTTCGCGGCCATCGATGATGCGGTGATCGTAACTCATCGCCAAATAATTCATAGGACGAATCACGATTTGACCGTTCTCCACTACCGCGCGTTCTTTTGTCGCGTGAATGCCCAAAATTGCCGATTGCGGTGGATTGATGATGGGTGTTGACAACATCGAACCAAACACGCCGCCGTTAGAAATTGAGAAAGTGCCACCGGTCAATTCTTCTAAGCTTAATTTTCCGTCTTTGGCTTTGTTACCAAATTCTGCAATTTGTTTTTCGATGTCAGCGATGCTCATTTGATCCACATTACGCAAAATCGGTACGACTAAACCGCGTGGACTACCGACCGCGATACCGATGTCGAAATAACCGTGATACACGACATCGTTGCCATCAACCGATGCGTTGAGTACAGGGTATCGTTTGAGCGCGGCCATGGCCGCTTTGACGAAGAAGGACATAAAGCCTAATTTAACGCCGTGTTCCTTTTCAAATTTGTCTTTATATTTGTTGCGCAGTTCGATCACCGGTTGCATATTGACTTCGTTAAACGTCGTCAATATGGCATTGGTCGCTTGCGATTGCAGTAAACGTTCTGCCACACGAGCGCGCAGACGGCTCATCGGCACGCGCTGTTCGGTGCGTCCTTCTAAGCTTTGTGGTGCCGCGCTAGGTGGTGTTGCCAAAGCTGTCGGCGCAGTCGCTTTCACCACTGGCGTGCTTAAACTGGCTAACACATCACCTTTGGTGACGCGCCCATCTTTACCAGTGCCGCTACTGAGGTTGACCTGATTGTCGGCCATCAATTTAGCGGCAGCGGGCATGGCGGGTTTGCTTGCGCTTGTTGCTGCGGTATGTGTGTTTGCTGGCGCACTTGTTTGCGGCGTGGAATTTGATACTTGCGCTGTCGCTACTGGCGCAGCGTTGCTGTCAATATAGGCAATGACTTCGCCTGCGATAACAGTTGCACCATTAGGCTTGAGGACTTCAATCATGACACCGCCAGATGCTGCGGGTAGTTCTAAAACTACTTTGTCGGTTTCGATGTCAATTAAGTTTTCGTCTTGTGTGATCGCGTCACCGACTTTTTTATGCCATTGCAATAAGGTTGCTTCGGCGACTGATTCCGACAATTGAGGAACTTTGACTTCGATTTTGGCCATGATGAGTAATAAAAATAAATAAATTTAAAAAACGAGTAATTAAGACAATTGATAAGAATGCTAAGCAAGCCTTTCCTCAAGCAAACGCCGCTTCAATCAAGGTTTTTAATTGCGCGTAATGCTTGTCGTAATAACCCACGGCGGGAGATGCTGATGCGGGACGACCGGCGTAAGTCAAATGTTGTCCTTTGCCCAATACATTAAGGATATGTGGTTGAACTTGCAACCACGCACCTTGGTTTTGAGGCTCATCCTGTACCCAAACAATATCTTTGGCTTTGCTATATGCCGTCAAAATCGCTTGTAAATCCGCTTTAGGGAAAGGATAAATTTGTTCCAGACGAATAATCGCGACATCTTTGCGGGTTTGTTCTTTGCGCGCATTGACCAGATCGTAATACACTTTCCCAGAGCACAATAAGACGCGTGACACCGATGCGGACGCAATGCTGGTATCGGTTTCTGCAATCACATTTTGGAAAGAACCTTGTGTAAATGCGCTCAATGGCATTGCCGCATCTTTGTGGCGCAATAATGATTTAGGGGTCAAAATAATTAAGGGCGCGCGGAAAGGACGCAACATTTGACGACGCAAGACATGGAAAATTTGTGCCGCATTAGTCGGTTGCACGACTTGCATATTGTTGTCGGCGCACAGTTGTAAGTAACGCTCTAAGCGAGCCGATGAATGTTCTGGGCCTTGGCCTTCATAACCGTGTGGCAGCATCATCACGAGACCGTTTAAACGGCCCCATTTGACTTGTCCCGAGCTGATAAATTGATCGATAACGACTTGCGCGCCATTGGCAAAATCGCCGAACTGTGCTTCCCAAATCGTTAATGAGTTAGGCAAAACAGAGGCGTAACCGTATTCAAACCCCAAAACGGCTTCTTCGGACAAGACCGAATCAAAAATGTGGAAGGGTGCTTGATCTTTGGCAATGTTTTGCAAAGGAATGTAAACGCCGGTATCAAAGCGTTCGCGATTTTGATCGTGCAATACGGCGTGACGATGTGTGAAAGTGCCACGGCCGACATCCTGTCCCGTAATTCGAATCGGAAAACCCGCTGACACCAAAGACGAAAACGCCAAATGTTCGCCCATACCCCAATCCAAATTGTTGTCACCTCGTCCCATCGCCGCGCGATCTGCGATTACTTTTGCGACCAGTGGGTGCGGGGTAAATTTTTCAGGAATCGTCGTAAATTGTTTGGCTAAACGCGCGATTTCGCTGGCGGGGATAGAGGTATCGCAAGCGTCATCCCATTGCGCTTTGTGATAACCGGACCAATCGACCGCGTATTTGTGCTTGTAGTTAGAAATGGTAATTTCTTGACTGTGTTTTCCAGACTCCATCGCCGCGCGATACGCAGCGACCATACCGTCAGGACTTTTATTTCCGCTGGCGGGCAAGACGCCTGCCGCAACTAATTTGTCGCCGTAGTTTTTACGTGTGCCCGGGTGGACGGCAATTTTTTTGTACATTAAAGGTTGCGTCATCGCAGGCGTGTCTTGTTCGTTGTGCCCTAATTTACGGAAACAAACAATATCAATCACGATGTCTTTTTTGAAGGTCTTGCGATAGTCCATCGCCAATTGCGTGACAAAAACCACGGCTTCAGGATCATCACCATTGACGTGTAGCACGGGGGCCTCAATAATTTTGGCGACATCAGAACAATAAATCGTTGAACCTTTATCGCGTGGGTCTGAAGTCGTAAAACCAATCTGGTTATTGATCACAATGTGTAAAGTCCCGCCAGTACCGTAACCACGTGTCATTGCTAAATTTAGCGTTTCCATGACCACGCCTTGACCTGCAAATGCCGCATCACCGTGCACTAAAACTGGCAAGACTTGTGTCCCATCATCATCGTCACGACGTTCTTGACGCGCTTTTACTGAACCTTCAACGACGGGATTAACAATCTCTAAATGCGATGGATTAAACGCCAAAGATAAATGCACGGGTCCGCCTGGTGTGGCGACGTCAGATGAAAAACCTTGGTGATATTTCACATCACCGGCAGGCAAATCTTCAGCGTGATGACCTTCAAATTCAGCGAATAAGTCGGCCGGCATTTTGCCCAGGGTATTGACCAAAACGTTCAAGCGTCCGCGATGCGCCATACCGATGATGACTTCTTGAACGCCTTGACTGCCGCCCATTTGAATCGCGGCATCAATCGACACGATGAAGCTCTCTCCCCCTTCCAAAGAGAAACGTTTTTGACCTACGTATTTTGTGTGGAGGAAGCGTTCTAAGCCTTCTGCGGCAGTGAGACGCTCCAAGATATGAATTTTTTGTTCAGCGGTAAAGGCTGAAGTTGATCGGGCCGATTCGACACGTTCGCGTAACCAACGTTTAATACTGGGGTCAGACACATGCATGTATTCCACGCCAACCGAACGACAATAAGTGTCGCGCAAATTTTGAATCAGATCACGTAGGCGAATATTGTTTGAGCCAAATGCGGCGTTACGCACATTAAATGTGGTCGCCATATCGGTTTCGCTTAGGCCGTAAAACGCGGGATCTAACTCCGGAATCTCTGGGCGATCGCTACGTTGTAGTGGATCAAGATTGGCCCAGCGGGAGCCTAAAAAGCGATAGGCCGAGACGAGTTGTTGAACGGCAACATGTTTTTCGGCGAAATCAAAATCTTTGCTTGCGCTGGTTGTGGCTGGTTTTTTGGCGCGCTGCGCAAACGCCGAAATAATCGGCGCATGAGGAATATCGCTGCGCGCCGAACCATCGACCGCAGGTTGATGCTGCAAGGCGTCAAAATATTGACGCCAATTGAGGTCAACATCATTGGGATTGAGCAAATAGGCCTCGTAAAGCTCTTCAACATAAGGAGCATTACTGCCAAATAAATATGAAGTGGTCAGCGATTGTTGCATCATAAAAATGGTCTCGTTAAAACACTTGTTCAGCACGCTTTTTACCGAGCGCGCTGAAGTTGATTTTTCTCAAAATTTATTTCAAATTACGGTGCGCAGGCCCCACAAACAATTGGCGCGGACGGCCAATTTTTTGTTCAGGGTCTGACATCATTTCGTTCCATTGTGCGATCCAACCCACCGTACGGGCCAAGGCAAAAATTCCCGTGAACAATGAGGTTGGAATGCCTAAGGCTGATTGCACAATACCTGAATAAAAATCAACGTTCGGGTAGAGCTTGCGGCTGACAAAATACTCGTCTTCTAAAGCGATTTTTTCCAAAGCCATCGCTAATTTGAATTTGGGATCGTTTTCTAAACCTAATTCAGCCAAAACTTCGTAGCAAGTTTCGCGCATCAACTTGGCACGTGGATCGTAGTTTTTGTACACGCGATGGCCAAAACCCATTAACTTCACGTGAGAGTTTTTGTCTTTGACTTGTTTAATGAACTCGCCCAATTTATCAACACCACCTTGTTGCTCTAATTCATTGAGCATTTGCAAGGCCGCTTCGTTGGCACCACCATGCGCAGGGCCCCATAAACACGCGATACCAGCTGCGATACAGGCGTAAGGATTGGCGCCTGAGGATCCCGCTAAACGTACGGTGGATGTTGATGCATTTTGTTCGTGATCCGCGTGCAAAATCAAGATTCGATCTAAAGCCCGAACCAGGACGTCATTACTTTCGTATTTTTGCGTTGGTACCGCAAACATCATGCGCATAAAGTTTGCGCTGTATGACAATGAATTGTCAGGATACACAAAGGGTTGACCAATACTATATTTGTAAGCCATGGCCACCAAAGTTGGAATTTTCGCGATCAAACGAATTGCTGACACTTCACGGTGACGCGGATTACTGAGGTCAAGTGAATCGTGATAGAACGATGCCATTGCGCCGACAGTTCCGACCAAAACCGACATCGGATGTGCATCGCGACGAAAGCCACGGAAGAAAAATTGCATTTGTTCGTGCACCATGGTGTGCGCAGACACTAATTCAACAAACGATTTTTTTTGATCACCTGAAGGAATTTCTCCATTCAAAATCAAATAACACACGTCCATGAAATCTTGTTTTTGCGCCAATTGTTCAATGGGGTAACCGCGATACAACAATTCACCTTTGTCGCCATCAATATAGGTAATTGACGAGTTACACGCCGCCGTGGACATAAAGCCAGGATCGTAGGTGAACATTCCCGTGGCTGCGTAGAGTTTGCGCACGTCAATGACTGAAGGGCCTAACGAGCCTTCATAAATGGGCAATTCAAGTGCCGGGCGGTTGTCGGAGAAAGACAGAGTTGCTTTGATATTGGCGGATTTCGCGACAGACATGAGAGTTCCTCGTAAAAGTGAAATAAGTAATTAAGTGACTGTTTAAGCGACTGTTCAAGCGAGTGTTTGGGGCTGGGGCTCTGAACTGATCTTTCGTATGCGTATGAGTAATTGCGTTATTGCTTCGTGTAACTGGGGATCTGGACATATTTGTGTCGAGACCGTACGCGAACCTGAAAGCAAGGGTAATAAATCAGGATCGGATAAATCTAACAAAAACGCCAGTGCATCAACATCATCGTCCGACAGCGATAGCGCGGGATTATGTAAAAAACGCGATAAGAAAATATCGTTTTCTAACAGGCCACGGCGCGAACGCCAACGTAAACGTGATAACTGCTCTGTTGATCTCATTGCGCAACTCTCGGTAACGTTACATTAAACGATGCAGTAAACGATGCAGTAAACGATGCAGTAAACGGTGCAGTAAACGGTGCAGTAAACAACGAGTTGAACACGAATTTGTCTTAAATGCAGTTGATAAAACGCAGGGTTTACACCATGCGCTCCACCAACATTTCTTTAATTTTGCCAATCGCGCGAGTTGGGTTTAATCCTTTTGGACAAACGTCAACACAATTCATGATCGAATGACAACGAAACAGGCGATACGGGTCTTCTAAATTATCCAAACGTGCGGGCGTGGCTTGATCTCGCGTATCGGCAATAAAACGATAGGCTTGCAATAAACCTGCCGGGCCAACAAATTTATCAGGATTCCACCAGAACGATGGGCATGAGGTTGAACAGCATGCGCACAAAATACATTCGTATAGACCGTTTAATTCTTCGCGAGCGTTTGGACTTTGTAAGCGTTCTTTTTCAGGTGGCGCAGTGTCGTTAATTAAATACGGTTTGATCGAGTGATATTGCGCAAAAAATTGCGTCATATCGACAATCAAATCACGCACTACAGGCAAGCCTGGTAAAGGCCGCAGAACCACGGTCTTGGGTAAAGACAACATATTGGTTAAACAGGCGAGGCCGTTTTTACCATTGATATTCATCGCATCTGAACCACATACGCCTTCGCGGCAAGAGCGACGAAAACTTAATGAAGGATCAATCTGCTTTAATTTAATCAAGACATCCAACAGCATCCGTTCACTGCCGTCGAGTTCTATCTCGTAAGACTGCATGCGCGGCGCGGCGTCGGTGTCGGGGTCGTAACGATAAACTTCAAAAGTACGGAGAGTCATGATGGAGGTGATGAATGTGATAGTTCGGTTCAATACGGGTTAGAAATAGGGAGAGGCTCAAATAAAGGCGTAAAGGCGTATTCTGAAAATAATCAGTCTGTGCTCTCGACTTGCTCCGGAAACCAGCGCATGAGTTGTTTTTCATTTTCAGTGAATTTAAAAAGTGCGTGGTTTGGGAGGAATCGATTCCACTGTCAAGGGTTTCAAATTGACTGGTTTGTAGGACAAGACATTGCCTTCTTTATGCCACAAAGTGTGCTTCATCCATTGGTCGTCTTTACGATCCGGCTGATCATTATGTGCGTGTGCACCGCGACTCTCAGTACGTGCCGCCGCCGAAAGCATCGTCGCTTTAGCGACTTCGATCAGATTGTCGACTTCCAGCGCTTCAACTCGCGCGGTGTTAAATACTTGCGATTTGTCGGCTAAGTGAATGCCGTCCACTCGTTTGCTGATGTCGAGGATTTTTTGCACCCCTTTATCCATGAGCTCTTGAGTGCGGAAAACGCCGCAGTGAGTTTGCATCACATTACGTAAATCGTTGGCGACGTCTTGCGAATATTCGCCGTCAGTAGATGCGTTTAAACGTGCTAAACGCGATAGGGCTAAATCCGCAGCATCAGCAGGAAGTGGTTTATGATTTTTTTGTTTTAAGACCGATGCAACAATATGATTACCCGCAGCGCGTCCAAACACAATTAAATCGAGTAAGGAGTTAGTTCCTAAACGATTGGCGCCATGCACCGATACGCAAGCGCACTCGCCAACGGCGTACAAACCGTTAACCACTTGCTGTTCAGTTGAACCGATTGATTTTGGCGCAAGCACTTGACCTTGGATTGAGGATGGGATCCCTCCCATTTGGTAGTGAATGGTGGGCACGACGGGAACCGCCTCGCGCGTGCAATCAACGTTCGCAAAATTTTTGCAGATTTCAAAAATCGACGGCAAACGTTTGTGAATGGTGTCGGCGTCTAAATGCGTTAAATCCAATAAAACGTGATCTTTATTAGGACCGCAGCCCCGTCCTTCTTTGATCTCCTGATCCATCGAGCGCGAGACAAAATCGCGCGGCGCTAAATCTTTATAAATCGGCGCGTAGCGTTCCATGAAGCGTTCGCCTTTGCTGTTACGCAATACACCGCCTTCGCCACGACAACCCTCGGTCAGTAAAACGCCTGCACCGGCAACGCCAGTTGGGTGGAACTGCCAAAATTCCATGTCTTGCAATGGAATTCCGGCACGAGCCGCCATCCCTAAACCATCGCCGGTATTGATAAAGGCATTGGTCGATGCGGTAAAAATTCGTCCCGCCCCGCCTGTGGCTAACAAAGTCGATTTGGCTTCAAAAATCATTGACTCGCCAGTTTCCATTTCAAGGGCGATGACACCTAAAATGTCACCTTCGGAGTCACGAATTAAGTCTAGCGCCATCCATTCAACAAAGAACTGTGTGTTAGCGCGCACATTGCGTTGATACAAAGTGTGCAGAAGCGCGTGCCCAGTACGATCAGCCGCAGCACAAGCGCGTTGCACCGCTTTTTCCCCGTAGTTGGCCGTGTGACCACCAAAAGGGCGCTGATAAATTGTGCCATCTGGATTACGGTCAAAAGGCATTCCAAAATGCTCTAATTCATAAACGACTTTGGGTGCTTCGCGACACATGAATTCGATGGCGTCTTGATCGCCTAACCAATCTGAACCTTTTACGGTGTCATAAAAATGATAATGCCAGTTGTCGTCAGACATATTGCCCAAGCTTGCGCCAATACCGCCTTGCGCAGCTACAGTATGCGAACGGGTTGGGAAGACTTTGGACAATACGGCGACACTGAGCCCCGCTTCGGACAGTTGCAATGCCGCGCGCATTCCTGAACCGCCAGCGCCGACAATAACAACGTCAAAAGCGCGTTTGTTAATCGGGTAATGCGTATTTAAAAAAGGACTGGCTACCATCACACTCTCCACAAAATTTGAATGACCCAAACGAGGCAGGCAATCAGCCACGCAATCGAAAATAAATGTAACAATATGCGCAGTTTTAACGGTTTGACGTAATCCATCCAGATATCACGCACACCAATCCAGGCATGGTAAGCCAGACCGACAAACACCGCGACGCTGAATAATTTAAACCAGTTTTGTGCAAACAAACCCGCCCAAGCTTCATAGCCGTGCGCTGATGACAAGCTATAGCTGACGATTAAAACGACAAAGTACGCAAGCATTAACAAGGCCGTCAAACGCTGCGCCAACCAATCACGAGTGCCGTAATGAGCTCCTGTGGTGACACGTCGCGGGGCGATAAATTTGGCAGTTTTACTCATAGTGATCCTTAAATTCTAAAACCGGTGTTTGAAAGAGACGGTATGGGGTCTAAATGGTGAGGAGTTCAGTGGATGGGCTCAATTCTTTAATCGCCAGATTCAGTGTAAGTGCGGCTTACCAAATGAGGATTGATGCCGCCAGCGTTAATCCAATGCTGACTATAAAAACAATTACCGACGAGCGTTGCGCAGATTTTTTTGCTAAACCAATGTGGGCGTCTAAAAAAAGATGGCGAACTCCCGCGCACATGTGGTGTAAGAAGGCCCAAGCTAAACCCCAAACGATCAATTTAATGATCGGGTGCGACAAAATTCCGGTCATGTAGTAATAGGTCGATTCTGAAGTGAGGCTTTCCTTAAGCAAGTACGCCAAAAATGGCAATGCAATGAATAAGAGCAGGCCGCTGATGCGATGAAAAATGGACAAGAGGCCAGGCAAGGGCAGGCGATAGTGGCGCAAATCCGCAATGCCAATATTGCGGAATTCTTTACGTGGCATACGCGCTGCCGTAGTTTGAACAGGATCAGACATATTCGATAGCAAATAAGTTAACAGCGGTTGATTTCGAGACGATACCTACTGAGATAGGAGTATTGATTCGAGATTTGAAGAGGATAGATTTTACTCAATTTATCAAAAAGTCAGATTTCGTTATTGCAAATCAAAACCCAGAATTTGTATTTTTTTACTTAAGCTCGCTCAATACGCATCAGCGCATCTTTAACATTACTAACATTAGCGATGAGCTATGGTGATCTCGTAATGCTTTAGCAAAATGTGCATGTGATTATCCGCCCTGCTGTTACAAAATACTGACACAGTAATTTCACCCTATTTGTTTGGGCTATTTATAATGCGTCCGGCAAAGAGTAGGCAAGACAATCGCCGGTGTATTTGTAATGGATATGCGGGAGGAAGGTCTGGACTCCGCAGAGCAGGATGAAGGCTAACAGCCTTCTGTCGTGAGACAAGGAATAGGGCCACAGAGACGAGTCTTTGATGTCAATCAAAGGGTGAAACGCGGCAACCTCCATCTGGAGCAATTTCAAGTAGGCACACGTTGAGGCGGCTCGCCAAGTGTGCGGGTAGGAAGCTAGAGCGTTTGGGTAATCAGGCGCATAGAGGAATGATTGTCAGCGAGGTCACTCGCGCACAGAATCCAGCCTAATGTTTACTCTTTGCTCGTTTTTATTATTTGCTGTGCTATCGGTCAAAATAAAAAATGAATCATTTTGTGAGTATTTATCCGCGTTACAAAAAAATAATGTTTGGGCTCGCTGCGATGTTAGGGGGGGGGGCGCTATTGCTGATTCTGCTGAGCTTGAGTTTGTGGTGGTGGGCGAGTCATCCTGTCGTAATGCCGCATCGCGAAGTGCAAGTGAAAAGCGGGGATAGCGCAGAAAAAGTCGCGATCAGGATGGTCAATGAAGGCGCTGATTTTGACTTGACTTTGTTTCGAGGCTTAGCCGCCCTCAATCGAAAAAATACGACGGTAAAGCCAGGTTACTACGTCGTGCCTGCGCGACTTTCGCCAATAGAGTTTTTAAATTTAATTAACTCATCGGAACGTATAAAAGTGCGCGTGAGCATTCCTGAAGGATGGCGCTTTGGGCAAATGCGGGATCAAATTGATGCGCAAGCCGGCCTTGCGCATGACACCGCGAGCTGGTCTGATTTGGAGTTAATCAGCAAAATCAATCCACAAGAAAAATATGCAGAGGGACAATTTTTTCCCAGTACCTATTCCGTCGAAAAAGGCAGTAGTGATTTGACCCTGTACAAAATGGCTTACAGCACGATGCAAAAGAAATTGGAAATGGCGTGGCAAAAACGTTGTCCCGACACCCCGCTAGAAAACCTGGAACAACTCTTAATTTTGAGTTCGATTGTTGAAAAAGAAACGGGTGCGCCTGAAGACCGCGATAAAGTCGCGGCCGTCTTTACCAATCGCCTGCGTGTGGGGATGCGTTTACAAACTGACCCTACGGTGATTTATGGAATGGGTAGTGCATTTGATGGTAATTTGCGCAAAGTTGATTTGTTGCGCGATACCCCCTATAACTCGTATACGCGGGCGGGGCTTCCCCCAACGCCCATCGCCTTGCCTGGCGAAGCCGCTTTAGCGGCGACCAGTTGTCCGGCAAAAATTAAAGCCTTATATTTTGTGGCACAAGGCAATGGTCGAAGTTTTTTTTCGGATAAGCTCGAAACGCATAATCAAGCAGTTAAAAAATTTCAATTAAAACGATGAACGGACGCTTCATTACATTTGAAGGAATCGATGGCGCGGGGAAATCCAGCCATGTGGCTCAATTGCAGGCATTTTTAGAGCGCCATCAGATCGAAAGCGTCGCCACGCGGGAGCCTGGTGGAACGCCGTTGGGCGAGGAAATTCGAGCGCTATTGATTGCGCGTGAAATGGATCCGCGCACCGAAGCACTCTTAGCATTTGCAGCGCGTGCCGAACATTTGGCGCAAATTATCCGTCCTAAATTGGCCGCAGGAGTGTGGGTGATTTCAGATCGTTTCACCGAGGCAAGTTATGCCTATCAAGGCGCAGGACGTGGTCTGGGATTTGACGCAGTCGGGATTTTGGAGCAATGGTGCCAAAATGATTTGCGCCCTGATTTAACTTTTGTTTTTGATCTGCCGCCACGGACCGCAAAAAAACGAATTGAGGGCGGAGAGTTTCAGATTAATTTATTTGAAACGTCTACTCGTCAGGTTCTAGACCGTTTTGAACGACAAGACGAAGTTTTTTTTGTGCGGGTTCGAGCCGCATATTTACAATTGGCGAATCTATATCCCGAACGTTTTTGTGTGCTGGATGCGCAGCAATCACCGGCGGTGATTTCCGCTTTGATTGCCGAACGTATCAGTCGTTTGTTTAAGCTATGAGCGAACTTTTTGCCTGGCATCAAGACGCGTGGCAAACGCTGAAAGGAAAAGTCCGTGCGCAAGGTCATGCATTATTGATACATGGCGAACGCGGAATCGGCAAATGGATTTTTGTTGATTTATTGGCGCGTGCCTTATTGTGCGAGCGCCCGACTGAGCAAGGTTTTGCGTGTCATCATTGTGATGGTTGTTTGTGGTTAAACAGCCACAATCATCCTGACTATCATTTGTTGATTGCGCCCGCGCAACGCGCTTTGTGGGGGATTGAAGACGCTGAAACTGATGATAAAAAAAGCGACGAGAAAAAAAAACCGTCCAAAGACATTGATGTGAATCAAGTGCGCGGTTTGGTGAGCTCGATTTATACCAGTCCACACACCTCACAAGGCCGCGTGATCGTGGTTGCGCCGGCAGAGTCAATGAATGCGATTGCGGCAAACGCGCTCTTAAAAACACTAGAAGAACCGCCAGCGAATACGATTTTCTTATTGTTGTCGCATCAAATTCATCATTTGCTGCCAACGATTATTTCGCGCTGTACACAGTTATCACTGCGTGCGCCGAAACAAGAAGAAGCTTTGAATTGGCTGCACAGCAAAAAATTAGATCAGCATACGAATTTATTAGCGGCAGAATCCTATTGTCCGGTTGCGCTGCTGCAACGCTTGGAGAAAAATCCTGGCTATGCTGTTTTTTTAGAACAGTTTTTACATGTTTTAGCGCATCCTGAATCGCCACACATTTTGGATATGGCGGCGGAACTTTCCAAATACGAAACCCTCGACATTATTCAGGTGGTTCAAAAATGGATGACTGATGTCTGCCTGCTGCAGCACAGTGATCAGTTACGTTATTTTCCGCAACAGCGCGCCAAGCTTAAGCAATTAACACAAAGAACCGAGACCGCGCGGACAGAGTTGTTTTTGCGTGAGCTACTCGAATTGCGACGTATGTCCGAGCATACTTTGGCGCCTCGTTTATTCGTTGAAAATCTATTGTTACGATATAAGCGAGTTTTTATCTAAATAAATTTAGATTTATCGTAATTGCATGTTGTAAGATGGGATCGTAGTGTCGCAAAGTTGCCATTTATTTTTATTTTTTATCCTATTTACTGCTATGAAACAAATTATTGCGATTATTAAACCCTTCAAATTGGATGAGGTTCGAGAAGCACTTGCCGACAGCGGTGTGAGCGGTTTAACCGTAACCGAAGTGCGTGGTTTTGGGCGGCAAAAAGGTCATACCGAACTGTATCGAGGTGCAGAATACGTGGTTGATTTTTTACCAAAAGTAAAAATTGAATTGGTGATTGATGATTCGATGGTAGAAATGGCCATAGAGGCGATTATCAAAGCGGCGCGCACAGGCAAAATTGGTGACGGCAAGATTTTTGTCACACCAGTCGAACAAGTCATTCGGATTCGCACTGGTGAAAACGGGCCACAAGCCATCTAGTTGCGCGTGTCACAAAAAAATATGGTCTCCCGCAGTTGTCAAGAATGGTTAAGTCATCTCGAATCGCTGAACCCTAATCATATTGAATTAGGCTTAGAACGAATTGGGCGAGTGCTGACAAAGTTGGCTTTGCCACGATTGGCGCCACTGGTGATTACGGTCGCGGGAACCAATGGTAAAGGGTCCTCTGCGGCCTTGTTGGCAAAAATTTATCAATGTGCGGGCTACCGCACCGCGCTGTATTCGTCGCCCCATTTAAAAATATTTAATGAACGCGGGCGTGTGAATGGGCGAATGCTGGATGATCAGTTATTGGCGCAAGGTTTTAGTGCTGTTGCAGAGGCTCAGAATCAGGCGCAAAATCAGGCCCGCAGTACGACGCCAACGGAGTTGACTTATTTTGAATTCACAACCTTAGCAATTTTTTGGGCCTTCACGCAAAACCCCTTGGATATTGTGATTTTGGAGGTTGGGTTGGGCGGGCGTTTGGACGCGGTCAATATCATTGATCCTGATTTATGTTTGATTACTCCGATAGACCTGGATCATCAAAATTTTTTGGGCGATACGCGTGAGGCAATTGGCGCGGAAAAAGCCGGTATTTTTCGCTCGGGTGTACCTGTGGTGTGCACCGATACCGATCCACCTAAAAGTGTTGTGAATCGCGCCGTAGAGTTGAATGCGCCGTTTTATGCGATTGCCCAAAAATTTGGTTTTGATGGGCTTGAACAAAACGGTGCGCAATGGCGTTATCACGGTGTGAGTGGGCGTAAATTAAGTTACGCGTATCCCGCATTACGCGGCATCCATCAGTTGCAAAACACCAGCGGAGTGTTAGCCGCGATTGAATTATTGAATCCGCGTGCACCGGTCTCGCAACAAGCGATTCGAGAAGGTTTAGCCAATGTGGTTTGGCCAGGACGTTTTCAAATTTTGCCAGGTACGCCGTCGGTAATTTTGGATGTTGGGCATAATCCTCATGCGATGACGGCGCTCATCCATAATTTGATGGGTTTGCCTTTTGCGCAAAATACGCACGCGGTGTTTGGTGTGATGGCGGACAAAGATTACGCCGCAATGTTGACGCAAATGGCGCCCTATATTGATGCTTGGCATTTATGTGATTTGCCCAGCCCCCGTGCGGCGACGGCGCAAATGCTGGCGCAAGTCATCAGAACAATCGCGCCTAAAGCGGCAGTGCATTTATATACCGATGCCACATTGGCGTTAACGGGCGCCAAAGCTTTAGTCGCAACGACCGATAGAATCTTGGTGTTTGGTTCTTTTTTGACGGTGGGCCAAGTTCTGCCATCTGTTGAATGATTTAATTTTTTAATTCGTATTTAATGTCTGTCGAGTTATCTGAAGTTGAAAAAAACGCACGCGATACGACAAGGGCGAATGCCACAACTTCTGTCGAGATTATTCGTTCGCGTCGACAATTAATTGGTTTGGTGGTTTTAGTCATGATCGCGGTGTTTGGTTTGCCTTTGATTATTAATACCGAGCTGCAACCCATTAACGACGATGTCATTGTTGAAGTGGTACGGAGTAAATCCGATGCCAATACTTTGGGTGCGGTTAGTGATCCCGTCGCTCAAGATGTGCAAGTTGATGATGCAGCACCATCAGTAATGCCAAGCGTAAAAATTGAATCCGCGTCAACACCTGTGGTGCAAATAAAACCAACGAACGCGGTGCCCGTAAAGCCAGCGCTTAATGATGCGCCTAAAAAAGTGCTCAGTCCCAATGTTATAAAGCCACCAATGGATCATTATTTTGTTCAGTTGGGTGTGTTTGAGTCTTTAACTAAGGCCAATGCCTTGCGCGATGCGGCGAAAAAAAATGGCGCGAATGCTGAAGTAAAGACCTTATCGATTGCCGGTAAAACCCAGCACAGTGTGCGCATTTTGGGATTTGAATCGCGCACGAATGCAGAAACAGTTCGCGGTCAATTAAAAAAAGCGGGCATTTCAAGCATTTTGATTAAAAATTAACTGACCTATTCTTTAATGACAACTCTGCTTTAATGACAACTCCGCAAACACTGCAAATTGCCACGACACAATTGTTGTCGGCACACGATTTATCGATGAACGCAGTTCGTGCTGTGATGCGCGATCTGAATATCAACGGCAAAGAAATCTCGTATGGCGATATTTATTTTCAATCAACTTATTCTGAAGGCTGGAGTCTAGAAGACTCGATAGTGAAGTCAGGCAGTTTTTCATTAGAGAAAGGCGTGTCGGTACGGACGGTGTTCGGTGAAAAATCAGCGCTGTCGTATTCAGATGATATTTCTTTGGGAGCATTACAAAAATCAGCCTCGGTGGTGCGACAAGCCGCACAAAGTGGCAATGGTACGCGTTACGCGCATGCCAGCGATTTGAATTCTCGCGCATCTTTGTATGCGACGGCTTCGCCTTTGGACAGTATCGACAGTAGTGCCAAAAAAGAATTGTTACATCGTTTGGACAGGGTTGCCCGCGCCCATGATGCGCGAGTTCAGAAAGTAAACGCGTCATTGGCCGCCGAGTGGGACCTTATGTTAGTGATGCGCCCTGATGGCAGCGTTGCCGCGGATGTTCGGCCCTTAGTGCGTTTGTCGGTGACGGTTTTAGTGGAAGACAAAGGCCGACGCCAAAGCGGTCATGCCGGCGGTGGCGGACGTTGGGGGTATGAATTTTTTACCAATGATCGTGTTGATTCGTATGCGCATGAAGCGGTACGCGTTGCCTTGGTCAATTTACATGCGCAGCCAGCAAAAGCCGGTACGATGCCGATCGTATTGGGTGCAGGTTGGCCTGGTATTTTGTTGCACGAAGCAGTCGGACATGGTTTGGAAGGCGACTTTAATCGCAAAGGCAGTAGCGCTTTTGCACATCGAATGGGCAAACGAGTGGCCGCCAAAGGCGTGACTGTCGTTGATGACGGCACCTTAGCGAACGCGCGCGGGTCTTTGAATATTGATGATGAAGGCACACCAACAGGATCGTGTACTTTGATTGAAGACGGTATTCTGACCGGATATTTGCAAGATGTGATGAATGCCAATTTGATGAAGCAAGCGCTGACCGGTAACGGTCGGCGTCAATCTTACGCACATTTACCGATGCCGCGCATGACCAATACCTATATGCAACCTGGTACGCATACTAAAGAAGAAATGATTGCGTCGGTAAAAAACGGCATTTATGCAGTGAATTTTGGGGGTGGGCAGGTCGATATCACCAGTGGCAAATTTGTATTTACGGCATCGGAAGCCTATCAAATTGAAAATGGCAAAATCACTTATCCGGTACTTGGCGTGACGCTGATCGGCAATGGCCCAGAATCGCTGATGCAAGTCGAGATGATTGGTAATGATTTAGCGATGGATGAAGGTGTTGGAACCTGCGGTAAAGAAGGACAAACGGTTCCGGTAGGTGTTGGGCAGCCGACTTTGAAAGTCGGTGGTTTGGTCGTAGGGGGAACTGCGTAGTTTGTTGAACCTTGTAATTTATGTATGGTGCATACTTCTGTCGATGATTGACAGTTCACTGGCGGCTCAATTGAGACGCATTTATTTATTTATTTGGGAGTACTTCGTGATGAAAAAATCTCTATTTATTGCTGTGTTTTGCGTTCTTTCGGTCGTTGCATGTGGTAAAAAAAATTCGTCTGAATCTGCCTCAGCTGGTTCTGCCTCAGCTGGCGCTGTCTCATCTGAAGAAAAAGTCTTAAATTTTTATAACTGGGCTGATTACATTCCTAAAGACATGATCGCCAATTTTGAAAAAGAAACGGG
>JAVKLU010000037.1:0-20728 GCA_031538895.1 Burkholderiaceae bacterium | reverse complement strand
GACGCGCAGTGTTCAATACTGCCGGAAATCAAGGTCACGGGAATCCCATTTTTTTTCGCCAGTGCCGCAATCATTGCCGGACCTTTTCCCATTACAGTTTGTTGATCAGATCGCCCTTCACCGGTGATCACCCAATCGTATTGCGCGATTTGCGAGTGTAGATTCATGACCGTAAAAATAAACGACGCGCCTGATTCCAATTGCGCGCCTAAACATGCCAGGCCAAAACCCAGACCGCCCGCAGCCCCAGCGCCGCAGAGATTCGCATAATTTTGGCTTGAATCTGTGCTGGCATCATTCAGAACCTTGTGTAATTCTGTTTCAAATAACTGTGCAAACGCAGCGAGGGTGTGATCGGCTTCTAACAAATCGGTAAATCCTTTTTGCGCACCAAAAGTCACACTCGCGCCATTGTGTCCAATCAAAGGGCAGGTCACATCGGTCAAGGCGATTAAGCGCGGCATATTTTGGTGCCCGCTTTTTTGCCACTTTTTGTGCCAATCCGCTTTTGCTTTCAAGCGCGTGATCTGATTCAAGTTACCGAAAGAGGGCGCAATCATTCGCCCCGAGTGATCATAAAAATCATACGCCAGCGCAGACAACATTCCCGCGCCGGCATCCATGGTTGATGAACCGCCCAGTCCAATCACAATCGCATCCAGTTTGTGATGCGGCGCTTGCGTAACCCGCGTTTCAATCAATTGCGCAATCAGTTCGCCCACGCCTTTGGTGGTGCGCTGCGCGGGTTCGATAGTGGCGTGTGGTAATCCAATAATGTGCGCCACATCAAACACCGCAAAGTGGCCGATGTGGGGGGCTTGACACAACGCGACTGGAATTTGGCGCGCTTGAGCATTGGCATCGGTGACGGTGTAATGTACCCAGGTTTGACCCAGGATTGAAAAAATGACTTCGGCAGTGCCTTCGCCGCCATCGGCAATCGGTAAACAGGTAATTTGTGCACAAGGAATGGCGCGCAACACGCCCGCGGATAAGTGGCGTGCCGCCTCGGCTGCACTCAGACTGCCTTTAAAAGAATCGGGGGCGATTAAACAGCGAAATTCTTTGGCATTGGACATTGAGCATTGAGCATTTGCAGTGAGATTGGTGTTTTAAGAGCGTGCGTTTTTTGCTTGCTCCAACCAGTGCAAATAATCAGGGCTCACATCGCCTGTGATGTAGTTGCCATCAAAACACGAAGCTTCAAAAGTGTTCAATTTTGGGTTGATGCCCTTCAAAATATTTTCCAAATCGACTTGATCTTGAAATACCAATTGATCGGCAGTTAATTCGTGGCATATTTGTTCGATGCTGCGTCCATGCGCAATCAGCTCATGGCGTGTCGGCATATCAATACCATAAACATTGGAATAACGCACCGGTGGTGCGGCTGACGCAAAAATCACGCGTCGGGCACCGGCGCCGCGCGCCATTTGAATAATTTCTCTACTGGTGGTTCCGCGCACGATCGAATCATCAATCAGTAACACTGATTTGCCCGCAAATTCAGCGCCAATGGGATTGAGCTTTTGACGTACCGATTTGGTTCGTACGGCTTGGCCGGGCATGATAAAAGTGCGTCCGATATAACGATTTTTGATAAAACCTTCGCGGTATTTAAGGTTCAGCGCGCTCGCGCATTCAATCGCGGCGGGGCGGCTGGAGTCTGGAATCGGCATGACGACATCAATTTCACCAGAGTGTATTTCAGCCGCAATACGGCGCGCGAGGGTTTGCCCCATTTGCGCACGCGCCGCGTATACCGATACGCCATTCATCGTCGAATCGGGACGCGCCAAATACACGTATTCAAACAAACAGGGTGTTAGGTTTGAGTGGGCGGCGCATTGGCGGGCGTGGACTTGACCATCCAAAGTAATGCAAACGGCTTCGCCGGGTGAAATATCGCGCG
The DNA here is from genome assembly GCA_031538895.1 of Burkholderiaceae bacterium. Classification (GTDB taxonomy): domain Bacteria; phylum Pseudomonadota; class Gammaproteobacteria; order Burkholderiales; family Burkholderiaceae; genus JAVKLU01. The sequence continues at coordinate 18,816 of JAVKLU010000037.1, read as the reverse complement.
TGACCTGATGGCCAACTCCTTCAATCGCCACCGATTCAGAGGCCACGATATGCGTTTTGTTGTCTTTGGAACAGCCCATGATTAAAGGCCGAATTCCGAAGGGATCGCGAAACGCGACCAGACCAAATCCGGCAATCAGTGCGACTACGGCATACGATCCTTTTAAGCGGCTATGTAATTGTGTGACTGCGCTAAATACTGCCTCAATCGTCGGTTGTTTCGAGGTGCACTCGTTGAGCGCATTCGCAAAAATGTTGAGTAACACTTCAGAATCCGATTGCGTGTTGATGTGACGACGGTCTTTTTGATAAATCTCGGTTTGCAATTCACGCCAGTTGGTCAAATTGCCGTTATGCGCCAGCATGATGCCAAACGGTGCGTTGACGTAAAAAGGTTGCGCTTCGGCTTCGTTGTCATACGCCCCTGCGGTGGGATAGCGCACTTGCGCGATGCCGATTGTGCCAGGCAAAGATCGCATATCGCGTGTGCGAAACGCATCACGCACCAGACCATTTTCTTTATGTAGCGCAAAGCGTTGATCGTCGCAGGTTGCCATACCCGCCGCATCTTGACCACGGTGTTGTAACAACAACAAAGCGTCGTACAAAGTTTGATTAACGTGCTCTTGAGCAACAATACCGACCACTCCACACATAGCGTTAATGAGTAAAGATTGATTAAAAAGAAGGCAGCAAGGGTTGCATTATGGTTGCGCCGTATTCCAAAGCGGGCCGCAAACGCGCGCTTTGCCACCAGCGGGCCGCCGCGATATCCAAAGTATTGATCAGCAGTGCCAACAAAATACTCATTACGATACCGCGCAGCGCGCCAAACAAGGCACCAAAACTGCGATCCAAAGGTTTTAAACCAGTCGCACTGATGAGCATATTGACCAGTTTTAAAACGACTTCAAAAGCCAAGCGCAAGGCCACCATCAAAATCGCCCACGCCACCCAATGGCGCAGAACCGATGAGGTAATTAGCGCGACCAAACGTTCGGACACGATATGTGACCAATGTGTCGCCAGCCAAAACGACAGTCCCCATGCGATCAGCGACAAGACTTCGCGCACCATACCGCGCCAAATGCCAATCATGATTGAAATCAGTACCAGCGTCAAAATGCCCAGATCTACCATGGCTTTAGTTTTGAATTAAGGATTTCATCAAATTGTCATTAAAAATCACTTAGACCCAGCATTTGAATCAATCATGTCAGTGGCCGTGTTTGAGTACACCTTGATTGGCCAGTTGATCCGCGCGTTCATTGCCCGGATCGCCGTTGTGTCCGCGTACCCACAGCCATTCGATCGAATGTTGAGCAGCCAGCGCATCAAGCTGCTGCCACAAATCCACATTTTTGACCGGCTGTTTTGCGGCGGTTTTCCAACCATTGCGTTTCCACCCATGTATCCATTCACTGATTCCTTTTTGCACGTAGGAACTATCGGTATACAGTTTGACCTGACAAGGTTCTGTGAGCGCGCGCAGGCCTTGGATTACCGCAGTCATTTCCATGCGATTGTTGGTGGTGTTTTTTTCACCGCCACACAGTTCGCGCGAGTTGCCCTCCATTTGTAATAACGCGCCCCACCCCCCTGCGCCAGGATTGCCTTTGCATGCACCATCGGTATAAATCGTAATGTTCTTCATGCTGCGCCTGAGGTAAAAACTATTTTGCGAACGCCTTGATCTGTGCCCAGCAACAATACATCCGCGCCACGGCAAGCAAACAATCCGACGGTCACGACACCGGTAATTTGATTGACGGTTCGTTCTAATTCTTTGGGGTTGGTGATGCGTAAACCCGACCAATCCAAAATGATATTGCCGTTATCCGTTGTCACGCCCATGCGGTAATTGGGTTGTCCGCCCAATAAATGCAGGGCGCGCGCGACTGCTGAACGCGCCATTGGAATCACTTCAACCGGCAGGGGAAAGTGGCCTAACACGGGAACTAATTTAGAACCATCGCTGATGCAAATAAATTTGTCGGCAACACTGGCGATAATTTTTTCGCGCGTTAACGCAGCACCGCCACCTTTAATCATTGCACCGTGTTCAGTGATTTCATCCGCGCCATCCACATACACCGACAAACGCGAGACTTGATTGAGGTCTAAGACTTCGATGCCAATTTTTTGTAATTTTTGGGTGGTGTCTTCAGAACTCGATACCGCGCCCCGAATCGGCGTTTGCATGCGCCCTAAAGCGTCGATGAAATAAGACACCGTTGAACCGGTGCCAACGCCGATGATGTCGTCGCGTTTAACGAATTCCATCGCGGCTTCAGCGGCGGCTTTTTTTTGTTTATTTTGTACGGATAAATCGGCCATAAAACTCTCAATAAAAAAGTGATCTTTAAATAATCTGCGTACTTAATCGGTGAATTTTTTGTATTCAGACCAAACAAGCCGCGCCCACAGATTAGGTTTTAGGAGCGGCTTTTGCTTTGTGCGTGGCGGGGTGTTTGGCTGTATTAGTTTTGCTTGGTTTGCTTGGTTTGCTTGATTGGCTGGTTTTGCTGACTTTGCTTGGTTTTTTAAGCTTGCGTAATTTTGACTTAATGGCTTTGCTGGATTTTTTCTGTTCGGCCACCAATTGCAAAGTGGCATTACGAATCATTGCCGCAGGAATGTCGTTTGTGCTGACGCCATTTTGCATGTCTTTGGGAACGACTAAAGTCGAGCCACCACGCAATTTGGCGCCGGGCGCTAGGTTATTGGCAAGCGCCAAATTGATGGGGTCAATTTTGAGTTTTTGTGCCAAATCAATCAATCGTTGTGGCGTGCTTAAGACCAAGGCAGTCCAGCTGGATAACTGACCTGTGTAGACGCGGCTTTGCGCGAGAAAGGTTTCAACTTTATCAATAGGTAATAACAAAGTCGTTCCGGCAGTGACGATCGGGCGATTAAATTGTGGATTTAAAATTTTGAATTCGTCCAAAGGCATGTCGGCAAATTTGGCCGCCAAACTAATGTCCAAATCTTTTTCTTGCACGACTTTTTCAAAATAAGGTTGGTTTTCTAATACCGGCAAATGCACGCCAAATCGTTCTGGCGAGGCGATGATGGTTTTGATGGCGAGTAATTTGGGCACATAGGCCCGTGTTTCTCGGGGCAATTTTAAATCGGTAAAAGCAGTACCTTTGCCCGCTTTTAAATTGCGGCTGATCGCTCTACCGATGCAACCCTCGCCGCAGTTATATGCCGCCAGCGCCAAATGCCAATCGCCAAATTGGGCGTAAAGCTTGCTTAAATAATTGATCGCCGCATCGGTCGAGGCAATCACGTCTTTGCGTTCGTCAAAAAAAGCATTTTGCTGCAAGTCGTACACGCGTCCGGTTGAGGGAATAAATTGCCACATACCAAGCGCCTTGGCGGTGGATTTGGCATTCACATTAAAGGCGGACTCGACAAAAGGTAACAGTGCCAATTCCAGCGGCATTTTGCGTTGTTCTAATTGCGCGACTACGTGGTACAGATAGGGTCCAGAACGTTCTGATACGCGGGCAATGAATTGGGGTTTGTTGCCGTAAAAACGCAATTGTGCGGTGAATTGTGCGCTGTCAAGATCGGTCATGCCATAGCCGGCGCGGATGCGTTCCCAGATATTGGCCGGTGGCGCAGCTTCGTTGGCCGCACTGCTACCCGCACTGCTGCCAAAAACTGGAAAATTTAAAGGTGTTTCTCCGATTGGCGCGCGCGCATTAGCCGGTTTATTGGGGTCTTGCAGCGTTGTTGAAGGATTTTTTTCAGGACTGGTTTTAAACAATACGCGCCCTTCAACAATCGGCGGCGCCAGTGTTTGCCCTTCTGAATTTGACGAGGGCAAATTATTCGGTATCGTCGCCACATCGGCATTGGATGTTGTGCGGTTGGTGGCGTTGTCCGTATTTTTAGGAGTGGTTTTTTCTTGCGCGTGCACCACAATTGATGCCACATTAGAGGCCAAAGTTAAGGTTGCACCGCAACACAATGTGACGAATAATTTTTGAATAAAAGCCATCAATTTATCTGGTATATGACGCGCGCTCATTTGAGCGCTGGTCTGATTGAAGTTGAAAGTGTCGAGGTCTGTAGATTCGGACTATGGAATTAAATAGAGGGTACTTCTAACAATTCATTTTTGCGGCGAATTGCTTTGTTGCGCAGTACGCGAAATCCTCACGTACTGTATGTACGCTCCGGTTTCTGTGTGTTGTGCGCCTCGCACTTCATCCGCACATTCTGTATTTATAGAAGTGCCCTAGAGCTAAACCCCAGCAAACAAGGTTTCAAGAAGCCGCCATTATAGGCGGATCACGCGTTTTTGATTATGCGTGAATTATGGGTGAATTATGCGTGAATTGGGGGTGATAAAAGCGCTATCCTCTAAAATCCTGCGTCATATTCACTGCCCTTGCACCATGCAACTTTACAGATATTTCAGCGCACAACGCGGCAAAAAATGCGACAAACAACCAACTTAATCCTATATGACTGCTTTACTGAAACACCTTAATCCCTCGCAATTAGCGGCAGTAACAGTCCCATCGGGATCGGCACTAATCATTGCCGGCGCAGGTTCTGGTAAAACTCGCGTCCTGACCACGCGTATCGCGTGGTTGCTCGAAACTGGGCAAGCGCGTCCGGCGAATATTTTGGCGGTGACTTTTACGAATAAGGCGGCCAAAGAAATGTTGGCGCGTGTGCAGGCTTTGCTGCCTCTTGCGGTACACAATTTATGGGTCGGAACCTTTCACGGTTTGTGTCATCGGATGTTACGCTTACACGCCGGACGTGCTGGCTTGCCCAATGCGTTTCAAATTTTGGACACGGCTGATCAAAACGCTTTGGTTAAACGTCTACTCAAAGCGATGAATTTGGATGATGAAAAATATCCACCGCGTCAAGCGGTGTTTTATATCAATTCGGCTAAAGAACAAGGTTTGCGTGCGCACCAAGTCGAAACGCAAGACGCTTTTCATCGCGTATTGCAACAAATTTACGCCGCCTACGAAGCGCAATGTCAAAAAGAGGGTTTGGTTGATTTTGCCGAATTATTGTTACGCTGCGATGAGCTATTGCGCAGCGCGCCAGACCTGTGCGCGCACTACCAAGCGCGTTTTCGCTATATTTTGGTGGATGAGTTTCAAGATACCAATGATGTGCAATACGGTTGGTTAAAACGTTTATCCCTGTCCGCGACGGCGCCGGCGTCGCAAGTGTTTGCGGTGGGGGATGATGATCAAAGTATTTATGCTTTTCGTGGTGCCAAGGTCGCGCACATGCTGGCGTTTGAGCGCGATTTTGCCGTGCAACACGTGGTTCGTTTGGAACACAACTATCGCTCGCATGGCAATATTTTGGATTGCGCCAATGCCTTGATTAGTTTTAACAGTGGGCGCTTGGGTAAAAATTTATTTACCGAAGCAGGCGCAGGCGAATTGGTCCGCATCATGGAAACGATTTCGGATAACGAAGAAGCGCAATGGATAGTCGAACAAATTGAAGCGCTGGCAAATTCTGGTTCAGCCTTAAATGAAATCGCCGTGTTGTACCGCGCCAATGCGCAGTCACGCATGATTGAGCACGCTTTGTTCCGTGCCGGATTGCCGTATCGTGTTTTTGGCGGTTTGCGTTTTTTTGACCGTGCCGAAGTCAAACATGCACTGGCCTATTTGCAATTGATTGAAAATCCGCAAAACGATACCGCGTTTTTACGTGTGGTGAACTTTCCCCCGCGTGGTATTGGCGCGCGCTCTTTAGAACAGTTGCAAGACGCGGCGGTGCAATCACAAGAATCTTTGTACCGTAGCGCACGGTTTTTGAGTGGCAAAGCCGGTACGACTTTGGCCAGTTTTATTGGAATGATTGAGGATTTACAGCAGTTCGCGCAAAACAATCCACTCAACAGCGTTATCGAAACCCTCTGCAATAACACGGGATTGTTGGCGCATTACCAAGCCGAACGCGACGGCGCTGAACGGGTTGAAAACTTATATCAACTGGTCAGCGCGGCGGCTGATTTTGTACAAGAAACCAGCGCAAACGATGCTGCGGTCAATGATGCTGTGGCCAATGCTGCGCCGATTGATCGTGACGCGGAATTAGCGACAGATTGGTTATTCGAAAGTCCCAGCGAATCGGCGCTGGTCAAATTTCTCGCTCATGCTGCGCTGGAGTCTGGCGAACGTCAGGCCGAAGCGGGCGTTGCCGCGATTCAACTAATGACCGTGCACTCGGCAAAAGGATTGGAGTTTGATGCGGTATTTATTACGGGATTAGAAGAGGGTTTGTTTCCACACGAAAACAGTCTGCTCACTGATGAGGGCTGTGATGAAGAGCGTCGTTTGATGTATGTCGCGATTACGCGTGCACGGCATCGATTGTTTTTGACTTATGCCAAAAATCGTATGTTGCACGGACGTACCCGCTTTGGTATTGCGTCGCGTTTTATCGACGAATTACCGAAAGCGCATATCAAATGGTTAAGCGCGCGCGCTGAACATCCCTGGTGGCAAACCAGTCAGTCCGACCAGGCGCAACAGTCTGAACACAGTGAACATATCAACGCCAACAGCATTGCTAACACACTTGCCAACAGCATGGCACAAAATCGTAGCACCACCGCGTTTGACGGTGCTATTGTGCGGATTGGGCAAAGAGTCGAACATCCTAAATTTGGCTTGGGGACGATTGAGCACATCAACGGCCAAAAAGAAGCCAGAATCCGTTTTGACAACGCTGGCTCAAAAGTATTGGATTTGACTGTCGCAGTTTTAACCAGCGCCGAATAAAACGCAATTTAGGGCACTTCTATAAATACAGAATGTGCGGATGAAGTGCGAGGCGCACAGCGCACAGCACACAGCGCACAGAAACCGGAGCGTACCTACAGTACGTGAGGATTTCGCGTACTGCGCAACAAAGCAATTCGCCGCAAAAATGAATTGTTAGAAGTGTCCTTTACTTGAGCGTACTGTGTTGCGCTTGGCCTGACAAAGTATTCACCAGTTCCGCACCGGCCGCACCGGCCGCACTGCCCATGTACACGCCTATTTTTTTGAAAAACCGATCTTGCAGGTCTTCGGTAATCGTGTAATCAACCACCTGGTCATGACCCTGTTCACGCACGATGCTATCCAGAGAGGCAAAGCCATCGGCCAAACCCATTTCTACCGCTTGTTTGCCGACCCATGCGAGTCCCGAAAAGGTATCTGCGTTTTCTTTCAATCGTTTACCACGTCCGCGTTTGACCGCGCCAATAAACTGCAAATGAATTTCATTGAGCATATTTTGCAAATATTGTTTTTGTTTGTCGTTTTGCGGTGAAAACGGATCGTTAAATCCTTTATTGACACCGGCAGTCATTAAACGACGTTCGACACCAAAACGTTGCATCACTTTATCAAAGCCAAAATTCGATGAGACGACCCCAATCGAACCGACAATACTGGCTGGATTGACAAAAATTTTGTCGCTGGCGGACGCAATGTAATACGCCGCCGAGGCGCAAATATCCTCGGTCACGGTGTAGACCTGTTTGTTGGGATGTAGGGCGCGCAGACGAAAAATTTCTTGGTTAATGATATTGGCGTGAACGGGACTACCACCGGGGCTATTGATACTTAACACCACCACTTTACTGTTGGGATCGGCAAATGCTTTTTGCAAAGCCGGCACGACATCTCTGGCGTTAATCCGTTCTTCAGCGCCCACACCGCCGTGCAAATTTAGTAAGGCAATATGTGGTTTGCTTTGTGCGCCTGAACCAGAACCCCAGTCAAAATTAAGTCCGATTAACAATAAAGCCAACATTAAAAACGCCAGACGGAAAAAAACTTTCCAACGACGGCGCGAACGGCTCTCGCGCAGGTTTTCCATCAATAAACGTTCGATTGTTTTTTGCTCCCACATCGCGCTCACGCCGGCCGTTGCGGGTGCTTGCACGGTTGCAGGTGTTTCAGGTGTTGCAGGTCTTGACTCAGCGGTTTCGGCATTGGCCGGATGAGTGGGGACGCTTGAAAGAGGGGATGTCTGGTCAGTCATGGGAAGTCGAGTTTTGGATAATGCAAAGGCGCGGATTGTAATAGCTTGATTTTTTAGGGGAGTTAGGTTTTTCTGATCGCAAGCTGTAGCGCCTGATGCAGCGAGTTTTAAACGAGGTGTTACATTTGTTTTTGGATATTTGACATCCTGTGTTAGAATCGCAACCTTGCGGCTGTAGCTCAGTTGGATAGAGTACTTGGCTACGAACCAAGGGGTCGTGGGTTCGAATCCTGCCAGCCGCACCAACATGTATAAGCCCCTGATTTATCAGGGGCTTTTTACTTTCTGGGGGTCTCGATGATGAATTACTTTGCTGTCACTCATGATTCGCGTCCCCTGCCTAATCGGCGCGCCGGACTGCGGCTCAAACGGATGGGTTTTCAGGTACCATGCGCGCTCAATCTTGAAATCCTCGTTTAAGGGGAGCTCAAGAAATTCAAAGTTGATTTTTGCAGACATGGTAAATTCCTTTTCTGTGGGAACTCAATTTACCTCTTCCAAGTTTCTGTGACGCGAGCTGCGAAGCTAGGTCTTGCTACGCAGCACTTCGTTTTGCAGCTCGCGCATCGTTTTGAGTGAAGAATGTTGAACTAACTCGGGATACTTCAGCTATGCGCGATATATCAAGTTCAAACCTAAAAACGATTCTGCATTCCAAGCGCGCCAACCTTTATTACTTAGAACATTGCCGTCTACTGGTTAATGGTGGTCGAGTCGAATACGTCACCGATCAGGGTAGATACTCTCAATACTGGAATATCCCAATCGCTAATACGACTACTGTTTTACTCGGGACGGGAACGTCTATTACTCAAGCGGCAATGCGAGAGCTGGCTAAAGCAGGTGTCATGCTTGGTTTTTGTGGGGGTAGTGGGACACCATTATTCTCTGCAATGGAACGCAATGTAGAAATCGAGTGGCTATCTCCGCAAAGTGAGTATCGTCCTACTGAATATCTACAGCATTGGTGTCGATTTTGGTTTGATGACACATTGCGTCTTGAAGCGGCCAAAATTTTTCAATTAACACGTTTGCAAGTCTTACAGCAATATTGGTCACGTCCCAAACATTGGGCTGATAGCGAGTTAGCTCCCAGTCAAGAGCTCGTAACGGCCCTAGTGAAAGAAAGCCAAGCAAACGTCCGCACCGCAGTTGATCAAACTATGTTACTTACTGAAGAAGCGCGCGTAACTAAACAGCTTTATCGTCTTGCCAGTCAAGCTGTACGTTATGGCGTTTTTACGCGCAGTAATCGAGGTGATCGTACAGACGTGGCAAATCAGTTTTTAGATCATGGCAATTATTTGGCGTATGGTCTTGCTGCAAGTGCTACTTGGGTTTTGGGTTTACCTCATGGTTTGGCAATTTTGCACGGTAAAACGCGGCGCGGTGGATTGGTATTCGATGTTGCAGATTTGATTAAAGATGCTTTAGTACTGCCACAAGCGTTCATTTGTGCTGCACGTGGCGACAGCGAACAAGAATTCAGACAAGCTTGCATTGAATCTTTTTCGCGACATGACGCACTGGATTTGATGATTGAAACACTTAAATCGGTGGCACTTCAAATCGGACGCAAGGCACAGGAAAGATCAAGAACAGGAGAGCTTGCGTGAACGTACTGTTTATCTGTCAATGCGAGAGACGAGCGCTTACTGAAAGTCGTCGTATTCTTGATCAATTTGCCGAACGACGCGGCGAACGCACGTGGCAAACCGCGATCACGCAAGTGGGGTTGGATACCGTTCGTAAGCTCTTGCGTCATACCGCACGCAAAAATACCGCCGTAGCCTGTCATTGGATCAGGGGGGTGGATCACAGTGAGCTCTTGTGGATTGTGGGCGATGCCAAACAATTCAACTCCCAAGGAACTGTGCCCACGAATACCACCTTGCGCAATATCTTGCGGCAAGAAGATGAAAACGATTGGCGCAGCGGACAAGATATTCATTTACTCACCGTACTGTCGGCGTTGTTGCACGATCTTGGTAAAGCCTGCGTCGCCTTTCAAAAACGTTTGAATGGTCAGTTAAGCGAGCGCAATCAATATCGGCATGAGTGGATTTCGCTACGCCTGTTCGAGGCCTTTGTGGGGGACGATGATGATGCCGTTTGGTTAGCTCGATTACAAAATCCCAGCCCAGAAGACGACGCGACTTGGCTAGGTCGATTACAACGTGATGGCATTGATCAAAATTGCACGCCGCCGTTTGCGCGCCTATCTCGTGCGCCGCTGGCACAAGCTATCGGCTGGTTAGTAGTCACCCACCATCGCCTGCCGCAAGAACCTTGTTCCACCGCACATAGTGCTGGCATAAGTAGTGAATCGGACTTGCGCGATGTACTCAATAAAGTCACTGCCTATTGGAATGAAGATGCCAGAACAAGATTTTGCGACGAAGACAGCGCCGCAAAACCATTAGATGTTGGCAACTATTGGGATATTCCACTGAATCACCTTCCTGTCGCCACCCCGTTATGGCGCAAACGCGCGGCGCGAGTGGCGCAGGGCCTGCAAAAATTACTCGCGCAAAATCCGGAATCTAAGTGGCTAGAGAATCCTTACGTTATGCACCTGTCCCGCCTGTGTTTGATGTGGGCGGATCACCACTATTCCAGTCTAACGGTGGATGGCAAAGGTGTACCACAAATTGGTCGAGTGAGCGGGCAAAAAAACTTCCCCGCTTTTGCGAATACTTATCAGAAGGAGGGGAAGACGATTAAGAACCAGCCGCTAGATGAACACTTGTTGGGCGTGGCGCAATATGGTGCCGACATCAGCCATTCCCTACCTCAGATCGTGTGTGAATTACCGCGTTTAGCGCGACACAAAGGCTTAAAAAAGCCAACCACTGACGAGCGCTTTCGGTGGCAAAACAAAGCTGCCGACCTTGCCGTCAGTGTGCGCGAACGTGCGCAGCAGAATGGTGCGTTTATCGTCAATCTCGCCTCTACAGGTTGTGGCAAAACCTTGGCCAACGCCCGCATCATGTATGCCTTGGCTGATCCGCAACGTGGAATGCGATGTGCTTTTGCGATGGGTTTACGCACACTCACGCTGCAAACGGGGCAGGCCTTCCAAGACTTACTGGGTTTGAAAAACGATGATCTGGCGATTCGTGCAGGTGGCATGGCGCATCGCGCCTTGTTTGATCACTATCAGCAACTCGCAGAAGCCAACGGTTCAGCTTCGCGCCAAGCATTACTAGACGAAGACAGTTATGTGCAGTTTGAAGGGGACACTGCCGCCCATCCTTTACTCAAGCGCTTGCTGAAGGATCCCCAAACGCTTGGTTTGATTAGTGCACCCGTATTAGTTTCTACTATCGATCATTTGATGCCAGCGACCGAGAGCACGCGCGGGGGGCATCAAATGCTACCGATGCTACGTCTCTTGACCAGCGATTTAGTTTTAGACGAGCCCGACGATTTTGATATGACGGACTTGCCCGCGCTCACCCGTTTGGTTTATTGGGCGGGTTTGTTGGGCGCACGGGTGCTTTTGTCTTCGGCCACTTTGCCGCCCGATTTTGTGCAGGGTTTATTCGAGGCCTATCGCCACGGACGTGCCCAGTACCAATGCAATCGCGGCACGCCTACTAGCTTACCGTCTGCCATTTGTTGCCTGTGGGTGGATGAATCAGGATCACCCCAACACGCCGATTGCGTTGAGGGCAGTGGTTTTGCCGAGCAGCATCAGATTTTTGTTAAGGCGCGTGTGACAAGGTTGAAAGAACGCACGCCGCCGGGTTTGGCACAACTGGCGCTGCTGGAGTTAAAAAAGATCAAAGCCGCAGACCTACCCACCAGCTTCGCCCAGCGCATCCTTGATCTTGCACCAACGCTACACCAGAACCACCACAGTGCAGACCCGCAAAGCGGCAAGCGCGTGAGCTTTGGCCTTGTCCGCATGGCTAATATCGCGCCCTTGGTGGCGGTTGCGCTTGCCCTGTATCGTAAAAAATGGCCTGCGGACACACGTATTCACCTGTGTGCTTACCACTCGCAATACCCGCTGTTATTGCGCTCGCGTATTGAGCAACGACTCGACAAAGCGCTTAATCGAAAAGCGCGTGATGCCGTGTTTGATTTGCCCGATATCCGCGCACGGTTAGACGCCTACCCAGAACAGAATCACATCTTCATCGTACTGGGCAGTCCCGTCACTGAGGTGGGGCGTGATCATGATTACGACTGGGCCATTGTTGAGCCCTCATCTATGCGCTCGCTGATTCAATTGGCGGGGCGGGTGCGCCGCCATCGGGGTTTGAATGCGGGAGAAAAATTGAGCGCGCCTAATATCCGTGTATTTGAAACTAATTTGAAGTTTTTCAAAAATGGTGACGAGAAACAAGCCGCGTTTTTACGCCCAGGGTTTGAGCACGCCGGCCTGACGCTGACAACACACAATTTAAAACAACTGCTCGGGTCTTTGTTGAATCCCCAAAATGCTCAATTCACGATCAATGCCACGCCGCGTTTACGAGCACCAGATTCGCTAAACCCAAATAATTTTCTTGTCGATTTGGAACACCAGCGGATGCGCGACCAGATGCTGTCACTAGAAGATAAAGGAGGTTTGAATGCTGCCAGTTGCTGGCAACTGGCGCCCAAGGATGCGATGTTGACCGCAACCCTACAGCGCCAACAAGGTTTTCGTCATGACACTGATCCGCGTCCAGATGTGGATTTGCGCCTGATGCCTGATGAGGATGCGCCACGTGGCTATACCTTGCAAAGAACTGCCGCAGCTAAAAATAAAACAGCCGCCCAGATATGGGCCACGGTCGGCACTTCACAACTTCAGCAGATTCCTGATGGCGATGTTCGGGGCGACCAGATATGCCCTTGGGGCGACACCGATTATCTGGAAGCTCTCGGCGACTTAGCCGATCAAATGGATATTGAATTACACCAATGCGCGGCCAAATTCGGCACCTTAAGTTTGAAAGATGACCCAAATGGATTTGGTTGGCGCTTTCATCCCGCGTTGGGGTTTAGTCAAGGTAAGTCTTAATTCACCACGATATGAAAGGAATCACTATGCAAGGATCACCACCTCTTCGGGCATTGGCCATTCGCCAGTTGATTGAAAAATTTCTTACCGCCCGACTGAACGACAAACTCGATAAATTGAACTATGACGACCCCAAGCGCGCGGAACTAGCGAAACAGTTCCAGATTGATATTTGGTTGGCGGATGCGGCGCGGCGTGCGGCGCAAATACAAGCCGTCACCCACACCTTGAAAGCGATACAGCCTGATGCCAAGGGCTCTAGCTATCACGCCCCACCGTCGCAGATGATGACCTTACCTCTTGTTGGTAGTCATTGCTTAGGTGAGGATTACGAATTGGATGTGGTAGGCAATGCCGCCGCGTTGGACGTGTACAAATTTTTGCGCCTAGAGTACGAGGGGCGAATCTTGTTAGACCTTGCTGTCAACGCTGATTCAGATTTAGCTACGGCGTTAAGCGCTGACCCAGCACAGGCGCAAAAATGGATGCAGGACTTTGCGGGTTTGCTTACGGCACGGGGCAAGCCCAGTTCGCACAGCTTGGCTAAACAACTTTATTGGCCTGTGGCGAATGATGTGCAGGGCGACGCTAATTTCCATTTGTTAGAGCCTTTGTACGCCAGTACCTTGGCGCAGCGGGTATATGAGGAGGTGCAGGCAGATCGTTTTAGCGATGAGGCCAAGAACGCGCGCGAGGCAAAAAAAACTGAGTGCTTTCACCCCCGTCCCGTGCGGACTTACCCCGACCTTTGCATTCAGCAGTTGGGCGGAACCAAGCCACAAAACATCAGCCAATTGAACTCCCAGCGGCGCGGTAATAACTTTTTATTCGCATCTTTGCCGCCGCGCTGGGTCTCGGACGCCACAAAGCCCTTGCTGAACGGTGATTCGATGTTCGTCCGATTTAGCCATCGTCCTGAGGTGAACAGGGCTTTGCGTCATCTGATTAAATTTCTAAACACCGACCCTGATCCGACCAAACCCACCAGAGACCAGCGCTCGGAGAAGATAGAAGTGGTCATTGATGAGTTTTTGGTGTTTACGGGTGAGTTGCGCGAATTGCCCGAGGGCTGGACGAGCGATCCCGCTTGTCAGTTGCCGCGCCATCAGGCGTATTGGCTAGACCCGCAGGGTGCGCAGCAAGCGGACTTAGCACAAGAACTCCCACCCCCCACCGATGTACTGGAGCGGGTGAGCGAGGATTTTGCCCGCTGGCTTAATCAACAACTTCGCGTGCGCAGTGCATCAGATTTATCTGTCGCTGATCCTGAATACTTTGAGTGGCGCAAACTATTACGCGACGCACTGAAGGGTTATGAGCGGGGTGATTGGATGGCGACAACAGACGAGGAGGAAACTCATGGCTAAACATCTTTTAATCTTGCCGCGCTTGCGGATCCAAAACGCCAACTGTATTTCTAGTTCATTAACTTGGGGTTTTCCCGCGATTACTGCGTTCACTGGCATGATGGTGGCGCTGGCACGGCAACTCAAACGGCAGGCGCTGTCCACACATGATTTGCATTTTGAATCGGTGGGTGTGGTATGCCATCATTTTGAAGCACAGGTCAGCGAGGGCGGCTACACCCGTAGCTTTCGTCTATCGCGTAATCCATTATTGCAAAATGGTAGTACGGCCGCGATTGTGCAAGAAGGGCGGGCGCATTTGGACATTAGTTTGATGTTTTGCCTAGAGGTGGAAGGTTATTTGAGTGATGAAGAACGGCAAGCGCTTGCCTACAGCATTGCCACGCAAGTGGCGGGGATGCGGATTGCGGGCGGCAGCGTCATGCCGCCACTCAAACGGGTGAGCCCACCCCGTCTCATCAAGCTGGAAGTCGATGGTGAAAGGCGTGCCAAGCAATTCAAAAATTTGCGCCGTTCGCTACTGCCTGGTTTTGCTTTGGTGTCGCGTGACGATTTGCTGCAAAAGCACAGGCACGAGTTGCAAACCGAGAAAGCGGCTAACGCCCCCGAACCTACTTTGCTGGATGCATGGCTGGATTTGTCTCGCTTGAATTACCGCGCCACCCAAGATGCACAAGGCAAAGTTACTTGGCTGCTGGATAAACGCCCTGGCTGGCTAGTGCCCATTCCTGTGGGTTATGTCGCTTTGTCCGAGTTGCACGCAGCAGGGACGGTGGCGAATGCGCGCGATACGGGCACGCCGTTTCGTTTTGTCGAGAGCGTGTATTCGATAGGGCAATGGGTCAGTCCGCACCGTGTAAACGATGTGAGTCATTTGCTATGGCATAGTCACTATGACCCAAAGCTAGGGCTTTATCGTTGTGTTAACCAATATGCGCCGCGCGAGGAAGAGGACACCGAGCCCGAATCCCCGATTTCCGAAGTTCATATCCCCGATTAATTTTTTTTAAGGAGTTACTACTATGGCAACAACTAACAATCTGAAAACCGCTTCCGTTTTAGCTTTCGAACGCAAATTGGACCCTTCCGACGCTTTGTTTAGTGCCGGCCAGTGGACGGATAAAGACCGCGGTCAGGCTTGGCCTGCTGTGGAGGTCCGAGAAAAATCCGTACGCGGTACGATTTCGAATCGTCTAAAAACCAAAGACCAAGACCCCGCCAAACTGGATGCTGCGATTGAAAACCCCAACTTGCAAACAGTGGATGTCGCCACTTTGCCCGCAACTGCCGACACACTCAAAGTCAGCTTTAGCCTGCGGGTACTAGCGGGTGCGGGCACGCCCTCGGCTTGCAATGACGTCGATTATCAAAAAAAGTTAAATGACACAGTACAAGGCTATGTGAAAGCGCATGGCTTTAGCGAGTTGGCGCGGCGTTATGCCTACAACCTTGCCAATGGACGCTTTTTATGGCGCAACCGCATGGGCGCGGAGCAAGTCGAAATACGGGTCGCGCACCTTGTGGATGGCAAACCTAAAACCACTTGGACGTTTGATGCTCTGCAAATTCCCTTGCGCGAGTTCCCCGATCAAGGCTTGGTCGCCGCTCAAGCGACGCTATTAGCACAATGTATCCAAGCGGGTCTTGCGGGTGCGCAGCATGTGCTCTTGCAAGTAGAGGCATTTGTACGAATGGGCGCAGGGCAAGAAGTATTTCCTTCGCAAGAGTTGATTTTGGATAAGGGCAATGCAGGTAAAAGCAAAACTCTTTACTCGGTCAACGGGGGCGCAGGTATACATTCGCAAAAACTAGGCAATGCCATCCGCACTATCGATACTTGGTACGAAGGGGTAGAGACTAATGGCCCGATTGCGGTCGAGCCCTATGGCTCGGTGACGACGCAGGGTAAGGCCTATCGCCAGCCTAAACAAAATGCCGATTTCTATTCCCTGCTTGATAACTGGCTTATCAAAGACAAGGAGCCCTCGGTAGAGCAGCAACACTTTGTGATGGCGGTGTTGATACGCGGCGGCGTGTTTGGCGATGCCAGTAAAGACAACAAAGACAGTAAAGAGTGAGGTCGATCATGGATTACTACATTGATATACGCCTACGCCCTGACCCCGAGTTCAAGCCGACCGTTCTGATGAATGCGCTGTACGCTAAGTTACACAAGGTCTTAGTGCAACTTAAAGCAACCCAAATTGGGGTGAGCTTTCCTTTGCATGGCACTAAAGATGCGAGTGGCAAAGTCATACGGCACTTAGGTGAGATCTTGCGCGTGCACGGTCCCCAAGCCGCATTGGCGCAATTGCAAGCGCAGTCTTGGATCGGTGCCATGAGTGAGAGTGTGCAGGTAATGCCCATCAGCGTGATTCCTACTCAAGTGCAACACCGTTCTGTGCGCCGCGTGCAAATACAAAGCAGTCCCGAACGCATCCAACGGCGTTTAGTCAAACGCTTGATGGCGCGCGAGGACATTAGCGAGGCCGAGGCGTCGGTACGCATCACGCGACCGCCTGCGCTCATGCTAAATGACCCCTACCTGACAGTGCAAAGTACGAGTACGGGACAGCGATTTAGGCTTTTTGTGCGCCATCATCCTGCGCAAGCGCAAGCGAGTACGGGAGTGTTTAATGCCTATGGCCTGAGCACAACGGCAAGCTTGCCTTGGTTTTAACCCTTTTTTAGGGGTGCTAAAAAAATCCTTGTAAATCAAGGGTTTGTGAGTGCGCGAAAAGAAAGGGGAGAAAGCTGTTTTAGTTGATTAAACCTAGACCCTAATTGAATTCTTTCAAAATCACGTCTAGTTCACTGCCGCATAGGCAGCTTAGAAAGATTTAGGCGGCGCAAAATTTTGTACGCCAGTGTTCACTGCCGCATAGGCAGCTTAGAAATTGCCATTGCAATGATTTTAAGGTTTAATAGAGTTCACTGCCGCATAGGCAGCTTAGAAACTTCGAAATAAGCCCGTGTGTCAGCGATCAAAGTTCACTGCCGCATAGGCAGCTTAGAAATATTTGGAGGGCTGAATCTCCCATAAACAGGCGTTCACTGCCGCATAGGCAGCTTAGAAATATTTGGAGGGCTGAATCTCCCATAAACAGGCGTTCACTGCCGCATAGGCAGCTTAGAAAAGCAGGGTTCACTGTTTCCGATTTAGGTTTACGTTCACTGCCGCATAGGCAGCTTAGAAATCTTGCGTCGGTTTTTATTTATTTGGTGACAGGTTCACTGCCGCATAGGCAGCTTAGAAAAATCGCTGCATTTGCTCCATTATTAATTGAGGCGTTCACTGCCGCATAGGCAGCTTAGAAAAAATAAAAAGGGTTTATCTTATACATAAGTATGTTCACTGCCGCATAGGCAGCTTAGAAAGATACAGCAGCCGCCAAGTCTGAGTGTCAGAAGTTCACTGCCGCATAGGCAGCTTAGAAAATCTGAGTATGGAGATGTTTTCGAACACGGGCGTTCACTGCCGCATAGGCAGCTTAGAAATTCTCTTTTTGGCCGTCTGGCTGGTAAGGCGAGTTCACTGCCGCATAGGCAGCTTAGAAAAGATCTTAGACTGGTTGCTCTGATCTGTTATTGTTCACTGCCGCATAGGCAGCTTAGAAAGATACGGCAACCACAAAATCAGACTGTCAAAAGTTCACTGCCGCATAGGCAGCTTAGAAAATCTTAGACTGGTTGCTCTGATCTGTTATCGTGTTCACTGCCGCATAGGCAGCTTAGAAAACTATAGTCTCCTAAATTTAACAATTTTAACAGTTCACTGCCGCATAGGCAGCTTAGAAAACCTAAATTTCCGCCATTCCAGCCGTATTTTTGTTCACTGCCGCATAGGCAGCTTAGAAAATAACCAGATTGTCCAAATACCGCCCATATTTGTTCACTGCCGCATAGGCAGCTTAGAAAGTACCGGCTGCGGGGTCTGGGGTCGGTGTAAAGTTCACTGCCGCATAGGCAGCTTAGAAAACTAATTTCTGATACGTTCCCTTGAATTCCTGGTTCACTGCCGCATAGGCAGCTTAGAAATTTGGGCGTAACGGGTTTCATCCGCATTTGCAGTTCACTGCCGCATAGGCAGCTTAGAAAGTTAAACTAGGAGCGTCCCAAGAAATGGTAAAGTTCACTGCCGCATAGGCAGCTTAGAAAAAAAGCTTCTACGTAATCTCTATATTTATCAAGTTCACTGCCGCATAGGCAGCTTAGAAAAAGTAATGACTGCTCAGCTACGCTCATAACCCGTTCACTGCCGCATAGGCAGCTTAGAAAATATCTTAGACTGATTGCTCTGATTTGTTATCGTTCACTGCCGCATAGGCAGCTTAGAAATTTGGGCGTAACGGGTTTCATCCGCATTTGCAGTTCACTGCCGCATAGGCAGCTTAGAAAT
>JAVKLU010000036.1:0-2237 GCA_031538895.1 Burkholderiaceae bacterium | reverse complement strand
TCTTCGCGTTTGACTAACAGCTCCTCGCGACGAGTACCCGATTTATTAAGATTCATCGACGGATAAACGCGCTTTTCAGCCAAACGACGTTCCAAGTGAATTTCCATATTGCCCGTTCCTTTGAACTCCTCGTAAATCACATCGTCCATCCGGCTACCCGTTTCGATCAGGGCCGTCGCAATAATCGTCAACGAACCGCCTTCTTCTAAATTACGCGCAGCACCAAAAAAACGTTTGGGGCGTTGCAAAGCGTTGGCATCGACACCCCCGCTGAGCACTTTGCCCGATGAGGGAATCACGGTGTTGTAAGCGCGTCCTAAACGGGTAATCGAATCTAACAAAATCACGACGTCTTTTTTCAATTCGACCAAACGTTTGGCTTTTTCAATCACCATTTCAGCGACTTGAACGTGACGCGTTGCCGGTTCATCAAAAGTCGAGGCAATCACTTCTCCGCGCACCGAACGTTGCATTTCAGTGACTTCTTCAGGGCGTTCGTCAATCAACAAAACCATTAACACCACATCAGGATGATTACTGGTAATGGCATGTGCCATGTTTTGCAACATCACTGTTTTACCCGATTTTGGCGAGGACACGATCAAACCCCGCTGCCCACAACCAATCGGCGCAAACAAATCAATGATGCGCGAAGTAATGTTTTCTTCTGCTTTGATGTCGCGCTCTAACAACATGGGGCGATTAGGATGCAGCGGCGTCAAGTTTTCAAACATGATCCGCGATTTTGATGCTTCAGGTGATAGACCATTCACCCGATCAACTTTGACCAATGCGAAATAACGCTCACCGTCTTTTGGTGTACGGACTTCGCCTTCAATCGAATCTCCCGTGTGCAAACCGAAGCGGCGAATTTGCGATGGTGAAATATAAATATCGTCAGTTGATGCCATGTAACTTTCATCAGGCGAACGTAAAAAGCCAAAACCATCTGGCAAAATTTCTAAGGTGCCATCACCAAAAACTTGCTCACCATTGCGCGCGCGTTTTTTCATGATGGCAAACATCAGCTCTTGCTTACGCATACGCGCAGCATTTTCAATTTCAAGAGATGTGGCTAATTCAAGAAGCGCTGATACGTGGAGCGCTTTCAGTTCTGAAAGATGCATGGAAATAAAAATGTAAAAAAGAACTACAAAATACAGCGCATCAAAAATACAACACGCCAGTGAAAATCAAAATTGGGATTTGTAAAAGATCGCTCATTAGAGTGCCGAATAAAGCAAGCAGTAGAGCGCCCATTGTTTGAATAGCCGATTAAAATTAGTCAATCAAACAACGGGATTTTGAACCATCAGAAAAGTCACGTGGAAGAAACCAATCAAATATTGCCGTCAATAAAAGTAATCAACTGACTTTTATTGACAGCGCCTACTTTTTGCGCAGCGACCGCGCCATTTTTAAACAGAATCAAAGTTGGGATACCACGAATACCAAATTTTGCAGGAATATTCGGGTTGCTATCCACATCCATTTTAGCGATCACAATTTTGTCCGCGTACTCACGCGCGACTTCTTCCAGTATTGGGGCAATCGCACGACATGGTCCACACCACTCCGCCCAAAAATCAAGCAAAACTGGTTTGTCCGACTTTACAACATCGGCTTCAAAACTGGTATCGGTAACGTGCTTTATATGATCAGTCATAAGGGTTCAGGTAAAAATTAAATTGGGGTGATTCAGATTTTGGAATTGAATTTATGAGTCGCCTGAATCAGTTTTGCATATTAAGGCATATTAAGGCGGATTAAGGATACACCGATCTGTAGATCACTCATAAATAACTGACAGGACGGCATATTACAGGCAAGTGAAAAAAAAACCAAATACGCATTTTGTTGATCAATTTTGCTTCGTTAATTTGTTGTTTTGATTCGTTGATTTGTTGTTTAGGTAGCGCACCGCCTTAGATTACGTTGCATCATTGTGTTGCATCGGATAATCGCCTGCATTGTAGTTCGAATGATGTCAATCGCGTCCTCGTCTAAGCTTTGACCGCCGACCTCTTTCCGACTTCCTTCACTTCTCAATCATTTTTACCGAATCTATGGACAGCCTACACCGCGCACTACAAACTGTTTACACCCAACTGATCAGCGCGTCAGCACAATATGGTCAAGGCAGCATCGACGCAGAAGATGACGCCATTGCCCTAGTTTGTGATTTGCTCGCACTACCACACGAGGTAATTGACGGTGATGATTTTGCGCTCACTCCT
>JAVKLU010000035.1:0-13035 GCA_031538895.1 Burkholderiaceae bacterium | reverse complement strand
ACTTCTATAAATACAGAATGTGCGGATGAAGTGCGAGGCGCACAGCACACAGAAACCGGAGCGTACATACAGTACGTGAGGATTTCGCGTACTGCGCAACAAAGCAATTCGCCGCAAAAATGAATTGATAGAAGTGCCCTTCAATATCATCTCAAAATAAAAGCGCTTGCCCTCTGCTCCTCATAGTTTTTATTCGGGTGCAGTCGTTCACGCCAACTCGCTTTTACAACGCGGGCATACGCCCAGATGCACTCCAGACACACACCAAGACACCTCTTCATCAAACACAAAAGTATTTTCGCTTTAAAAGCAAAAACGCTTGTAACCAAAGAATATAAATCCAAGGGTCTACAAGCGTTTTGAATGAAGCATAGGATGTCTAAGATCAACTACGGCTAAGACATCCAATTAACATCCTCTATTCAAACTAGGTACTGAATGTTAATTTTATGAATTGGTGGTGAATATTGGTGGCGAATCAGGGATTCGAACCCCGGACCTGCGGATTATGATTCCGTCGCTCTAACCGGCTGAGCTAATTCGCCAAAGGGGCGCAATTCTAATAGATAAGCCGACTTTTAGCACGACTTTTCTTTAGGGCAAAAACTAATCAATCTGAAAACTGAAAAAGCACTCCAAAAAATTATGTTTTTTCTTCGGTCGGCCAATCGCGGATATACGCTTTGAGCAATTTGTTTTCAACTGCTTGCGCATCCAATACTGCCCGCGCCACATCATAAAATGAAATAATCCCGACTAAAGTTTTAGCATTAAGCACTGGTAAATAGCGGCAATGCGCTTCAATCATCATGCGGCGAACTTCGTTGACATCCGTGTCTGGCGTCACCGTCATCGGATGCGCGTCCATATATTTACGCACCGTCGCCGTGGATAAAACGTTTTGCAAATTTTCTGAGCTCGTTTGCAATTCAGACATTGCAGTAATCATTTCCCGAAAAGTCAGCATCCCTACTAACTCGCCAAACTCCATCACCACCAATGAACCGATGTCTTCTTGATGCATAAAGTCCAAGGCCTCGCTCATGCTCGCGCTAGGCTTGATGGTGTACAAAATATCACCTTTTACTTTGAGGATTTCACGAGCTTTCATTTGGTTCCACCAATATCAACAAAACCTTACGACGATATCCATTTCACAATTGCATGAATCGTCTCTGGACTGACTGCGGAGATAAACAAAAACACAGCCACCCAAAATATCCCCGCCACCAAAATTTGCGACAAAAAGAAATCCTTAAGCGCATGTAAAAACAAATAAGTTGCTTTTTTATGTTTGTGCGGTGGCTCTGAATCAAGATGAGGCGCAGATGTCACCAAATCTTCGATGCGCGCAGAATGCAATGATGCTTGGAACTCTGTTGGCGCATTGGTGTGCGCAGTTTCAGTCGTATCAGACAATTTTTTCTCGGCCAATTCCGGATTCGCTTCGCGAACTAATGATGACAAAGACTGCGATGATGACAAAGACTGCGTTGGTTCCGTCACAACATCGTCAGTATGTTCAGCAGGCTCAACTGGTTCAACCCCTTTTAATAAAGGCTCAGTCACTGTTTGGTAAGCGTCATCAATCCGATTTTTTAATGCTGCGACGCGCTGTCTGTCGGCACCCATGCTGCGTTCAAGCAAATGATCGCAACGTTCGCGTGCCAAACTCAGCTGCTCTAATAAAACGCCTAAATCGGGGCGCGTTAATTGCGACAAGTTATTCGTTTTTTGATACAACTGAACCATTTCGATTTCAGCATGCAAAATTTCTTGCGTAAGTGAGGAGTCGACCATATGTGTAATATCGGTAAAAGATAAAAGGTACTAATTACAAATTAAATTTAATTAAATCTAATACGGTGCGCGATTCTAAGCGCAGTTCTCAAAAATATTTGACTATTTATCAGAACCGCTCCTCTACAGTGCGCGGGCGACACATCCGTACAAGACCCGTGCGTCACTCAATAGAAGGGCACTTCTATCAATTCATTTTTGCGGCGAATTGCTTTGTTGCGCAGTACGCGAAATCCTCACGTACTGTAGGTACGCTCCGGTTTCTGTGTGCTGTGCAACAAAGCAATTCATCCGCACATTCTGTATTTATAGAAGTGTCCATATGTATGCGTGAGGGGAGATTTTCACCGCATGCAAAGTAGCAACATTTTTCTTTAAGAACATCTGCTCTGTCCTATAATTCATTTAGTGCTCCATGTTGTTTTTTTTTGCTGTGTTAACCCTAAATCTAAATTTAAGCCTTAACATTCGAACTTGTCCAAAGTCACCGACTTTCTACCCTAGAAAACATGTCCAAACCAACGCCTGACAAAAAAAACTCCCTAAGCCCATTGAACAGCTTTATTTTTGCCAGT
The DNA here is from genome assembly GCA_031538895.1 of Burkholderiaceae bacterium. Lineage (GTDB taxonomy): Bacteria > Pseudomonadota > Gammaproteobacteria > Burkholderiales > Burkholderiaceae > JAVKLU01. The sequence goes on along the minus strand of JAVKLU010000035.1, from coordinate 10,660 downwards.
CGCTGGCTCCAATTGCCTTTGTATCTGGGCTTGATCGCCGCACAAGCTGTGTACGTTTTCCATTTTTGGGTCGAATTGGTGCATCTGCTAGAGGCGGCGTTTGGCAACCAACAAGCCTTGCAAGCCCTAATCACCAGCATCGGCTACAAAGTCGATGCGCCCATCACCGCGCTCAATGAAACCATCATCATGCTGGCCGTGCTGGCTCTGATCGATGTGGTCATGATCTCCAATTTGCTGATCATGGTCATCGTCGGCGGCTACGAAACCTTTGTCTCACGCCTGAATTTGGAAGATCACCCTGACCAGCCCGAGTGGCTGGATCATGTGAATGCATCGGTGCTCAAAGTCAAGTTGGGCACGGCCATCATCGGCATCAGCTCCATCCATTTGCTCAAAACCTTTATCAACGCGGCCAACTACGATGAAAAAGTGTTGATGTGGCAGACCCTGATCCACATGGCGTTCTTGCTCAGCGCGATTGCGATTGCCTATGCTGACCGTCTGATGTCACACCACCACAAGGCCCACTGAACACTTGGCCACTACTTGCTTCTAAAACACTCACGGCAATCTGCGCGTATATTTTCTTCTCCAAGCTGACTAAACCATGATGATTAGTGTATTTAATTTACTGAAAAATAACTTTTTGCCGAGCCAATTATCTCGACGCTGGACTGGCATCGCAGATCGTGTGCTGATTTGTTGCCTGTCTTTGGCGGCCTGGGCCTGTGATGTCCCGATCATGAATCAACTCGACACCATGCCAGCAGCCGTGGCCACTGAGTTATCTTGCGGTTCCCAGCCCTACTCGATCGATGCCGTCGCGTCGTGCCAACTGCGCGGTCGCAATTTAAACAGTGGGTACACGCTCAAGATAGAGGCCAATGGACAGTCGGTGTGTGCGGCATCAACCGAGATTAGTGGTGGCGATAGCGGCGTGCGGCATTATCAATGCACCTTGAAAGCTCCCGCAGCGGGACCCGCCAGCGTCACTGTGTGGGCCGATAATCGCGCCTTTTCGGTCAATACCACGATCACGCTGATCGTCCCGCCCGCGTTCAAACTCAGCAGCAGCGCCTTTAACAATGGCAGTGCCTTGCCCACGAGCTACTGGGCCGGCATGTCGCCCAATCCACCCCTAGGTCATCCCGGGTGTGCTGGCAGTAACGCAATGCCGGCCAACAACACCTCGCCTCCTTTAAATTGGGTCGATCCCCCTGCCAGCACCCAAAGCTTTGCCCTGATCATGGCCGACACTAGCCCCACTGCCAGCGGTTATAAACACTGGTCGCTGTGGAATATTCCCGCCAATCAGACTAGTCTCGCCAGTGCCGTGGCGGGCGCACAGAGCGGTGCCCTGGCGGCAGTGGTACAAGGAACAAATAGTTCCGGTAGCACGGGCTATAGCGGCCCCTGTCCCCCGAGTAACACCCACTCTTATACCTTCACACTTTACGCTTTGAACGTGTCGGCCCTGACCCCCAGCAATGCCGCGACTGACCCTGAGGCCTTGAGCGCGACACTGATACAAGACCCAAACAAAATCCTCGGTACCGCCATACTGAACACTACGGCCAACGCCGAACTGGCGGCGCAAGAATGGCCGGCACCATTGAATGTGTTTTCCTTGACTCGTGGGACCGCCTTAACTGCGCGGAGGTCGATACGAGTGTTGGGTGGAGTTGAACCTTTGCTGTACCGCGTCAGTCCTGCTTTACCAGCTGGTTTGAGTTTTAACACCAGCACGGGTGAAGTGAGTGGGACACCCAGCGCGACGCAAGCGAGCACCTCGTATACCGTTACCGTTACCGATGCGGCCGCTCAAACGGGAACTGGAATTTTCACGCTCGTGGTTGAGGAGAGTCTGGCAGCGACGGTTAGAACCCCCAGCTATTCTTTGGTACAAAACACCGCGATGAGTAGCAATATACCGGTACTTGCCACTGGCGGTGTCAGTCCCTATACCTATCGTGTTGCTCCTGCGTTACCGGCGGGTTTGAGTTTTAACACTAGCACGGGTGCTGTGAGCGGGACGCCCAGCGCGACGCAGGCCAACACCTCCTATACCGTTACCGTGACCGATGGATCCTCTCAAACAGCAACCGGAAATTTCACGATCACAATTCGAGCGCGCTTGGTGACGACAGCGAACAATGCTAGCCTCAGCCTGACCCAAGGAGTGTCAGCAAACCAAACCCCCGTCAGCGCCAGTGGTGGTGTCAGTCCCTATACCTATAGTGTTACTCCTGCTTTACCAACGGGTTTGAGCTTTAGCACTAGCACGGGTGCTGTGAGCGGGACGCCCAGCGCGACGCAGGCCAACACCTCCTATACCGTTACCGTGACCGATGGATCCTCTCAAACAGCAACCGGAAATTTCACGATCACAATTCGAGCACGCTTGGTGACGACAGCGAACAATGCTAGCCTCAGCCTGACCCAAGGAGTGTCAGCAAACCAAACCCCCGTCAGCGCCAGTGGTGGTGTCAGTCCCTATACCTATAGTGTTACTCCGGCTTTACCGCCGGGTTTGAGCCTGGACAGGGCCAGCGGCCTTCTCACCGGCATAGCCAACAGTACCCAAGCCACGAATACTTACACGGTATTGGTGCAAGACAACGCAGCGCAAAGTGCGAGCGCGGCCTTCGCACTGAGTGTTCGCGGGACTAGCACTATCGGCCCTTGGAGGAGCGATCAAAGTGGGACTTTTCTACCTAACGGCGCCATATCCGATATTGGGCCATCGAATCTCAGCGCGGTGCTGGGGGCTGGCTCTTGTGTCGGCGAGGCCGACGCCGGCATCAGCGATTTTTCTAAAACCAGTAGCCAAATTTCATTCTGGTTATCTGCACAATATTGTGGTGGCGGAAACTTCAATTTACGAATGGAGGTCGTGTTGACCGATAACGGTGGTGGCGGAGTCACGGCGCGCACACAAAACCGCACATGTATCAATAGTTGCAGCTTTGTCATTCTTCGATCCCTGACCTACACGCCCTAGGTATGGATAAGTACGGATAAACACTGATAGGAATAGGTAACCCTCGATAAACACGCCCCCGATAAACACGCCGCGATCACCATGTCCTTGCACCATTCACTTGTCCCTCTTTTGGCTTTGGCCGAACCAGCATGATGCAAGGCGCGGTGCACTTGGTGATTTTTGCCGCCTTCCTGTTCTTGGCGCTGGTGCCTTGAGTGGGGGTTTTGAGCCCACCACAATCCAGTTTTCAAGCACGGGCGCACACCTTGCTATAGACACTGGCAACGATATGAACAACTTGAAACTATTGCGGTTTAGTCTGGTGGCGGTGTGGCTGATGACAGGTTTAGTCAGCTTGATTGAATTGCGCGGTCAAAGCACCACTTTGTTAATGGCAGCTGGCATGACCAACGCTGCATGGATGGATGCGCTCATTTGGTGTGGTGCTTTACTGGATGTCTTACTGGGATTAGCTTTATGGTTTGTGCCGCGCAGAGGTATTTACTGGTGCGCTTTGCTGAGCATGATATTGATGACAATTCTTGCCACACTGCTCTCACCCAGCCTGTGGCTGCATCCACTGGGGCCCTTGATCAAAAACATTCCGCCAGCGGCAATGTTTTGGGTACTCATTCAATCGACAGCCCCCTGTCGAGAAACCCCGCAAAAGAAATCACCATGAACGCATATCTTCTTCTCAAATTCCTGCACATTGTCTCCAGTGTGGTCTTGGTAGGCACTGGTTTTGGTTCAGCCTATTACCTCTTTTTCGCCAACCGCACCAAAAGCATTGCAGTGAAGGCGCAGGTTAGCCGACTATGCGTACGGGCTGATTGGTGGCTCACCACGCCTGCCGTTATCGTACAGCCCGTGACCGGTTTTGCGATGGTGTATTTGGCAGAATTTCCACTGACCAAGCCGTGGATTGCAATCTCATTTGCGCTGTATTTATTTGCGGGCGCTTGTTGGTTGCCCGTCGTCTGGTTGCAACTCAAAATGCATGCAATGGCGCAGGCTGCCCAAGCCAACAACTCTGAACTACCGGCCATCTACGAAACCTATCGCCGCTGGTGGGAGGGGCTCGGCTATCCCGCCTTTATCAGCATGGCGGTGGTGTTTTACATGATGGTGACCAAGCCTGCGCTGTGGGGCTAACCGCCCGAACCTGCGCCCGCCCCCCTTTCCGCCGCTTTGGTGAATTTACCAAAATCAGGTGCATGGGAATGAAAATACCAGACACTTTTATACCCATGGGCAGCATTTTGCGTACCGTATCTGATCGGGATTTGACTGGCCACCAGTCATTGATCAAACTCAACTCTAATCAGACAGCGTTGTTCCCGAAGCAATTAAGCGTGTGAAGAAGAGGCTGCCTCCAGAACTGGTGACGCCTACAGTAATAAATTTATCGGCGGAAGTCAGAGTTCTAGCAATAACGGAGGTTTGATACTTACCATCCACCTTGCGTGCTGAAATCAGGGTGTAGTAATCTGTGCTCTCGCCGCCTGTTGCTGGCTTTTGACTTTCATCGCGGACATACAGACCAATAGAATCAGCGGTGCATGTGTTAGTGTCAAATTTGATCCATTCAGAGCCATTTTGCGGATCAGTAGCGTACTTTGTAGACCAAGTCCCCCTGGTGACTGGAATAACAGCATTGCACTTGACCATAATGTGGTCAGGATCAGCTGACTTGATCTCAATGTCGAGTTTCTTGGTGAATCCATTCCACTGGGCAGTGATGGCGACGAAGCCTGCTGACTTCGCTTTGAAGTTTCCTGATGAGTCTATGGTGGCCTTGTTGATATCGCTGGAAGCCCAAGTCACAGGTGTGGTGATAGGCGTTTTGCTGTTTTCAGGATGAACGGCCACCGCGCTGAGCTTTCTTTCATCCGCTGTCGAATACTGCGTTTTCCCCGACTGAAAACCAAGTATGTCAACCCCAGTCGGGCTCGATGCCGTAACGGTCAGTTTGAGTTTGCCATGTGCGACACTTTCAAAAGTTGGACTGGCGGTCACTTCAACTTGTCCCGCTTTTTTTGCGGTGAAACTATCGCCGTATAGGGACATGGTTCCTATCGATTCATCTGAAACCGACCATTTGACAGACACGTAACTTCTATCGCCATTGCGTTGAATACCTTTAGCTGACAACTGGATTTTCTCACCGGCCTGCAACTGAGTTTTTTCTGCAGTAACTTCAATAGAGGTCAGCGTAAAAGGTGATGATGTGCTTCCGCCCGCCCCCCCCGCAGGCTGAAAGCAAAGAAGTTAACAGCAATACCGCCAAGATAGATGTATTGTTCATACGAGTTCTCCAGAAAAAAATGTGTGGAAGCTGGGAAATCCAAGCGCATGGGCGCGATTATTACCCTGGTTTTTTGTCATCGCTAGCCTATCGCCAGGGGTTAAGCGCGTTCTGATTCAGTTTCTACAGGTATGGACCAAGGGTCCATTGCCACTTCAAACCTGCGCGCGATGGGTCGACGATGGGGGCAGAAAAAACGACAGAGGCTGCGCCCGAAAGCGCTGGCTAATCGCCTGACGGATACGGCCACGGTTGGTGACACTGACGCTTTGCGCGGTCAGGGCCACCCTAAAGGCCAGATAAAAACTCACCCCAAGATTCAGTGGACCAATCAGCAGAAAACCGGCCAAAGCCCAGCCAAATTCGGGCGTACTCAGCGCAGGCAAACCCAACGCGAAAACCGCCGCAGCGATTTGTCCTGCGGTAAGTGTGACGTGACGGACATCCAGCCCCAGGCCGAAAAATTGCGCAATCACCGGCACCATCCCCAGCATCAAACCCAAAGAAATGTTGGCCGCCAGACCTGAAATATGGTTTTCCAAATACAGGCCCAAGCGCTGTGCGCGCTGCACCCCGATCCAGCGACGCAGACGGGGGTGGTAACGCAAAGCCGAGCCCAGCTGATGCAGCACAAAAGCGTTTTCCACCCAACCGGCGACGATGCTGGAGGCAAATAGCAGCACACCTGTGAAGGCGGCAAACAAGACGGTAGGCCCCCATAAATTGACTGAAGACAGAACGTGCTGCGCCTGAGCTTGACTGGCCATAGGGGCCCAGTCCATTTGACTCAAGGCCAGACAAACCAGCAGCACCACAGGCACTACGGCCAGCAGGTTGCCCAAAATGGCCGCGATTTGCGAGCGAAACAGGTGCGTCACCTCGTCCACAAAATCCTGCACGCCCGCCTCGTTGTCAATGAATTTGAGCTTGGCGGCCATGGCCGGGGCTGTGACGGCGGGTTGTTTGGTGGCCACCGTCCAGTGCAACAGCATGACCAGCACAAACGACAGGGCGTAGTTGGCACTGGCCGCAAGGCCCGCCCAAAAGGGCGACAGCGCCAGACCCACGAGCGCGAATTTGGCCCAAGTGGTCAGCCCAATCACCGAGCCACCGCCCAAGGCTTTACCCAGCATACGTCGGTACTCCAGGCCATTGCGTGTGATGTAGTGCGCGCCATTTTCGGCACTACGTTGGGCCACACGCTCGGCCAACATGTGGCTGTTGGCGGTCCATAAACTGGCGATGCTTCGGCTGTCATGGCACACCTGAGCGAGGTGGGCCAGCAAAGTCAACATCGCCGGAACCGGTTGGTGCGACAACACGGTATCGAGCAAGTATTTACAGCGGATCACCAAATGGCGCAACTGCCGCAGCCTGAACACGATGCCCACCGATATGCCGTGTTCTTGTAAATGTCCATACACGGTGTCGGCAGCGTGCTGGCATTGGTCCAGTTGCAGCTTAAGCGCGTGAGCGGCCTCTTGACACTGCGGGCTGTGCGGGCCGCTCTTTTGCAGGGCTTGGCGAAATCCCTCCAGCGCCATAGGCAAGTCGTGAAAAGATCGGGTGTTCTCGTCCTCGCTCATGCGCGTGCGGATTTCAGCCGAATGTCCGGTGGCATTGATCTGACCCACGCAATAAGTCAGTGCATCCAGCAAACTGGCCTGTAGGGCAATAGGCGCTTGTGTGATGGGTGCTTGTGCAATAGGTGCTTGTGACGTGGCTTGTGGCAAGACCAGTCGACTCCAGCTGGCAAGGGTGTGCTCATCGAGCGCTTGTAGCCATTGCGCATCAAAGGGTTCGGGTTGCAAAAACAAAAACAGTGCGCCCAGATCGCGGGTGTCGGGGGTGCTGGGCAATAGCTTCATGCGCAGGCGTTGGCCTAAGTCGCTGATAAAGGCGGTGCGCGGGGCAAAACCCAAATCAGCCAACAAGGGCGTGGCATCGGTATCGGCTAAAAAGGCTTGCCACCAGCGCTGCCATGCGGCTGACATTTCTGGACGAGCCAGCAGGGCATCGGCCAGCAGACCCAAACGCGCAGCCGCCTCCTGAGGTGAAGTCCGGTTGCCGCGCACCCACTGAATCACGTCGCACAGCCACAGGTGGCGGTCAACCCTATCGGGCAGTTGCTGCAGTTGTGACAGTTGTTGCGTCAGACTCAATAAAGTTGGTGTTGGAAGTGACATGTTCGCTTTGCGTGGTGAGGTGAGGCATGGTGGTGAGATGTGGTGTTCGATCATATCTCATGCGAGTGTCTCTTCGCCGACAGCGCAGGGTTTGTTCACGGGTGGCTGCCCACCCCACCGTCGGCGGGGCCAATTTTCTCGCTATAATCGCCCGCCTCTTTTCCCTGATAGCATAGTGGATAAAGTGACGTAACGTGACCTTACGTCACGTAAGCGACCAACTGTTAATCCAGATGACCGCATCGATACTACCAAGATTTTTTCCACCTTACTCTACAAAACCCTACAAAATACCGTAGGGACTGACCCATTCCCGATATGAACATTTTTTTGACGATCGTTTTTGCTTCTCTCCTCTCCACCGCATTTAGCCTGCTCGTATCTTCATGGATATCTTTTAAGCTCATGACGCGCATGATTCGCTGGATGGTCGGTCTGTCTATTGGTATCTTGTTGGGCATCGCCTTACTGCACTCTATGCCCGAGGCGTTTGAATTGGCACCGACAGAAACGAATACTTTATTCGCTTTGTTTTTAGCGGGTCTTTTGGTTTTTTTTATATTAGAAAAAACGTCCTTACTGCGCCATGATCACCATCACGAAGGCGACGGTCATGATCACGATCATGGTCATGACCGTCAAAACGCCGGACACGGCGGCATGGCCGTTTTAGTGGGCGATGGAACGCATAATTTTATTGATGGCGTCCTAATCGCGACGGCTTTTGTTGCCGATACTCATTTGGGGTTCATCACCACCCTAGCGATTGTCGGGCACGAAGTGCCACAAAAAATTGGCAATTTTATTGTGTTGTTAAACGCCCAATTCAGCCGCCTACGGGCTTATTTGTATATGCTATTTTCGGGTGTTATGGCATTGTTAGGCGCTGTATTCGGGTATCTCTTCCTCAACACGCTCAACCAAGCCCTGCCTTATATGTTAGTGATTAGTGCCTCGGGTTTTGTCTATATTGCCTTGTCTGATCTGATGCCTCAATCACATAAACACAAACAAACACTGCCACAAGTCGCGGGGCAAATTGCCTTGATTCTGCTTGGCTTGATCATTATCGTAGTGGCCACTTCATTGGGAGAAAGTCACGCTCACTGATGTACCACTGATCCACCACTGATTTGTCGCCGCGCAAGCTGATCAGCACCTTGTTATTTACTTCGGTCTTATTTACTTCGGTCTTATTTACTTCGGTCTTATTTACTTCGGTCCTGTGTCACCACTTTTGTTTGCAGGCCACGGCTCAAAGAAATTTCCCAATGTCCATCCCGAGCGGGAATGTCTGAGACGCTCTTCTCTACAACACCACCCTGTCCCTGCACAATGATTCCCCGACGTTCACGACCGGCACTGACATAAGTCAGTCCCGCCCAGGGATACAGGGCGTGATCCCAATTCAGCGTCACCTGATTATTTTTTTCCGTCACCTGGGCCAAAATGCTTGCACTGGCTGCGCGCACTACATCGCTTGTGGCTTTAACCGTCGCTTGAACTGTCGCTGGAACCGGTACATCCGCGACTGAAAATTCCTGTCCATTTTTACGGACCTCAATTTTCGCTAAATCAGCGATTGCCGGAACAACAACTTGAAAATACACATCACCACTGTCGTCATGATCAATCCGCTGAACATCAAAACGGTAATCTGCTTTCGAACCGGCCAAGCCAATCAGCGATAACTGGTAAGCGCCCACCTCGGGTGAAGCCGGTATACCTTGATAGGACACTACCGGATTAAGAATGACTTGCCGATTAGGGGTGATACGCCCACTGATATACGCCATCAAGCGATCAATGGCTTTCCCTAAATTGGGCAGTTGATTGGGCAGTTGATTGGGCAGTTCGAGTGCCGCCGGAAGCGTGGTATAAAAATTGTTACCGCTGATGCGGGTAGCAATTTTGTGGTAGGCATATTCTGAAAAATTTGCGCCATCACAATAGGACATGACATCTCTTGCCGATACCTTGCCAGCGCTATCAAACCCGGGTGACGTCAGTAGGTCATTCGCTTGATCGTAGATAGGAGTGCGGTCTAATCGCGCTTCGTCAGAGTTGGGCCAAGGCAGTTGACCATCGATATTGGTGCTGTAATAGCTATCTCCCGTAGTACCGCAGGGCGCATGGTCTAAAGACAAGTTATGTCCCAGTTCATGTAACCAAGTATCGGTGGTCGAACGTGATACCAATTCTGTACCAGACACCCAAGCCAGGCCGGCCACCGGATAAGTACACCCCCAGTGAAAAAATCCCATCATATGGGTTCCCCCCCCTTCCGCGCTATTAAGCTGGCTCACGGCCCGTAAATAACTACTGGCGGTACCGCAGGGGACGTCGATAGGATTATGTGAATATACATTTACCGTGGCAAAAGGTGCAAAGCGTTTAATCGTATTCGCCACGAGCGTAGCGGAGGGTACGGGTTCGGATACGCGCTTACCCGCACTATCCACTACCGTCATCGGTAGCAGCGTCACGTTAATGACCTGACGGTCTCCGACCTTCGGCGTAAGCGTCTGTTTAGATCCCCCCACCTTAATCTCAACTGTTAAATTAGTTTTGACTAAGGACAGATCATCGATTTCGGCCCAACAGGTTTGACTTTTTTGATATCGCGGCGTCGCCACATCGCTACTTGGAAAATTCGCCGGACAGGTCATGATTTTGGTTTGTGCCGCGCTGCCATTGCTGGCCGTCATGGTGACTGCGGCGGGAGAAACATTGCTGTCACTTGCAGCGATATAGGCGCGCACTAATACCTTGCGATTCGGAATAATGTATTGATAGCGCGAGGTACTGGGCTGGGCGAATACTTGGGCAAACTCCACCCGTGCCACATTCACCTTGGCTGCCGCATCAATCGCGCCGCCGTTGTTTTCCGCGCTACCGCTGGGCAACATCGAATTGTCAGTACAAGCCACCAACAGCGTGATGAACAGTACTAGGGAAAGCCCTTTTTTTATTTTCATACCAATTTACCCGTGCCTGAATTTTGTTCCCTGAATGTGTTCCATTTTATCAACAGCCCGCTGTGAACATTTTATATTTTTAATAGCTTGCCTGTTCCGCAGGGCATTACCGCGCTGAAGCGCTTATTTTGTAAACATCATTTTGTAGACAGTGATGCACGGCACAAATAAAAAAAGTGGCGGATTTTCATCCGCCACTTTT
>JAVKLU010000034.1:0-41325 GCA_031538895.1 Burkholderiaceae bacterium | reverse complement strand
GATGTTGCCGCGCCTACCGAGGTGGGGGCCATCGCCCGCCAACTGGGCTATGAGGGCGAATTAACCATAGGCGCGCTAGAGGACGGCATACGCTTTTACCAACGGCGCACGGTAGAGGCGTGCTTGGAGCTGGGCAAGCGGCTGTTGTTACTAAAAGAGCTAACCCCCCACGGCAATTCGTCCCAAATCGGAACGAATTCAAAATTTGATGCGCGAATTGAACAAGTTGGCAATTCGTCCCAAATCGGAACGAATTCAAAATTTGATGCGCGGCTTGAGAAATTGGGCATCCCGCGGAGCACCGCGTATCGATTTATGCAAGCGGCAAAGACCGCCAAATCACTCAAAATGAGCGATTTGAGCACGCGGACAAAAAACGTCAGTGCATTTTTAGAGCTGGTAACGCACGCCGGAGATGAAGATGAAGATGCGCTAGAAGCCTTAAGTCAAAGCGACGGGCTGGCGTGTATGACGAAAAAAGATTTGCGCGCCTATTTTGAAAAGCGTGAGGCCAATTTGCAAAAAGAAATTACGCGGCAAGAAGAAAAACTGGCCACCTACGCGCCCACCCCCAAAACCAGCGCCAGCTTTAGCCCACATACCGAATTTGTGCGCCGCGAATGTGTGGAGCTGGAACACACAGCGGGGCTGGTGTGTGAGGCCTTGTTAAAACTGTTTGACGACGAGCTGGGCAACAGTGCGTTACACAGTGGCGTGTCGGCGGGCGAAAAACAAACCCGTCTAGAACAAGTGTGGGTGGCCAGTCATGTGGTGGCGGCACGGGTATTTGATTTTTTGGCCACCCTAAAAACCCGTGTCCCCGAGGGCGATATGCCCACGCGCATAACCGGCAAGCATGTGTTAAGCGCCGACGAAGCCCATAGTTGGTTGTTGGACGCGCCCTTAATTACTAACCGCTTTGTGGCGGCGCAGGGGCATAGGTTTGCCCTGGCGAAGCAACAACAGGCCGACAGTAAAGACCCCGTAAAGGTGCGTAAAGCACGGGCCGCGGCGGTTGGCAAAAAATAAACAGCCGCACCCTTGATCCATATATTTGACCTAGACGCCATGATTAATTCTGTCCCCACACCCTCTTTATTACCTGTTTTACCTGTTGCGCATCGGTTAGTGCCCACTACGCCGTTATCGCGCTTGGCAAAGCAGCCTGGAGGGGTGGTGTTGCCCATGAACAAGGTGTTAGCGTTTAAACAGCGCGATCCATGGAACGAGTCTACCGAGCGGGCGCGGCAAACGGCGGTAGCGCGCGAAATAGTGGTGTTGCACGTGCTGCAACAAGCCAAGACGGGCAGTTTGTCGGCTGCCATTAAGCATTTATTGAGTGGGGCATTGGATGGGGCACCTTTGCATGTAGTGCAGGCTTTGGTGGCGAGCGCTAAAGCGGGTCGGTCTTGCCCTGCGCGTAGCGCGGTTTTTGACTGGGTGGGGGCCTATAAAGAAGGTGGGCTTAACGCCTTGTTACCAAATCACAAAGGACGCCAGGTGGAAATGCCAATTTGGTATGGATCCGCTTTGGAATACTTTAACCAACCCAGTAAGCCCGATATGAGCTCAGTTCATCGATTACTGGAACAAGACGGGTTTGTGTGCACTTACGAGCAGGTGCGCGGCTATTTAAAAGGCGTGCCTGCTATGTATGGCGTTGCCAGCCCAGCCCGATTAGGCAAAAACCTCTACCAATTAACCCATGCGCAATATATACGCAGGTGCACGCATAACGCCTTGCCCGGCGATGTGTATGTGGCCGATGGTTACCGTGCTGATGTGTATCTGGCGCACCCAGTCACCGGAAAAATTTTCCGTCCCGAGTTGACGGTGATCATGGATTGGCGCAGCCGGGTTATTGTGGGTTGGCGAGCAGACGAGCACGAGGGGACTATTGCGGTGCAAAGCACATGGGCAGAGGCCATTACGCGGCATAACCATGTGCCTGCCATTGTGTATGTAGACAACGGGAGCGGCTACAAAAATAAATTGATGAGCGATGCGGCTATTGGGTTTTATAACCGCGCGGGGATCGCGGAGGTCATACATGCGATACCAGGCAACCCCCATGGAAAGGGCGTTATTGAGCGGTTTTTTCGCACCATGCAGCAGGATTTTTTAAAAAATTGGCGGCCTGATTGTTATTGCGGTCACGATATGGCCGGCGAAATACTGAATCTGACTATCAAAGAGCAGCGTGCGGGGCGGCTAATCCTGCCGTCTTTGACTCAATTTACCGAGGCCTTTAATGCGTGGCTTGATCATTATGCCCAAAGGCCGCACCCAGAAGATAAGCGCGTGAGCAAATTAAGCATTTGGCGAGAGTTGATACCTAGCCCGCCGCAGGGCAGCTTGGGCGAATTAAAACGCCAATCTACACGGCTTACCGTGCGCAAAGGTAGCGTGCAACACGGAAAACGCGAATACACACATGATGATTTGTCGGCATTTAACGGCCAAGAGGTCGTCTTGGAATACGACCTTATGGATGACCGTGTGGCGGTAATTCGCACCGCACAGGGCCGTTGGGTGTGCGATGCGCATTTGATAACGGCAATGGACTTAATCGCACCCAACCGACTAGAAGAGGCGCGACAAAAGCGAGCACGGGCGTCAGTACACAGACTGGAGGGCAAAAAACAAGAGCAGATCGCGCGTGCGGGCATGGTCTTAGATGCCGCCGCGCTGGCGGGAACCGCCCTAGAAATGGCGCAGGACATACAGATATTTGATTCGGTGACCCATACGACAGAGCCGTCGTTATTGCCGGCAACAAAGCCCCGCACCCCACCAATTTTAAACCTTGATTTTTGTTAACGAGTTTAATTTTATTGTCTGTTTTTTAACTTATTTTTTACTTATTAAAGGAGCTTTTATGACCAATTTACAGTCCAAAAACAAACCAGAAAAAACTAATTTTGGCGAACATTACAACGTCCAAGACAAGGCGCAAGCCCTGCATATAGAGACCTGGCTTGCCGCTAACCCCACCATCAGCCGCGCGGCGTTGGCGCGCATGTGCCGTGTGAGCGATAGTTTACCCACGCAGGTATTAAGTGGGACATATCCATCATCCCCCAGTAAACATTTGGCGGCCATGTTAAGTGCCATTACCCATGTCGCCAGCGTGCCGGCGCGGGGTGCGGTGCTCAAAACATCGGTGTATCAGTTGGGGGTGTCATGTTGCGAGCTGGCGCGGGGCGATAAACATATTGCGGTGTTTACCGGCGTGCCAGGCGTGGGTAAAACCGCGGCGGTACGTGAATATGCACGGACAAACCCCAATACTTTATTGATCGAGGTAGACCCCACCATGACGCGTAAAGATTTGCTGGGCGAACTGGCGGCGGGCGTGGGCTATTTTGGCAAAGGTACGGTAAATAAACTATTTAACGAAGTAGTGCGGGTGGTACGAGATACCGATAGCTTAATTATTGTTGACGAGGCAGAGTATCTGCCCGACGCCTGCTTAGATATTTTGCGGCGAATCCGCGACAAAGCCAATATTGGCGTAGTGCTGGTCGGTAAACCACAACTCTTGGCCACCATTAAGCCAGAGCATGGGCACTTTGACCAATTACGCAGTCGTGTTGGTTTTTGCCCAACCCCCGTGCGAAAAATAAGCAAGGCCGATGGCGCGATGTTGGTGTCGGCGGCCTTGGGCGATGTTGGCAAAGACATTAGCGATGAGATTTACCGCATTTGCAACGGCAGCGCGCGGATGTTGAGCGAGGGATTGGTAAACGGAATTAAACGCCAGTTGGGAAAAGGACAAGAACTAAGCACTGCCTTGGTAAAGGCAGTGGCCGAACAAATGCTGTCGTTACAAACTGGCGCGCTTTAATCTGTTTTTTACAACATACGAAAAATACAACATGACCCTACTTGCTTATTTACGTAAAAGCCTTGCCCTACATGCCAAAGAGGCTAACCTGTGTTTGGCGGGATGGTGTGACGCGGCGCACCGAGACTTGTTAGCACGCTATGGCGGCACGGCAACGGCGGATAACCCACTGCGCGTGTCGGCAATGACGATGTCTGCGGTGCAGTTAAAAGCCGTTATTGCCAGCTATCAATACCGGGGCGTCGTCGTGGGCAAATCAAAATCGTTGGACAATGGAATAACGGCGGTATCTGCTTTAAGTAAGAGCAACAAGCTGGTGTTAAGTCTGTGGTCTGCTTTGCATAAAGCCGGCAAAATTAACAGCGGTAGCCGCGCGGCATTGTTTGCATGGATTCGCCGCCAAGGGGTTAATGCCACCTGTTTTGAACAAATCAGCACGCCACAAAATGTGCAGTTAATTAATGCGTTAAAAGCCTACGCGGCCAGGTAACGCGATGAAACTCCCAAAAAACAAAGACGATAAAGACGACATCGAGCGTTATTTGCCACCGATACCTAGAGCGGTGTATCGCGCGCTAGGATTAACCCGAGCCATTGAATTTTTGTGCGAATTTGGCGGGACAAACGTGCGCATTGCTGCCGGCGAACGGTCAAAATTAATCCCGTTCCTGTCGGCGGACGAATTCGCCCACCTACGCACCTCCCTAGAGCCCCATGTGCACCCGTATAGCCGCCGTCTCTCTTTGCCTAAGTCAGATCATCTTTTGAAAACCATGCGCAATTTCGATATTGCCGCACAGGCAGATTGTCAGTCGCTAAAGGAGCAAGCCCGCCAATATAATTTAACGACCCGATGGGTCTTGGAATTGCGCAAAAAACATGCCGCAGATGAATTTCCTCAACAGCCTGGACTTTTTTAGTTTATTTTTAGGGACA
The DNA here is from genome assembly GCA_031538895.1 of Burkholderiaceae bacterium. GTDB lineage: Bacteria > Pseudomonadota > Gammaproteobacteria > Burkholderiales > Burkholderiaceae > JAVKLU01. Next base: position 36,542 of record JAVKLU010000034.1, on the reverse strand, counting down.
TCCCCATTACCCTTATTGACCGGCTAGGTGCATGATCATGCACTGCGATATTCTTGCTTTAAGCATAAAAACCTCAATTTTTTAGCCCACTTTTGTGGGCTTTTTTTTATTTTGGTCGTCCCGATTTACCTTTTTTAGTATTTTTTGTCCGGAAATCAAAAATACTAAAACATCGTGTACCCGCCTGTTTATAAGGGCCCCACAAATTTCCAGCATCCGATTTCTACCCCCCCTACTCGAAGATCACGAAACCCACAAAAATTTTCAACATGTCATCTCTCCAAAATCAATAAAAAGACCCTCATCAATAAAAAGACCCTCCACAAGGGAGGGTCTGAATGTAGCGCCTAGGTCACCCTAGTTTACTTACGGTTTAGTCGTTTTTATAAATATCGACGTCTTTGGTTTCCTTGATGAACAAGCCACCAATGATGACGGTTGCGCCGGCGATGATGATCGGATACCACAAACCGTTGTACATGTTACCAGTCTGGGCCACGATCGCAAAAGCCGTCGTAGGCAACAGGCCACCGAACCAACCGTTACCAATGTGGTAGGGCAAGGACATCGATGTGTAACGGATACGGGTGGGGAACATCTCAACCAGCATGGCGGCGATAGGACCGTACACCATAGTCACCAGCAACACCAGGTAAGTGAGGAGGATGATGACGGTGACTTTGTCGAACTTGGCCATGTCGGCTTTGGCAGGATAACCAGCCGCTTTCAAGGCAGCACCCAGGTTGATACCCAACAAAGTTGCACCGGCGGTTTTCTCGTTGCTCAGGTCTTTGACAGACTTGGTGGCAGCTTCTACCGCTTTTGCGTCTTGTGGTTGTGCCGCAGTAAGTTCAGCAAGCTTGGCTTCAGCTTTGGTTTTGGCCGCAGCGATCTCTTCAGCCGTGTACTTGACGTTCACGACAGTCTCGCCCACCTTGATGATTGCAGGTGTACCTGCAGGCGCCACTTCGTTGGTGTAGCTCACCGAAGCGCTAGCCAAACGCTGCTTGGCAACGTCGCAAGAAGAAGTGAATTTCTTAGTCCCAGTGGGGTTGAATTGGAAAGAACACTCTGCGGGATCAGCAGTCACCACAACTTGTGCTTTAGCTTGTGCAGCCGCCAAATCTGGGTTAGCAGCGGCAGTCAAAGCCTTAAACACTGGGAAGTAAGTCGAAGCGGCCAATAAGCAACCAGCCAAGATGATGGGCTTGCGACCAATTTTGTCAGACAAAGAACCGAACACCAAGAAGAACGGTGTACCGATGATCAAAGACACAGCCACCATGATGTTGGCAGTAGCCCCGTCCACTTTCAAGGCCTGTGTCAAAAAGAACAAAGCGTAGAACTGACCGGAGTACCACACCACAGCTTGACCAGCGGTTAAGCCGATCAGGGCCAAGATCACGATTTTCAGGTTTTTCCATTGACCGAAAGACTCGGTCAAGGGTGCTTTAGACGTTTTGCCTTCCGCTTTCATTTTGGCGAAAGCGGGTGACTCGTTCATGCTCAAACGGATGTAAACCGACACGGCCAACAACAGAATGGAAACAATGAACGGAACGCGCCAGCCCCACTCGGCAAAGGCTTCTTCACCAGTGTAAGTGCGCACACCCAAAATCACCATCAAGGACAGGAACAAGCCCAAAGTTGCGGTGGTCTGAATCCATGAGGTGTAAGCACCGCGTTTGCCGTGAGGCGCGTGCTCAGCCACGTAAGTAGCAGCACCACCGTACTCGCCGCCCAAAGCCAAACCTTGCAACAAGCGTAAGCCGATCAGGATGACGGGCGCGGCCACGCCAATGCTGGCGTAGTTGGGCAAAATACCTACGATGAAAGTCGAGACACCCATGATCAGGATCGTGACCAAAAAGGTGTACTTGCGACCAATCATGTCGCCCAGACGGCCAAAGAAGATCGCGCCAAAAGGACGGACGATGAAGCCGGCCGCAAAAGCTAACAGCGCAAAGATGAAAGCAGAGCCTTCGTCCAAGCCGCTGAAGAATTGCTTGGCAATAATTGCAGCGAGTGAGCCATACAGGTAAAAGTCATACCATTCAAAAACGGTACCGAGCGACGAGGCGAAAATAACCTTCTTTTCTTCCCCCGTCATAGGTGTTGCTTGAGCTTGAGCCATAGTGATCTCCTAAATAGGTTTGAATGATTTAAGGATTTATCGGTTTGTTATCACGATGTCACTACCGAGATAACGTCCGACAAAGCACTTAAGTAAACGATTTTACAAGCGCGCAGAGATACAAAATCCTGCTTGCCCTGCCAGCCCTTCTTGAATAATTTTACACACGTGAAGGGTTTTAAACGGTTTCGCAGTTTCGCGACTCCTTGAGAGGCATGACGGAACGCTGTCAGACTATCGTTGTCATGCTTCTGGGCGTAGGATAGGGACATTTACTTACAAGATACTTGCCAAGAGAGCGGGAGTGAGTCGTCCTTGCAGGTATGGGCGTGTCGTATTTGGTATACGGTATTTGATACGCGGTATTTGATACGCCGTATGTTTGAGTCGGATTAGTGGTCGCGCCAACGATAGTAGGCCATGCCCAGAGCGGTCATGGGTGCGCGCAAGTAGCGACCAAAAGGAAAGGCGCGATTTCGTAATTCGCTTAAGCGGGAAAAATTGGTGTGATTTTTTTGGTCTTCAGTCCGAGTGCTGCCCGAGAGTGTGCTCGCGATCACCCGCGCCAGCGCCGCCGTTGCCACAATTCCTGAACCAGAAAATCCCATTGCGTAATAAATCCCTTCGCGAGACGATGAGGTGTTAAGGATTTGCCCAAGTATCGGCGTACGACTGAACGAAATATCCATCACACCGCCCCATTGGTATGCGATAGGCGTTTGGGCCAGAGCAGGAAAGACCTGGGTCATATTGCGACGCATCTCTTGAACAAATCCTTTTGGTGCGGCGTGACCCAAATAACTACAACCGCCACCAAAGATCAAACGCCCGCTGGGGCTCATTCGGTAATAGTCCAAAATTATTCGCGTATCGACGACGGCTGCGCGCTTAGGCAAAATAGCTTGCTGTAAGTCGGGCGGAAGCACCGCGGTTGTAATCAACCAAGTTCCGACGGGCAAAATTCGTTGCTGTAAAGCGCGTAAAAACGGCGCGCCTGATACCTGTGCAATTCCGACGTTGCAGGTTAAAACAATGCTTTTGGCGTGAATTTGCGCGTGTGGGGTGAGGATGGTATGTGCATTCGAACGACTGTTAATCGAGATCGCCGGTGTGTGCGTATAAATTTGATGACCTTGATTGTTGAGTTGTTGCGCCAGGCCTAGAAGTAATTTCAAGGGATGTAAGTGCCCGCCATTGGGATTAAAAATTCCGGCTCGATAGGCACGACTGCCGATGCTGGCATAAAGCGCGTCCGCGTCAAGCGCTTCAAGTCTCGCATGATAGTGCGTGTTTAGGTATTCTCGCTGCTGCATCAAAGCCGCGCTTTGGCGTGCGGTCAAGGCCGCTTCAATATGCCCCGTTTGATAATCAGCTTGGCATTCTTGCGCGAGGTCGCGAACGTCCTGAGCGCTGTCTTGAAGCAAGTGCCACAAGGATAGGCTGTCAGCGAGTCCCAGCGCGCGTTCAATTGGGCCCATACCACATGCAAATTCGGGAATGAGGTGACCGCCGTTTCGTCCCGAAGCGCCCCAGCCAATATCGTGGGCATCAATAATAGTGGTTGTGATTCCGCGCGCATGAAGTTGGCGCGCCGTATGAAGTCCGGCAAAGCCGCCACCAATAATACAAACGTCAACTTTAAGATCGTTTTCTAAACGAGGGAAAGAGGGGCGAGGAGCGATGCTGGTCTCGTAATAGCTTGAAGGTAAGGCGGCGTTGTTGAGGTAGTGGGTCATTTGTGCCGGCGAACTTGAAATAAAAAGACCCTTCATCAATCATCACGAGCCCTTTGGCACAAATTAAAACACGCCTTACAAAAGTTTTATACCGAAGCCGTGCAATGCGGACAACGTTTGGCTAATAAAGGAATGGTTGATAAACATTCAGGGCACTCTTTGGTCGTGATCGGTGCGGCGGAATCAGTTTTTTTCAATTTGTTCATTCCACGAACCACTGCAAAAATTACAAACGCAATAATGGTGAAATCGATAATCGTGTTGAGAAATGCGCCATAAGCAATGACGGTGGCTCCCGAGCTGCGAGCTTGAGCTAAGGTGGTCAGTCCTTCAGTTTTGAGCGGATCAAGACTGATAAATAAATCTTTGAAATCAACCCCGCCCATTAACTTGCCAATCGGCGGCATGAAGACATCGTTGACCAAAGAGGTCACGATTTTGCCAAATGCGGCACCAATAATCACCGCGACGGCTAAATCGACTACGTTACCACGCATGGCAAAGTCTTTAAATTCTTTTACGATAGATATATCGAGCTCCTAAATTAAAATATTGGCAAAGTGCCTGATAGATATTAAATGTCGATATTGCGCGCACGCAAGGCATTGGTTTCAATAAACGCACGCCGAGGCTCTACCTCGTCACCCATAAGGGTGGAAAAAATTTGATCCGCGGCGATCGCATCATCAATTTGGACGCGCCATAAGCGCCGCACTGAGGGATCCATAGTGGTTTCCCACAGCTGCCCCGGATTCATTTCTCCCAAGCCTTTATAACGTTGCTTGGTCATACCGCGCTCTGCTTCGCTACGCAGCCAAGTGACCGCTTGGGCAAAACGCGAGATCGGCAATTCTTTTTTCTTATCGCCTTCGCCGCGCGTAATAGATGCGCCGGCGCTGATGAGTGTGCCAAAAGTTTGCGCGCCGTCACGCAATAAGCGAAAGTCGCTGGAGTCTAAAAAGGCTTGGTCAAAACGACTCAAACGGAAATTACCGTGCAGTACGCGGCGAACGATTAAAGCGTTATTCACGACACTGATTTCAACGGTGGGGTCGGCGATTCGCGCGCTTAGCGCGTCAGCGCTGGCTTGAGTGGCCGCCTCATCACTAAAGTCCAGTTCAAAACCTAACAAAATCGCGTCTAAAATTGCCGCGTCATAGCGATGATTTAAACGATCAATCACCTGCATCGCCAAATCAAAGGTTCGTACCAGTTGGCCTAGGGCCGCGCCTGTAATAGGAGCGGCATTGGCGCCAGGAATCAATGCCGCGTCAGTCAGGGCAACATCCAGCATGAAGCGCGCTTCTTCGTCGGTGTCGATCAAATAACGCTCCTCACGCCCGACTTTAATTTTATATAGCGGCGGTTGCGCGATATAAATATAACCACGATCAACCAAGTCGGGCATTTGGCGATAGAACAATGTTAAGAGCAAGGTGCGAATATGAGCCCCATCCACGTCGGCATCGGTCATGATAATGATGCGGTGATAGCGAAGTTTTTCGAGGTTGAATTCTTCAGGGCCAATGCCCGTCCCTAAAGTCGCGATCAAAGTGGTAATTTGTTCAGACGACAGCATTTTTTCAAAACGTGCTTTTTCAACGTTTAACACTTTACCGCGCAAAGGCAAGATCGCCTGAAATTTTCGATCGCGTCCTTGTTTGGCAGAACCGCCGGCCGAATCGCCCTCGACAATGTAGAGCTCGGATAAAGCGGGATCACGTTCTTGGCAATCGGCTAATTTTGCCGAAAGACCTAGGCCATCTAACAAGCCACCTTTACGGCGCGTCATATCGCGCGCTTTACGTGCGGCATCGCGCGCGCGCGCCGCGTCGATAATTTTGCCGCAAATAATTTTGGCGTCTTGCGGCCGTTCTAATAAAAATGAATTGAGCGCTTCCGAAATGGCTTCTTCTACTGGCGCGCGAACTTCAGAGGACACTAATTTGTCTTTTGTTTGAGCGCTGAATTTGGGTTCAGGCACTTTAACCGAAAGGACACAGGTCAAACCTTCGCGCATATCATCACCTGAGGGTTCGACTTTGGCTTTTTTTGCAACCTCGTTCGCCTCAATATATTTATTGAGGACGCGAGTCATTGCCGCACGCAGTCCGGTTAAGTGCGTTCCGCCATCGCGCTGTGGAATATTATTGGTAAAGCAGAGCACTTGCTCGTTGTAACTGTCGTTCCATTGCATTGCCGCTTCAACACCGATACCATTTTTTTCAGAGGAAACATAAAAAATATTTTGATGCAAAACCGTTTTGTTTTTATTGATGTAATCCACGAAACCTTGCACGCCACCAGAACAGGCAAAATCATCTTCTTTATCTTGCCGAACGTCGGTAAGTCGAATTCGAACACCATTGTTTAAGAATGACAGTTCGCGAATTCGTTTGGCCAAAATTTCGTAGTGAAACTCAACGTGACCAAAAATTTCTTCATCCGCCCAAAAATGTACCGAAGTACCGCGCTTATCGGTGGGCACGCCTTTGATCATCGGCTGCGTGAGGATGCCATTGACTTCGACGCTTTGTAAGTCAACAGGAACGCCGCGCTCAAAAGTAATTCGATTGGTTTGGCCATCGCGCCAGACAACTAAGTCGAGGCGCTTGGAAAGCGCATTGACGCAAGATACGCCAACCCCATGTAAACCACCAGACACTTTGTATGAGTTTTGATCGAATTTTCCGCCGGCGTGCAACTCGGTCATGACGATTTCAGCAGCACTGCGCTTGATGTCGTGCTTGTCGTCTAATTTAATGGCAGTGGGAATGCCGCGACCATTATCAACAATGGAGATAGAGTTGTCGGCATGAATGACAACTTCGATTTCAGTACAGTGACCGGCAAGAGATTCGTCAATGGCGTTATCAAGTACTTCAAACACCAGATGATGCAGGCCTGAGCCATCGGAGGTATCGCCGATATACATTCCGGGACGTTTGCGGACGGCTTCAAGGCCTTCAAGGATTTGGATACTGTCGGCAGAATAGTCTTGTTGATTCACGGTTTTGGTCAGTCAATGATGAGACAGTTTTGCGTGCGTCAATTAGCAGGACTGACTCAAAGGATTTCAAGGAGTTAAGCAATAAAGCCCTGCTAATAGAACAGGGCTTTACCTTTGTGCTTAACTTTGCCGATGTTTGTTGTAGTAGGCAAATGACAACAAACGATAAGTTTTTATGCTGAATCCGCTTAAATGCGCATAGGCATTAAAACGTAATTAAAGTTAGGGTCGTCGGTCACGGTTAATAAGGCTGAAGATGTCGCTTCACCCAGTGCAAAAGAAACCTGATCAGATTTCAAATTATTGAGCACGTCTAACAAATAACTGACATTAAAACCAATTTCAAGCGCGGCACCGCCGTATTCAATGCTGATTTCCTCACTGGCTTCTTCGTGCTCGTTATTTGTTGATGACAGCGTAATCGAGTTCGTTTCCAGAACCCAACGCACCGCACGAAATTTTTCTGAAGTCAAAATTGCAATACGCTGCAAAGATTGTAAAAATTCGACACGCGAAAGACTGAAAATATTTTTGTGACCTTTAGGCAGCACTCGATTGAAGTCAGGGAATTTGCCCTCTACTAGTTTCGAGACAATTTCGACTTGCGTCGTCGTAAAACGAATTTGATTGGCCGCGATTTGAATCGTGACCGGATCGTCGACATCACCCAAGAGATGCAACAATTGCGTAATTGTTTTGCGCGGGACGATCACTTCTTGTTTAGTGAAAGAGTCCTCGGTGGTGAGCGCAGATAAGGCCAAGCGATGTCCATCGGTTGCGACTGCAGTGAAGCGATTGCCATCCAGTGAAAATAATAAGCCGTTTAAGTAATAGCGAATGTCCTGAACCGCCATTGCAAAGTGGACTTGGTTCAACAAAGCGCGAAAAGCTTTTTGGGGAAGATTAAACGCGGCACCTGCGTCTTCTACGGATTTAACGAGCGGAAAATCCTCAGCTTCGAGTGTTTGGAGCGTGAAGCGTGATTTACCTGATTGCAAGGTTGCGCGTTTGTCCGTAATCGTCAAACTGACGACGCCGTCTTTGGGTAAGGCGTTCAAAATATCCAGCAATTTGCGCGCACCAATGGTAACGGTCAGATTATCTGATCCCGAGCCAATAACCGCCGTCGTGGCGATTTGCATTTCAATATCCGTTGAAATAAAGGTTATGCGTTCGCCTTCTTTACGCAGATAAACGTTAGCCAAGATTGGCAAAGTGTGGCGGCGTTCAACAATTCCAGAAACCAATTGCAAGGGACGAAGTAGGGAGTCACGGGCGATGTTGATGATTTGCATATCAAGAAATAGGTAGTGCTACTAAAAAATAAAGTGGACTCGGTATTCCGGCTGTTGGCGTATGGTCTGAGCAATACTTTTAGCGAACGATCAACTTAAATGTTTCGATGACGATAACGAGACAACAAGCGCGCCATCGAGCGATAAGTAAGACCGTATGCAAAAAGCATTAATAACAATTATTAACAAAAAGTATTAACAAAGATCATTAACAATACGCAAAAGACTTTTTAATACCCAGTCACGCGTGATTATATGCAAGTCAGATGAAGCTTCTCAAAATATTAAAAAATATTTTTGATACTTGATTATTGTTTGAATGTAACGGGAGGTATTCACGTGAAGCATTCCGCCAAGGAGTGCTAGACCATACTATTTTGATAAGGGGACTTCTAACAATTCATTTTTGCGGCGAATTGCTTTGTTGCGCAGTACGCGAAGTCCTCACGTACTGTATGTACGCTCCGGTTTTTGTGTGCTGTGCGCCTCGCACTTCATCCGCACATTCTGTATTTATAGAAGTGCCCATAATGAGTTTGAGGCAATTAGCGATTGTGTAAACTTTGCTCAAGCGCGTGAAGTTCGCCGTCAAATTTTTGATCAAGATTGCGATCCGCCGTAATTTTTCGAACCGCGTGCAAAACCGTGGTGTGGTCGCGATTAAAGGCGCGGCCAATATCGGGCAAACTTAATTGTGTCAGCTCTTTGGCAAAATACATCGCGACTTGACGTGGCCGGACGATGCTGGCAAGGCGCGTCTTTGCGCTTAAATCAGAAACTTTGATACGATAAAACAGCGCCACTTCTTTTTGAATATCGTCGACCGATAAGTTGGTTTCAGTGTATGAGAGGCGATCTTTCAAAATCGAGCGCACCATTTCCAGTGAAACGGGCTTGGCGTTAAATGTCGTGTAAACCTTTAAATTATTCAGCGCGCCTTCAAGCTCGCGCACGTTTGCCCGCAGGTGCTTGGCAATAAAAAACGCAATTTCATCAGTGAGTTGAATTTTTTGCGTCGCCGCTTTTTTCATCAAAATTGCGACGCGCATGTCCAACTCTGGCGGTTCGATGGTGACCGTGAGTCCCGACGAAAAACGCGAGATCAGGCGGCGATCCATACCTTCGATCGCGCTGGGGAAACTGTCGGCCGCCAAGATGATGCGTTTGCCAGAGTTTTTTAAGGCTTCGTAAGCGAAAAAAAACTCGTCTTGAGTTCGCGCTTTGCCCGCGATAAATTGAATATCATCGACAAGCAGCACGTCCAGCTTGTGATAGCTTTGTTTAAACGCATCAAAATTTTTGCGCTGATAGGCGGTGACCACTTCACGCACGTAATCTTCACCCGACACGATATGAATGCGGCATTCGGGCTGATGTTCCGCAATATGGTGGCCAATGGCGTGTAACAAATGGGTTTTACCGAGACCTGGGCTGCCATAAATGACCAGCGGGGTGTAAGTCGATTCAGGCGCATTGGCCACATGCTGCGCAGCAGCGACGGCTAATTGATTGGCCTTACCGACAACAAATTGCGCAAAAGTAAACTGAGGCGCCAAGGGAACACCGCTGTGACGTTGAGGCGCTGAACCATTGGTGATCTTGTTTACCGGCGCGTCGGTAGCTGAGTTGGCTGATGCGCTGGATGGCGTGTCGGTTGAAGTATTGGTTGAAGCATTGGTATCGGCTTGGGCTTGATCTTGATTATTACGGACAGACACAGATGTTTCTGAGGGGGCGTCCTGCAAGATAAAGACAACTTGCAGCGCGTCTTTTTGCCAGAAGCGGCGCGCTAACTCTTCTAAACGATGCGTGTAATTTTTCTTCGCCCACTCTAATTTAAAGGTATTGGGGGCGATGATGGTCAAGACATTTCCTTCCATGGATTGCACCATTAAAGGAGACACCCAGGTACCAAACTGAGTGTTGGTCACCTCGGCTCGAATGCTATCGAGACAGGAGCGCCAAAAAATATCAAGCTCCGCCATAAATACCTAAAAATAACTTGCCGCACAACGCGTCAGGAAAATAATTGAAGAAATCTGCTTCATCGAAGTTAATGCCTCATCGAAGTTACGGCCTCATCGAAGTCGCGGTCTCATTGCTTTGGTGGTTAAGGCCAAAGAGTTGTTCGATTTTTAATTGATTTGCTCGCGTATCTACTTGTATTGCCTTGCCCCTCGTGCTTGACTGACTCGTATCTGACCGATCTGTGTCTGACCAAGCTGTCCGAGGCCTGCAAGCAGCGCAGAGCTTAATAAGCGGACTCTCGCGAACTCTCGCATACTCCCATCGAGGGATTCGATTGCGCAAAATACCGGACAAAGCAGGGGGCGCGATTCTACTATACGCCGATCTTTTTTCGACAATTTTTTACGTAAGTGGCATTGTTCTTGCGTTTGTGCTTGCGATTGTGCTTGCGCCCGTGCTTGCGATGTAAGGGGTGCTGGATCCGCGCGTGGTCATATAGAAAGTTCTTCTAAAAAATCGACTTGATTCAGCGGGTTCTTCAAGCAATCCTTAGATCGTCAGCCCGCCCCCAACTTCAATGACCACTCCATTGATATAGGCCGCATCATTACTGGCTAAAAAAGCGTAGGTATTAGCGATATCTTCGGGTTGCCCCAGGCGGCGTAAGGGTACGCGCGTGGTGAGTTCTGCCACGACTTTTTCGGGCATTGTTCGCAAAATTGGAGTGTCGATAAATCCGGGTGCGACGGCGTTAACACGAACTCCTTTGGGGCCCAGTTCACGCGCCCATGTTTTGGTAAATCCAATCACGCCAAATTTACTGGCGGCGTAATTTGTTTGGCCAAAATTACCGTATAACCCGACGATAGATGTTGCATTAATAATGGTGCCCTTGCCTTGTGCCACCATGATGTCGGCCGCAACTTGACTGCAATGAAAAACGCCGCGTAAATTAACGTCAATGACTTGATCAAATTCTGCCAGCGTCATTTTTTGCAAGCGTGCATCACGCGTGATTCCAGCGTTATTGATAAGCACATCAATTCGCCCAAATTGTGCTTTGACTTGATTCATCATTGCCTCGACTTGGGCGCGATCCACCACCGAAATGACGTGCGCCACGGCGGTATTTTGGGCATCGGCAGGGCAATCCGCAAGGCATTGTGCGCATGCGGCTTCTAATGTTGAGGCGTTGATGTCGCACAAGATGACGGTTGCACCGCGTTGCGCAAAAACTCGCGCAGTAGCCAAACCAATGCCTTGGGCGGCGCCAGTAATAACGCAGATTTTGTTGTGTAAAGAATAAAGAGTCATTTTTTTAAAGCGCTCAAGAGCGTTGTTTTCACTTGTTCGACGGGTTGCGTACCATCAATTTTTAGATAGCGTAAAGATTGTTTTTGTCCGTAAAAACCTAATAAGACGCTCGTTTGCTGATGGTAAATAGCAAGGCGTTTTTTCACGGTTTCTTCTTTGTCGTCATCGCGTTGGATCAAAGCTTCGCCGGTCAGATCATCGATATCAAGGTTCTTTGGAGGATTGAATTTGACATGATAGGTCCGTCCTGATCCAGGGTGTACGCGGCGACCGCTCATTCGTTCGACGATATCGGCGTCAGGAACATCAATTTCAATCACCATATCGAGTTCAATTCGTGCTTCATCCATGGCTTGGGCCTGTGGCAAGGTGCGAGGGAAGCCGTCAAATAAATAGCCGCGCTGACAATCATCTTGTTTGAGACGTTCCTTGACTAAGCCGATGATGATGTCATCAGAAACCAAGGCGCCGCTGTCCATGACTTTTTTGGCCATGATGCCCAAAGGTGAACCTGCTTGTACCGCCGCGCGCAACATGTCGCCTGTAGAAATTTGTGGAATCGAAAAGGTTTCTTTTAAAAATTGGGCTTGAGTGCCCTTACCTGCACCAGGCGCGCCTAGTAACATGATTCGCATAACGACTCCAAAAAATAATGGGACATCAAATAAAAAAGAGTATTCGGATATTGCCGGTCTAGGCTGACGATGAGGTGACAGCGTTCAACAAAGAAACCTGATTATGTTGAGCCAGGTAGTGATTCACCCGAATCCAGTCTTCATAGGTGTCAACCCCGGCCTGCGGTGTTTCAGTGGACAGATGAACCGCAATCGGGATGCCGTTTTCCAGAAAGCGCAATTGTTCTAATGCCTCGATTTGCTCTAACGCTCCGGCGGGCAGTTCGACAAAATCTTGCAAGGTTTGGACGCGAAATCCGTAAATTCCGTAATGACGCAAGACCTGATGCGAAATGTGTTGAGCTTGCGCGTCTTTGGCATAACCGTCGCGCCACCAAGGTAGCGGCGCGCGTGAAAAATACAGCGCTTGCTCAAAACGATTGAGCACTACTTTAACGACGTTGGGATTAAAAATATCGTCGCGATCATGAATCAGATGTGCTGCTGTCGCGACTGGACAGAGAGAGACTTTTTGTGCGACTGCATTGATCAGCGAAGGCGGGATTAAGGGTTCGTCGCCTTGCACATTGATGACGATGTCGGTGGGTTGCAGCGCTAATATTCGCGCGGCTTCTGCGACACGATCGGTGCCACTCATATGAGTATTGGCGGTACGGACGCAGGCGACCTGATGCTGCGCGCAGACCGATTCAATTTCATCGTCGTCAGTGGCGACCGTAATCGAACGCGCGCCGCAACTGGATACCTGGCGTGCGACGCGGATCACCATGGGTAAGCCCGCGATATCAAGTAAAGATTTTCGCGGTAGCCGCGTTGACGCAATGCGTGCCGGAATGATGATGTGAAAGTCGCTCATGCGCTGGGACACTCGCGCGCTTCGTCAATCAACATGACGGGAATTTGATTACGGATGGGGAAAGCCAATTTGTCGATGGGGCAAATTAATTCGTTAAGCGCTTTGTCAAAACGAAGTTCTCCTTTGCATATCGGACAAACCAAAATATCTACAAGGCGGGCGTCCATAAAAGTCATTTGAGTGATTAAACAAGGAGTCTTAAATAGCGTTTGATTTGTTTTGAACCAAAGCCAGTAGACGACGATTGAGCGTATCAAACCATTGGGCATCCAGTGCGATTGAATAGGGTACCACCCACAGCTGAGGGCCTTTACCTGCGCAATTAGCGGCGCAATTTTGCACATGATGGAAACATTTTACTGCATCCTTTTCGGTGAGCAATATGACATCGTGCGCATTAAAGTCGGCAAAAAAATTATCAGGAAAGGCAAAGTGATCGGGCAGTGCGATGGTTTGGGATAAGTGCAGGCCTTGTGCTTTGAGGGCGTTAAAAAATCTTTCAGGGTCGCCGATTCCGGCTAGCGCGTGTAGCCGAGCTTCGGCGTATTGCATACCAAATTGTTGCCACGAAACAATGGTCGAATGCGGTCCCGACGGGAGGTTTTTTTCAGGCAAAGTTGACGACAGTGTTGATGACAAAACATAAGGCAAACCAATTTCACCGTAAACAATGTGAGCTGTTTTTAATGTCGGCATTGTTTGCAAAGCGGCTGTCGGCGCGGTATTGCGCGGCAGATGGATTAAGTGGTAATCCACGGCGCGATGAGGTGATTCACGCAAAGGTCCGGCAGGAAGCACTTGGCCGTTGCCGATGCCGCGACCATCGTAAAGCGCGATCTCAATATCGCGATACAAAGCATAGTGTTGTAATCCATCGTCAGCCAAAATGACGTTGACTTCAGGGCGCTGTGCCAACAGAAATTTGGCGGCGACATCGCGGTGATTACACACGACCACGGGAATTTTGCATTGTAAATAAATCAGTAGCGCTTCGTCGCCGACCTGACGCGCATCGTGATGCGGCGAGAGTTCAAGAGGTTTTTTGAGTTCGCTTGCGGAACCCGTGTGACCGTAACCGCGCGTGACCACGCCAGGGTGCCAACCTTGATTTTTTAGGGCGCTCACCAGCGAGATGAGTAAAGGTGTTTTACCTGTGCCGCCAATATAAATATTGCCGACAACGATGACGGGGCAAGGCAGCGGCGCAGCGGGCGCGAGATGTTGAAAATATTTTTGACGCAGCCATAAAAGCGCGCGGTATAAATAAGAGAGCGGTAATAACAATCCAATTAAAGCGATCCGCTTAAAACTCAGACGAGCACCAGCCGCGTACCAGAATTGTGGCAGTTGGCGTGATTGAAGGGTTTTAGTCATGAGCAGAGATAATCAGGAAGTTTGCAGCGTATCAAGTTGCATCAAGAAATTTTAAATTAACCTCTAGGGCACTTCTATCAATTCATTTTTGCGGCGAATTGCTTTGTTGCGCAGTACGCGAAATCCTCACGTACTGTATGTACGCTCCGGTTTCTGTGTGCTGTGCGCCGCGCACTTCATCCGCACATTCTGTATTTATGGAAGTGCCCTTTAACAATAGTGCCTTGCGCTTTTAGGCGGACGGCTTACATTACTTTATGACTTTGACCATTCTTGAGAACGGCAATATCGATGCGTTTTTACCGATGCCGACACCGCTAGAAATTCATCAACAAGTACCGATCAGCGTCCAGGCCAGCGATTGCGTGCGTTCGAGTCGCGCGGCAATAGAAGCGATTTTGCAGGGCCAAGACAAGCGGCTGTTAGTCGTTGTCGGTCCGTGCTCGATTCATGATCCGATTGCTGGAATGGATTATGCGCGGCGTTTAAAAATTTTGGCGGAGCAACTCAAAGACACCTTATATATTGTGATGCGGGTGTATTTTGAAAAGCCGCGCACGACGGTGGGGTGGAAGGGTTATATCAACGATCCTTTTATGAACGATAGTTTTTGTATTCAAGAAGGCATGACCTTGGCGCGAAGCTTTTTACACGAAGTGAACCGTATCGGCATGCCGACTGGAACGGAAGCCCTTGATCCGATTTCGCCGCAATACTTAGGTGATCTGGTGGCGTGGACGGCAATTGGTGCGCGCACGGCAGAGTCGCAAACGCATCGAGAAATGGCGTCGGGACTATCCACCTCGGTGGGGTTTAAAAATGGGACCGATGGCAATGTGGCGACGGCGATTAACGGCATTTTGTCTGCGGCGCGGCCGCATCGCTTTTTGGGTATTAATGCAGAAGGTCGTTCGGCAGTGATTTGTACTAAAGGCAATGCTTACGGACATTTGGTTTTGCGCGGGGGCCCACAGCCCAATTACGATCATGTAAGCATATCGGCAGCGGCCCAAGCAATGCGTAAAGCGGGTATCGCCGTCAATATTGTTGTGGATTGCTCGCACGCCAATAGTCAAAAAAATCCGGCGCTTCAACCCAGTGTCTTGCGCGACGTGGTGCAACAAATTAACAATGGTCAGACCGCTATTCGCGGCGTCATGCTTGAAAGTTTTATTGAATCGGGTAATCAAGCGATTCCACAAGACCTCTCGCAACTTCGTTACGGTTGCTCGGTGACCGATGCTTGTTTAGATTGGACGACAACAGAGCAGGCCTTGCGCGAGGCCGCCGCGGACTTGGCAAACAATAAATCCATCCGACCGACCTAGATTCGCGCAGGTGAAAAAAGGACGCAATCGGCTCATCCGCTAGACTATGTCCAGTTGAGAAGGCTTTAAATATCAGACTAGCCTAATCGCATGTGATCATGGTTCGACGCTAAGTGCTGTCACCATTGATTTCTTATTCAATGCTTAGTTGATATGATAAATTTTTCTGCCTTGCTGCCAGCTTCGGTTAACCCGGTTCTACTGCCTTTTCCGACAGTATCTTTGGCGCGTCGCTTGACCTGTTTGGTCTACGAGGCCTTTCTGTTGGCGGCCATTGCCTTTGTGGCCAGTTTAGTTTTGATTGTGTTGCAATTCATCGTGCATGTGCGCCTGACCAGCTTGGCGTATCAAGTGATCTCGTTTGTACTATTCGGCGTGTATTTTGTGTACTGCTGGACCAAAGGCGGGCAAACCCTGGCCATGCGAGTGTGGAAAATTAAAGTGTTGTCAATTGATGGCCGCTTGCCCTCACGCCAACAGGCCATTATTCGTTATGTCGGCGGCTGGATGTGGGTTTTCCCCGCGATGTTGTACAACATAATTTTTAACACGTCCTTGATGCAAACTTTGTGTAGCTTTGTAGTGAATCTGGTGTTTTGGGCGGCGAGTTACGCATTTTTTGCCAGTCAACAATTTTTGCATGATGCGCTGGCGCAAACTACTTTAGTTGACTTAGCACATTCTATTGATGCCCCTCTTACAAGGCCTAAATAAAGATTCCTAACGAGTGGGTGTGGCTGTTTTAAAACCCCTTATTTTTACTATTATTCTGTTCAATTATGTTAGTTCTAGATACTAAAACCCGCGTTCAGTTACGTAAAGACGCGCACCATTTGCATCCTTTGGTGTTGATTGGTGATTCTGGTTTGACGCCGGCGGTGATTAACGAAATCAGTCGCAATTTGGATATTCATGGCTTGATCAAAATTCGCGCCAGTACGGATGAGCGCGAACAACGCAAGGCGTGGTGGGATGATATTTGCACGAGCTTACACGCGGCACCGGTAGGCGCAGTGGGCAAATTACTGATTTTATTTCGCCCTAAAGTCGTGAAACCAGACGACTCGGCAAAAATGGCGGTGAATAAAAAAACACGCCGACGTAGCGCGAATGGTGGCTTAAAAACCGTCACGGTGGTCAAACCCAGCGCCAATCCTAAGCGTCCGCATAAAAAAATTGAAGTGACCTTAAAGGGTAACGAACGAATTACTTTTGGAGGCTTGGTCAAGCCGCGTCATGTTCGCCAAAAGAGTGCAAAAAAATTGGCAATGAAGGCTGAATAAACGCTGAATAAACGCGCCGATTAAAAATGACGACACACAAGGTTTCGATTCAAAGTATGACGGGTTTTGTTAGTCATGAACATCGTTATCAAGAGAGCGTGCAAGTGGGTTATAGCGTGGTGTTTGATTTGCGTAGTTTGAATTCGCGCTATTTAGAGTTGCACTTTCGCTTGCCCGAAGAGCTGCGTTTTATCGAGGCGCAAATGCGTAAAGACATTGCGGCGCAATGTGTTCGCGGCAAAATTGAAGTGCGGGTGAGCGTGAATGCCGATGAGTGCGTCGACATCGAGCTGGATCGCGCAAAATTAGCGCGAGTGTTAGATCAACAAGCTGTCGTCCTGCGCGTGAGTCCGGCCGCGCAAACCCTGTCGGTGCATGAATTGCTAGGTCGTTGCGGCGCACCCTCGCGCGTGATCGATAGCGAGGCTTTGGGCAAAGCCGTTTTAGGCGGCTTTCAAGACGCGTTAAATGGGTTAGTTGCCGCGCGCGTGCAAGAAGGTCTGGCATTGCGCGAGATTGTTAAAAACCACGCCGATGCGGCGCAAAAAATCGTGGTTGATCTAACCGCGCAGTTGGGTAGTTTGCAAACGCGCTTATTGAGTCAATTGCAGCAAAAAGCGCAAAAAATATGCGCCCAATTGCAACATGATGCGCCGCTTGATTTAGCCGATCGTTTAAGTGCTGAAGTGATACACCATATGATTAATGGCGATGTTGCTGAAGAGCTATCGCGCCTGACTTTGCATTTGACCAGTTTACAAAACTTGCTTGATCAAGGCGGCGCCGTCGGTAAAAAAGCAGATTTTGTCATGCAAGAACTCAATCGTGAAGCCAACACTTTAGGCGCTAAGGCCAGCGTTTTAGAGGTGACTCAGGGATCGATTGATTTAAAAGTCAAAATTGACCAGATGCGCGAGCAACTTCAAAATATTCAATAAAGCCTTTATGCCAACTGCCGCCGCCCATTCCTTATTGCTGACGATTGTTGCGCCGTCGGGGGCGGGTAAATCGAGCTTGGTAGACGCGTTGCGGCGTGATGTTCCGAATTTACAGTTATCGATTTCACATACCACTCGGGCGCCGCGCGCTGGAGAAGTTGACGGGGTGAATTATTTTTTTATTTCTCGGGATGAATTTATTCAACGGCAAAAAGCGGGTGAGTTTGTCGAATGGGCTCAAGTTCATGGTAATTTTTATGGCACCTCGCGCCAATGGCTAGATTCACAAATGCAGATGCAAGGCGACATTTTGTTAGAAATTGACTGGCAAGGCGCATTGCAAGTGAAGCGATTGTTTCCCGAGATGGTCAGCGTATTTATTTTGCCACCCAGTTTGGAGGTTTTGCACGAACGTTTAAAAAATCGGGCGCAAGACAGTGACGAGACGATCACGCGGCGTTTGGCCGCCGCGACCAGCGAGATCGGTCAAGCGGCACAGTTTGATTATGTTAGTATCAACGACGACTTTGACGCGTCTCTTGCCGAACTAAAATCAATTGTGCAAGCGGCGCGTTGTCGTTTTTTGCAACAGCAACGCAGACATCACGCGATGTTTCAATCGTTCCATTTAGAGCGTTCTGAATAACTTGGCGCATGTCAAAATCGGTCATGACATCGACCGTGACATCGGTCTGGTAGTCCTTGCTACTTGCTACTTTGTATTTTTAATGAGAGGATTTTTATATGGCACGTATCACGGTTGAAGATTGCTTACATTCGATTCCGAATCGTTTTCAATTAACCTTGTGCGCGACTTATCGTGCACGTCAATTATTACAAGGTCATAAAGCAAAGGTGGTCACAACCAACAAACCCTGTGTGACCGCCTTGCGCGAGTTGGCTAATGGCGACTTCGGTATTGAAATGTTGCGTAAAGTTCCTTTGCGTTAATCGCTATTGGGTTGATTAAAACCGCGCCATTTTTTGATAAATTGCCGCGGTTTGTTTGTTTCTAGGGTTTGAATAAATTTTATTTTAGGGAGCTTTTATGTTGATGAGTAATGCTTATGCTCAAGCCGCAGGTGCTACTGATGCAGGCGGCGGTTTGGCCAGTTTCTTGCCTTTTGTGTTGATGTTTGTGGTGCTGTATTTTTTCATGATCCGTCCACAAATGAAGCGTCAAAAAGAACAAAAAAACATGATGGCGGCGTTAAAAATTGGCGATGAAGTGAGTACGATGAGCGGCTTGATGGGCAAAATCGTTCGCCTTGAAGACGCGGTGATGACTTTAGAAATCGCTAAAGATGTTGAAGTCAAAATGCAAAAATCGGCGGTGTCGGCTCTTCTGCCTCCCGGAACGATTTAAGTGGCTTTTGATGTGCGGCAAGGTTGCGGCATATCAGTGAGTTAATCGCTTAGTTGTAAATCGCCTTGTCGCGTGCCGTTACACAGATGTTGTTGCACAGATAAGGCGTTATTATTTTTTCCAGTGTTCGTATGAATCGTTATCCTCTTTGGAAAAACCTGATGATCATTATTGTGGTGATCTTGGGTATTTTTTACACCATTCCCAATTTTTTTGGTGAGTCGCCCGCGGTTCAGATTAGCAGTGCAAAAGTATCCTTAAAAGTGGATATGTCAATGGTTGATCAGGCGCAAAAAAGCCTGCAATCGGCACAAATTCCTTACTCTATCGTTCAATACGAAGCGGGCGCTAACCCATCGGTACGAGTTCGCTTTAATGATACCGACGCGCAATTCCGTGCGCGTCTGGCTCTAGAAAAATCACTTAATCCTGATCCTGCCGATCCGCAATTCATTATTGCGTTCAATCTTTTATCGAATACGCCTAATTGGATGCAAAGCATGAGTGCTTTACCCATGTATTTGGGGCTTGATTTGCGTGGCGGCGTGCATTTTTTGATGCAGGTCAATATGCAAGGGGTTTTAGAAAAACGTTTGAACGGCACGGTCGCGCAAGTGCGTGGCGTTTTGCGTGAAGCGAATTTGCGTTATGACGGCTTGGTCTCACGAGTCGATAAAACGGTTGAAGTGCGTTTTCGTGACGCGACAGTTGCGGCGGCGGCGGTGGCAAAAGTGTTATCGCAAAACACGGATCTAGAGGGTCAAGCGATCGCAACTCCTGACGGTGCCAAAGTGGTATTCACCCTAAAGGCACAAGCCTTGATCGCGTCGCAAGCGGACAGCGTTAAGCAAAATATCGCAACCTTGTCAAAGCGGGTCAATGAATTGGGAGTGGCGGAGCCGGTGATTCAACAGCAAGCGGCCGATCGCATCGTGGTGCAATTGCCCGGTGTGCAAGATGTCGGGCGCGCCAAAGATATTATTGGACGCACTGCGACTTTGGAGGTGCGAATGGTTGATGAGTCGATTGCGCGCGGTAGTGAGTTGACCGCATCGATTCCAGCAGATAGCGAATTATTCAAAATTGGTCGTGACGCGCCAGTGGTGTTGAAAAAAGAACCCATCATTACCGGCGACTATATTTCTAATGCTTCGGCAACTTTTGACCAAAATCAAAATCCTGCGGTGAGTATTGATTTGAATGGCGAGGGTGGGCGCAAAATGCGTGATGCGACGCGCGACAAGGTTGGTAAATCAATGTCCATCGTATTGTTTGAAAAAGGCAAGGGAGAAGTTCTAACGGTTGCGACGATTCGTGATGTTTTGGGTGCACGCTTTCAAATTACCGGAATGGGGTCGGCGGGAGCGTCCAATGATTTAGCCTTGTTGTTGCGCGCAGGGTCCTTGGCGGCGCCGATGGAAATTATTGAGGAGCGGACAGTTGGCCCGCAATTGGGCGTAGAAAATATCAAAAAAGGGTTTAACTCCACTCTTTATGGTTTTATCGCAGTCGCGGTTTTCATGATCTTGTATTACCTTTTATTTGGCGTCTTTAGTGTGCTTGCTTTGGGCGTGAATTTATTATTGCTGGTCGGTGTTTTGTCCTTATTGCAAGCGACATTGACTTTGCCTGGATTTGCGGCGATGGCCTTGGTTTTGGGCATGGCGATTGACTCAAACGTTCTGATTAACGAGCGGGTGCGCGAAGAGTTGCGGGCAGGTTTGGCTCCTCACGCGGCGATTACTGCGGGGTTTGAGCGTGCGTGGGCAACCATTTTGGATTCCAATATCACGACTTTGATTGCGGGATTGGCCTTGTTAACGTTTGGCTCTGGGGCGGTGCGTGGTTTTGCGGTGGTTCATACCATCGGGATTCTGACCTCGATTTTCTCGTCAGTATTGGTGTCGCGCGGCCTGGTGAATTTTTGGTATGGCAGTCAAAAGAAACTGACCAAAATATCGATCGGTCAAGTGTGGCGTCCTTCTTCAAAATAAACGATGCGCGCAAAGTCTTCTCCCAATCGAGGCTTACGGTTGGCCGATCAAATTCAATCTGATTTGGCCATTTGGTTGATGCGCGAGTCGCAGGATCAACCGCGATTGAAATTAGCCGGTTTGGTATCGGTGACCGAGGTCCAGTTGAATCGAGACTTTTCGCAAGCAAAAATATTTTTTTCAGTGCTCAACGAAGCGACGGCGGCCGATGTGACCGAGTTTTTGAATCAACGAGCGCCGTATATGCGCAGTGTGTTGGCGCGTCAAATCACGCTGTACAAGGTGCCGACGTTGGTGTTTCAATACGATCGTACCGAAAGCGAGGCGGCGCGAATTAATACTTTACTCAAAAGCGTTTTACCGTGACTCAAACCCCCTCTGTCGCCACGCCGCCTTCTGAATCTGTAAAAAAAGCCCTTGCGCAAATTAAACGCGGGGCTGATGAGTTGTTGGTTGAGGCCGACTTTGTCACGAAGCTACAACGCAGCGAAGCCACTGGACAAGCTTTGCGAATTAAATTAGGCCTTGACCCCACTGCTGCGGATTTGCATTTAGGCCATACGGTCGTGTTGAATAAGTTGCGCCAATTGCAGGACTTGGGGCATACCGTTATTTTTCTGATCGGCGACTTTACGGCGACTATTGGCGATCCGACAGGGCGCAACAGTACGCGTCCGCCTTTGACTCCTGAACAAATCGAAGTCAACGCTCAAACTTATTTTCGTCAAGCCTCATTGGTGCTGGACTCTGAACGTTTGGAGGTGCGTTATAACTCCGAATGGTCCGATCTTTTGGGCGCGCGCGGCATTATTCAATTAGCGTCGCGCTATACCGTTGCGCGAATGTTAGAGCGTGATGATTTTGCACAGCGTTATAAAAATAATACGCCGATTGCCGTGCATGAATTTTTGTACCCGCTGATGCAAGCCTACGATTCGGTGGCCTTGAAATCTGATTTAGAGTTGGGCGGAACGGATCAAAAATTTAATTTATTGGTTGGGCGTGAATTGCAACGCGATTACGGTCAAGAGCCTCAATGCATCTTGACAGTGCCCTTGCTAGAGGGTTTAGACGGCGTCGAAAAAATGTCTAAATCTAAAGCTAACTATATTGGCATCACAGAACCGGCGAATACGATGTTTGCCAAGCTGATGCGAATTTCAGATGTTTTGATGTGGCGCTATTTTGAACTCTTGTCTTTTAGTTCGGCTGAGCAAATTCAGTCCTATAAAAAAGCGGTTGCAGAGGGTGCCAATCCGCGTCATTACAAAGTTTTATTGGCGCAAGAAATTGTGACGCGCTTTCATTCGGCAAGCTTGGCCGATGCGGCCTTGGCTGACTTTGATTTGCGTGCGCAAGGCGGCATTCCAGAGAACATCGATGTGGTCAGCATTGCGGGCGCGCCAATGAGTATTGCGCAGGTTTTAAAACAAGCCGGCCTGGTGCCTTCAAGCTCTGAAGGCAATCGTATGATTGATCAAGGCGGCGTGCGTTTAAATAGCGAAGTCGTGCGTGATCGGGCACAGCAACTTGCTGTAGGCGAGTTTGTCTTGCAAGTGGGCAAACGAAAATTTGCGCGCATTATCTTGACTTGAACCTTGACCTGAGCATTAGCCTAATCGGAGATTGATAGTGCAGGATGCGACGGCTTTGAATTCGACCATAAAGTTTTTGTTAGTGCGTCACGGCCAAACTGACTGGAATGCGGTGGGGCGGATTCAAGGACATAGCGATATTCCGCTGAATCCGATCGGCCTGGTGCAGGCCGAGGAATGCGCGACCCGCTTGCATGCCGAGTTCTATGATACGGATGGGTCGCTTGCCATCGTGTCGAGCGATTTACAGCGGGCGCATCAGACTGCCCAAGCGATTGCGCACAAACTTGGTACCTCAATTCCGCAAATACCTTTTATAGTGAATCCGGCTTTACGCGAACGCCACTATGGCGTTTTAGAAGGCTTAACGCATCTTGAAATTCAGCAACAACACCCGATATTCTTTCATCAGTGGCGTAACCGAGATGTCGATGCGCGCTTTATTGTTGATGCCGCAGGCCGAGAATCTGAAAGTTTGTTCATGTTGCGGAATCGTGCGGTGACTGCCTTGAATAATTTGGCGCAACACTTTCTATCACAGACCGGCGCACCCGTTCGCACCGTGATTGTGGTGTCGCATGGCGGCTTTATTGATACGGTGATGCGTGTTGCACGGCGCATGAGCTTATCGGAAGCGCGCCGGGTGGAAGTGACTAACGCGAGTGTACATCGGGTTCACTGGGATGAGGGTGTATTAAGCTACCAACACAGTTAAGGGCATTTCTATCAATTCATTTTTGCGGCGAATTGCTTTGTTGCGCAGTACGCGAAATCCTCACGTACTGTAGGTACGCTCCGGTTTCTGTGTGCTGTGCGCCTCGCACTTCATCCGCACATTCTGTATTTATAGAAGTGTCCTTAAGGCATACAAACGATCAAAATAATAGATAAAAACTTATGATGAATGACATAGAGTCGGTAGCGCAGACGCCACAACCGGGGCCCAACGCATCCCATTTGCCGCGCGGTGGAATGGTTGATTTACAGACGTCCAATTTGACTGATCATTTTTTGATTGCGCCACCAGAAGTAAGCGAGTCGGTGTTTGCTGGTACCGTGATTTATGTCTGGGAACATACGCCTGAAGGTGCACTGGGAATTATTATCAACCGCGCCACAGAAATTAATTTTTCAGATTTAGTCGCGCGTTTGCAATTAAAAACGGATTTGAGTAACCTTAAATTGGCGCGCACCCCAATATTTTTTGGTGGGCCAGTACAAGCTGAACGCGGCATGGTGTTACATCCCTTGACTGATGGCGCAACGCCTGCGCGGCAATATTTATCCACCCAAAATATTTTGTCACGGATGGGCGTGACAAGTTCCTTTGATGTATTGGAGGCCATCGTAAATGGTGAGGGTCCTGAAAAGTTTTTCTTAGGTTTGGGTTATGCCGGTTGGTCCGCCGGTCAGTTAGAAAAGGAAATGTCCCAGAATGTGTGGTTAACGGTGCGCGCGGATTACCACTTGATTTTTGATTCGATTGTGCCGATGCGTTATGCGGGCGCGTTGAAATTATTGGGCATCAATATGTTTCAACTCACCGGAGAAACCGGTCACGCGTAATCTTAAAAATCGAGAATCAAAACTTCGATGAAGTCTTGTAAATGAGTTATGGCACATGATGTGAATGAATTTACGGTCTTGGCTTTTGACTACGGTTTGGCGCGAACAGGCGTTGCGGTTGGGAATTCGATTTTAAAAACCGCGCAGGCTTTAACGATTATTCAGGCGCGTGATCACGCCACGCGTTTTGCGGCCTTAGAACGTTTGATGACCGATTGGGATGCGCAGGTGTGCGTGGTTGGCTTGCCTTGTCATCCTGATGGCGCGCCTCATCAAATGACGCAAAACTGTCAGCGTTTTGCGCAACGCTTGCAGGGACGCTATCCAAAAATTAAAGTAGTGTTAGTGGATGAGCGTTATACCTCGGTGTTATCGAGCGATGATGCACATGCGGCGGCATTAATTTTGCAACAATATTTTGATCAAGCAAAATGACTTTTTAGTGAGTCAATGATGAGTGCGAATATGATTTTTGATGATCCCAATTTTGATATATCTAATTTTGATATACCCAATGCAGAAACCCTCTATCGCAATTTAGCGGCAGAAGCAAAGCGTTTGGCGCCTGATTATTTGGTCGGAGTTCATTCCGGTGGCGGATGGATCGCACGACGTTTGGCCAGCGAGTTAAGTTTGCCTTTTGCTTTGCTCGATGTGGCCTTTCATCGTGATGATTACGGTCATCGTGGCCTGCCCAAACAAATGATGGGTAGTGTGGTGGGAGATTCTTTAGACAATAAAACGGTAGTCTTGATTGACGATGTGATCGGCACGGGACGCACGATACGCGCGGCCTTGAATGAGTTATTTGATTTTGGCCGTCCGCGTAAGGTGATCTTGTTGGTCTTAGCGGATCGCGGTGGGCGCGATTTACCGATAACGGCGGATTGGTCGGGATGTGATGTCGCCGTACCTGCGGGTCAACAATTGGAATTGCGCCAAACGGGGACACAAACGGATACACAGTTTGAATTTATTTTGTCGGCGAATTCCTGACTTTATTGAGGGTGAAGCCCACGCTCAATCCAGGCAAGTTGATGTGATTGCGAGTGGCAGATAAGCGTAATCCATCACCCATCAGTTGCGCAATTTTTTGCCCAATCGCCAATCCCAAACCGGCCCCTACGGAATTATCGAGTCGTCCTTGATTCGTGCGATAAAAACGGCGCAAGACAATTTCGCGTTCAGTCTCTGGAATCCCGCGCCCCCAATCCTTAATTTCAATGGTGATTTGTTCTGGTGAGCGGATATCAATTTTTAACATCAAGGGACGTTCTGCAATGTCTTTAGGATAAGCATAAAACGCGGCGTTCCGAATCAAATTGTTGAGCAGTGCCGCGAGTAGCTCTTCATGTGCCAGCACTTCGGTGGTTTCGGTCAACTCTGATTCCAGTGTGACTTCGATCGTGTTTTGATTCAGCAGTTCTAAATTGTCGGATAAGACGCGCCGCACTAAAGGCAGCAGCAAACATTTTGTGTTGAGCGCGCTGGTGTTGAGATTTTCGGGACTGTCGATTCGAGCTAAAAGTAAAAGAGAGTTAATCAAGTGTGAGGCCCGTTTGAGTGCATTTTGCGCGTGCGCAATTGCGACCGATCTTTCGGCTTCATTGCGAGCATGCGCCACGACATGGAGCTGACTGCTCAATGCGGCCAGTGGCGTTCGTAATTCGTGTGCGGCGTTGGCAGTGAATGCGCGTTCATTGTTGATTTGTTGTCCCAATCCGTGCAACAAGATATTTAGAGTTTCTACCAAAGGTGTAATTTCGCTTGGTAAATGAATGTTGTGTCCAATCGACATCCACGCTTGGTCGCCATAATGTGGCCGCGTTCTAATTTCGCTGTTGAGTTGCCGAAAAACGCGAAAGCCACGGCGAAGTGCAAAGACAATCCACGCCGCTAATAAAGGTAGCAGTAATGCCAGCGGAGTGAGCAAGGCTTCAGCAAATTCGCGGGCAATATCGTGGCGGCTTTTTAAGGTGGTCGCGACGATAATGCGCTGCGGACCGTCAGATAAAGTAAACACGCGAAAGCGATTCTTTTTCAGACGTAATTCGGCTTCGCTAAATCCTTCGATGGTACTAAGGGCTTCGAATGGTGCGCCAGAACTTCGATAGCGCAAAACATTGTCTTCAAAAACCTGCAACAAAATATGTTCAGGTATTTTTGATAAACCTAATTTTTCAAGCTGGATGCTCAACAATTTGCTTGAGTTCTGTGGCAGTTGGATGTGATTTTTATCGCGTTCATGATCTTTCTCGTGTTCATGATGTGAGTCCGCTTCATTACTTCGTTCCGCTGGAGTCATCATCGGAATTGTCCCATGCACAAAGTACGCGGTATAAATCAGTTGTTGATCCAGCAAATGCGAGACTTCGTCAAGCGCTTTGTACATCGTCACCGCCGCGCTGGTCAGCCAGAACAGCAAAACGAAAGACAGGATACTCACCAACAATCGACGTGCCAGTGATTTTGAGGATAGGGTCAAGGCGACAGTCATGGCTTGCCAAGCAATGATTTATAGGGGTGGCGCCAGGACATAGCCAATTCCGCGCAAATTTTGAATAATTTTGGAATGAATTTTTTTGCGCAATTTGTACAGATGAACTTCAATGGTGTTGGATTCGACAGTGCTCTCATCGTCGTATAGATGGGCTTCAATATCGTCGCGCGAAAAAACCCGTTTGGGGTGCAATAAAAAAATATGTAGCAAATCCACTTCGCGTCGGGTCAGGCCGCAATCGGCACCATCAAAGGTCACGCGATGTTGCGTCTGATCAAACACCAAGCGACCATGTTTTAAAAAACTATTGGAGTGGCCGGCTGAACGGCGGATTAGCGCATGCACGCGCGCAATGCATTCTGATAAATCAAAAGGTTTGGCAAGGTAATCGTCAGCGCCGGCGTTTAAACCATCAATTCGATCGGGTAAGGCGTCGCGTGCCGTGATGATGAGTATGGGCAGGGCTACACCGTTCGCACGCGCGCGCTCTAACCACGCGCGGCCATCGCCATCGGGCAAGCTCAAATCAAGAATCAGTGCGGCGTAATGGGTGTGGGCGAGGTAAGTCGTCAGCGCGCTTAAATTGGTAAGCCAATCGACCACAAACCCCTGTTGTTCAAACCCGACTTTGACGCCGTTACCTAATTCGGTATCGTCTTCAACTAATAGGATGCGCATAAATTTTTGTAAAGAAGCGCTTAAACATAAAAAAACGCGACGAGCCAGAGTGACACGTCGCGTTTTTTAAGACTTTAATTCGAAGCTTTAATTAAGGACTGTAAATCATTAACCGAGGTTAACTGAAGAACCTGTTTTACCAAATTTACGGCGGAACTTCTCGACTCGACCTGCCGCATCAACAATTTTGTGTTGACCGGTGTAAAAAGGATGTGATTCTGAGGTCACGTCCAATTTGATCAAAGGATATTCTTTGCCGTCTAAGGTAATTTTCTCTTTGCTTTGAACTGTTGAGCGCGTAATAAATTTGAAGTCGGTGGACATATCTTGAAACACGACTTCACGATAATCAGGGTGTATACCAGCTTTCATGAGGACTCCAACAAAATGGGTAGCCAATCTTGCGCCCCATGCGCAGGACCACTTATCCGAAAAGGGCGGCCATTATGCCAGAAACTCAATTGCGCGACTTGCGCGTCAAATTAAGCCCTTAACAATCAAACATAATCAAAAAAATCAAGGGCCTTGACTGACACTCGAACACAAATAATCAGCGTTTACGCCAAGGCTTTTTGTGTCCAGGCCAAAACCTCGGTGGGAGCGATTTTTTCTACTGCGCCCGCCCGTCGCGTTTGCACTTCCACCAGGCCTTCAGCCAAACCGCGCTCACCAATCACCACACGAACGGGGATACCAATTAACTCCCAATCAGCAAACATCACGCCCGGGCGTAGACCGCGATCGTCAACGATGACATCAATTCCTGCATTGACCAACTGTTGATACAATAACTGCGCTTGCGCTTGTACGTCCGTTGATTTATCTGCGCCGATCAGGCAAATCACCACCGAAAAGGGGGCGATAGATGCGGGCCAAATAATGCCTTTATCGTCAAAATTTTGTTCAATTGCCGCGCCCATGATGCGTGTGATGCCAATGCCGTAACAACCCATTTGCATCGGTTGCGGTTTGCCGTTCTCATCCAAGTAATTGGCATTGAGGTCAATCGAGTAGCGCGTGCCTAATTGGAATACGTGCCCAACTTCTATCCCGCGTTCAAGCGCCAGCGCGCCACCGCCGCACGGCGACGGATCGCCTGCAACGACATTTCGAATATCGGCGACTTCTGGTTCGGGCAAATCGCGACCCCAATTCACGCCGGTGAAGTGATGGTCAACTTGATTGGCGCCGCACACAAAATCGCTCATGCGCGCAACGGTAGTGTCGGCAATCACGCGGACGCCTGTTAATCCGATAGGGCCTAAATATCCTGGTGGTGTACCAAAGTGGGTCAGGATTTCGCTTTCAGTGGCAAAACGAAAATCAGTCATTCCACTGATTTTGCCCACTTTAATTTCGTTGAGCTCGTGATCGCCACGGATTAACAACAGGCAAATTTGTGCCGGTTTGCCTTCACCTTGATCGACCGCTAACACCAATGATTTGACGGTTTGGGTCAAAGGCAATTTTAAAAATTCTGCGACGGATTCACATTTGCTTTGTTGTGGTGTTAGCGTCAAAGTTAAGGCTTCTTTGGCGCTCACTCGTTCAGACAATAAGGGCAGGGCCTGGGCCGATTCGATATTGGCGGCAAACGATGAAGTGGGGCAGTACACCAGCGCATCTTCGCCAGTTTTGGCGATGACGTGAAACTCGTGCGAACCTTCGCCGCCAATGGCGCCGTTATCCGCTTGAACCGCGCGGAACTGCAAACCAAAGCGCGTGAAAATCGTGATGTAGGCGTCAAACATTTTTTGGTAACTGATTTTTAATCCCTCGACATTGCGATCAAAAGAATACGCGTCTTTCATCGTAAATTCGCGTCCGCGCATCACGCCAAAGCGGGGTCGGCGCTCATCACGAAACTTGGTTTGAATGTGATACAGATTAAGGGGAAGCTGGCGATAGGATTTGATTTCGCTGGCGACCACCGAGGTCACGACTTCTTCCGAGGTTGGTTGAATAATAAAGTCGCGGCCATGTCGATCTTTCACGCGCATGAGTTCAGCGCCATACTTCTCCCAACGTCCCGTTTGTTGCCACAATTCGGCCGGTTGCACAACCGGCATCGACAATTCAATTGCACCTGCCGCATTCATTTCGTTGCGCACGATGGTTTCAATTTTTCGAATAATCCGCAAGCCCATGGGCATATAGGTGTAAATCCCTGCCGCCATGCGTTTAATCAAACCCGCGCGCAACATCAGTTGATGACTGATGATTTCAGCGTCGGCGGGTGCTTCTTTGAGCGTCGAAATAAAGAACTTTGAGGCAAGCATGGAATCAATAAAAATTAAAGCAGCAAGAAAATTAGGGGTGGCTTGAATAACACTGTTTTGCCGTGTGCTAACGGATTGTTTCCCCTTGGCTTAACGCACGAGAACACTCTTCAGAGTCCTTATTAAGAACATTTTTAGGGTAAAACTTCCGCAATCAATTCGATTTCTACGCAAGCGCCCAGTGGAATCTGCGCAACACCGAAGGCGGAGCGGGCGTGAATGCCTTTGTCTCCAAAAATTTTGACCAATAATTCTGAGGCGCCATTGATCACCAAATGGTGTTCGGTAAATTCAGCACTTGAATTAACCAAGCCCATCAATTTAACGATACGCACTTTTTCCAAATCACCGACGGCGGCTTGTAAAGTTCCGATCAAATCAATTGCGGCAGCGCGCGCGGCATCTTTGCCTTGCGCGGTGGTTATGGTAGTGCCCAGTTTGCCCACCCAAACGGCGCCGTCTTTTTTGCTCAGATGGCCCGAAACATAAAACGTGTTGCCGATGCGTTGTGTCATCACGTAAGCGGCTGCGGGCGTGGCGGGGGCTGATAAAGAAATACCTTCAGCGATCAGTTGTTGGGCGATGGTCATGTTAGTTGGCGTAAAAGAAAACAGTGATTCTACGGAAATCACTAGTGATGCCTTGATCAACATTCGTGTCGCCACTACGAACCTGTTGTGAATTTGATGTGAGCCCGCCGCACACAATTAAATTGATAAAGTCGTTACACTGCGCGTCTCTGATTATTTTAAGCGGCCTAAAAATGTTTGTTGATTCACATTGTCACCTGAACTTTCCTGAATTTATCGATACTTTGGATGGTGTGATTGATGATATGCGGGTAGCGCAGGTGTCTCATGCACTGACCATTTCGGTAAAGTTAAATGAATGCGCACAAGTGATTGCGCTGGCGCATCGTTATCCCAATTTATACGCCAGTGTTGGGGTGCATCCGGATGAAGATGATCAGGATGAAAATGGCACAGCGCCCGAAGCGACGGTCGATCAGTTAGTAGCGTTGGCGACTGATCCCAAAGTGATTGCGATTGGCGAGACTGGTTTGGACTATTACCGACGCAACGATGACGCGTTCAAAGTCAATCAGCAAGCGCGTTTTGCGCGGCATATCGAAGCGGCGCGGATTAGTCAAAAACCACTCGTGATTCATACCCGAAATGCGTCTGAAGATACTTTGGCGATGATGCGCGAACACAAGGCGGATCAGGTCGGTGGTATTTTGCATTGCTTCACCGAAAGCAAAGAAGTCGCGTTTGCCGCGCTAGACTTGGGCTTTCATATTTCGTTTTCAGGAATCCTAACGTTTAAAAACGCGCATAGTCTGCGTGAGGTTGCGCAAGCAATCCCGTTAGAGCGGACCTTGATAGAAACCGATTCGCCGTATTTAGCGCCGGCACCACATCGCGGCAAAACCAATAGCCCAGCCTTTGTTCCTTTAGTCGGCGCGGCGTTGGCGCAAGTTCGTGGAATCTCGTTAGAATCTGTGGCAGCAGCGACCAGTGTGAATTTTTTTCGGTTGTTTTCTCTTTCTTCTTAATTATTATTGCTATGAAAAACTTCATTTCCTTTAAAGCGGTTTCCTCAATGTTGACCTCATCGCTGGCGATTACTCTGACCTTGACGATGTTTTCAGCGCAGGCGCAAAATGTCGCGGTGGTCAATGGTAAAGCGATTCCTTCGTCCATGCTCAATATTTTGGCGGCGCAACAAAAAAACTTGGGGCAAGAGGACACGCCTGAATTGCGCGCCATGTTGAAAGACGAATTGATCAATCGCGCGGTAATCGAACAAGAGGCGGAACGGCAGGGTTTGGCAAAAGAATCAGAAATCGCAACACAAATGCAGCTTGCGCGTCAAACAATTTTGATTCGCGCCTTGGCGAGCGACTTTAAAAAGAAAAATCCGGTAAGCGCAGCAGATGTCCAAAAAGAATATGACCAATATAAGAACGGTGCGAGCAATAAGGAATACCATTCTCGCCATGTCCTAGTTGCCACCGAAGAAGAAGCTAAAGAGGTTTTAGCAAAGATTCGCGCAGGTAAAAAATTTGAAACCCTGGCTGAAAAATCATTGGATTCCGGTTCTGCAAAAAATGGCGGTGATTTAGGTTGGGCTGCACCAAACGCTTATGTGAAGCCATTTAGCGATGCCTTAACAGCTTTGAAAGTCGGCCAAGTCACCAGTAATCCGGTAAAAACAGAATTTGGTTATCACGTGATTCGTTTGGAAGAAGTTCGCGATGCAACCTTGATTCCGTTTGCCGATGTGAAACAACAAATCGAAGATAGTTTGATTGAAAAACGCTTACGCGAATTTCAAACAGCCTTGCGCGCTAAAGCGAAAGTGGAATAAGGCAAGTTGGTTTTTAGTAGGCCTGTTTCGACTACAAAGCGGCGTGCGCAGAAATAGAGATGTTTGAATAGCCGCTCTGAGGTATTGCATTGTTGAATAGTGTTGAATATTGCCGACCCCCGCTTTTGCGGGGGCTTTGTTTTTTTGTCGCCGCAATTTTGTTGGAGTAGCCATTCCCCGTTTTATGAATAACGACAATGCGCCAGAGCAGATAGATGAAATCGAGGCCGAGTTGCCCGCACTAAAGTTGCTGGTGCCTTTTGCGATGCATGGCGAGCGCTTAGATAAATTTATTAGCGATACTTTGAAACTCGATCCCGAGTTTCAAGACTGGCAGGATACCTCGCGTGTGCGTGTTCAGGATTGGATCCGCGCGGGTCAAGTCTTGGTGACCAGTGGATCAGAATCGCGGACGGTGATCGATACGCGTTATGGCTTGAAAGGTGGCGACGAGTTGATGGTGACGCCGCGCGAAAGCGAAATTCAACAATCGTTTCGCGCCCAAGACATCGCTTTTGAAGTGATTTATGAAGACGATGATGTCGCGGTGATTAACAAACATGCAGGTTTAGTGGTGCATCCGGCGGCAGGTAATTGGAGTGGTACTTTGATGAACGGTTTGCTGTTCCGTTACCCCGAAGTTGCGCGCTTACCACGTGCCGGTTTGGTGCATCGTTTGGACAAATTGACCAGTGGAGTTTTGGTGGTGGCCAAAAATTTACATGCGCAAAATTTATTGATCAATCAATTGCAAGACCGCAGCATGAAACGACGCTATTTGGCTTTTGTGTGGGGCACTCCGCCAGAAAAGGGCAAGATTGATCAAGCGATTGCGCGGCATCCGACGGCGCGAACCAAAATGGCGATTGTCGGCAATGGGAAGCCGGCTTTGACTTATTACCAAGTTTTGGGTTGGCAGGAATCACCGACCTGCGCTTTGTTACGCTGCGATTTGGCGACTGGGCGAACGCATCAAATTCGCGTGCATTTAGAGCATGTCGGCTTTCCTTTATTGGGCGACGTGGTCTACGCCGGACGAATGAAATCGCAGCAAAATATTTTGCCGCGCCAGGCTTTACACGCCCAACAAATTGGCTTTATTCATCCGCGCAACCATAAGCATTTGCAGTTTCGCGCGTCGGTGCCCGACGACTTATTAGCGCTTGCGGATCGTTTGGATTTGCGCGATGCGATTGACAATGTTAGCTAATTCTGATGCAGCGTGGTGGCAGGCGCGGGTGATTCCGCAATGGCCGTCCAGTTTGATGATTCAAGATTCGGTAATGAGCGCGATGACCACGCGCGTGGGCGGGGCCTTGAATGATGTGCGCGGGTTTAATCTGGCGCAGCATGTGGGTGATGAGGCTCGTCGGGTGCAACAGAATCGTGCGCAAGTGGAAACGGTTTTTGGCCGTCCATTGGCGTGGTTAAATCAGACCCACAGCGCAACTGTGGTGGATGTTGATGAAGTGATGCCCGATATTTTGCGCGGCATTCCGGTGAACGCGGATGCATCGGTGAGCTTTTCAACGCGCTATGCCTGCGTGGTGATGACTGCGGATTGTTTGCCGATTTTGTTGTGTAGCAATGACGGTAAAGCGGTCGCGGCGATTCATGCAGGTTGGCGTGGCGTGATCAATGGCGTGATCGAGGCGACAGTGGCAAAATTGCAGTTGCATCACCCTGCGACTTATGCCGCTTGGTTAGGGGTGTGCATAGGCCTTGATGCGTTTGAGGTCGGCCCAGAAGTTCGCGCGCAATTTATGGACGCAGGATTTTCGAAGACGGCGTTCAAAGCCAGCGCGGACAAGACTTCAGATAAAGCTGTGGCTAAAACTTCGGATCGTTACTACGCGGATTTACACGCACTGGCTCAATTGGCCCTAGCGCGTGTGGGTGTAACGCAGGTGAGTGCTGCCTCAGGATGTACGTTTGCGCAAGGGAATCAGTTTTATTCCTATCGTCGTGACACGCAACAACACGCGCCGCAAGGTCGCATGGCCAGTGTGATCGCACGAAGGGTGTAATTTTATTTTTATTTTTATGTCAGACTCTCTAACTTCTGCACCACCGACAACGTCGAATTTTTTGCGCAGTTTGATTGAACGCGATTTAGAAAAAACGCCGACGGCATTAGGCCAACCCGCCATTGTGACGCGCTTCCCGCCAGAGCCTAATGGGTACTTGCATATTGGGCACGCCAAATCGATTGTGATTAATTTTGGTTTGGCGCAGCAATATGGCGGCAAATGCCATATGCGTTTTGATGACACTAATCCTGAAAAAGAGAGCGATGAATACGTTCAGTCAATTTTGGATACGGTGCGTTGGCTGGGTTATTCGTGGAACGAGGGTGCAACAGAACATTTGTATTTTGCGAGTGATTATTTTGAACCCTTGTTCGAGATGGCGTGCGCCTTGATTCGGGCTGGCCACGCGTATGTCGATTCGCAAACCGCAGAGGAGATTCGCCTGGGTCGTGGCAATTTAACCCGCCCGGGAATTGATTCACCCTTTCGCAATCGCCCTGCCGCAGAGTCTTTACAAATGTTTCAGGACATGCGCGCAGGAAAATTCACCGATGGATCGCAAGTACTGCGTGCCAAGATTGATATGTTGGCACCCAACATCAATTTGCGTGATCCGGTGTTGTATCGGATTCGACGCGCCCATCATCACCGCACGGGCGATGCCTGGTGCATCTATCCGATGTACGACTACACACATCCGATTTCAGACGCTTTGGAAAAAGTCACGCATTCTTTGTGTACTTTGGAATTTGAAGACCATAGACCTTTATATAACTGGTTGCTGACGACTTTGCAGAGTCTGGGCTATTTCGCACATCGCTTGCCGCAACAAACAGAGTTTGCACGTTTGAACCTGTCCTTCACCTTGACCAGCAAACGTAAATTGTTGAAATTGGTGACTGAACAGCGGGTGCGGGGGTGGGATGATCCGCGCTTGCCAACCTTAGCGGGATTGCGTCGGCGCGGCTATACGCCTGCCGCGATTCGTTTGTTCTGTGATCGTGCGGGGGTGTCAAAAGCCGATAGTTGGATTGATGTTGCAACGCTTGAAGGCGCATTGCGTGAAACTTTGGAATTAGACGCGGCGCGTGCCGTGGCGGTGATTGATCCGCTGGAGCTGGTGATCGATAATTTTCCCGAAGGTCAAATCGAAGCTTGCCATGCGCCGATTCATCCGAATTTTCCGGAACGCGGGCAGCGGCATTTTGCTTGGAGTCGGCAGTTGTGGATTACGCGTGATGATTTTCAAGTGACGCCTGAAAAAGGTTTTTTTCGCTTGACCCTTGGTGCGCGTGTGCGCCTGCGACATGGTTTTGTGGTTCAGTGCACCGGCTTTGATGTGGACGAAACAGGACGCGTAACGCGCGTGCATTGCAATTATTTTGCGGACAGCAAAAGCGGTACCGACGGTGCGAACTTGTATAAAGTCAAAGGTAATATTCATTGGCTCAGTTGGCACGATGCAGTGCCTGCCGAATTTCGTTTGTACGAACGTTTGTTCTTGACAGAAAACCCAGAAGCACAAAGTGACGAGATTGAAGCCGTACTTAATCCCGACTCCGAAAAAATAGTATTTGGGTTTTTAGAGCAGGGTATTCAGAACGCTGCGCCTTTGAGTCATTTTCAGTTTGAGCGCGTCGGTTATTTTGTCAGCGATGCGCAGGACCATACGCCAGCCAAACCGGTGTTTAATTTGGCAATTGGTTTAAAAAAATAAGAGCGTTTTTTAGCGCCGTATTGGCATTTAACACCTCATCGGCATCGAATTCGTTTTTGCCCAAACACAGCACGGCCAAAAGGAATTTGAGGATGTCATTTTTGGCCGCTCTCGATCGCATCGGGAGTCAGGGGCCATCAGAACGAGTCGCACATACAGAGCTAAACCCTTGATTTTAATAGAGAGATCAACATATTTCGACTATGAAATCGTGGACTCAGGATGTTGTAATAAAACCTCATTTCATCACTTATGTTATTTACACAATAGATAGTGATGGTTTGATGAGTTCTTCTTTGATATTATCTTTCGAGGCGTTTATGGGTTGGCCCGATGAATTACTTCTAAATGATTTTTTATCTTGATTTTTTATTACAAGGTTTTTATATGAAACAAGCACAACAGTTTTGTTCCTCAACGGATAGTTCCTCAACCTTGAGTTCTTCAGCGTTGAGCTCTTCAGCGTTTGATTCCCCAATTGCGAAGGCGTGGGGGAGCTTAGGTGCGTTCAGAGCTTTGAAATTGTTGTTCAAAGGTGTGCTCAGTGGCGTTTTGCTGAGCGCCTCCTTAGGTTTT
>JAVKLU010000033.1:0-4547 GCA_031538895.1 Burkholderiaceae bacterium | reverse complement strand
TCTATCAATTCATTTTTGCGGCGAATTGCTTTGTTGCGCAGTACGCGAAATCCTCACGTACTGTATGTACGCTCCGGTTTCTGTGTGCTGTGCGCCTCGCACTTCATCCGCATATTCTGTATTTATAGAAGTGCCCTCAATATAAAACTGCCGCAAAAATGAATTGTTAGAAGTGCCCGCAAGCTCCAACCATTGCAATACCCTTTTTGAGAAGCTCTGAATAACTGATCAAAAGACATTTTGTCGCATTGTGAATCGATAAAACAGTGGTTTGACCTGCGACAAAATCTTCGATGATGGCAAAAATTTATTCAGACCTTCTCTGACTAAGGAGTATCAATTAAGAACCGTATACGTTGAAATCAAAATACTTGTCATTCAATTTTTTGTAGGTTCCATTGCTGCGAATCGCTTTAATCGCAGCATTCAATTTATTTTTCAAATCGTTATCTGCTTTGCGCAATGCCACGCCGACGCCTTCACCAAAATATTTTTTGGCATTCAATTCAGGACCGACAAACCCGTATGACGCGCCATCAGGTGTTTTCAAGAAACCATCACTGACTTCAACGACGTCAGCTACCGTACCTTCGATACGACCCGCTTTAATATCTAAATACACTTGATCTTGCGCTTCATAAGATGAAATCAGCGCCCCTGCTGGCGCCAAAATATCTTTCGCAAATTTTTCTTGGGTTGATCCTTTTAATACGCCCAATTTTTTACCTTTAAGACTGCTTGGCGTTCCTGATAAATTGTCCGATTTTTTCACGACAACGCGCGATGGCGTGTTGTAGTATTTATCAGTGAAATTCACTTGTTGGCGACGTTCTTCAGTAATACTCATCGACGAAATAATGGTATCGTATTTTTTGGCCAGCAAACCTGGAATCATGCCATCCCAGGCTTGTTCGATAAATACGCATTTGGCTTTGACTTGTGCGCACAATGCTTCAGCGATATCGACGTCAAAACCGGTGGGTTTACCTTCTGCTGTTTTAAAAGTGAAGGGTTTGTAGGTTGGATCAATCGCAACGCGAATTTCTTTCCAATCTTTAGCCATCGAAGTCCCTGAAATTGCCAAACCTAAGCCTAATACTGCTGATAATAAAATTTTTGCTTTCATGAGTAATCTCCTAAATATAAAAAAACATTTTCTACAACATCTGAATGACCCACTTAGTGACTACTTGATTACTACTTCATCACTGCTTTAAACAAACACAAGTGCCAATCAAATTGATTGCCACTGCGCTGATTTAACTGATACCCTAGTTCACTTGAAACAGGTTTTTAATTGTTATTCCTTGATTTTTATCCCTTGATTTTTATCCCTTGATTTTTATCCCTTGATTTTTATCCCTTGATTTTTATCCCTTGATTTTTATCCCTTGATTTTTATCCTTTTAATGCGCCTTTAATAAACTGAGCAAACCGTTCCGACTTAGGAGCGTTAAATACTTGCTCAGGTGTACCTTGCTCTTCGATCTCACCTTTATGCAAAAACACGATCTCACTCGCGACTTCACGCGCAAAACTCATTTCATGCGTGACCAAAATCATGGTGCGCCCCTCTTCGGCCAAGACGCGAATCACTTTTAAGACTTCACCCACCAGCTCGGGGTCCAAGGCTGAAGTCGGCTCATCAAACAACATTAAGTCCGGTGACATCGCCAAAGCTCGTGCAATTGCGGCACGCTGCTGTTGCCCACCCGACAAATGCAAGGGATAGTAATCACGCCGATCATACAGGCCGACTTTTTGCAGCAATTCGTGAGCGTTTTCGATGGCTTCTTTTTTACTCCGTTTTAATACACAAATCGGCGCTTCAATAATATTTTCCAAAACGGTTAAATGCGACCACAAATTAAAGCTTTGAAACACCATCGCAATGTGCGAACGAAACTGCCGCAATTGTTCGGGGTCTTGAGCACGCAAATCGCCCTTGCCATCGGCCACCAAACGCAACTCTTGATCGTTGATATAAATTTGCCCGCCAGTCGGACGCTCTAACAAATTCATGCACCGCAAAAAAGTACTTTTACCTGATCCTGAGGAACCCAGAATCGAAATGACTTCGCCGCGCCGCGCCGTCATCGAAACTCCTTTAAGCACCTCGTGTGCGGCAAAATTTTTTTTAATGTTCACCGCTTTCAGAACGACATCGCCCATACGCCTCCCCTGTTGATTTTTTTTATAGCTCTAGCGATTGTACTAGCACTAAAGAGCGCTTCTACCAACACCAAATTTGCGGATGAAGTACACAGCGCGCCTCATTTTATCAATCCGATAAATACAGACCCGCATTACTAATGTTTTTTCGCAACAGCGGCTGTACGGGATACAGAAAGTGGTTGATCTAAACTATAATCACAAAGGTTTTTCTACAAATCAGTTATTTCTCAATAAAAAATCGTCCTATGCTTAGCTTTTCATCATTTTTTAATTCTTGTGCGCGCGCACTTTTTCTTGTTCTTACATTTTTCGTGCTCGGTTGTAATTCTCAAATGACGGTTGAAAATGCTAAGACATCTGCCCCCGCACCTGCAACATCAAATGAACTGTCTTGCCCTTCGCCATCTTATAATTACAACGGTATCTTGAGTTGTAGTTTAAAAGGGACTAATTTAAAAGCGGGTTATACCCTTTTAGCTTTTGCAAATGGTGTATCAATTTGCACGAATTCGATCGAAATTACAGGCGGCGATGCGACAGCGCGTCACTATCAATGCCATTTAACAGCGACTCAGCCAACATCTGCGACAGTCAAAGTCTTGGACGGTGCAACAGCTTTTCCTAATACAGCGACAGTCAATCTGGTTACACCGCCTTCTTTTATTTTAAGTAGTACCACCTTCGCTAACGGTGCAAGTATTCCTTCTTCTTATTTGCGCGGCGCTGTTGTTGAAGCCTTGGGCGCGGGCCATCCTGGTTGTATTGGTGCAGCGTCTAACTCCGCAACGAATACCTCCCCACCCTTAACTTGGACAAATCCACCGGTAGGAACGCAAAGTTTTGCGATCATTTTGCGCGATACCTCTCCTTCTGCATCAAACTTTAAACATTGGTCTGTGTGGAATATTCCGACCAGTCAAACCAGTCTGGCCAGTACTGTCGAGGGGGAACAAGTCAATAGCACGATTGCTCAAGGTCAAAATAGTTTTGGCGCGGTTGCTTACGGTGGGCCTTGCCCCTTATCGGATGTTCATGCCTATGAATTCAAGCTTTATGCTCTTAATGTCTCTAGATTAACCCCTGTCAATGCCGCCACTGACCCCGAAGCCTTAGCTAATGCTCTCCAGGACTCTAGCAAAATTTTGGGAACTGCAACTTATGAAGGAGTTGTCAGTGCATCCTTAGTCGCTAAGGCATCTTCTGAAAACAACTCTCTTGCTTTAGTGCGAAATACTGCCATGAATAGACCAGTGACTCCGATCACTGTGATGGGTGGAGTTGGTGCTCGTACTTATAGCGTTAGCCCCAATTTGCCAGATGGTTTGCTCTTAGACGCGTCAACAGGGGGCATTAGCGGTACCCCGACCAGAGAGTCTGCTCAGAGCGACTACACCATGACGGTGCAGGACAGTGCCACTTCTGGTGCTCAGAGAACAACTGCCAAGTTTAAAATTGCGGTTACTGCGGCCTTTTCTGCTACCGTTAATAATGCTTCTTTAAATTTAACGCAAGGTCAAGCTCTGCCTAATACTTTTCCTGTCAGCGTGACCGGTGGGGCAGCACCTTATCGCTACAGCATTAGCCCCGGCTTACCCCCAGGATTAACTTTAAATAGCGCTACTGGTGCTTTGAGTGGTACGCCTGCGGCGGCACAAGGCGCGGTTAACTACACAGTGACCGTGACTGATGCCAGCTCAAAAACGGTTACAGCGAGCTTTAGTATTATGGTAAAAGCGCCTTTGTCTGCTAGGGTGAACACGCCAACTTATGCCTTAACCCAAAACACTGCGATGGTAAGTAATGCGCCTATAGCCGCTACTGGTGGAACTGAATCTTATCGCTACAGCATTAGTCCCAGCTTACCCTCAGGATTAACTTTAGATAGCGCTACTGGTGCTTTGAGTGGCACGCCTACAGCGACGCAAGGTGCTACTAACTACACCGTGACCGTGACTGATGCCAGTTCTAGAACCGCCACTGGCAGTTTTAGCATTACAGTCAGCGCGTCTATTCCTCCTTTAACAATGGCCGTCAATACGCCTTCTTATGCTTTGACTCAAGGAGCGGCAGCGGCCAGTGGAGTGCCGATAGCCACAAGTGGTGGAACAACACCTTACACTTATCGAATTAGTCCCAGCTTACCCTCAGGATTAACTTTAAATAGCGCTACTGGTGCTTTGAGTGGCACGCCTACAGCGACGCAAGGTGCTACTAACTACACAGTGACCGTGACTGATGCCAACTCGAGAACAGCCTCTGGCAGTTTTGCAATAACAATTGCACCCGCCTTATCTGCAAACGTCAATACACCTTCTTTGTCGCTGACTCAGGGCGTCGCAATGAACAACAATATACCAGTGCTTGGAGCGAGT
>JAVKLU010000032.1:0-110961 GCA_031538895.1 Burkholderiaceae bacterium | reverse complement strand
GGCACTTCTATAAATACAGAATGTGCGGATGAAGTGCGAGGCGCACAGCACACAGAAAGCGGAGCGTACATACAGTACGTGAGGATTTCGCGTACTGCGCAACAAAGCAATTCGCCGCAAAAATGAATTGATAGAAGTGCCCATATGCGGCTCGGACTTCATACTATTCACGCTACCAGAGCAACCAATGTGGAACGCTTTGCGCGCGTAAAAAATCTTCTGCGCCAGCGCCCTGCAATAAGGCAAGCGTTGATAAAAATCCTGCTTGCACGCAAGTTGGCGCGGCAACAGTCACCGTTCGCGGCCCGCCCTCCACCGGCCAGCCCGTTTTAGGATTCAAAATATGCGACAGACGCCGACCTTGATACCAAATAAAGCGTTTGGTGTCGCCACTGGTTGCCAGCGCTCCGGTACGCAAGGCCAATAATTCAGCGTCTGATGAGTGAGCGGAATCCACATTTTGATTCACCGCTTCAATGCCCACACGCCAGGCTTGCTGATCACGGCGCGGACGATTACACGCGAGATCACCGCCCAGATTCACCAAAATCGAATATTCTGGATGCTGGTAGGCGAGTAAACCCAAAATCCGATCAGTCGCGTATTCCTTGCCGATACCGCCAAAATCCAGTTCCATCCCCTTCGGCACATACAAATACGGGCGCGTCCAGCGAACTTTATGCCAACCAATTTGCGTTTGTAGTTTTTTAATCGCGGCTTCATCGACCCGATGTTCGGCGCCATCAAAGGTCCACGCACGTCGCAAGACGCCTGTCGTGATGTCAAATAGACCTTGACTCAGGCGCGTACAGTGTGCTGAAAAATCTAGTAGATTGGCGGTTTCCTCATCCACCGCTATTTTTTGCCCACGACTACGATGAATATCAGCGACGACGCTATCGTCACGATAACGGCTAAATTTTTGCTCGATTCGTTTTGCTTCTGCTTGCGCCAATGCGACTTGCTGCACGGCCTCATCCAAAGTCCCGCCGTCAATCAAAATTTCGGCCGGGCCTGACATCACCGTAAAGTGCGCGACAAAATACCCATCGGGATGACGCTCAAGCGGCATAACACCTAAAAATAAAGTTTAGAGCACTTCTATAAATACAGAATGTGCGGATGAAGTGCGAGGCGCACAGCACACAGAAACCGGAGCGTACCTACAGTACGTGAGGATTTCGCGTACTGCGCAACAAAGCAATTCACCGCAAAAATGAATTGATAGAAGTGCCCTTTAAAAAACCAGCGAGTAGTTCAACACCAGGCTAATGCTTTTTAAGTCTTGAAACAAGGTGCGATTTTGTAAATAACCCGGCGCCTGACTGGTATCGACATCACCGATTTGCGCGTATTGCCCCACTTGAATACCGAATTCACGATTAAGCCCGAGTGGCACACCCCACTTGACACTCATGGTTTGCGTATGAAACGGCGCCAAACGATAGTCCGCGCTGGCGTAACCGCTGATTGGAACACTCGTGCGATAGGGCGCATAAAACGACGCGCCGGTTTGGCGGTACCAACGATATTGCGGCTGTAGATAAAAACCGTCAAACACAAAGCGATACTGCGCTTCAATCGTGTGCGCTTGAATTTCCCAACTGTCTTTGTAATAACGGTAGGACAGATCCAAAACATCGCGACCGACACTCCATTTACTTTGCGTAAAAATACTATTGCGCTGCCGCGTTTGCGGACGCGCTTCAACATAATTAGAGGTGTTAGGGTCGCCGCTGAATAGCAGTCCCGTCGCGGGATTAACCACTGAAAATACTTTGTAGGGATCGTTATGATCCCCCCTCGACTGCCCCACGCTCAAGTTCGCTTGCACCAACCATTTAGCATTGATCACCTGCGCCAAGCCAAACAAAATATCGGTGACGTGCTTAGTCGTATTGCCCGGGGTGACGCGTCCCGAGTTGTATACCGATAAGGGCACAGGAGTCCCGCCATAAGGCGAACTCACATCGTATTCATAATTGCCGCCCACACTTAGAGTCGTGAGTTTTTGATTGATGTCCTGCGAAAAAGTAAGGTTCAGACTGGTCGATAAATAATCATTTTCCCTCGAATAAGCCGCTCCCAACTGTATTTTTTGCGTCTCATTTAAAGGCGTGTTATAGCTGGTACTGAGCGCGATTCGGCAATCGCCAAATCGCGGAATCCCGGCCAATTGATTCGCTTGGGTCGTATACGCACCCGAACTGGATTGACCACACGCCAAAGGA
Source organism: Burkholderiaceae bacterium (assembly GCA_031538895.1). Classification (GTDB taxonomy): domain Bacteria; phylum Pseudomonadota; class Gammaproteobacteria; order Burkholderiales; family Burkholderiaceae; genus JAVKLU01. The sequence continues at coordinate 108,730 of JAVKLU010000032.1, read as the reverse complement.
TTTTTAATACCGTCCTCACCGTCCTCACCGCCACCAGAAGCGGCGGTTTTAGTATCTGTTTCCTTGTCTGCTTTGCGGCTCATTGCAGTTGTCGCCGCCGTTGCCACGCTTTGAGCAGAACTGATCGTGCTGCGCGACGACGCCGTTGTAAAAGTCTGCGCGGTCGGTTGCGCCACTGCACCCGTGGGCGACGCGCCGCTGAGGGTGGTGTAACTTAAATTAAAGCCCAAAAAACTGTCATCGCCCAAATCTCGCTTGAGTGATAAAACCGGTTCAATCGCTTTTAAACGGCTGTTATTTTCTTGGTAATACAACACTGCGGTATCAAGCAACCAATCACCTTTTGCCGCGTGCGCTGTGCCAGCAACGCCAACACAGCCAATACTGCCGGCTAACAGGCCACTGGTCGCCAGCGCCAGCGCGGAATAAATTGAAGTATGCGTCGCCGCTGACGCGCCCCTTTGATCGGCCGCTTTACGGGTGACTTTACGGACGGCATTACGGGTGACTTTACGGCGCGGGATCGACTTAATTACAGCCACAACCACCTCCACTAAAACCACGCCCACCATTAGCGGCTTCACGACTAAAGTAGACGTGATCGGACAAATTTTGATTCATCGGATCAGCGTTGAGTTGCATCTCTGGTTTGGCCAAAGTACCTCGTTGCCACGGTGCGACAGCGGTACACGCCGACATCGTCAATACCATAATGAAGAGAGTCAATAAAGATTTCAGGGCATTTCTATAAATACAGAATGTGCGGATGAAGTGCGAGGCGCACAGCGCACAGAAACCGGAGCGTACATACAGTACATGAGGATTTCGCGTACTGCGCAACAAAGCAATTCGCCGCAAAAATGAATTGTTAGAAGTGCCCTTCATTTAGTGCCTGCCGCCAAGGCTTGTTGAATGTTTTTTTCGTACTCGGCTAGATCTTTTTCTAAAAAACCGTGATGCCGTTTCATCACATTGCCATCACGTCCAAAAATCACTGAAGTCGGCATGGCGGGGACTGTAAATTTTTCAGCCGAGCGTCCCTGTGGATCGTAGATCACATCAAAATTGGGTTGGTATTGTGCGACAAATTGATCGGCTAACTGACGTTCGCTATCAAGATTGACCGCTAAAATGACGAAGCCGTTTTTACGGTACTTATCCTGCATTTTTTTCATCCACGGAAAAGAGCGTGCGCAAGGACCGCACCAGGACGCCCAAAAATCGACTAAAACGACTTTCCCTCTGTACTGAGCCGCTGCACTGGCGTCTATCCCGGGTAAATCAGTCAAACGCTCGGCGTGATTCACTAATGGAAACAAGAAACACAGCGCGCACAATAAATGTTTATAAGACCAGAATTTCATCAGCACAATTTAAGGGTTAAAAAAGCAAGTATATGGTTTAGCCTGAAGATAGTATGAACTGAACGACGCTAAACGACGATAATATGCCGCGCAAAACCACCGCATGAAAAGACCCTTGTAAGTTGGGTTTTAGAAAATTCGTCCTTGTTTACAAATTCGCCCTTGCTTCAATAGCTAACCCATCCTCTTCAATCCGCCCTTTTTTTGCCATGTCTATCATTAAACAGTCCGACCTTATTGTCTCCGTCGCGGATGCTCTGCAATACATCAGTTATTACCACCCGCTTGATTACATTCAAGCTTTAGGGCGGGCTTACGAACGCGAACAAAGTCCCGCCGCCAAAGACGCAATGGCACAAATTTTGACCAACTCAAAAATGTGCGCCTTGGGCCAGCGCCCGATTTGCCAAGATACGGGCATCGTCACGATATTTGTCAAAGTCGGCATGAAGGTACAGTGGCAAATGGATGTGAACGCGGCACTGGATCTGTCCGACTCAATTAACGAGGGTGTGCGACGCGCCTACATGAACCCCGATAACGTATTGCGCGCCTCTATCGTCACACCGCCTGAAGGCGCACGTAAAAACACCAAAGACAACACCCCAGCGGTGATTCATTACGAAATCGTGGCCGGTGATACCGTTGAAATTGCAGTAGCGGCAAAAGGTGGCGGTTCAGAAAACAAATCAAAAATGGTTATGTTGAATCCCTCCGATTCGATTGTGGATTGGGTTTTAAAAACGCTGCCGACGATGGGCGCGGGTTGGTGCCCGCCTGGGATTCTGGGTATCGGGATTGGCGGAACCGCTGAAAAAGCAGCGCTCATGGCTAAAGAATCTTTAATGGAATCGGTTGATATTGATGAAGTCAGTGCAAAAAAAGCACGCGGCGAAACCTTGAGCTGGGATGAATCACTTCGATTAGAGCTGTATGAAAAAGTCAACGCGCTGGGAATTGGCGCGCAAGGCTTAGGTGGCTTAACCACAGTGCTTGATGTCAAAATCATGTCGGCACCAACGCATGCGGCGTCCAAACCAGTCGCCATGATTCCTAACTGCGCCGCGACGCGCCACGTACATTTTCATTTAGATGGTAGCGGTCCTGCACATTTAACACCGCCTGATTTGGACGCTTGGCCTAAAGTCGAATGGGTGGCCGATACGCAAAAAGCGCAACGCGTCAATTTAGACACTTTAACCAAAGCCGAAGTTGCCGCATGGACACCTGGACAAACTTTGTTATTAAATGGCAAATTGCTCACGGGGCGCGATGCCGCACACAAACGGATTAGCGACATGTTGGCCAAGGGTGAAGAGTTGCCCGTGAGTTTCAAAAACCGCGTCATCTATTACGTTGGCCCAGTTGATCCCGTTCGTGATGAAGCAGTCGGTCCGGCCGGCCCAACGACTGCGACGCGAATGGATAAATTCACCGAAACCATGTTAGGAGAAACCGGATTGATCGCGATGGTCGGTAAAGCCGAACGCGGTAGCGCCGCGATTGAAGTGATTCAAAAATATCAATCGGCCTATTTAATGGCCGTGGGTGGTGCTGCGTATTTGGTCTCTAAAGCCATTCAAAAAGCCAAAGTCATTGGTTTTGCGGATTTGGGAATGGAGGCGATTTACGAGTTCGAGGTTAAAGACATGCCCGTCACGGTCGCGGTTGATGCAAAAGGAGTATCGGTGCACAACACGGGGCCGCGTGAGTGGCAAGAAAAAATTCGTCACGACGCGCTGAGCACAATTAAAGTGTCGGTGTCGTGATCCGCATCAACCATTTTTTACTCATACGCGGTGATACGAATTTTCTTTAAGGCTGCGCGATGTTCAATATAGTGCGGGTTCAAACGCGCGACGACCTGCCAAAAACGCGCCGAATGATTCATCTCGCTTAAGTGCGCCACTTCATGCGCAATCACATAATCAATTAAGTTTTCTGGCAAGTGAATCAAGCGCCAATTTAAGCGAATTCGCCTATCCGTCTTACACACTCCCCAATAGGTGCGCGCCGCAGTTAATTCAAAACCCGTCATTGCTAAGTCGTGCAAAGCCAATAGCGCTTTGAGCTTTTGTGCAAAAAACACTTTGGCATATTGTTGCAGCCAGGCTTGCGCTCGATCTTTAATTTGCTGCGCACTCGCGTGCGGCGGCAAATCAATCTCAAATTCGTCCTCGGCAATACCTACGATGCCAACGACATCCGCATCCGCACGCAAACGCAATACCAAAGGACGTCCCAATACCGGCACAGTGCTGCCTTCCTGCCAATTTAGCCCCACACTGTAAACGCGCTGTTCATTAATTTTTTTCTGTATCCACGACGCTTTGGCACGAATCACCCCTTCAATCGCGCTAATGCTGCTCGAATGCGGTGCCGTCACGCGCAAGGCCGCGCCATCAATCGTGAGGCCCACACTACGGCGTCGACTTCGCGTTAACACATACGACAGGGTCGCGTCTTCTAAAACAATCGTCCGAACTGATACGGCACCAACAGGCACGGCACCGACTGGCGGCAGACCGATTGACGGCACATTAACCAAAGAAGGCGGGGTTTCTTTTTTCGTGCTAAAAAAGGATAAAAAATCAAACGTTAATTGACGTTTATCAGTAGTTTTCAATGCATTCCGCATCATCGCTGCCGTTCAAAAAAAGGGGGAGGGAGGAACATTATTACTACAAGCTTGGGTGACCAGTATAACAAAAACAAGATGAAATATCTTAAAAGTCATTATTTTTCAATGGGTTAAGCTTTACATTTAATGCAAATTATTAGATAATAATTCTATTATCGTTGGCTAAATGCCGTGAATGATTTGAAATTAAGGTTTGAAATTGATGACACCTAATCCTTAATCCAAGGATATTTAACAAGGCTCGATTTTCCTGTTGCCTCTCTATTTTGGAGTATCGTTTTATGGCTACCGCACCTATTACCAACTCAGCACCTACTACCAATTCAGCAAATACCGCCAACAATGGCCAACGCTTCATATCGGCGGGCCAAGTGAGCGTGAGTAAACTGATTGAAGGCGTCGGCTACCAGCTCAATGTTGATCCTAAGCAAATTTCAAAAGTTGAAATTTTTGACGTGGATATTGTATTGTTTATGCAAGACGGGCGTCGAGTCATCGTTGCGGGCGGCGCCATGGAAGCGCAAAACAGCAAACCACCTGCAGTCTTGACCAGTGCAGGGCCGATCACTTTAGAGAGTTTGGTCAACCAAGTCGGGCAGATCAAAACAGAAAAATTCGCGGCACCGATTTTTGCCAGTGCCGTCGTCGTTAATGCGGCAGAACAAGATATTAAAAAAGAACCTTTTAGCGACTCTCCTGCCAGTGCCGATAAAGCCGATCGTACAAAAGGAAGCGAAAACGCGTCCCCTTCTGCTGGAACAGTCAATACCGAAACCATCGATACTTTTTCACAAGCCGCACAAAAAAGCAGTCAAACGTCGAAAGCTTTGCAAATCGCCGCACAAAATCAAATTGCCGAACAATCACAACGCTCATCCAACGAACAAATCGCACAGCCTGCGTCACCGGCCTCTTTAACCGGCGTACCCCAAGTCATTAAGGGCGATATCAATGGCGTGAAAGTCCAAATCTCTTCATTTAACGTGGGTGGCAGCACCCAAACAGATAGTGCAAGCGGCCGCGTCATCAATGGTGGTATCGGTTCGGCCCAATCGTCTGCCGACGCCAGCGGCAACGTACAACTACAAAAACTCGTCATTGATGCCAGCAGTAATACCAACGCGGTCACCATCAACGGCATGGGACAATTTTCGGATCTCACCAATGCCAGTGGCCTCTCTTTTCAGCGTAAAGTCACTTTTGATTTTGTCGGCGCGCAGAAAGTCACGACGCTCACTCTGTCAGGCTTACCCAGCGGTGTCAAAATTGCGTCGGACCAAGCGACCTTTGATCCTGCTACTGAGGTATGGACCATAGATTTGAGCAAAATAAGGACGTCCAACAGCGCTACCGTCTCTAGTATTGACCTCACTTTTTTATACGACCCCAAGTCCACAGACTTGAATGGCACTGCGACCTTGCATTCTGAAGGAATTTTTTTAGGTACGCCTTTTACCAACGATGAATCGTTTTCATTAGTGGGGAAAGATGTCGCGACCGCCAATGATTTCAATAGCACGGGGGCTCAAACAACGGTGGTTTTACCAACCAATACGCCGGGCACCATCCTTACTGGAGGTTCTGGTAATGATACGATTACCGGCACACTGGGCAACGATCTGATTGACGGCGGAGCTGGCACCAATACCTTAAGAAGCGGCGGCGGTGGGCAAGATACTTTTGTTGTGAACAATCTCGACGATAGCGTTACTGGTAGCTCTGGTACCGGAGACCCTGCGGACTTAGTCATTGTGAAAAGTGACGGCAATCTCGCCACCCCGATCGCGCTAAACGCTAACGCGGTGAATGTCTTTTCACTTGCCGATAGTGCCGTTACCGGTGTTAACAACCTGACCTTAGATAACAGCGCCGCCGCAGCCGGTTTGAAGGGCAATAATCAAGCTAACGTTTTAACCGGCAAAGAGGCTTCTGGCAGCGAACTTTGGGGTGTTCGTAACAGCGATGGTTCGGCTGATACCTTAATTGGAAAATCAGGAAACGACACCTTTATTGTCAATAACGGGGATGTGGTTCAGACAAGTAAAGCAGGCCAAAATTGGGTTGTGACCGATACCACATTTACCGGTTCGGGATATACCCTAGGTGCTAATTTAGACAATTTACGCCTGAGCGGTGCCAACAATCTAAACGGCACCGGAAATAGTGCCGCCAATCAGATTATCGGTAATAGCGGAAACAATCGACTCGATGGTGGTGCCAATAATTCCAGCACCACCAGCGCAGGCGATACTTTGGTCGGCGGCGGGGGAGATGACACTTATGTCTTGCGTGGCGAAAACGACAAAATCATGCACTATGATGCCGCCAATAACCTCGTTGATGGCGCTGAAAACGATGGCATCAGCAAGACGGTTTATGTCGAAGATCCTGCGAATATGGGCATTGAAGCATTGCAAATTGACTTGGGCAACACCAAATATGCGAACATTCACAACCTCATACTCAACGCGGCAAGCACACAAAACATCGACCTAAAGGGTACTGCGGCTAACAACACCCTATCTGGCAACAAAGGCGATAACCGAATTGATGGTAACGGCGGGCTCGATAATCTGGTCGGCGGTGGCGGTAAAGACACTTTCCTTGTCTATGACACTGCCACTAAAGTCAACAATGCTGGTGGAACAACTGGCGTCAACGGCAGCCAAATATGGACCAATGTAGACTTTAGTTTAGCGGGTAAGAACGTCAATTATTTAAAACTACATGGCGCGACTGAGGCACGCAACATCACTGCGGCAGGGGTTAACGCCAGTAATATTTTGGTTGGTGATGACAAGAACAATGTGATTACCAGCGGAAACGCCGGTGATACCCTTTATAGCGGCGGCGGAGACGATACCTTTGTCGTCAATAACAGTAGGGACAAATTAGGATTAGATGAGGGCAGTATTTCGATTTCAAGTAAAAGTCTCGTTCAATCCACGGTCAGTTTTGACCTATCGCAAGCCGCAATTGGCGGCAGGGCGACGACGGTATCCCAATTGCAGCTTCTAGAACCGACCCTTGCTGGTGCAAACAAGAATACCACCGCGATCGGGAACGGCGCTGGTGGAAACATTATTACTGGAAATAGTGGCAAAAATGTGTTGTATGGTGGCGCTCCCGTTGGCGAGAGCAGTGCCGCCAATACCTTGATCGGTGGGGGTGGCGACGATACCTATATTATGAATCAGGGCGACATCATTCAAGCTGCGGCAGGTGGATCAAGCTCCGAACCAGGGACTGTTGTCGCTTTAGGTGCTTCGGGAGCACTATCTGACGCCCTATCTGGAGTCAACACTTTAGTGTTGGTCGATGGTACGAGTACGGTGGCCGGCCTGAGCCTGACAGGATCCGCTAAAAACGGCACCGGAAACGGACAGGCCAATACGATTTCAGTTGTCGGAACTGGCGCGCGTAGCGGACCCCATACTTTGGCTGGCGGTAATGGCGATGACACTTACATCATTCAAAACGTTAGAGATGTCATCATAGAAAATGCGGGCGCCGCGGCCGGCAATGATCAAGTCAGGCTCGATGTGGGCGCCAACGACGCCAACTACACCCTTGCGGCAAACGTTGAGCGCTTAGTTAATTTGGGGAACGGTAACGCCACTTTGATCGGTAATGGCCAAAATAGCACCATTACTGCAGGTTCTGGCAACAGCGTCATTTCAGATGGCGGCGCCAGTGCCGCAGGCGTCACCATGATTGGTGGGGTTGGGAACGATACCTTTATGGTCTCTAACGCCGCCGATGTGATCACCAGCGGTGGCGGCAATGACGTGGTCTATACCAAAGTTAGTTACACTTTGGCAGAACCCATTGGCGGCAATGGCGTCGCCAATATTGAAGCGCGCGCTTTCACTGGTGGAGCGATCAGCACATCTGAATCGCTTGCAGGGGGGCTAAATCTGGGCGGCAATTCCTTAGCCAATAATATTAGAGGGACGACTTTTGCAGATCGCCTCACAGGGGGCGGGGGAAATGATTCCTTTGATGGTCAAGGTGGCGTGGATAGCTATATTGGAGGAGCGGGTAGGGATTCCTATATTGTGTATAACAGTGCAACATCGATTACCAGTGGCGGTGGTAATGACTCGGTGTTATCGTTTGTGAACTTCACCACCACCGATGCCAGCCTTAGCTATTTGAAAGCAGCAGCAACCACATCAACTGCACCAGCTGCTGCCGATAGCGCGATAAATCTGGCCAACACGGGGACTGGCGCCAGCACTTTGGTCGGTAATACTGCGGCAAATCAGCTGACTGGCGGCTCTGGTAACGATCTCTTATCTGATGCCGATATTGTATATAACGACAGTGCGACTTGGGTTGAGGCTAAATTTTCAAAAGGGGCTGACAGCTTAATCGGTGGCAGTGGCAATGATACTTATGTTCTTTCGAACCGTAACGACTTGGTCACGGACAGCGGTGGCAACAACAGCGTCTATACCTTGGTTGACTTTGATTCCAACGATAGCGCTAAGGTCAGCCTATCTGGCGGCGCGACGATTCAAACACTGACCTTGATCGGTCAAATCGGTGCAAGCGGCCGTACCCTGGTGGGGAGCAGTGCGGGGGGCGCAAATTTACTGGATAGTACGAACGGGGGAAGTAATACGCTCAGCGACGGGGGCGGCGCCAATACGCTTGATGGCGGAAACGGTAATGATACCTACATGGTTAGTCATACCGGCACCACCATAACCGATAGCGCCGGTACTGATACGGTCTCGCTGTCAGGCACAACGGTAACTAATGCGGCGGTGACCTATACCTTAGGCGCCAATTTAGAAAACCTCACTGCAACACAAACTACTGCTGTCAATTTAGCCGGCAATACCCAAGATAATCTCATCACGATCAGCGCAACCAGTGCGGCAAATGCCAGCACCCGAGTTGACGGTGGCGCTGGGGCAGATACCTTGGCCGTGAGTGGCAGCTTCGCCAACTTCAATATCAATTCTTTAATTAGTGGTTCTGGCGCATCTGGCGTATCAAAACTCTCCAATATCGAAACGCTTTCTTTTGCTGATAACACAAGCGAAACCATTACGGTGTCTGGTGCCGATATTCGAAAATTGATTGGCAGTCCAAATACGGCCTTAACCTTAAAACTGGACGCCGGTGACACACTAACGGTGAGTGATGCGGCGGCCGACTTTGTGCGAACTGATAATACTTATGTGTTTTATAACCCAGGATCCGCACACGTGGACGCGAATAAATTAGCCACTTTAAACGTCTCTACCGCCTAAAAATGCCAGCATGACTAATTTTTTATGCGGACTCATCCTGCTGTGTGCCTTAAGCGTCAGCGCTTTTAGCTGGGCCGATCAACCCATAGTTGAGGGGCACGTTCTGAGAGAGAATAGCGACTTGTCCACATTAAATGACCGTCCCTATCGCAAAGTTTATCGGTCAACTAGTCCCTCATCTCCAGTCTTTGAAAACCCGCGTTTGACAGTTGATCCCAAACCGTCGACAAGGGCGATAGTGCCCGATGGTATTGCTTTCAGTAAAGTGATCAAACAAGCGGTGGCCCCTGCTCAAAAAATAGCCGCGTTGCCGCCGGCAGTTTTAAGCATTCCTTTGCCTGCCCCGCTGTCCTTGTCCCCATTTACGGATACCCAATTAGAATCCCCTGCGCCTGACTACAAAACTCAAGGATTGATTCTGCCCGTCCAAAACGGGCCCATCGGCGCACTGTTACCCAACAAACCAGACTGGTTATGGTTAATGACACCACAACGACAAACCCAGGTCTCTTTGCGGCGCGTTTTAGCGCGTTTACCCAACTTGGATCAATCCAATGCGGAAGCGCAAGAAATTGCGATACCTAGCACAACACCAACTGTTGAAAAAGCCGTCGAAGAGGTTATTACGCCCTTAATTAACCCAATGCCTGCCCCGAATTAACTTTTTACGCCACACTTGAGGGGCGATTTTTTAAACCCTGATTTTTAAACCCTTACCCAATAAAAAGGTTTCGGACGATTTGTCACGGCTGGCTTTGGGTTTGAGCGCGCGCACACGAACAAAATGTTGTTTGAAGGTTTGAACGATTTGGCTGTAACCACTGCCATGAAAGCATTTGACTAACAAGGCACCCTCAGGCGTGAGATAGCGCAACGCAAAATCTAGCGCCAACTGAACAATATCCTGCATCCGCGCCGCATCCGCACTGGCAATTCCCGATAAATTGGGCGCCATATCGGATAACACAACATCGACCTGCGCATTACCGACTAAGCGCTCCAGCTCCTGCAAAACTTCGGTTTCACGAAAGTCACCCAAGATAAATGCCACACCTTCAATGGCTTCCATCGGTAATAAATCCAGCGCAATAATCCGACCGCTCTTGCTTTGTCGTAATATCCGCGCTGTGTATTGACTCCAACTGCCTGGCGCCGCACCCAAATCAACCACGATGCTCGTCGGCGTAATCAGTTTTTCGGTTTCGTCGATTTCTTTCAGTTTATAAACCGCGCGGGCGCGATAACCCTCTTTCCGCGCCAATTTGACGTAGGGATCGTTTAAGTGATCTTGTAACCATTGCGGATTAAATTTATTTTTTGCCATTTATTTTTGCATCACTATTATTTTGAAACTCTATGACGACTTATCTTGCCAACGCACAACGTTATGACCTGATTCCTTATCGCCGTACTGGTAAAAGCGGTTTAGTTTTGCCGGCGATTTCGCTGGGACTGTGGCATAACTTTGGCGATACCGACGCCCTTTCAAATCAACGTGCGGTGTTACGCACGGCGTTTGATCATGGGATCACGCATTTTGATTTAGCCAATAACTACGGTCCGCCGGCGGGTTCTGCAGAAATTAATTTCGGACGTATTTTGCGCGAAGATTTTTCAGCTTACCGCGATGAACTGATTATTTCGAGCAAAGCAGGTTATGACATGTGGCCCGGTCCCTATGGACAAGGTGGAGGATCACGAAAATATGTTTTGGCGAGTTTAGACCAAAGCCTCAAAAGAATGGGTATTGAGTACGTCGATATTTTTTACTCGCACCGCTTTGATCCCAGCACACCACTCGAAGAAACGATGGGGGCGTTGGCGCATGCGGTACAACAAGGCAAAGCTTTGTACGTCGGGATTTCCTCTTACTCACCCGCCAAAACGCGCGAAGCCGCTAAGATACTGGCTCAAATGGGCGTGCCCTGTTTGATTCATCAACCGTCGTATTCAATGCTGAATCGTTGGCTTGAAGAATCCCTACTCGATACGCTTAATGAGTTGGGCATAGGCTGTATCGGTTTTTCACCTTTAGCGCAAGGATTGTTAAGCACCAAATACGTGACGGGACAGACCGAAAATGCACGGATTAACAAGGCCGGAGGCGGGTCTTTAAAAGCCGCGCATTTAAACGCAGAAAATTTACAACGCGTCAAGGCCTTAAACGACATCGCGCAATCGCGCGGCCAGACTTTGCCTCAAATGGCTATCGCCTGGTGCTTGCGTCGCCCGAGCATGACCAGCGTGCTAATAGGAGCGAGTTCAGTTAACCAGCTAACCGAGAACATTGCCGCACTCAAAAACCTCGCCTTTAGTGCCGACGAATTACGCGCAATTGATCAGCACGCGCAAGATGGTGTTTTAAATTTATGGGCAAAATCAAGCCGACTGTAATGTCGGGATATTCCCCCGATTTAACTCAATCAACCAGCTCAATCACGATTGTTCAGTCAGCTGCCTCAATACCTCATCAAAAACTCTCTTTTAATCATTATTAAAACACCGTGTTATGACATTAAATGAATTGCGCTACATCGTCGCCTTAAGCCGCGAACGTCACTTTGGCCGCGCAGCGGCGGCGTGTTTTATTTCCCAACCTTCACTCTCGATTGCGGTCAAGAAACTTGAAGAAGAATTGGGTGTCGCCTTGTTCGAGCGCCGTGGCAATGACATCATCTTGACCGATCTGGGGCAGTTGGTCGTGGTAGAAGCCGAAGCAATTTTGAAGCGCGTCGTGTCGATTAAACATTTGGCGCAAAGTGCGCAAAATCCATTGGCCGGAAATTTACGGCTGGGCATTATTTATACGATTGCACCCTTTTTATTACCGCCTCTGGTGCGCGAGATCATGACACTGGCACCAGAAACACGCTTGATGTTGCAAGAAAATTTTACCCACCGTTTATTAGAATTAGTGCGCGAAGGTGAGCTTGATGCCGCCATCGTCGCGACACCAGTGACCTCGCAGTTTTCGGTGATCAATTTATACGATGAGCCTTTCTTTGTCGTTGTCCCCGAAAAACACGATTGGGCGGAACGCAAAAGCATCAGTAGCAGTGAGTTGAGTGATCAGACCTTGTTATTACTGGGACAGGGCCATTGCTTTCGCGACCATGTCTTGCAAACTTGTCCGGGCGCTATGGGGGGCATTTCAGGAATAGAAAATACCAATTTAGAAGGCGTCACCATCGACACCATACGTCACACAGTGTCATCGGGTTACGGCATTTCAGTCTTGCCTGCGACTTCTAAATTAGCACCGGAGTCACGTTTGCGTTACGTGCCTTTTGATACACCCGCGCCGACACGACGCGTGTCATTGATTTCACGCAAAGCGTACTTACGCCCAGAAGCGATCGACATGCTCAATCGTGCAGTGCGCCAATGTAATTTGCCTGAAGTACGCTATCTATAAGCGTTTAACCATCGTTAAAAATTCGTAATGACTTGGCGACAATTTTTGAGTTTGACCCGCTTTGACAAACCCATCGGTATTTGGTTGTTGTTATGGCCCACACTTAGCGCGCTGTGGTTGGTGGCACGCGGCTTTCCAGGCTGGAATTTATTATTGATTTTTGCGTTGGGGACTGCGCTGACCCGCGCTGCCGGTTGTGTCGTCAATGATATGTGGGACAAAGATTTTGATCGCCATGTCGCACGCACGCGCGAACGCGTATTAACCAGCGGCGCCGTGTCGATGCGTCAAAGTCTGATCGTGACATTAGCTTTGTTAATCCTCGCCGTTTTGTTAATCATTCCCTTGAACTCGCTGGCGCAACTATTGGCCCTTGCCGCCGCCGTGATTGCAGCGACTTATCCTTTATTCAAACGATTTTTCCCGTTTCCCCAAGCGTATTTAGGACTGGCCTTTAGCATGGGTATTTTGATGGCCTATGCCGCGTGGTCAAACACGATTCCCATCATCGCGTGGATTTTATTAGTCGCCAATGTCGCGTGGACTCTGGCCTATGACACCGAATACGCGATGGTTGATAAAGAAGACGATCGCCACTTGGGTTTGCGTTCGTCGGCACTTAGCTTTGGTCAATATGACCGTGTCATCGTCGCGCTGTGCTACGCCCTGCACTTGTTGATTTGGCTAAGCGTCGCATCGATCGAACATTTGAATCCCTGGTTTTTCGTCTTTTGGAGCGGCGCAATCATCATCGCCATTGTGCATGTCCGCTGGATTTGGTCACGCGATCGCATGCAATGCTTACGCGCGTTTCGCCATAACCATTGGCTGGGGATGATGATTTTTGTCAGTGTCCTCACCAGTGTTTAAATCAGTTCTTTAACGCGGCGATAAACCATCGTTCAGGGATAAAAAATACGCCCGCAACGCTGGTGCCAAACTGGCGAAAAATCCAGCCAAGATGATCATCCCGATCAAACGCCATTCATCAGGACGCGGCGCGCCATTGTGTACCGTAATCCCAAACGTGGTGTTCAACCATGGCGCCAAAGCCGTCATCAAACCTAAGCACAGTAATCCCCCTAAGGCCGCGCCGATTACCGTCATCAGTACGCCTTCCAGAGTTAATAGGAACAAGATATGGCGCGGCCCTGCACCAATCGCGCGCAACACCGACAGCTCGCGTCGACGTTCGTTTAAGCCGGCCAAAATCACCGCAATTAAACCCAAAATACTCACTAACGCAACCATCCCCGATAGCGCGATTAAGGCGTTTTCAGCAATCCCTAAAACTTGCCACAATTCATCCAGAGCGACGCCTGGCAATACGGCCATCAATGGCTCGCCCGTATAGTCTGCAATCGAACGTTGTACGGCGAAAACCGCCACACGATTTTTCAATCCCACTAATAGGGCGGTAATTTCTTTGGGGGCAAGATCAAACTTGCGTGCCAGATTGGCTTCTATCTTGAAGCCGGGAATCGGCGCTCCCGCGACCCAATCTAAATGAATGGCTTCAATCGCCGATAAATTGACAAAAACGGTTCGATCAACAGGCGTTCCAGTTGCCGCCAAAACGCCCACCACAGTAAAGGGTTTGTCATCATGCTGATGCACCAAAGCCCCCATGTTCTTGTCGTGTTCAGCCCCATGTTCATGTTCATGTTCAGCTTCATGTTCAGCTTCATGTTCATCATCCAATTCACTCAAACCATGTGACACGATCACATTTTTCCCAACACGATAATTCAATTTTCGTGCGACTTCGGCGCCAACGACGCTCTCATACAGGCCATCAATCGAATTCGTAAATGCACGGCCCTGCTCCATTTTCAATGCTTGCTTATCGCCAAATAAAAAATATTTGAAATAGTCTGGTGTCGTTCCCAGCAAAGGAAAACCCCGATGCGAATCGCCCAAAGAAATCGGAATCGTCCACGCGACCGCAGGGTCTTTTTGAATCGCATGAACACTGTCCATGCGCATATTGTTTGACGCGCCACCAATATGAAATACCGAATACAACATCAATTGCATCGCGCCCGTGCGCGCACCGACCACTAAATCGGTGCCGCTGACCGCTTGCGCAAAACTACTGCGCACATCAACCCGAACTCGCTCAATACTCAACAACAACAAAGATGACAAGGTGATTGAAAACACCACCAAAGATAAAGTCATGCGACGATGCCATGCGCTTTTTAACGCCAATCCTAACCACGCGTTCATACGAAAACTCCCTCAACAGATTGATTTAATTGCGGCAAGGACAAGCACTGATCAAAGTTTTTGGCCAAACTCATATCGTGGCTGACAAAAATCACGGTGGGGACTTCTCCAGCCTTATCACTTGCCGGCATGCGATACGACAACAATAAAGACATAAAAGTGGTGCGCACCGCCGCATCCAGCGCGGAAGTCGGTTCGTCCGCAATGATGAGAGATGGACTGCCGATCAGCGCACGCGCTGCGGCAACGCGTTGTTGTTGACCTACGGATAAACCTTGCGCGGGTCGATACCACAAATTGTCACCCAGTCCCATTTGCCGCAGTAAATTCTGCGCTTCCTGTTTGGCGCTGCCGCTATTGTGGTCAGCATTATTTTTACGTACTGCTGAAATTCGACACGGCAAAAGCACATTTTCCAATACCGACAAATAGGGTAGCAAATTGAATTGCTGAAAAATATAGCCCATCTGATTGCCACGGTGTTCGTCGCGACGCAAACGCGATACACTTTTCCACGCGACGCC
The DNA here is from genome assembly GCA_031538895.1 of Burkholderiaceae bacterium. Taxonomy (GTDB): domain Bacteria; phylum Pseudomonadota; class Gammaproteobacteria; order Burkholderiales; family Burkholderiaceae; genus JAVKLU01. The sequence continues at coordinate 93,293 of JAVKLU010000032.1, read as the reverse complement.
TGCGACTGATATGTCGCCCGACTGCGCTTGCAAAACGCCCGCTAATAAACCCAACAAAGTACTTTTGCCAGAACCACTGGGGCCATGTAAAAAAACACGTTGTCCAGCGGCGATGTCTAAATGCTCAATGCTCAAACACGTCGCCGCCGCGCCTGGCCAGGTATAACGCAAATTAGAAATATGTATCATCATTTTTAAATTTTACAAATTAAGACTTAAGATTTTGCTGGTGAGCCTGCCACCACACTGTAATAGCAGCTTCAAAATTGTAAACTCATCCTACGTATTCTTGACCCTACGCATTTTTGACTCTACGCATTCTTGACTCTACGCATTTTTGATCAATCGAATTTATGAATATTGAATTTGTTCTCCACTGGCCCGTACGAATTTATTACGAAGATACCGACGCGGGCGGTGTGGTGTATCACGCCAATTATTTAAAGTTCTACGAACGCGCACGCACCGAATGGCTACGCGCTCAGGGTCTCGAACAAAACGCCTTAAAATCACAGCACGGTTTAATCTTTGTCGTCGCGGAGATTTCGACGCGGTTTATTCGCCCTGTGCTCTTTGATGAATTGATCGAAGTTGTCACGTCTGTCGGGCAAACCACCGGAACACGACTGATATTCACACAGCGCATCGAGCGCGATGGTGTTATCGTCAATACGGCAGAAGTCGGTATTGCCTGCGTCGATGTGACGACTTGGCGTGCGCAGCGAATTCGCACCATTTTGAATGACCTGCAATCGCCGCCCGATCCAATACCGCACAATGCCGCATAGTATTTGTTGTGGGCGCTTGTGTATTCTGTCGGCATTGGAACATCTCTCTTGGATGTTTATTTTTTAACGATTTACTTTTCTATTTATGACTCTTGTCAGTGATTTTTCTATCGTCGGCTTGATTCTTTCCAGCTCGATACTGGCCAAAATAATTCTGGGCATTTTGCTGGTCTTGTCGATGATCAGTTGGTATGTAATGGTGATTAAATTTGTAAACCTATATGACACCGAGCGCGCGATTAAATCATTTTTAACTGATTTTTGGAGCACCAAAGATTTGCAAGTTTTTTATAACCGCACTAAAGATAATCCCCAATACAAAAAGCCCGACGCGAATTTGTATCGAATTTTTGAAGTCGGTTTGTTTGCCTATTTGCAAAATAACAAAGCGGTGCATAACACCACAATCCATGATGCCCGTGATATCGTGTCTTTGTCTGAACAAGCCATGTACAACGCGCAGGAAAAACAACGCGAAGGGTTTGAAAAGCATTTATCATTTTTAGCCACCGTCGGTTCGGTCTCACCCTACATCGGTTTGTTAGGTACGGTGTTAGGCATCATGAACGCCTTTATCAATTTGGGCAGCGCGCAAACAACGACTTTGATCAGTGTCGCGCCCGGTATCGCCGAAGCCCTTATCACCACTGCGTGTGGCCTATTTGCCGCGATTCCGGCCTTGATTGCTTATAACCACTTTGTACAAAAAATTGAGCGCATCGAACGCACAATCTCATCATTTATCGGCGAGTTCAGTCAAATTTTGCACCAACATTTAATGACCAAAAGCTCATGAGAACGCGCATCGCTCGCGCCCCGCGACGCCGCCTAAAAGCGGAAATCAATGTCGTTCCCTATATTGATGTGATGTTGGTTTTGCTGGTGATTTTTATGGTGGTCTCGCCCTTAAACCCGATGGGATCGATCAACTTACCGCGCGCCGAGCAAGCCAACGCGCCACCGGCACAATACATTGAATTGAGCATGAAAAAAAATCAATCCCAAACGCATTATCAATTGGCCTTGCGACAAGAACAAAAACGTGATGAGCTGGGAGCGTATCAAAGTATCAACGACGTGTTGATGCGATTAGACGAGCAACGCAAAAGCACGCCACAAATTGCGGTATTGATCGCGGCCGAAGCGGATTTACGTTATGAAGAAGTGGTGCAGCTCATCAGCACTTTGAAAAAAAACGGTATCGCTAAAATCGGTTTAGCTACGAAATAAACTGAGCGACGAAATAAATTTAGCGACAACATGAAAAAAGAGTTTTTAGCCGGCGGCATTACGATGTTCATACACGCCGGTATGCTCTTACTCTTATTTTTTTCGATGGCATGGCACACACACAAAACACTGCCCGTTGAAGTGCAATTGTGGGACGTCGAACCAATGCCCATGATGTCAGCACCGCCCCAAGTCGCTGAATTGCATCTTTTCACCCCACCCCTTGAGACCCAAACGCCGGCAGAAACACCACCGCCATCTGAAGACACGCCGCCAGAAATCGTTTTAAAAAAAAATCCGGTCAAACCAACCAAGCCAACGCCACCAGTGCCGCCACCCAAAACGGTCGTAACCGTCAGTCCAGCCGCCCCCGCAATCACTAATCGGAACGACGAACTCAAAAGACTCAAAGAGCAATCACAAATCGCAAACTCAAATTTCGCAACAAATCCTTCCTCAGCCGATTCTGAAAACGCGTATCAGAAAAAAATTGGGGGCGAACTTCGTGCCAAAGTTTTTTTTGATGACACTGTATCCAATACCGGCAATCCGCAAATTTCGATTCGAATCACGCTCAATGCCGTCGGTCAAGTCATTGCTGTCAACACAATCAAATCGTCGGGGATGCCACTTTTTGATCAAGCGGTTTTGCGTGGCATCGAGCGTTTAAGCAAATTTCCCGTAGATAAAAACGGAACTTACCCGCCCGAGGTCATACTCAATTATCGGATGCATCCCTAGATTACTTTGTCGCATCACTTTGTCACTTATGTCTAAAATTTTTGCCCCTCTCCTTTTGATCAGTTCAGCGCTATTGTCCTTAGCACTGCACCAGCCCGTCCTGGCACAAGTCGTTGTTGAAGTCGCGGGCGTAGCGGGGCGCGGAATTCCGATCAGTTTTATCGCGTTGACCAACTCGCCCGAAAACACGCGCTTTAACACGACGCTTAGCCATGATTTACATTTAAGCGGACTATTTGAAATCGTCAATTCCCCACAAACGAGCGCACTGCCCTATAGCGCGTGGCGCGGCTACGCCTACATCGCGGTGATCGAAAGTAAAGTCGAAGCCTTAGACGCGAACAACTGGCGCAGTCACGTCAAAATTCACGATCCTGCGCAAAACAAAATCGTCGCCGAATTGTCTTTCCAAGGCGATAGCGCAAGCTTGTTAGCACACAGAACCGCTGATGCGATTCAAGAAAAACTGTCTGGTATTGCAGGGGTCAGCAGTTCGCGCATTGCCTACGTGAGTCGTTTTGAGGGACGTTTTTATTTATATGCGGCCTTTGCCGATGGCAGCGAGCCGATCGTTTTGGTCAACTCCAAAGAACCACTCATGTCGCCCGCGTGGTCGCCTGATGGCAATGAACTGGCCTATGTATCGTTTGAACGCGGCCGTGCCTATATTTTTGTGCAAAATTTAAAAACTAAAACCCGTCGCACTTTGGCGCAATTCCCCGGCACCAACTCCGCCCCGTCATGGTCGCCCGATGGCAAAACACTGGCATTTGTGTCCAGCTCTGATGGCGCAACCCATATTTACACCATGAATGCAAGCGGTGGCGATGCGCAAGCATTGACCTCGGGGAAAGACATTTACACCGAACCCAAATTTTCGCGCGATGGTAAATCGATTTTTTTTACCTCAGATCGCGGCGGCTCACCACAAATTTATCAAATGGATTTAGCGAGCAAAAAAATCACGCGCTTAACTTTTGAAGGCAACTACAACGTGTCGCCACGTCCCTCACCCGATGGCAAATATTTGGCCTTTATTACTTTACGTGACAAAAAATTTCAATTATTTGTCACTGACTTAGAAAGCAAAACAGAATTTCGTTTGTCTGAAACCACGGGAGATGAGTCGGTGGCATTTGCGCCCAATAGTAAAAATTTGATTTTGTCGACACGCAATAAGGGTCAGCGCCAATTGTTGCGCGTGTCTTTATTTGGCCGCCCTAGCCCCAAAATCCCCAGCGCGTCACCGCCTAGTGATGTCTCGTGGGGACCGATGTTGCCCTAGTTGCTCTTGCCTAAAGCACTCTTAACGAATAATCTGATTGACTTCAATAATCGGCAATAGCACTGCCAGTACGATAACCAGCACGACACCGCCCATTGCCAACACCAAAATGGGTTCGAGCAAACTGGTCAATAACAAAGTTCGACGTTCTAAGTCACGCGCCTCGCCTTGCGCTGCGCGCTCCAACATCGGCGCCAGCTGACCGCTCTCCTCGCCAAAACGAATCAAATGCAACAAACCTGGTGGAAAGTAAGCATATTCGGATAAAGCACGCGCAACGCTCACTCCCTCACGCACTCGCACCAGGGCGTTATCGATAGTCAGTTGCAGGGCATTATTGGTAATGGTGTCGCGCGCGACTTGCATCGAATGCAAAATCGGCACCCCCGAACCAAACAAAATCGCCAAGGTGCTGGCAAATTGCGAGGTATTGAAACCCAAAATCAGACGTCCAAAAATGGGGACTTTTAACAAAGCACGATGCCATTGGACGCGTAACAAAGGTTGGCGCAAGGCCTGTTGAAACGCCAACACCAAGACCACAATCACCAAGCCCACCCACACACCGTAGTCGCGCACAAACGCACTTAAGGACAGCATGATGCGCGTCAACAAAGGCAGGACTTGCTTGTTGGCCGTGAATACACTAGCGATTTGTGGCACAACATAGCTCAATAAAAAAATCACAATTCCCAGCGACAGCGTTGTCACAATCGCAGGGTAGGTAAAGGCTTGAATCATTTTTTGCCGCAAGGCATTACGCGCTTCGACGTAGTCAGCGAGCTTGTTCATCACCAGTCCCAAATCGCGGCTTTCTTCTCCCGCTTTAATCAGGGCGCGATAGGTGGTCGAAAACTCTTTGGGGTATTGCCCGATTGCCGTCGCAAAGGACTGCCCTTCTTGCAGGGCGTTTTTAATTTGCATCAATAATTCTCGCATCGGTGCTTTTTCGCTTTGCTCAATTACCGATTGCAAAGCGCGCTCCAAGGGTAAGCCTGCCGACAGCAACACCGCGACTTGACGCGTGACAAAGGCCAAATCGGCGGACGACAAAATACGACCAAAGCGATGCGTTAATACATTCGACAGCCCGAGCTTTGGCGCAGCATTCGCGGTGCCCTCGCGGCGCTCAAGCATCAAGGGAAAAAGCCCCAGCGCTTTTAACTGCGCGCGCGCAGCGACGAGATTGTCGGCGTCAAGTTCTCCTTTTTGATTGCGTCCTTTGACATCGCTGGCAAGATAGTGGTAACAGGGCATATAAGCTATAAATAAGTAAACGGTCTGGTGTATTTAATCTGCTTCGTGGAGTTGAGTCGAGTCAAGCTAATCGTTTGTTCGCCACAAAATACACTTGTTCAGGCTTTGATAAGTGCCCAACTATAATCAATCCGCGTCATTTCAGTACCTTCACCTTTTTACATCATTCACTTAAAGGGCTTCATCATGACCTCGAATCAATGCTCAACAAACCAATGCTCAAAAATGTGTAACATCGGCGGCGTCGATCGCACCTTGCGTATCGCGATTGGCGTGGTGCTGATCGGATTGGCGGTATCAGACACCATTAGCTGGTGGGGTTATTTAGGCGTGATACCTTTGTTAACTGGATTTTTCCGCTTTTGTCCAGCGTATCTGCCTTTTGGTATTCGAACTTGCAAAAAAACAGATCCGTCTTAAATTCTTTATTAAATCCTTTATCGACGGGATTCGCTGCATTCTCACAGCAGAGAATCTCGTCAGAGACCTCAATAACACCCTAGTACATATTTTATAAAACCCCTATGAATTTAGAACTGGTTCAACACACACCTGACTTTGCAACGACGGGACAATTACATCCTAATGCGATTGCCGAACTGGCCCGTGCGGGGTTTCGTACCCTGATCAATAACCGTCCGGATGGAGAAGGCGGCCCCGATCAGCCGACGTCACAACAAATCGCCGCCGCCGCACAGGCTGCTGGCTTGCAGTATCACTATATACCGGTCATCAGCGGTGCAATGACCGCTCAAAACGTCGCCGATTTGGCCGCACTTTTACCCCAATTACCTAATCCCGTATTAGCGTTTTGCCGTGGCGGAAGCCGTTCTACTGCCTTATGGTCCGCCGCCAAAAATCTGGCCGCACCATAAATTTATTTCATCAGAATGACTGTCCTTGGGCAGCGCGCTTCAAGCCTGAAAGTGAATGCGGTAAACCTTTGCGTATTTGAGCGCCAATCAAGCGGCCAAAGAGCGGGGCCAAAAGACCGATGAATGAAACCCTGTGCAGGGCCTGAGTGTGGACGTCAATACTGAGAAGCTCATGTTCAAAGCGAATGAGGCACAGTGGCAGTTTACTTTCAACCGTAAACGAATGATTGGGCACCACTTCAGTGAAGGTGATTTTTGACTGGGGTCCATTTAATGGCTTGATCGTGCCACTTGCGCCAGAGGAAAATTGCCCGTCAATTGAAGACGATTTCAGCTCGACATCCCACGACGACCACGCAGCAACATTCGCGTAAAGCGAGAACACTTTCTCTATTGGCGCACTGATCAACACCTTTTCTTCAATCTGCATTGTCTCGATTCTCGATAGTAGTGAAGTTATTGATGACAAACTGGCGGAGAGACGGGGATTCGAACCCCGGTTAGGTTTGACCCTAAACACGCTTTCCAGGCGTGCGACTTAAACCGCTCATCCATCTCTCCTCATGCATCATTGATTGTTCGCACGGTAACGCAACTAAATGCGCGCGCGACTAGTGCTTATCAGAGGCGGAATCACACCCCCAGATAAAATACGAGGGCGCGAGTCTAGCACAGCGCCTGCCGCCAAAACTTTAGTCCTGAACCCCCTTGCCCCTTACCCGTCCAAGCCAATCAAATAAGGGGCTAGTCAAAAGAAATGAGTTGCGATCATTGCGCCGTAATTACCAACTGGTTTCACGATCAGGTGACGAGGTGATTTTATGAATAGTCAAATCAGCGCCTTCAAATTCTTCTTCTTGACTCAAACGCAGGCCCAGAGTCCATTTTAAAATTCCATAAACGGCAAAACCACTTGCCATCGCCCAAATAACGCCCAGCGCGCTTCCGGTCAGCTGCGCGACAAAGCTCACGCCACCCAATCCGCCAAACATCGGCAAACCAAAAATTCCCGCCGCAATCCCGCCCCAAGTGCCACACAGGCCGTGCAAAGGCCATACGCCCAAAACGTCATCAACGCGCCATTTGTTTTGGGTCAAGGTAAACATCGATACAAAAATCGCCCCCGCAATACCTCCGACCACCAATGCGCCCAGCGGATGCATCACGTCAGAACCGGCGCAGACCGCGACCAAACCGGCTAACGGGCCATTGTGAACAAAGCCTGGATCATTTTTACCCAGTAATAGCGCAACTAAGGTTCCACCGACCATCGCCATCAGGGAGTTGACCGCCACCAAACCCGAAATTTTGTCCAGTGTTTGCGCGCTCATCACATTAAAACCAAACCAGCCGACGATCAGCACCCACGAACCGAGTGCCAAAAATGGAATGCTTGACGGTGGATGCGCCAAAACGCCACCATCTTTACGATAGCGGTTACTGCGCGCGCCTAAAAGCAATATGGCCGGTAACGCAATCCAGCCCCCCATTGCATGCACCACAATAGAGCCGGCAAAGTCATGGAACTCCTCACCGGTTAAGGCTTTGATCCCATCTTGGAAACCCAAGTGATGGTTCCACGCGATACCTTCAAAAAAAGGATAGACCAAACCGACAATGACGGCGGTCGCAATTAACTGCGGCCAGAATTTAGCGCGCTCTGCAATGCCGCCTGAAATAATCGCCGGAATCGCCGCCGCAAAGGTCAGTAAAAAAAAGAATTTAACCAACTCGTAACCGTTTTTTTCGGCCAGTGTTTGTGCGCCCACCATAAAACTGCTGCCATACGCCACGGTATAGCCAATCACAAAATAGGCCAAAGTCGACACGCAAAAATCCACCAAAATTTTTACCAGTGCGTTGACCTGATTTTTTTTCCGAACGGTGCCCAACTCTAAAAAAGCAAATCCTGCGTGCATCGCCAGCACCATTGTGGCGCCCAGCAAAATAAAAAGCGTATCTACGCTGTGTTTAAAAGCATCCATGGTTAATCACAAGTTAAATTGAACAGAATGTTAAGGATAACAAAAGGTGTGGCTGAAATTGCAGATAGTTCAAAACACGATTTACCGCGATTTACCACCATGTGCCAGAATATTTAGACATCATGCGGATCAACCTCTAACTGCCATCTGATACGCGATTTCATTTGATACAAAGCCGCAACCCAGGGAGTCAAGGCGTTTTGTAACTGACTGCGTGAGTTGGATTCGATCAACAATTGCGCGCGACACAAATTGGCAATTTTGGCGACATTCATCGGAATCGGCGAGTTAATGACCAACGCGGGATTTTCTGACAACAACTCACTGGCATAAGTTAGGAATTCTAAGGCTGCCTCCATGGTTCGTGCCTGTGCACGCAAGATAACCTGATGCGAAAACGGTGGCAGGCCCGCGCTACTTCGTTCTTCTAATAATACTGTGGCATAAGCGGCGTAATCTTGTTTGATCAAGGCATCATACAAAGGATGGCTGGGGTAGCGTGTTTGAATCAAGACTTCACTGGTATCGCTGGCGCGACCTGCGCGGCCCGCGACCTGCATCAGCTGGGCAAATAATCGCTCGCCAGCACGAAAATCGCCGCTGAATAAAGCGGCGTCAGCATTCAATACCGCAACCAAATTGATGCCGCGAAAATCGTGTCCTTTACTGACCATTTGCGTGCCCACCAAAATATCAATTTCGCCGCGATGCACTTTGGCAAAAGCTTCTTCGGCACTGCCTTTTTTGCGCACGCTATCAGCATCAATGCGCAATACGGTAATCGCCGAACCATCGGCGCGGGTGGCAAATTGTGTCGCTAAGGATTCTTCAATTCTTTGCGTTCCTCGTCCCAAGGCCGCGATATCAGGATTGCCGCAGGTCGGACACGCGCGCGGAATCGGACTTTGGGCCGCGCATAAATGACAGTGCAGGCGTTTGTCGGCGGTGTGCAAAACCAGCGTTGCATTGCAGTTCGGGCACTCGGACACCCAGGCGCACAAACCGCATGAAAGGACTGGGGCATAACCGCGCCGATTCAGAAATAGCAAAACTTGCTCGCGCGCATTTAAGCGTTCGCGCACGGCTGTGATCAAGACTTGACTCAATCCGTCTATCGTTTTATGAACTCCGGTATCAATACAACGAATCTGCGGCGGTTTGGCATCCCCTGCACGTTGATTCAAAGTCAACAATTGATAACGTTTGTTTTGCGCGGCATACCAGGTTTCGATCGACGGCGTCGCAGAACCCAAAACAATAGGAATAGCCAATTGATGTGCGCGCCAAATCGCCAAATCACGCGCAGAATAATGCCAACCTTCTTGTTGTTTATACGAGGCATCGTGCTCTTCATCAACAATGATTAAGGCCAAATTTGGCACAGATGCCATGATCGCCAGACGCGTTCCCAACACAATAGACGCACCGCCCGAATGCGCATGCAGCCAACTGCGTAGTCGTGCGCCTTCACTTAAACCACTGTGCAAACAGACCACCGAATGGGCATGAAAACGTTGTTCGATGCGCGTCAATAACTGCGGCGTTAAATTAATTTCTGGCACCAAAATCAACACTTGCGCCGATTGATTACGCGCCAAAACCGCCGCCGCCGCTTGCAAATACACCTCTGTTTTTCCGCTGCCGGTAATCCCGTGCAGTAAAAAAGGGGTATAGCCTTGCGCCGCGTTAATCGCCGCCACTGCCAACGCTTGTTCAGGATGCAAGGTCAGCGTCGTATCGATTTCGCTGATCTCAGTATCGCTAGCATTTAATTTTTTAACCGCCAAATTTTTAGCGCCCAGCTTTTTAGCAGCCTCGGTCACTGACGCATTGTTTTTTTGATGCGCGCGCGTCAAGGCAGCAGTGTTCGCATCGCGCAGATTTTTGGGTAAAGACGACACCATCACTTCACCCAGCGGGTGGTGGTAATACGCTGATGCGAACTGACATAAATCACGCCATGAAGCCATGAGCGGAGGACAATCGTATATCACTTGGGCAACTATTTTGAGCTTCGCGAGATCCTGAGTGCTGGTGTCCACACGGTCCAACACTACGCCGACATGAATTTTGTCGCCACGACCAAAAGGCACCGCCACTAAGCTTCCAGGCGCGACAACTTCCTCACACAGATAGTCAAACAATTGCGGCAAAGGCGTGTCCAGTGCGATACGAAGAATGGGCATTAGACTGATAAAAGATTAGACCAATAAAAAATTGAGGGCACTTCTATAAATAGCAAGAAACCCCAGACAACAAACGCGGCGTGAACCGCGTTAAAGGTGTTGGGTAACAACTAGATCATGCTAACATGTAGGTCGTTTTTTTCGACATCGACAAGCACCACGCGCAACTCTCTAAACACGGTGATCCGCTGGAACGCTTAAACAAAGACATCAAATGGGAAATCTTCCGCCCCATTCTGAAGAAGATAGATGCCAAACAGCGCAAGAGTAAGGCAGGCAGAAAGCCAAGCTCAATATCGGACTGATGAATCTGACCTACAACATCAGCCGCATCGAGATATTGATTCGCAAAGCGCTTGTGCGCATCACGGGGGTTGATATGCCCCAAATGACATGCAGGCAGGAAAAACTGGGGCAATACCCCTAAAAACCCACGAAACAAAAATCAAAACCTGAAGGTAAAGCGTAAAAAATGAAAAGCCAAAATTCAATTCTCTCAATCAGCATTCATTGCGCTTGCGCATTGAATTTATAGAACACCCCTTATGCCTGTAATGCGTAAGGTACGCTAATTACAAGAAACTTGGAGAGAGGATGCCCTATCGTTAAAGTCGCCCATATTAGGCGTACTATACCGATATTCTCTTCTCTCGCCACCACCCCAAGAATGTTCAAATACCGTAACAGAGCAATATGGGTCTGCTTTAACTGAGGAAAACGTATCATTCTGAGCATCGGATACGGAGAAATATCCTTTTCCATAGCAAGTTTCCTTACCTCTATAGTGAACATCAGCATAAAAGCAAACAGCATTAACATTAGCATTACCCTGAGAGCTTCGATTAGTAATTTCAACTTCAGTACCTACTTTAGCAAGCATCCACTCTTGAGTATTTTTTTCCTCGTTACATCGTCTAATCGTCACCGCGGAGTCTTCCGCCTCAAGACATAAATCTCCACGTCCTTGTGGACGTATTATGTACGTACCAGAAGGTTTCGCTGTAAATATCCATTTTTGATTTTGCTCTGCATGACAAGCCCAATTATATCCGAGAGTACCTGCCCTATCCAAACATTGGAGGTCTCCATTCCCATATTTAAATTTTACTAAGGTAGGTTTTTCATTAGATAAATAATGAGGTATTTCCCAAGAAGTAGGCATGTCATCACACGGCTTCATACTTAAGCCAGTATTTCTACTCTTAGCATCAATACATTTATCTTTTCCAACATTTTTTATCTTATAAACAAAAACATCATTACGTCCAATTTCATTTATATCTCTAGATCTTTGATAAATTGCCAAATTTCTGTTTGGATTACCCTGCCATTCAATCTCATTTGTCTTAATAATTTTATTAATTAGACTCCACCCAGGAAAATCAAATACCAATATTCCTGTATGCGCCATCATAGATGGCTTTGAATCCCCTAAATAATGACTGGTTAAAAAGTTTATGCCTGTGTATTTAATTGAGCATAAGGCACCTGCGCAGGAACCACGAAAAAAATCAGGATAGTAACCATCTCCCGCCATTGAAAGCCAGCCCGTTGGCAACAATGCACCGTTCCAAGAGTCAGTACCAGCTGCAACAAAATAAGGCAGCACAATAGCTCCTGAACCATCAGCCATTGCCCCATTTCCATAGGTTAAATATAAATTACCATCTCCGTTATGCTTGGCGGCATCTTGAAGCCCTCCTTTAAAAGAAAGCCATTTATTCCATAAAGAACCAATTCCCCACATTCCCCAATCATCTGTTATTTTTAAATTACTTCCACTATAGTTCCAACCATAAATAGATCCACTCCAATTTTTCATGAGAGGAAATACTCGCCCTCTTACTTCTCCAAGGGTAATGTCCTTAACGTTTTTTTCATTAGGATAAACAAGATCCTCATTTTCCTTAAAAAGCTTCTCTATCTGCTCTCCAAACAAGTCTATCTCGTCTTTTTTTGGGTGTTCTCTGCTGATTCGCATAATAACGGCTTCGCTTGGAAATTGATTAAGGAATTTTCTAATTTGTGCAAAGACATCTCGAGCAGTTTTATTGACATAGTAATCCCCATGGTACACAGCCAATTCTCCATCTTTCATCGCAAATCGCATATCAAGAAAACGAATTCCTGCCCATAATTGACTATCTATATCCATTGCTTGAGTTCTAACGAATTCGTTGTTATTGTTAGCCCCTGAATCATGCGTGCCTGGAATGGAGATATCTGTGAGAGGAGTTTCATCCCCTAGTTTGCTCATCCAATCAGGATAACGATGCTCTTCTGGGCTCGAACCCCCTTTACCGAAGGCTTCCCAATCAATCGGCCACGACCCATACTCGGCCACATCATCACAAGCAGTTAATATAAATGCAGCCATCAATAAAACCATTGTCAGCTTTATTGTACGGAGTTTTGTCAAAATATTTTTCATCATAAAAACAGTTTATTTATCGTTTAAGACACCTATTTTCAGGCATTTCTATCCGTAGCGGAAAATACCTGACAACAAACGCGGCGTGAACAGTGTTAAAGACCAAGGATACCAAAATGGTGATTCTGACATACAACTCGGTTTTTTCGACATCGACAAGCACCACGCGCAACTCTCCAAACACGGCGATCCGCTAGAGCGCTTAAACAAAGTCATCAACTGGGAAATCTTCCGCCCCATTCTGAAGAAGATAGACGCCAAACAGCGCAAGAGCAAAGCAAGAGCAAGAGCAAGGCAGGCAGAAAGCCACTCGACCGCGTGCTCGTGTTCAAACTACTGATTCTGCAGCCCATCCACAACCTAGCGGTGAGCGGCTGGACGATAAGCGTTTGAACGATGAGCGTTTGGAGTTTCAAGTCGCAGACCATCTCTCCTTCATGCGATTCTTGGGGCTTGAGTTTGGTGCCTCCATCCCTGATGCCCGCACGGTGTGGGCGTTTCGCGAGTAGATCATGAAGAACTCAAAGAGCACTACTTGGTCGATAGCTTGTACACCCAACAAAGGGGATTAGCCACTGCGGCTACAAAAACCACGTCAACGTGGATGCGAAACTCAAGCTCGTAAGCAAATGGACAAGCACGGGGGTTGGTATGCCCAAAATGGCATGAAAACGGCAAAAATAGGGTCAATACCCCTAAAAACCCACGAAACAACAATCAAAATCAGAAGGAAAATCGCAAAAAATGAAAAACAAAAACTTAATTCTTTCGGTCAGCACTCATTGCGCTTGCCCATTGAGTTTATAGAACACCCTTTGACTGTGATGACTCAACAATAAAGTCAGGCTTACTGGCCACGCATAAAAAACCCATCGAGCTGTTCCATCGAAAACGCCACCCAAGTTGGGCGTCCGTGATTGCACTGATCAGCGCGCTCTGTCGCCTCCATCTGCCGCAACAGTGCGTTCATTTCTTCACGCGTTAATTGACGATGCGCACGCACTGCGCCATGACAGGCCATCGTCGCTAACAGTTGATCGCGCGCACGCGTCAAAATTTGCGCACCGCCGTATTGTTCTAAGTCGTGTAATACCGCTTTGAGCAAGGCATCCGCACGATTGGCTTGCAGCAAGCGCGGCAAACTGCGTAGGGCGACGCTACTGTCTGACATCACCGACAAATCAAAACCCAGACGCGCCAAAGTATCAGCGTGCGATTCAATCGCAGCGATTTCAAAACGATTGACTTTGATGACCAAAGGAATCAACAAAGTCTGTCCTGCCGCAGAATCTGCTGGCAGGGCCTTGGTGTTGTGACTGTGGTGATTATTTTGAGCTAATTTTGGGATGGCGTTTTGATTCGAATTTTGATCTAAAACATCCCATTGCGCTTTGAGCTTTTCATACAACACGCGTTCATGCGCCGCGTGCATATCAACAATCACCATACCCGAACTGGTTTCCGCCAAAATATAAACACCTTGAATTTGCGCAACGGCTTGACCCAAATACTGTTCCTGATTGATAAGAGGCGTGCTGGTGTTTGGCGTATTTGTATTTTGACCGCTTGTGTTTTGCAATCTTGAATACGGTGCCGCGATTTGGTGAAGCGCGGTCTCATCGCGCCGCGCCGCGCCCTCTTCTGGCGTATCGCGTCCCGACAGCAAGCGATAAGCGCTCAAAGCACCATGCGAATCCACCGCGGAACGAAAAGGCATTTGGGGTTGCGCACTTGGCCAATGAGTGCGGGATTCAGAATTTTTTAATTCAGGCGCTGGCACGCTACTGGCATTTGAATGGGTTTGATCTATCGCACCACTGTTTTTTGCTAAGGCGCGCGAGAGCGCATGAAAAACAAACTGATGGATTGCTTGACTGTCACGAAAACGGACTTCAATTTTGGCCGGATGCACATTCACGTCAACGCGTTCGGGCGGCAATTGCAGCATTAACACAAATGCCGGATGCAAGCGATGATGCAACACATCGCTATAGGCCATGCGCAAAGCATGCGCCAAAACCTTATCACGTACAAAACGCCCATTGACAAAAAAATACTGTGCCGACGCGCGCGCTTTGGCGACGCTGGGCAAACCTATCACGCCGGTCAAACTGATTTCTCGGTTATCGATTTCGCTGACTTCATGAAGTGCGATGGTTTGCGGTAAAAAATCCGCACCCAAAACTTGTCCGACTCTTTTGGGCATAGTGGTCGCTGGAAAATCCGACACCATGCGCTGATTGTGATAAAGACAAAAATGCACCTCGTGATGCGCCAGAGCCATACGTTCCATCACATCTTGGCAATGCGCAAATTCTGTCGACGCGGTTTTTAAAAATTTACGGCGCGCTGGCGTGTTGTAATACAAATCAGCGACTTCTATCGTCGTTCCCACCGCGCGTGCGGCGGGTTTTAACACTTTGCCGTCAAAGTTTTGGCCATGTTCAACTAGGGCAGTTCGGGTGGTCAAGCTCACCCGCGCGACTGAGGCGATTGATGCCAAAGCCTCACCGCGAAACCCTAAACTCATCACTTGTTCCAAATCGCGCAAGGACGCAATTTTTGAGGTCGCGTGGCGTTGCAGTGCCAATGGCAACTGGTCGGCCTCAATACCACAACCATCATCTTGAACACTTAAAAACTTCACCCCACCCTCTTCGATGCGCACAGTAATCGAGCGCGCGCCAGCATCGAGGGCGTTTTCCACCAACTCTTTAATCGCTGAAGCCGGACGTTCGACGACTTCGCCAGCAGCAATTTGCGAAATCAAATGATCGTCTAGCGTTTTAATCACAGGCATAAATAAGGGTTAGATTGGGATGAGTGTGGCGCTAGGGCTACAATCGTGCAGACAGTGCTTTGTCATATCAAAGTTTTCATATCAATAATTACCACCTAATTTTTGCGCTCATTTTACGCGCTCATCTCTCGCTTATCTCTCGCTTATCTCTCGCTTATCTCTCGCTTATCTCTCATTTATGACATTATTCTCTAAGGCCCTACTGTCGATTGCGCTCGTCTTGATCGGTGCTCATTTGCTGGGGCCCACTGCCGGCGCGCAAGAATTACTAAAACCCGAACTGGCATTTCAGTTTTCAGCTCAAACCAGTCAGTCAAGTACCGGTGCGGCACAGGTCACCGTACACTTCAATATCGCCGAGGGTTATTACATGTACGAAAAACGCTTTGCGTTTACGGCACGCGAACCCGAAGTCGTTTTAGGGATTCCGCAATATCCCCAGGCGATCGTGATTAACGATCCCACTTTTGGCCCTGACATTAAAACTTTTCGTAAAAGCGTCGAGGTCATCATTCCCATCGAAAAATTCAGCGGCACACATTTCACGATTGCAGTGACCTCCCAAGGTTGTGCCGATATTGGTGTGTGCTATCCGCCGATGAAGTCACAGGCCACTTTGACTTTGCCACAAAAAAAAAACGCCTTAACAAATAAAGCTGCCACAGACGCAAACGCCAGTAACTCAGTTACAAGCGCAAGCGTTAATTTTTTTTCTTTTGACGCGGCGCTTTCCAGCCAAAACATTGGCTGGATCGTCAGCGTTTTTTTTATTTTAGGACTAGGTCTATCCTTAACGCCTTGCGTATTGCCTATGTTGCCGATTTTGTCGGCGCTAATTATTGGCGAAGAACAACGCGCCAAAGGCGGCGTGTTATCACTGGCCTATAGCGCTGGAGTAGTTTTGGTTTACAGTCTTTTAGGAATGACTGCAGGCGCACTGGGACTGGGGTTGAGCGCATTTTTGCAAAATCCTTTTGTACTGATTGCGTTCGCCTCATTGATGGTGTTTTTGGGCGTGGCCTTATGGCGCGGCGCCGATATTCAAGTTCCCGAATGTATTCAACGCCGCGTGAACTCGCTGTTATCGCGTCAAAAAGGCGGCTCACTAAAAGGCGCTTTCATCGTCGGCGGTTTGTCTGCCCTAATCGTTGGCCCTTGCGTTGCGCCGCCACTGGCAGGCGTCCTGCTGTATATCAGCCAAACACAACGAATCGACTTGGGTGGATTGGCCCTCGCCGTCATGGCCTTGGGCATGTGCGTGCCCTTAATTGTTTTAGGATTTTCTGCCAAACGCGTATTGCCTAAATCAGGCCCGTGGATGTTGGTGGTGAAACAGATTTTCGCCCTGCTACTTTTTGCCTTGGCTATTTGGTTATTGGCGCCAGTATTAGGCCCGCGCTGGCAAATGGGCTTACTCAGTGCCCTAGCGATTGGCGGCGGGGGGTATTTCATCGTGCAAAAAACTTGGATTTTGGCGTTGATTTTGCTGACACTGGGCAGCATTCAAGCTATCGGCGCTGTGCGTAATGCAGTTGGCCCACTGGCACCATTTTCGCAAGCACTCAGCTTTACCCGCGTGCATCACTTGGCCGAATTGACGACGCAACAAACACAAGCGGGGTGGAAAATCTTGGATTTTTACGCCGACTGGTGCGTATCGTGTAAAGAAATGGAAGCCTATACTTTTACCGATAGCCGCGTCCAAGCCGCTTTGAACAATGTGGTGCGCTTGCAAGCAGACGTCACCGCTAACACCGAAAACGATCAGGCCTTACTCAAAAACTTTAATTTGTACGGGCCACCAGCAATCATATTTTTCGCGCCTGATGGTCACGAAGTCGGTCGTGTGATTGGTTATCAGAACGCCGACACCTTTATCCAAAGTATCAAAAAATTTGGCGTGCAGTCATAAGAAATACCACTATAAGAAAACTCGCGTCATTACTGATTTAAAAATTAGATCGCAACTTTGGATAACACCCCTGTCACCGCGGCTCGAACTTGATCCAGCGTCGGGATTTGTTTGGGTTCGCCCAGATGCGCTGAAGTCGCTAACCATTCCCATTGGGTGCGCCAACGAATGGCATCACCACAATACAGTTGCACCGTCGGGCGCCCCAGTGCACTGGCCCAATGCGTCAAACCGGAATCAACACCCACCACGAGGGAGGCGTGTGCCAAGCAACGCATCATTTGATCCAGCGAAAAACGCGGTAACACAATAACTGCCGGCACGGTCTGATGCAATTTTGTTGTCGCGTATTGCGATAAAGCCTGATACAAAATTTGCGCGTGTTGTAATTCGCGCGCATTGGAGTGCGGCAAAACCACCTGATACGCTTGCGCTAATAACTCGATTCCCAAATCTTTCCAATGCTCTAGCGGCCATTCTTTAACAGCGCGTGAAGTCCCGTGCAAAAGCATGGCGTAGCGTGTTAATTGTGGCGGCGAAAATTGTGATGCGGCCAATGAATCCGATAACAAATCGCTTTCAGACAAGGCCGGAATCGGTAAAAAATCACACTGCGGCGCAGCTTGAATGCCCTCAATCGAGTAACCCAAAACCTGTGCCACCAATTGACGCGCCCGCGTCACCGTATGAATATGAAATGGCAGTGTGATTTTTTGATCATAAAAAAACCGTGTCAGTGATTCAAAGCTAGACCCTTCGGTACGATTAGCCATGCCGACGCGTTGGCGTGTCGGCAACATACATTGAATCGCGGCAGACTTGATCAAGCCTTGAAGGTCAATGCTAAGGTCGTATTGAGACTGCCCCTCAATTTTAGGATCGTGCTTTTCACGCCACTGCAACCAGGTTAAATCACCACGCCACAAAGTCTTGGGCGATTTGCTCCAGGCGCGCAGCGGCACTTCAATCGTGCGATTCAAATGCGCACAGTAAGACAGCATTGGCGCGCATGAACGGTCAACCAACCAATCAATTTGCGCATCCGGAAAATGCTGATGAATATCGTGCAACACTGGAATGTTGTGCACAACATCACCCAAAGACGATAAACGGGTCAATAGAATTTTCATTGTTGTTCGATTAGACCGAAGTCTTGTTTAAAACATCCATTAAACACGCGCGCTCTAAGGCCTTGATCGTGATCAGCGCGGGATCGCAATCAGTTTGTGCCGCAATCTCAACCATGCCGGTTGGACTGGTGACATTGACCTCGGTTAAATAATCGCCAATCACATCCAAGCCAACTAAAAATAAACCCGCTTCGCGCAAGGTCGGCCCAATCGCAGTGGCAATTTCACGATCACGTGTACTGAGTTTTTGCGCGACGCCGCGACCTCCCGCCGCCAAGTTCCCGCGCGTTTCACCTGCCTTAGGAATTCGCGCCAAGGCGTAATCCAGTGGCTCTCCATCAATGATCAAAATGCGCTTATCGCCCAAACTAATTTCAGGAACAAAGCGCTGCGCCATGATGGTATTGGTATCAAACGCCGTCATGGTTTCTAAAATCACATTGATATTGGGATCCGATTGAGTGATACGAAAAATTTTTGAGCCGCCCATTCCGTCCAAAGGTTTGACCACAATGTCATGGTGCTCCGTTAAAAATTCACGGATCGCCTTGCTTTGACTGCTGACCAAAAATGCCGGCGCGAATTGTGCAAAACGCGTGATTGATAATTTTTCGTTCCAGTCGCGCAAAGAACTTGGGCGATTAAATACTCGCGTCCCTTGCATCTGCGCACAATCCAATAAATGCGTCGCGTACAAAAACTCCATGTCAAAGGGTGGATCTTTGCGCATGATGATCGCGTCGAATTCGGTAGCGAGAAAGGGTTGCGCGGCGCCGACTGAAAAATGCTCTGTCGCGCCATCTTTAGTAATAAACCGAAATGGACTCGCACGAATTTCCAAACGTCCATCATGCAGCGCCAAATCAGTAATTCCCGCGACGCTTAATTGATGACTGCGTGCTTGTGCGATCCGCATCATCGCCAGACTGGTGTCTTTTTGAATTTTGAGCGATGCCAGAGGATCCAGGATAAACAGCACTTTCATAATAATCAGTCAAGAGACGCTAAATAAATAGGAGGCTTAAATCTATGACTCCTAGATTGCGCTTAATTGTTTTCTAACTCTATCGCCGCCGCAAGCAACGCCAGACGAGCGATCACGCCATACGCATAAAAACGATTGGGCGGCGCATCAGGATCAGTGTACCAATCAGGCAAAAAATCGGGCACAGAGCGCGACAATTTAAATGGACTCGAACAGACTTCACCCAAGGCGATATCTAATTTTGCATTTGATTTTTCATCTGGCAAGGACAACGGACGCGCAAAAGACAGCGGTTCAAAACGCATTCCCGGGGCGTTTAAATTTTCATCACGACTGCGCCCGCTGTTGACGCGATAAAAACCGCCGACTACAAAACGATCCATCATATAGACCACCGGCTCAGCCACGCCATCGCTAATCTGTTCAAATGAATACACACCTTCTTGAATAAGCACTTGCTCAACACTGGCGCCTTCTTTAATCACCGCCATTTTATTGCGCTGTTTACGGTTTAAATCGCGCACATCATTAGGGCTACGTGCGGTCATGATGCCCATGCCATAAGTTCCCGCATCGGCTTTCACAATGACAAAAGGTGGGTTTTCAATACCATACTGCTGATATTTCACTCGAATTTTTTCTAGGATGTCAGCGACCGCTTGGGCTAGTTCATCCTCACCCTCTCGCGTCGAAAAATTGATATTTCGACAAACCGAAAAATACGGGTCAATCAGCCATGGATCGATTTTAAACAGGGACGCAAAATCATTGGCCACGGAACGATAGACGTCAAAGTGCTGTGATTTTCGACGCACCGCCCACCCCGCATTCAAGGGTGGCAGAAGTGTTTGGCTCAGATTTTTTAATATCGCAGGAATACCACCCGATAAATCATTGTTCAACAAAATCAGACAGGGATCAAACGTCGTCGCATGTGCCTCGTTTGCGGGAATCAACAAACGATCTTTACCATCGATCGTCACACGCGCCATCGGCTCCAACAAAATTTGATCGCCCCGATTTGAAGTCAAAGACGTCGGCATCGTCATGTCAACGGATAAGCTTCCCAGGCGCACCTCCAAGCCCGCGGAGCTTAATAATCTGACTAAAGTCGCAACATTGTCTAAATAGTAAGTGTTGCGCGTATGATTTTCGGGGATCAGCAAGACCCGACTAGCCTTAGGGCACGCGCGTTCGATCGCGGCTATCGTCGCCTGCACGCATAAAGGTAAAAAATCTGAATGTAAATTATTAAATCCACCCGGAAATAAATTGGTATCAACCGGCGCACATTTAAAACCTGAGTTACGCAAATCAACTGATCCATAAAATGGTGGCGTGTATTGTTGCCACTGTATGCGAAACCATTGCTCAATTTGCACCAGATTGTCCAACAACCCACGCTCTAAACTCAGCAAAGGGGCTGTTTGTGCGGTGTTGACATAGGGAACGGGAAAGTGTTTTGACATCGAATTGAGCTCTCCAAAAAACAGATACTGATCACGCGTTGACATTCAATCATCAACACTTAACTTGTCAGAACACCATTTGTAAGTAGAACGCGCGAATTTTCAAGAGCTGCCATGGATATAAAGAGTGGCCTATAGAGTGACGCCAAGATCACGCTGATTTTTCTGCGTTCTCTGACCACCTATTTTGACAATTCGTTTCGCGAATTAACAATGCGCTTAACGCCCCTAAAGTCACTGCAAACGTCAAGGCCACTATCCCGTGTTGCCAATCAGTCGCACTGTAATACCGAACACCCTCAATCACCTGACCATTCCAGCTCAACTCCACAATCCAACCAATCAAGGGCTGCAGCAGCGCGACGCCTAAAAAAATACCGACATTGACCACACTGGTTGCCATCCCCGATAGTTGCGGTGGATTGACTTCTTTTGCGCAAGCCCAATGCAAGGTAAAGCTGGCGGCAGAGATTCCCAAAACAGCGCACAAAATTACAATCGCAAGGAATGAATAAGTAGCGTCCACTGGAATCACATTGGCCGCCAATACCCACCAGGCGGCAAGATGTAAAAAGGCACCGCTACGCAAGACTATCGTGCGTTTTTTGATGTGATCCGACAACTGCCCCCACAGCACTGCGCCCACGGCAAAACCAACAAAATAAATACTGATCAGGCTGCCAACTTGATTTTTAGAATAGCCAAAATACTGCGTCAAATATGGCGCGGCCCATAAACCAGCAAAGCTAAAGTGCGCGCCCGCTAAACCGAGATTGGCGAAAAATCCAGGCCAAGTCGCGCGATTGACCACCACAGGGCGAATCATCTCGCGCCATAAAATGCTCAAAGATAGGCGCGAAGTCGTGCGCGGCAAGGTCGGAATTTTCCAATACGACAACAGCGCAATCACAAAAGACAGAACGCCCAAAATCACAAATATCGCGCGCCATCCCAAGCTGACCGACAAATAAGTCAAAGGCAATCCCACAAACGCAGCCCCCAAATTACCGACAAAATGGACCCAGCCAGTCATACGCGCGAAATGTGATTCGGGATAACCCAAAGCAATAATTTTTAACGCCGCAATAAAGGTCACCGAAACCCCCAAACCAACGATGACGCGCGCGATTAAGGCTGCCGAAAAATCTGCTGAGACTCCCAGCATTACACTGCCTAACGCCGCCAACACACCACCAAGGCTTAAAATCATGCGTGGGCCAAAACTATCTGCCAACAAGCCCACCGGAATTTGCATCACGGTATAGACATAAAAATACATCGCGGCTAACAACCCCAACTGTATCGCGTTGATTGAAAACGCAGCTTGTAATTGCGCGGCAATCGCCACCGGCGCCGCGCGATGCACCATCGATAATAAGTAGGCACCAATGGCTAATAAAAAAATAATCCGAAATGAACGCATGAAAAATGCCTCTGAATGAATTGGTGAAGAGAATCACGCCTAACCTGATTTGACTACAGACGCCAGCATCGCAATGCTAAGCGGCGTGATGTGACGTGATGCGATTTTTGATTGAGTTTTTACGAATTATTTTGGCACGTTATTTTTACGCACCAACAAAACAATCGCATCGGCGCGGATTCCTTCCCCTCGGCCGATCCACCCCATGCCCTCATTGGTTTTGGCTTTGACGCTAATTTGTTCAAGCGTGCATGTGAGGTCTTGCGCAATGTGTTGTCGCATCGCGTCAAGATACAGTGCCAACTTGGGTGCTTGCGCAATCACAGTGCAATCGAGATTTTGTAATTGATAATTTTTTTGACACACCAAGACATACGCATGACGCAAAAGTTGGCGCGAGTTTGCACCAGAAAATCGGGGATCCGTATCCGGAAAATGCGCACCAATATTACCCAAGGCCAAAGCGCCCAAAAGTGCATCGATAATGGCGTGCAGCAATACGTCGGCATCAGAATGCCCCGCCAAACCAAGCTCATACGGAATTGTCACCCCGCCGATAATCAAGGCGCGCCCTTCGACTAAACGATGACTGTCATATCCTTGACCAATGCGCAGATTCATATTAAGAGCTGAATTTTTTTTGCAAACCGGCAATGCAACGCTCTGGCATCGCGCCAAAGCTACCATTACTCATACAGATAATCGTGTCGCCTGATCGCGCTTGTGCGACCACCGCATTGGCTAACTCGGTTAAATCATTCAAGCAATGTACGCGCGCGCCCAGCGGTGATAAGCTGGCCGCCAAATCCCAACCCAAGGCATTTTTTCCCTGCGTTTCAGCATACGCAAAAATCACATCGGCGCACACCAAACTGTCAGACAATGCGGCTTTCATACTGCCCAATTTCATCGTATTGGAACGCGGCTCTAACACCGCAATCAAACGACCGTTAAATTTTTTACGCGCACCTTCCAAAGTCGTTGCGATAGCAGTGGGATGGTGCGCAAAATCGTCAAACACCCTTACGCCACCCACTTCGCCTTTGTGTTCCATGCGACGGCGTACCGACGCAAACGAACTCAAAGCCTCGATACTCCTTGCCGCATCAATACCCAAAACCTGCGCCGCCGCAATTACGGCGAGCGCATTTAATTGATTGTGGCGTCCACTTAAATTCCACACCAACTGACCTTGCTTAACGCCGCGATGCGTGACGACTCCCGCGTCGTCGATACGCCAATCGATAGTTGTTATTGAGTCTCGCGAAGCGTCACTAAAACGCGTGAGCTTGGACCACACGCCGCGCGCTAATACCCGCTCCAGTGCGGGCGCATCACCATTCACCACGACCGTACCATCGGCCGGAACCGTGCGCACTAAATGATGGAATTGCGTTTCGATTGCCGCCAGATCAGGAAAAATATCAGCGTGGTCATATTCCAAATTATTGAGAATCGCCACGCGAGGACGGTAATGCACGAATTTGCTACGCTTATCAAAAAACGCAGTATCGTATTCATCGGCCTCGATGACAAAATGCGCCCCTTGCGTCAAACGCGCCGATACCCCAAAGTTATGCGGTAGGCCGCCAATCAAAAAACTGGGTGTCAACTGGGCACACTCTAAAACCCAGGCCAGCATTGCACTGGTTGTGGTTTTGCCATGCGTTCCCGCCACCGCACAGACTTGATAATGCGGTAGCAAATATTGCCCCATCCATTGCGGTCCCGAGGTATAGGCCAGGTTCGCATTCAAGATCGCCTCGAGCAGCGGATTGCCGCGCGAAACGACGTTTCCAATAATGAAAATATCTGGTGCTAAAGCAATTTGTTCCGCGCCGTAACCTTCGATTACATCGATGCCTTGCTCTTGTAACTGCGTGCTCATCGGGGGGTAAACCCCAGCATCACAGCCGCTAACTCTATGGCCCTGTGCCCGCGCCAAAAGCGCAACTCCGGCCATAAAAGTGCCGCAAATTCCTAAGATATGGACATGCATTACTAGCGCGCTCTATTGAATTTGTTCGTCCATGGAACTCTGTTCGTTCATGGGCGAACGACTTTTACTTTTTTTTCAGGCGTCGCATGACCGGTTTTTTTATTCGCCCCCGCACGCGCGCCACGTTCAGCGGCGATCAAGGCGTCAGCCACGTTTAAAGCATTAGTCGTCGATCCGGCAATCGATGGCGAAGTTCGATACTTGCCTGCAATCACCAAAGTTGGCACACCATCAATTTGAAAATCGGTTTGCATTTTGGTCACCGAGCGTGCCAAATTCACGACACTAAACGAATTGAATAGTTTCACGAATTCGGTTTTATTAACGCCCTGACTGACCACATAGTCAATCAAATCAGCATCCGTATCCAATGGTTTTTTTTGCACGTGAATACGATCAAAAATCTTTTGTTGCAAACTATCTACGACGCCCATCAACTGGAGCGAAAAAAATGCTTTTTGCTGAGGTTCAAAATTATCTCTAAAGCGTACGGGTACACGTTTGAACACAACATCAGCAGGCAATTTTTTTGCCCACACTTCCAATTCAGGCTCAAAAGCAAAGCAGTGCACGCAGTTGTACCAAAAAAATTCCAAGACTTCAATTTTGTTTTGATCCGTGGGTTGCGCAGCCGCTAAACGAATAAAGTTTTTGCCGTCTTGCAAAATCGACTGCGCATTCAGATTCAAACTCATAAAAGCAATCGCCAAAACTAAGCATTGAAACGAGGACACTAAATAACGGTTTAGGTAAGACATCGAGAATCTCCAATAAAAAAATGCTACAAAATAAACGGTTACAAATTTTCCCAAATATCCGCATCGATTGCGGGCCCTACTGATTTGATTTACAGAGCGTCACTTCAATATTTTTTTTCTGCAAATAATCACGCTGTGCTTGGCATTCCGCTTCGGTCGTATAAGGTCCCGCTTGCACCACAAAAAGATTGTTTTGATCCAAGCTAATGTAGGCGCTCATCGTCATCTCGCGAAGGAGTTCGCGTCGCATCATTGCTTTTTCTTCATCACGAAACGCCCCGACTTGAAAATAAAACAATTTACGCACGATAGATCCTCCCACATTGATATTCGGCGCATCAGCTTTCGGGATTGGTTCTGAAGTCGTATCTACAGGGTGATTGCTTTGCTCGCGCAGCGGTAACATCGAAGGCGCAAGGCTCTCTTTAACAACATTCGCGCTTGAATTTTCAGCCAAAGTTGGCACCTCGTCTTTGCGCATTTGGTTGTGCATCAAAGGCAAACCTTTGAATTGCAGCACGTACAACACGCCCAGTGCCAGCAACAAACCGCACAATATCCCCCACAAAAAACTAATGAATTTGCTGCTGCGTCCTGTTTTACCGCTGGGCATTTGAGTCATGGTCAAATCGTTTTACATAAACAAAGGTGCACGGACACCCAATAGCGAGAGGCCATTAGACAATACTTGTTGCACCGCGCACATCAATAATAAGCGCGCTTGCTTAATCCCATCGGGCGACACCAAAATACGGGTGTTGTTGTAATAACTGTGCAAAGCACCGGCCAGATCACGTAAATAAAAATTTAAATGATGCGGCGCGAGCTCTTGCGCTCCTCGCGTTAACACTTCTGGAAAATCCGCCAGTTGGTGTAACAACGCCACTTCAGTCGGTGAAGTCAGTTCAGGCAAAGCCTGCAGTGCCAACGAACCGTGCAAATGTTGCCAAATATCGGCAATGTTAATTTGACCTATCGCACAATAGTTGCGTAACAAAGCGTTGATGCGCGCGTGGGCATACTGAACGTAGTACACTGGATTGTCTTCACCTTGCGCCAGCGCCAAATCAATATCAAACACAAACTCCGTATCGGCTTTGCGCGAGCTTAAAAAGAAGCGCACCGCATCACGGCCTTTTTCAATTTTTTGCGCTTCACTCAAAGTCGGATCACCTTCGCCCGACCATTCAATCAAATCGCGCAAAGTCACGTAGGAACCGGCGCGTTTGGAGATTTTTACCTCTGCGCCGCCCTTCATCACGGTCACCATTTTGTGCAACACATAATCTGGGTAATTCTGCGGAATGCCTTCATTTAAGGCTTGCAAGCCCGCCCGCACTCGCGCTATCGTGCCGTGATGATCGCTACCTTGGATGTTAATTGCGCGCTGAAAACCACGCTGCCATTTGACTTCGTGGTAAGCAACATCGGGAACAAAATAAGTGTAGGAACCATCGCTTTTGCGCATTACGCGATCTTTATCATCGCCATAATCGGTCGTACGCAACCACAGCGCACCCCCATCGATAAAGGTTTTACCCGATAGTTCAAGCCGCGCCACCGTCGCATTAACTTTACCATCTTGATATAAAGACGACTCTAAATAAAAATGATCAAAGCTCACGCCCAAGGCCTGTAAATCACGATCTTGCTCCGCACGCAAATAGGCCACGGCAAAATGACGAATCGCTTCTAAGTCCTCAATACGACTGTCCGCTTGGACTAAAAATTGTTCGGCGATATCGAGAATATATTGACCGCGATAACCCTCGCTGGGCCAATGGGGGTCCTCTGGAGTGATGCCGCGCGCGCGCGCTTGAACTGATAACGCTAAATTATAAATTTGCACTCCCGCGTCGTTGTAATAAAACTCGCGCTGTACTTGTTGACCTTGGCTTTGCAACAAATTTGCCAGCGTATCGCCCAAAACACCTTGACGTCCATGCCCCACATGCAAAGGCCCGGTTGGATTTGCCGAAACAAATTCCAACACTATTTTTTCTGATTTTTGATTCGGTGCCTGTTGGCCATATTGCGTACCTGCGGCCAATACCTCAAGAACGACTTGCTGCGCCACACCTGAAGCGAGACTTAAATTGATAAACCCTGGCCCCGCAACCACTGCACTGGCAATTTCTGGTAGGGTTTTCCAAATTTCACTGATTTGCACAGCGAGTTCGCCCGGATTTTTTTTCAATTTTTTGGCCAATTGCATCGCCAAGGGACTGGCGTAATCGCCATGCGCAAAATCACGCGGACGCTCCAAGGGGACATCCACAACATCCGCAAACTCAGTGCCCAATAAGCTTAAGGCATTCAATAAAGTCTGGGCCAATTGTTGTTTTTGGGTCATAGATTCACGCCAAACCAAACTAGGACACACGCCAACAACAATACAACTAAGGCCTTGATACGACTGGCCTTGCTATCGTTTAAAGGCGCTTGATCAATAGGCGTCGCGCCACCAGTCACCATTGCCGGCACCAAGCGATGTCCACGGCGACGATGAATAATAATCGCCGCCATATGCGCAATAAACCACAGTGGAATCAACACGCTGCCGATTCGCTTATGCAAGCGTGTCAAAATGCTCGATAAATCACCGCTGATAAAGTGATTCCACGGCCCCGTCACGAAAATATCGTCGCTGGAAAATAAGCCCAAAATCAATTGCACCGCAACCAGAAGCAAGATTGCGACAATCGACCATGCACCCAAAGGATTGTGTCCGTAATCAACGCCGTGATTTTTCACTTTTAAATATGCTAAGACCGCGCTAGGGCCTTTCACAAATTGGGCAAAACGCGCCGTACGCGTGCCGATAAATCCCCACACAATACGAAAAATCAACAACATCGCAGCGGCGTACGCGAACCAAAAATGCAACTCCATTTGGTTATTTTTACCCGTCACAAACGCCGCAATAATTAAAGCGGCAAAAGACCAATGAAATACTCGTAAAGGAAGATCCCACATAAACGTTAAATAATGAGTAAATGAATAACAATCGGTGAATACACCGACTTAAAAAATTAAACTACCGCACCATCATCGCCGCTTTTCAGTTTGATCGGCTTTAATAAGTCTTCGCGCTTCACACCTAACCACATCGCGATTGCCGCAGCCACAAAAATTGACGAGTAAATACCAAACAAAATTCCGATGGTTAAGGCCAAGGCAAAATAATGCAGTGTCGGGCCGCCAAACAACAACATCGACAAGACCATTATTTGCGTGCTCCCGTGAGTAATGATAGTGCGGCTCATCGTCGAGGTGATCGCACTGTCGATAACTTCGGTCACGCTGGCTTTACGCATATTGCGGAAATTTTCACGAATCCGATCAAAAATGACGACGGACTCATTGACCGAGTAGGCCAAAATCGCCAACACTGCGGCCAACACCGATAAGGAAAACTCCCACTGAAAAAATGCGAAAAATCCCAAAATAATGACCACGTCATGCAAGTTCGCCAAAATCGCAGAGACCGAAAATTTCCACTCAAAACGAAACGCCAAATACACCATAATGCCCGCCACCAGGACCAACAACGCCATCAGCCCATCTTGCGCTAACTCGTTCCCAACTTGAGGGCCGACAAATTCGGCACGACGTAAAGTCACTGAAGAATCTTGTTCTTTTAAAGCCGCCAATACTTTTTCGTTTTGTTGCGCCGCCGTCAAGTTCTTGGCAATGGGCATGCGAATTAAAATGTCTTGTGCAGTGCCAAAATTTTGTACTTGCGATTCTTGCAAGCCAATTTTTTCGATCACGCCACGAATTTTTTCAACATCGGCCGGATGCGAATAATTCAACTCCATCACAGCTCCACCGGTAAACTCGATTGACAAATTCAAGCCTTTTAATGCCAAAAAATAAACCGCAGCGACGAAAGTCAAAACAGAAATCACGTTAAAAATTACCGCGTGACGCATAAAAGGGATGTCTTTTTTAATACGGAAAAATTCCATGACTGAAAAATAAAATTAAAAATAAGATTTACAAACACCTACACCAACAAACAAAAGCACACGCCGCCACATCATTAGAGCGCAATTAGAGTTCGATTGGATGCAAAACGCACAAATCACTGTGACTCAATGCGCCCCACTGTTACGTAAGGACCTTGATTGTAGCGGCTGGGTCTAGGCCAACGACTCACGATAAATTAGGCGTATCAAATACCTAATTCTGTGCTCCAGATGATTAGCGCAAAAGTCTTTGCAAGATCGTGCCAAAAATTAAACGCTTAACAACATCAATCGCAACAACATCATTGGTCTGATTTGGCCTAATCAGCATTTTTACAAGCTCGAATTTAAATTAAGTTTCAACCCTAACTGTTTAATAAATAAACTATTCGTAAACTTATCCACACCGTATAATTAGGCGAGTTGTTATTTAGAGTGGTTTGCATCACTCCTTATGATAAAAATTTTGTCGATTGCACCCCGTAAAAGAACACCAAAAAAAACATTATTACTTGTACCTAAAATTTTGACGCTACTATGAACCACCATACAGGCAAAAATATTACTGTTGAATTAGGCAAAATTCTTGCCCAAAAAAGGCTGGAGGCCAGCCTAAGCATCGAACTGGTGCGCAATCGCCTGATGTTATCGGAACAGCAACTGATCGGTTTAGAAACAAATAATTTCAATTCTTTTTACAACCGGAATTTGTACTTAAAGTCGATGGGCAAATACGCCGCGCTATTGAACTATGACGGCCCTTTGATTAAAGAGTTGCAACAACTGATTCGCGATGAAGTGACCAGTCGCGTTGAACAAGAAATTAATTCGTCCTTAGCAAATAATGAGCGCGGCGTGGTGAGTGTCCGTCGTAATTACGATAAATATGTTGTTTTGGCCGCCGTACTTTTAGCTTTGGTTCTCGTGTTAATCGGTGTGAATGAATTGCGCAGTTAATCACGATAAGACGCCCCAATGGTGGGAATGGAAGATTGAATGCAGTCATGATACTCATGCCGATCTAGTTGACGCCTTTACCGACGCTTTATTGGATGCGGGTGCACTGTCAGTACAACTGGAAGACGCTGATGTCGGCAGTCCCGATGAACAAGCAATTTACGGCGAGCCAGGCATGTTACCCAACACCCACTGGCGTCGCAACATCATTACCGTTTTGCTATCGGCGACAGATTTTGATGCTACACGCGGCGCGGCTTTCATTCGCAATACCGCGCAAGCTCAACATATCCACTTACCAGAACTTTTGCCACCCATGCCGATTGCGGCTCAAAACTGGGTACACCAAACTCAAGCGCAGTTTCCTCCGATTGACATCAATCATCAAGTGCGCATTATTCCCTCTTGGCATCAAACGGCAGAACTGATCAACGCGAACACTTTGCCGAACAAAATCAATTTAATTTTGGACCCTGGATTAGCCTTTGGCACAGGGTCGCATCCGACAACTTTTTTATGTTTAAACTTTCTCGACGCGCACCTTAAAAAAGGTGATTCGCTTCTTGACTATGGTTGTGGCAGCGGTATTTTGGCCTTGCTGGCGTTCAAGCGCGGCGCAACACCGGTGTTTGCCACTGATATCGATCCACAAGCGTTGCGCACCGCGCAAGAAAACGCACTCGCCAATCAGTGCGAAATTACGATTAGCGCCCCCGATCATGTCGATCAAGCCCTGGCACAAAAAGATATGAAGCAATGCGCGTGGGTCGTAGCAAATATTTTGACTAATCCACTCATCGCCCTCGCTCCTGTTTTAGCACGCTATCGCGCCGTCAATGGCCGTTTACTACTGTCTGGAATTCTCGAGAGTCAAGTCGAACAAGTCATCGCGGCCTATGCGCCTTACGTGTCGCTTAGAATCGCGAATATGAAAGAAGGCTGGGTTGCGTTAGTGAATGATTAGTGAACGATTAGTAAGCCATTCACTCAATAATCAGTTCTTCACTTGATGACGCGGAACACCGTCTAAAAATTGGTTCGCTTATTACAGAATAAATGTCAGACTCCCTCACCAACCTCGCTACGCAATGCCCCCATTGCGGCACCATATTCCAGATGCAATTGGCGCAATTACGCGACCACGGTCATCAGGTTCGGTGCGGGCGCTGTTATGCGGTGTTCAACGCGATTCAGAATCTGATCGATTATTCGCAAGAAAATGATGCCGTGGCAGCGACTAATAATCGCAGTACACCCCTCACGTCAAACTCAGATGCGGACTCACCCACTGATTCGGCAACACCTGGGTCTGACGCTCAAGCCTCAGACCACTATCTCAATACCGCACAGTTAGAGTTGCCGATGATGAGTGACGATCGGGATATTGAGATTCCTTTTTTCACCCCAGAAATCGCTCGCCCCAACCCGCGCACGATTCCACCCATCAGTACTTTCCGTCCGATTGAGCCGCCTGAAGAGTACGAGATTCGTAACGATTTATTTGCCGAAGAACAAACCGAATACCGCAAACACAAAATACAAGAACAACAAGGTTTTGAACAAGTCAAACGTTTTTTTGCTCTATCGTTTTTTATATTAACCGTGGTGTTATTTGCCGGACAAGTGCTTTACATGTACCGCAACAGTTTGGTGCAAACCTTTCCCGCAACACGCCAAGCCGTCAGTGGATTTTGCTCACTGGTTGGCTGTGAGTTAGGGCCGCCACGAAATGTCGAAGCGCTCCGAATTAACCAATCGCGTTTGGGTCAAGTACCTTATCGCTCAGAACAATTATTTTTAGAAGTCTTAATCCACAACGGTGCGCGCCAAGCCATTGCCGTGCCACATATTGAGTTGAGCTTAAAAGACTCGCGCGGGCAAATTGTCGCGCGCAAAGTTTTCACACCTGCGCAACTGCTTCCTCCCGATGAGCTGGATTTGGGTTTGGGCCCAAACTCCCTGACCAATATCCGAGCAGTATTTTCGGTCGGTAATATTGAATCCTCTGGTTATAGCGTCGCCGTCTTTTATCCGTAATCGCGGCTATGCTGACGCGCACGTATCGCCTGGACTACCAGCCTCCTGCTTTTCTAGTTGACCGCGTTGATTTAGGGTTTGATCTAGAACCGGACGCCACGCGCGTTCGTAGCTGCGCGTATTACCAGCGCAATCCCCAAGCATCCTCAAATGTCGATTTAATTTTAAATGGCGAAGGTTTGCAACTCAATTGCATCTTCATCGACGACCAAGTCTTAAACCCTAAACACTACCAACAAGACGGCAACAGTCTACGAATTTTTTCACCTCCGGACCAGTTTAAGTTATCCATCGAAAATACTATCGTTCCATCAGCTAATACCGATTTGTCGGGGCTGTATTTATCGCATCACAATTTTTTAACGCAATGCGAAGCCGAGGGGTTTCGTCGCATCACTTTTTTTCAAGACCGTCCCGACGTCATGGCCGAATTCACCGTAATGTTGCGCGCGGATAAAAAAGCTTATCCAGTATTGCTATCGAACGGTAATTTAATTGAGTGCGGCGATTTCGACGACGGCCGCCACTACGCCAAATGGCATGACCCGTTCAAAAAACCCTGCTATCTTTTTGCGCTGGTTGCGGGTCAATTTTGCTGCAATGAAAAAACGATTACGCGCGCGGATGGCCGTCCCGCACTCTTGCAAATTTATGCGCAAGAAAGCGATATTCATAAAACTGATTACGCCTTGCAATCTTTAGAACGCGCGATCAAATGGGACTACACGCGCTTTGGTTTGGACTTGGACCTCGAACGTTTTATGATTGTTGCTGCCAGTGATTTCAATATGGGCGCGATGGAAAACAAAGGGCTCAATATTTTTAACGCACGTTATGTCTTGTGTTCCAGCGACAGCGCAACAGATGATGATTTTGACGCAGTGGAATCGGTCATCGGGCATGAATATTTTCATAACTGGACCGGCAACCGTGTCACCTGCCGCGACTGGTTTCAATTAACTTTAAAAGAAGGACTCACCGTTTTTCGTGACCAAGAGTTCAGCGCCGATCAATTGGGTGATGGCCGTGTTTTGAAACGAATTGATGACGTCAAAATGCTGCGTCAACATCAAATGCCTGAAGACAGCGGGCCGATGTCACACCCTATTCGTCCCGAGTCATATTTGGAAATTAATAATTTTTACACCGCGACGATTTACGAAAAAGGCGCCGAAGTCATTCGCATGCTGCACACCTTATTAGGTGAAGCGTGTTTCACCAAAGGTCTGACGCACTACCTCAGCGTCAACGATGGCACCGCCGCGACCTGTGATGATTTTGTGAGCTCAATGGAAATCGCGAGTGGCCGTGATTTGCAACAATTTATGCGCTGGTACAGCCAGTCCGGAACGCCGCAGGTGCGTGTGACCACGCACTACGATCATGCTCGTCACATTTTTCGCCTCGATTTACAGCAAATGCCCGCGCACGGGCATGATCATGAGCCTTTGCATATTCCGCTGTTGTGCGGCCTGCTGGATGAACAAGGCGTTAATTTATTAAGCGATAACGTCGAGGGTTCGCGTTTAATTGAACTTCGTCAAGAATTTCAAAGCCTTGAGTTCACTCAAATCACCCGTGCGCCAACGCTATCAATCCTGCGCAATTTCTCTGCACCCGTACACATTATTTTTGATTACGACGACGAGGCACTATTGCGCTTGGCCAGTCAGGACAGTGATGATTTCAATCGTTGGGAAGCCGGACAAAATCTGGCGCTGCGCTATTTTTTACGGGCATATCAAAAAACGACTCCTGATTCTGTTTTACCAGAATCTTATTTGACCTATCAAAAGAATATTTTGAATGACGGTTCGATCGACGCGGGATTTCGGGCGCTTTTATTGAACTTGCCCAGCTACGAGCGATTTACCGAAGCGCTGACCCAAGACCCACTCCAAACAATTGACCCGCAACGCGCCAGTGCGATCTGGCAAGGTGGACAAAGCGATTGGGCGCAGGCTTTGCATACTGATTGGCACAAGGCTTACCTAGAACAAAATACGCAGAATACGCACAATACGCAAAATCAGACCGCATATTCACTCACGGGACAAGGTTCACGACGTTTACAAAATTTGGCTTTGCATGCACTGTTAATCCATCCAAACTCTAGCGATTTAAGTCATTCAAACCAGACTCACCCAAACGACATCATCGCCTTAGCCGAACGGCAATATCAGTTGAGCAACAATATGAACGATCGCTTTGCGGCCTTACGTAATATGGTTCATGACGCCAATGCCAACGCAAACACGAGAACTCAAGCACTCTTAAATGATTTTTATACCCGCTATCAACACGATTCCTTAATCATCGATAAATGGTTTGCGCTGCAAGCCAGTGCCCCCACTATCTCGATGGATCAAATGCATGCTTTGATTGAACACCCTGATTTTTCGTATACCAACCCGAATCGAGTTCGCAGCGTCGTTCATAATTTTTGTCTGAATAATCCACGCGCATTCCATCGCCTTGATGGTGCGGGTTATGATTTTTGGCTGACACAACTGACCCGTTTGTGTCGTGTGAACGTACAAGTGGCAGGACGTTTAGCGCGCGCTTTGGAACACTGGAAAAAATTTACGCCCGCTTATCAAGAATTGATGCTGACACGCTTGCAGATTGCACAACAAAAAATACACGCCAAAGATGTCGTTGAAATTCTTCAAATGGCACTGTACTGATTTTCTACACAGGCTAGGCCCAGTGTCGTATTTTGTTCAAGCCACGGCGCCAGAGATTTGACATATCGTCAACAATCGTGAACGCCGCTGGAATCACCAACAAACTTAATATCGTTGAGGTCAACAGCCCCCCAATCACTGCAACCGCCATGGGCGAACGGAAACTGCTGTCAGCTTCGCCCCAGCTCATCGCGATCGGCAGCATCCCCGCACCCATCGCAATGGTTGTCATCACAATTGGACGAGCCCGCTTTTCACACGCATCCAAAATAGCATCCAGTCGGGTTAATCCGTGTTTGCGTCGCGCTTCAATTGCGTACTCCACCAATAGAATCGAATTTTTGGTCGCCACACCCATCAACATAATCAAGCCGATTAAAGACGGCATCGAAAAACTTTTATGCGCAAATAACAAGGCCACAAACGCCCCGCCCAAGGACAAGGGCAAGGCCATCAAAATGGTGAAGGGCTGTAAAAAAGCTTTGAACAACAAAACCAGCACAATATAAATACACAGCACGCCTGTCAACATCGCCAAACCAAAACTGGCGAACAACTCTCCTTGCACTTCGGCATCGCCGACTTCCAGCACTTTCACACCCGCAGGTAAATTGCGCACGCTGGGCAATTTTTCAACCGCTTGCTTCATATCACCCAAGGCGATATTGGCGAGTTCAACTTCAAAATTGATATTGCGCGAACGGTCGTAACGGTCAATTTGCGCAGGCCCACCGCCAAACGACAAAGTTGCCACTTGGCTCAACATCACAGGGCCATGACTACCTGGAACGGTTAAGCGCCCCAAAATATCTAAGCTCTCGCGCGCATTAGCATCAAGTTTGACCACAATCGGCACCTGGCGTTGTGGCAAATTAAGTTTCGCCAGCACGCTGTTGTAATCGCCCACTGTCGCGATGCGCAAGGTTTCGGCAATCGCGCTACTGGTCACACCCATTTCTGCAGCACGGGTTAAATCAGGCAGCACGCTAATTTCGGTTCGGACTAAAGCCGAACTTGATTGAATGTTACCCACACCCCGAATCGTGCGTAAATCGTGGCTAATCAAATTAGCCACGGTCTGAAGCGATACCGCGTCATCGCCGGTCAAGGTCAAAATATATTTTTCACCCGATCCACCCAAACCGACTTTGCTACGTATCCCGGGTAAATTCGCCAAGCTCGCACGAATTTGATTTTCGATCACTTGCTTGCGAGGCCGCGTGCCACGCTTGTCCAACTGTATTGTCAATACGGCTTTGCGTGATTCCGATGCGCCCTTTGGTGCAAAAGGATCAGTTCCCGCAGAACCTGAACCAATGGTCGTATAAATCGATTTGATATGCGCCAAGGCGACTATGCGCTGACGCGCATCTTCCGCTTGCGCAATGGTTTGTTGCAAAGTCGATCCGGGCGGCAGTTCTAAATACACCTGCGTTTGTGAGTTGTCATCAGCTGGAATAAAACCCTGTGGCAACAGAGGAATCAAAGACACTGACCCAATAAAAAATAATCCCGCACCTATCATCGTGATCCAACGATGGCGCACGCACCACAGCGCCCCAGTTTTGTAATACCTGATCCATGAAGGTTCGTCTTGGTGCTGCATCCATTTTGTGATGCGCATACGCCAGGATATTTTTTGTCCCGGCACCGGCGCGCCAAAATCGATCGCGGGCTTTAATAAATACGCCGCCATCATGGGCGTCAAAGCCCGCGCCACGATTAAAGACGCAAACACGGCAAAGGACGCCGTCCAGCCAAATTGTTTAAAAAATTTACCCGGAATTCCCGCCATAAATGCAGTCGGTAAAAACACCGCGATTAAGGAAAAAGTTGTCGCGATCACGGCCAAACCGATTTCGTCTGCGGCTTCCATCGCGGCTTGATAAGGGGTTTTGCCCATGCGCATATGGCGCACGATATTTTCGACCTCAACAATCGCATCATCGACCAAAATCCCAATCACTAAAGACAGCGCCAACAAAGTCACGACGTTAATGGTGAAGCCCATGTAATTCATACCGATAAACGCAGGAATCGCCGACAAAGGCAAGGCGACTGCCGTCACTACAGTCGCGCGAATATCGCGCAAAAACAGCCACACCACCAAAATCGCCAAGAGCGCGCCTTCGTACAGTAACGCCATCGAACCGGCGAACTCTTCTTGCACTGGCGTGACAAAATCAAATGATTCCTTAATTTGTAGTCCGGGGTGATTCACTTGCAATTGTTTTAATTTTTCGCGCACCTTAGCACCAACTTCAACTTCACTGGCGCCACGGCTGCGTGCCACTTCAAACCCAACGACTGGTTTACCATCCAAAAACGCGGCGGCGGTTTGTTCGGCCACCGTGTCGACAATTTTGGCAACTTGTTCTAAACGAATCCGCCGCCCATCCGATAAGGCAATATCCAAATTGGCGAGTTCTTGCGCCGATTTGGATAAGGACAACAAGCGCATCGGCTGTTGACTGCCGCCCATATCCGCACGGCCACCCGCGCGTTCAATTTGTACTTGCGCCAATTGGCGCGAAACCTCAGTGGCAGAAGTCCCCAAAGCTTGCAACTTCAATGGGTCCAACAAAATTTGGATTTCGCGGTTAACACCACCGACGCGATTGATCGCACCGACGCCGCGCACCGACAGTAGCAATTTAGCGATGTCATTTTCAACAAACCATGAAATTGCTTCGGCGTCCATTTTGTCGGACATGACGGTGTAGGCCAGCACTGGGCCACCGGCCAATTCGATTTTGTTAATAATCGGTTCGTTCAAATTGCTGGGCAAATCGCCACGCACTTTTGCCACGGCAGAGCGCACATCGTCCAGTGCTTCTTGCGTACTTTTTTCAATCCGAAATTCGGCGGTAATTGACACCACGCCGTCCTGCACTTTGGTGTAAATGTGTTTTAAACCCTGCACCGTTGCCAAGCTGTCTTCCAGTTTGCGCGCGACATCGTTTTCTAATTGATTAGGCGCGGCGCCCGGCAAAGTCGCAATGATGGTGATATTGGGCACATCTAAATCGGGAAAGTTTTGCACCTTCATCGATTGAAACGAAAACAAACCTGCCAAAGTCAGCATCACAAAAATCATTGCGGCAGGAATGGGGTTGCGGATAGACCAAGCAGAAACATTCATAAGGTCACCTTTTATTTAACGAGATTGACCGTATCCGCATCATTCAAAAAACCAGCTCCTTGCACGGCGACCCATTCTTTTGCTTGAATGCCCGATAGCACTTCAACACGCTCACCGACACGCCGACCGGTTTCAATTTTGCGTTGATTGGCTTTATTGCTCGCGTCAATCACAAACACATACGGATTGCCATCGCGCATCACGATGGACTGCGCAGGAATTGTCAACGCCGCGTTTTGCCCCAAGGCAAAACTGCCCTGCGCAAAAGTGCCTGCTTTTAAATCTTTATGCCGTGGCAAATCGACGTAGACCAAAACATTGCGTGTTTGCGCATTTGCCGATGGCGCAATCGAACGCACGACTCCCGCCAAATTCACGCCGCTATCAGTGCGCACTTGCACGTGTTGGCCCACTTTGATTTTGGCAACTTCTGTGGCGGTGACTTCAGCGCGCCATTCCAAACGACTTTGACGCAGTAAACGAAATAACTCCTGACCAGTGCCCACCACCGAACCCTCGGTCGCCAAGCGTGCCGAAATAATGCCGTCATCCGGTGCTTTGACTTCGGTATTGGTCAAACGAATTCGATTGATTTCTAATTGCGCTTTCGCGACTTTTTCTTGTAACTGAAATTGCGCCAGTTGTGATTGCGACAATGAACCACTGTCCTGAATCGCGCGCGCACGGGCGGCTTCCGATGTTGCATTCTCGTATTGCGCTTGCGCTTGCAAAAATTCAGCGCGCGTCAAATCACTGACAAAACTCGCCAGCGTTTGGCCTTTACGCACCTTGTCGCCAACGTTCACTAAAACAGAACTTAAACGCAAACCATTCACTTCGGCACCAATAATTGCCTCTTGCCAGGCGACAATATTGCCATTGGCTTGCAAAATGAGGGGAATGATTTGGCGTTGCGGTTCGCGCGCCGTGACCGTCAAGGCCGGTTTTATCGCCGTACTTGTGACCGTATTTGCCGTATTGGTGACATGACTTGCCGAACCACTCGCGCCAGGCTGTGATCTGGGGCGCAACATGACCGCAGTTAAAACGATGATGGCGATCACGATTGTCAGAATAATCCACGTTGCGCGACGACGCATCGCAACAGAAATTTGGGACCTCGGGAAAAAACGTTTCATGATTTTTATGGTTAAGCGCGCTGCGCATGATTCGCCCGCGCAGGATTAAAAACGAATGGGCGCCGATTTTACTTGAGCGCTTTGCCTCGTCTGGTCAATCGATTTGATGGTTTGGATATTCAGCTTCCCTGTGTTCTCCAAGGCTTCATTCGCACACACGAGGAAACGCTGTCATGTATTGGTCAGAAAACTTTGTGACACTGACGCCACCTTCACCAATCATATTCAGACTGAATTTCTATGAACACCATTCCTATGAACACTATCGCCTATCCACAAGGGATTTACGCGATTGATACGGGTTATCACACCGCGATGCATGACGCTTTGTATGCCGTGGTTGATCACGGGTGCGTCGCATTGATTGATTGCGGAACCAATTACAGTCTGCCCAGAATTGAGCATTTTTTAGCATCTATCGGCTTAGATAAGGATGCAGTCGATTATCAAATTTTGACGCACATCCATTTGGATCACGCCGGAGGTGCAGGCGCCGTCATGCAAAAATTTCCGCATGCACGATTGGTGGTTCATCCGCGCGGTGCGCCACATATGGCCGATCCGTCCAAACTGATCGCGGCAACCGAAGCCGTATACGGTCAAGCAGAAACACAAAAACTGTACGGTCGCATTTTGCCTATCGATCCGACGCGGATTCTGGTCACTAACGATGGTTTAGAAATTTCCTTGGGCGAGCGCCAGTTGTTGTGTATTGATACACCTGGTCACGCCAAACACCATATCGCGATTCGCGACAGCCTTAGCGGTGGATTTTTTACGGGTGATACTTTTGGTTTGTCTTACCGCGAGTTTGATCAAATCAACGAGACAGGTGTCAAACAATTTGTTTTTCCGACCACCACGCCGTCACAGTTTGACCCCGAGGCCTTGCGCGCGACGCACGCTCGAATCGCCAGTTATGCCCCGCCACTGCTTTATTTGACGCATTTTGGCGCGATCACATTCACCCCTGAATTGCCAGAACAACAAGGCCTTTTAATTGACACTTTGGCGCACCTGGCTTTGCGTATTCACAACACTGCCGAATCTGCCGAAGGCGCACAAACTGAGCTGTGTCAAGAGATGACGGCATTACTACTAGAAACGGCGCAAGGCGATGGATGGGCCAATCCTGATCGCATTTTGACGCGCTTTGCGATGGATATTCAACTCAACGCGCAGGGATTGTTGGACTGGGCGAAAAAACATTCAACCGTTCGCTAATCAATATAAGCAGGTGACGACGCCGTATCGCTATAACTATCACTGACGATGCGTTCGGTGGGAAAGTACAAACTAAAACGACTGCCCTGCCCTAACACCGACTCAATGTCTAAACGACCGTTCAAACGCTGCATCGTGTGTTTAACAATCGCCAGGCCCAGCCCCGTTCCTTGCACTTGGCGCGAGTAGCCTTCATCAACACGATAAAAACGTTCGGTCAAACGTCCAATGTGTTCAGCGGCAATGCCCAAACCTTGATCGTGCACGTGAACACTTAAACCACTGTTCTCCACCATCCATGACACCGTAATCGTTCCACCTTGCGGGCTGTAGCGCACGGCATTGACGATCAAATTATTGATCACGCTATGCAACAAGGTTTCAGGAATGCGCAGCAGCACATCCTCGCCTTGCTGAACAAAGCGATAGCTTTCTGGCAACTGCTTGACCAATTGCTGGGCACCGGACAAACTCTGCGTCACTACGTTAGTCAGACTGATGACATCGCGTTTATCGATCGCTTCGATGCCTTCGCGTTCCAGTGCGCTTAAGGTTTGCATGTCTTCAATCAGACGCATCATGCGTTGACTTTCACGATACATGAGTGGCAAATTAGCACGCAGGGTTTCAATACTTTGATTTTCTGATTGCATGGCCAGCGCTAAAAACCCATGAATGACAGTCAAAGGCGTGCGTAATTCATGCGAAGAATTGGCGATGAAATCGCGCCGTAAACGTTCTAGATTTTTTTGTGCCGAACGATCTTGAGTCACCACAAAATACTTTTCCGTATCCAAGCGAATCACCAGCAGCATCAGAGTGCGCCCATAAAAAGTGAACTCCAATTCACTGGAAAAATCGCCCGCCTGAAAATATTTAATTAAATCGGGATTGCGTGCCAAATGGGTCAGACGAATACCCAAATCCTCTTGAGTGCGAATGCCCAGATGCTGGGCAAACACTTCATTCATCCACTCCAAGGAAAAATGCGGGTCAATAATCGCCACGCCATCGGGCAATAAATACAAATAACTATCTAAATTGCCGATACGCTCTTTTTGCGCGGCAATCAACTGAGTCTGCTTGCGACTTTGACGCGCGATTTGACGAAAAATGCGCCCCCAAGTGCCAAAACCTTCTGAAGAAAATCGATTGTTCTGCGCCCACTTTAACAATTGATACTGATGGTAATAATGCGCAATTAACCAGCCCGCACACCACAGCAATACTGCCAGCGGACTGATTTGATAGAGCAAGTAGGCACCGATTCCAATGGCGCATAAGACCAATAAAAAAGCCGGCCAGAACGATGGCGTCGCATTGTTGTTCATATAGACTGTTCTATCAAGATTGCGATTAACGCGTCAATTAGAAAATGATCCTTGCGCCTAACGGGTAAGTTCAAAAGCGGGGCAAGTTCAAAACCACTGTGCCAGGGATAATTTGATGCGCCGCAAACCATCCTAAATTCATTTCCAAAGCATAACGAACCGGCTCTTTGGCGCAATGCGTCGTCAAGGTTTTGGGTTGCATATCTTCAATATTCACAATTCGCCCCTGGTCGTTGATAAACGCCACGCTTAAAGGCAGCAAGGTATTTTTCATCCACATACAGGTGTTTTCGGGCGCGGCACTGATAAATAACATTCCGCCATCTTTGCCTATTTTTTTGCGATTCATCAAACCTAGCGCGCGTTGGGCGTCAGTGCTTGCGACTTCAACCTTGATTTGAATAAAGGGACTGTTAGAAAACTGTAAAGTGTGTAAGGTCGGTGAGACC
This sequence comes from Burkholderiaceae bacterium, assembly GCA_031538895.1. Taxonomy (GTDB): domain Bacteria; phylum Pseudomonadota; class Gammaproteobacteria; order Burkholderiales; family Burkholderiaceae; genus JAVKLU01. The sequence goes on along the minus strand of JAVKLU010000032.1, from coordinate 51,102 downwards.
GCCTTTTGCGCAAATGCGCTCATACCCACCAGTATCGCGCCCCCGATCAAAAAAGCGCGGCCAGCATGTCTAACGCTCGATTTAATAGGATTTAAATGCAATTGAGTTTTCATAAATTTAAGGTGTTATACAAACTGAACATCAAAGATTGTCATTAAAGCTTAGAGTAGAATCATCAGCGACGGGCTCCTGTGCATTGGAGCGAGCCAACCGGGTCAGGTCGGGAACGAAGCAGCCCTAACTCTACCTGCAAGTGCCACAGATCCAGCCCGTCATCGTCCCCAAAAATTCTGCAAAAATTGTTCTGAAAAAGCTCTGAATCAAGTGGTGTCATTTTAGCCCGTCGGTGTAGGCTAAACCTTATTTTTCGTTTTTCCCTAAGACAAAAATGTCCTATCAAGTTCTGGCGCGTAAATATCGGCCACGCGATTTTTCTACCCTAGCCGGCCAAGAGCACGTCGTGCGCGCCTTAACTCATGCCTTGACGCAACAACGTTTGCATCACGCCTATTTGTTTACGGGAACCCGTGGCGTGGGGAAAACAACTTTATCGCGCATCCTTGCCAAAGCCCTAAACTGCATCGGCGTGGACGGTAAAGGTAATATCACCGCGCAGCCCTGCGGACAGTGCGAACATTGCCGCGCGATTGATAGCGGCAACTTTATTGACTATATTGAAATGGATGCGGCGTCCAATCGCGGCGTCAGCGAAATGGCCGAATTGCTGGAGCAAGCGGTGTACGCGCCAACCCAAGGACGAATCAAAATTTACATGATTGATGAGGTGCACATGCTCACCAATCACGCGTTTAACGCAATGCTCAAAACGCTGGAAGAACCGCCCAGCCATGTGAAATTTATTTTGGCGACGACCGATCCACAAAAAATTCCCCCCACTGTTTTATCGCGTTGTCTGCAATTTAATCTCAAGCAAATGCCGCCGGAAATCATTGCCCAACATTTGGCCAGTGTGTTAACGCAAGAGTCAATCCCATTTGAAACCCCTGCACTGGCGATGATTGCCAAAGCCGCGCACGGATCGATGCGTGATGCGCTGTCTTTAACCGATCAGGCGATCGTGTATTCGGGCGATACGATTAGCCGCAGCAAAGTGACTGAAATGTTTGGTGCTTTAGATCAAAGTTATTTGTTCCGAATTTTGGACGCACTGACCGCGCAAGAAGGGGCAAGCCTGTTTGCGATCGCCCAAGAAATGTCCATGCGCAGCTTGTCATTTTCTGGCGCGCTGACTGATTTGGCCAACTTATTGCAGCAAATCGCCATTGTCCAAGTCGCCAGCGATGCGCTGAGCCAAGAACTGCCGGAATACGCCGATGTACAACGCTTGGCGCAAACCTTCTCGGGAACCGAAGTCCAGGTCTATTATCAAATCGTCACCTACGGTTCACGCGATTTAAGTTTGGCGCCGGATGAATTTGCGGGATTCATGATGACTTTATTACGCCTCTTGCGCTTTAACCCCTCAACCAGTGAAAACTCTGCGCCGCCCTCAGAGCGTCCATTAACCCGTCCTCCATCGACTCAAGGCAACGCCGCAGAAGCCCGCCCAAACGCATCGCCCGTTAACCATGCAAACGCTCACGCCAGACCAGCCGTCTCAGCAGCTCCCGCTGAAAAAGTAGAACACCTCGCCGCACCCGATCCTATTGAATCTGAAGAACGCGCGGAACCTGAAGAACGCGCGCCCGAACCCCATTTGTCATTGACAGAGCCGGTATCGTCCGCCGCCATACTGTGTGACGCGAAAACATGGTTAAGTCTGGTCGCACAATTACCGCTAAAGGGCATGGCGCAGCAACTGGTATACCAAAGCGAACTCATTATGGCCGCAGGTCAGCAAATTCATTTACGAATTCCCTCGGCGAGTTTGCGCATCGCCAGTAGCGAAGCGACTGTACAAGCAGCGCTGTCCACTCATTTTGGACAAGAAATTCGCCTTAGCTTTAGCGAAGGCGCGGTATCACAAACGTATTTAATGTTGCAAAAACAAACCGAACAGGCCCATTTGACGCACTTAAAAACGCAAATTGAATCGGACAGTTTTTTTCAAAACCTAGTGCGTGATTTAGGCGCAAGCTTGATTCCCGAATCGATTCGTTTGAATGCGGCCCCCACGGCGACACCTTAAAATTTTCACACCTTTATTTTTCACACCCCTATTTTTAGGTCACAATTTTTTGGAGATGAGATCATGATGAAAAACGGCTTATCTGGCTTAATGAAACAAGCCCAGGCAATGCAAAACAATATGAAAAAGGCACAGGAAGAATTGGCCAATATCGAGGTCGAAGGTCAAGCTGGCGCGGGCATGGTCATCATCAAAATGACCTGCAAACACGCGGTTAAGCGCGTGACAATTGACCCCTCTTTGACTGGCGATGATAGAGAAATGCTTGAGGACATGTTGGCCGCAGCGTTTAACGACGCCGTACGAAAAGTCGAAGCAAGCTCCGAAGAAAAAATGAGCGCAGTGACTTCGGGCATGTCTTTGCCGCCCGGATTCAAAATGCCTTTTTAAGCATCTTGGCGCACGACCCTCCCCTTGAAAAATTTAATTGAAGCCTTGCGGGTTTTACCCGGAGTTGGTGAAAAATCAGCGCAACGCATGGCCTACCATTTGATGCAACATGATCGGCAAGGCGCGGCTCTGTTGGCAAACCGTTTAACGCAGGCCTTAACGGCCTTAAAACCGTGTAGTTGGTGCAATAACTACACCGAAGAACTCTTGTGCTCAACCTGTAGCAATCCCAAGCGCGACAGCAGTTTGTTGTGTGTCGTCGAAATGCCCATTGATCAAATGCGCATCGAACAAACCCATGTATATCAAGGTTTGTATTTCGTTTTGATGGGACGCATCTCTCCGATTAGTGGGCACAGCGCCGAACATGTCAGCTTACAAAAATTGCGCGCACGCTGCCAAGAAGGCACCGTAAAAGAAGTCGTTCTCGCCACCAGTTTTACGCAAGAAGGTGAAACCACTGCATACGCTATCGCGCAACAATTACACGCTTTGAATATCTCGATCACGCGCTTGGCACGGGGTGTTCCAGCGGGTGCTGAATTGGAATACCTAGACGCCAGTACTTTGGCCCATGCGCTATGGGACCGTCGTCGCGCTTAAGTCATCGATTGCAGCAGCACCGTCAAGTATCATTTTTTCACCCGTTCTTTTAAATACAACTCATTATGAAAATCGCATTTATCGGTTTAGGTGTCATGGGCGCGCCAATGGCAGGACATTTACAAGCCAAAGGACATTCAGTGACGGTATTCAATCGCAGTTCTGCCAAAGCGCAAGCGTGGGCAAAACACTATGGAGGGAGCCCCGCCAATTCGCCTATCGAGGCGGTCAAAGATGCAGAAATAGTGTGTTTATGCGTGGGCAATGACGACGATGTGCGACGTGTTGTATTAGGCGACGAGTCTGCCCAGCAAGGAATTATGGCGGGGTTGAGCGCAGGCGCAATCGTGGTTGATCACACCACTACCAGCGCCAAAATTGCGATCGAACTGGCGGCAATTCTGGCAGAGCACAAAATGTTTTTTATTGACGCCCCCGTATCTGGCGGGCAAGCTGGCGCAGAAAAAGGCATTTTGACCGTCATGTGTGGCGGTGATGAATCTGCATTTTTAAAAGCGCAACCCGTGCTCATGAGCTACGCGCAGGCAGTCACTCGCATCGGCCCCAGCGGCAAGGGCCAATTGGCAAAAATGGTCAATCAAATTTGCATCGCCGGCCTTTTACAGGGTCTTGCCGAAGGGGTTCAATTTGGACTCAACGCCGGCTTGAACATGCCCTTGGTGCTAGACGCAATTAGCCAAGGCGCCGCCTCGTCATGGCAAATGATCAATCGCGGTAAAACAATGGTGGACCATAAATTTGATTTTGGTTTTGCCGTTGATTGGATGCGCAAAGATTTGGGTTTGTGTCTGGACGAAGCGCGCCGTAATCATTCCAGCCTGCCCGCGATTGCTTTAGTCGATCAGTTCTACGGCGAATTGCAAGCGATGGGTGGGGCGCGATGGGATACCTCCAGTTTGATTAAACGCCTGCCCAAAAAGTCCTAAATCCTTTTCTTAAGCTCTTGTCAAGATATGACTGAACCGACGATTACCTGTCCGCATTGCAAAACTGAAATTCGTTTAACCGAATCCTTGGCAGCACCCCTGATCGAGACGACGCGTCAACAATTTGCCAAACAATTGTCTGAAAAAGACGCGGCGATTGCGCAACAAGAATTGGGAATTCGTCAAAAAGAAAAAGTTCTCGCCGATGCCACGCGAATGCTAGAGGACCAAGTCGCCACCAAGGTCAGCGCACAATTAACCAGCGAACGAGCGCGCATTGTCGAAGAAGAATCTCGGCGCGCCAAACAAGCCAACGCCGCAGAACTGGATAGCAAGGCGCGTCAATTAAACGAACTGCAAGCGGTGTTAAAAATTAGCGATCAAAAATTGGCCCAGGCGCAAAACGCGCAAGCCGAACTCATCACCAAACAGCGCGAGCTTGATGATGCCAAACGAGAATTGGAATTGAATGTCGCCAAGCGCGTCCAAGAAGGTTTAAATCAAGTTCGCGACAAAGCCAGGCGCGAAGCCGAAGATAACTCGCGCCTCAAATTGATGGAGAAAGAACAAACCATTTCTGCCATGCAGCAAAAAATTGAAGAGTTGAAACAAAAGGCCGAACAAGGTTCGCAACAATTACAAGGCGAGGTTCAAGAACTCGAACTCGAAAATTTACTGCGCGCCAAATTTCCGTTTGACCAAATCGAACCGGTACCCAAAGGCGAATTTGGCGGCGACGTATTGCAGCGCGTTTATAGCGGGCAAGGACAGTTAAGCGGCACGATTTTGTGGGAATCCAAACGCACTAAAAATTGGAGCGAGGCTTGGTTGGCAAAACTGCGCGAAGATCAACGCACCGCCAAAGCCGAAATCTCGGTTTTAATCAGTCACAGCCTGCCTAAAGACATCGAAGTGTTTGACATCATTGATGGTGTATGGGTGGCGCATCCGCGTGCCGCGCTGCCTGTCGCGACGGTGTTGCGCCAAACCCTGCTGCAAGTCAGTGGCGTGCGCTTAGCTGCCGTAGGCCAACAATCGAAAACCGAATTGGTGTATCAATACTTAACGGGGCCGCGTTTTAAACAACGCGTTGAAGCCATCGTCGAGGCGTTTTCGACCATGCAAGAAGACCTCGACAAAGAACGTAAAGCCATCATGAAGCAATGGGCCAAACGCACCGAACAAATCGAACGTGTAATGGGCGCGACCGTCGGTATGTATGGCGATTTGCAAGGCATTGCCGGAAAATCTCTGCTGGAAATTGAAGGACTGGAACTCTCGGCCTTGGATTCAGATCAAACCGAATCAGAAACACTCCAATTAGATCGGCCTCTCACCGCCTTACCGACCCCAACCTTACCGACGCAAACGCAATTATTAGATTAGGGAACTTCTATCAATTCATTTTTGCGGCGAATTGCTTTGTTGCGCAGTACGCGAAATCCTCACGTACTGTAGGTACGCTCCGGTTTCTGTGTGCTGTGCGCCTCGCACTTCATCCGCACATTCTGTACTTATAGAAGTGCCCATTAAAAACTCGACACGCTGTTGACGCAATAACTCAAACGGACGGATCATTCAAATTTTTGCTTAAAGCTCGCAAAGTCCAATTGCAAATTGTTCAGCTGCTGCTGCAAATCCGCCACTTGATGTTCCAAGACTTCAATCCGGTCACTACGCGGCGAACTGGCGACTAAGCCGCCCACCCCACTGAAGGCTTGCGCCGACTCGGCTTGACTTTGTTTATCAGACCCACTCATCAAATGAATGTAGCGCACTTCTTTAGCGCCTGGCGCGCGCGGCAAACGCGCGACCATCGGTGGAAATTTTTCACTCAACTGCGTTAATACGTCTTCGACCGCATGCGCATCGCTAAAAGCCACCATACGCTCAGTGCGCGCACGAATTTCCCCCACGGTTTGCGCACCACGCAGTAATAACACGCACAAAACCGCTTGCAAAGGTTTGTCTAAACTGATGCGAAAACTCATATGATGTTCGTATTTAGGGACACGACCACCGGCTTGCTGACGCTCTTGCGCTAATTTTTGTTGGCTCAAACTTTCCAAAGCCAGCATTACCACCTCTTCGCCCAGGGCCATCACTGGCTCACGCGCGGTCAACTGATTACAACCATTGACCAAAGAATTTAACGATAAAGGAAAATTATCCGGCGTTAAAAATGATTTTTCGATTAAAACACCCAACACCCGCACCTCAAATTCGTCGAGTTGATATTCTGGGGCAAAAGTGGGCGCAACATTCGTATCAGTCGCCGCCACCTTAGTTTCGAGCTTAGTTTCATGCTTAGCTTCGTTAGTAGGTTCATTAGTAAAATCTGTGTTTAGCTCATTCATCATCGTCGTCGTATTCAAAATGCTCAAAATTAAAACCTCGGGCACGCGGGTTGACCGAAACCGCGCGCTGACCGACACCATCAGGGAGTGCATCGCACCTCTCCCGCACCTCTCCCTCACCTCTCCCGCACCTCTCCTATACTAGATAACCTTGTATTGCATTAACATCAATTCATCCACATCAACTCATCCGCTGCTACGATAAACGTTTATTGATTTTGTCACGCGCCAAACCTTCATTTTGAAAACACTTTTCGTCCTTCTCCCACCCTTACACGAGTTGTCGACCAATCGCTGGGAGACCCCCTTGCCGTTCGCCATCGCGTCGTTCAGACGGGTGCGTAATCGCGGTCCGGCAACACTGGTGATTGGCGAATCGACCATTCATCACCTGCCCAAATCAGCGCACACGGTATGGCTATTATCAGGCAGTGACGTCAGTTTATTCACGCACCCCTTGCCCAAACTCTCATCCAAAAAATTACAGCAGGTTTTACCGCATGTGATTGAAGAATATTTATTAAGCGAAGTCGGGGCCTACAGCGCGACTTTCGCGGCCAACCGTGAAGGTGAACATTGGATCGCCGCAATCGGCAACAGTGCGCATTGGCAAGAGTTCTCGCAATTCCTCGCTCTGCGCGGTGGCCGACAAGAAGCCCTGCCACAAACTTTATGCTTGCCCATCAACAGCGCATTTTTTATGCCTCGCCCTGATGGACTCATCAATGTCAGTGCGCGACGCGACGCCGCAGACGGCGTTGGAGTGACGGTTACGCCAGAGAATTTAGCCACGACCTTGTCCGTCATTTTCAGCGCACCAACACGTCCATTTGAAACGCCGTTTAACACCGCAATTGAAACCTCGATTGAATCTGATGCGGGGTCAGATGAGCCACTCAAGCGTTCAGACGCACCACCGCACAAGGCTCAACACACGCCGATTGCTTCATGGACGGCATTAGGCTTTACCAATGAAGTGCCGACTTATCTCCCACCCGCAGAGTCTTATCAGCGCTACGATTGGGGACACTGGATTAACGCAGCAGATAAATGCCCGTTAAATTTGTTGCGTTTTTATAAGGCGGGTCTTTCTAATGACGGAAAAAAATCTGCGACGGGTCAATCTATTCAATCTATTAGCTGGGCGCAAATGCCTCAATTACGTGGCCTGTTAATCGCCGCAATGGCGGCGGTGGGTTTCAGTGTACTGGGCATCAATTTGGACGCGTGGCGTTTAGCACAACAAGCACAGGATTTACAAGTGGCGCAGCAACAAGTGTTTACTCGCGCGTATCCCAATGAAATCATCTCAAGCAACCCGCTTGACGCGCTCACCCGTTTGCAAAGCCGTCAAACAACAACCGCAAAACCAACTTTGGCACCCGTATTTACTTTGTTGCAAAAATTTGAGGCGGCGATACAAACATTCAACAGCGACGGCAAAAAAATCAAACACCTCGAATACGCCTACGATCTACAAACCCGCAGCTACTCTTTAATCGTGCAGTGGAATGTGTTATCGAGCAAAGACATGGAAAGTGCGACAAAATTATTGACCAATTCGGGATTCAAAATTTTGCGGCCGCAGATCAAAGGCAAGCAAAATCAATTTACGTGGACGATACACGAATGAAAACCTCGAACCGAATTACGCAACATTTAACTCCTTTGGCCGGATTAGTCAGTGCCTGGGGCAAGCGCACGCCGCGTGAACGTCGATTGCTGATCGCGATGCTGCTATTTTTGATCGGCACTTTTATGTATTTTGTGGCTTACCAACCGGCGCAAACAACACGCCAAAAATGGCTGCAAGATTTGCCTGTGCTGCGCAATGAGTTGGCGCAGATGACGCAACTGATCGAACAACAAAAAATTCAACCCACGCGCAACAACACGCCCACCACACAAACAGCGCTGGACGCTGCGCTGCCGCCATTGCTGATGCGGGCGCAATTGGACCGCAACAAAATTGCCATGCAATGGACTTCGCCACAAGAGTTGCGTATTTCGATTCGCGACAGCAATTACCGTATGACGATGAACGCCCTGGCAGAAATCACGCAAAACTTTAATTTGACCGTCATCGGACTTACCCTCAGTGCGACCGAACCCTTTACGCAAGGTCAAGCCAATCTCACTTTGGATTGGCGCTTACCTTAACTCACACTAACTGAAGTTGTTATGAAAAAATGGTTTTTTCGATTGTTTACCGCCCTGCTAATCGCGCTGTTAATCGGCGGAACAGTGGTGTATTTTGCGCCCGCGACATGGTTAGCGCACGGCGTGGCTCATATCACCAATGGCCGCGTGCTATTGACCGAAGCACAAGGTTCTGTATTTGAAGGCAGCGCTGGAATCGCGTTATCAACATCATCGACATCGTCAACATCAGCAACAACATCGGGCGCTTACCCTTTGCCCTCAACCATCAATTGGCGTGTAGATTGGCCCAGTTTATTGACGGGAACAATCCAACTGCATGTCGACAGTGCGATGTTTACGCGCGCCCTGGACATCGAATCTAATGGTTTTTTCAGTGGCATTTTTAAGGTCAGCGCCAATCAAATCAGCATCCCGATCGCCGTCTTAAACGGATTAGGAGCGCCGTTTAATACCCTGCAATTACAAGGTCAAATGAGTTTGCGCTTTGATGACACCGTGATCGATTCGGAGAGCGTGCGCAGTCATGCGGTCCTGCAATTAAATGGCTTGAGTTCGCGCTTGTCATCCGTTTCATCCTTAGGCAATTATTTGATTCAAATCGAATCGACACCGACCCCAGCGGCTGATACGCGATTTACCTTGACCACACCAACGGGGCCTTTATTTATGAATGCCACCGGCGGCATTCAAAATGGCCGCTTTCACTTAAATGGCGAGGCCTACGCCGATCCGGCGCAAGAAGCCGCCCTCAGTGGACTGCTGGGTTTATTAGGGCGTCGCCAGGGTAATAAGATTATTTTGGCGCTATAAGCGATTCAATTTTTACCCGATCTGATGTCTTCGCTCACGTCTATTCATACACCCATATTGGCCCCTGCAGAGCCGAATGAAGAATGGGCACAAGTTTTGCAGCAACACCTCACCACGATTGTTCAAGAATATTTAACGCCTGAACACACCGCGCAAGTTCTCAAGGCCTACCACTATGCCTTTAAAAAACACGCCTCACAACAGCGCGCCAGTGGCGAGTGTTACATCACGCATCCCGTAGGCGTCGCGATCACTTGTGCGCGCTGGAATTTGGATGCCGAGACTATTTGCGCAGCGCTGCTGCACGATGTGGTCGAAGATCAAGGCGTTTCGCTAGAAACCATCACACAAAAATTTGGTACCAAAGTTGCCGAGTTAGTCGATGGCGTTTCCAAGCTCGACAAAATTCAATTCACGAATCAAATCGACGCTGACGCCGAAAACCTGCGCAAAATGTTAATGGCGATGTCCAACGATGTTCGGGTGATTTTGATTAAGCTGGCCGATCGCCTGCACAATATGCATACCTTGGGCGCTTTGCCTGTGCACAAAATTCACCGTATCGCGCGCGAAACCTTAGAGATTTACGTCCCCATTGCCAATCGTTTGGGTTTGAATTTTGTGTATCGCGAATTGCAGGACCTGGGCTTTCGTCATTTGTATCCCATGCGCTATTCAACGCTCAAAAAAGCCATCGGTGCACTGCGTGGCGGGCGTCGCGAAATCATCGAAAACACCAACACGGCGGTTGCTAACGCGTTAAAAAATCACCACATTAGCGCCGAATTGTCAGGACGCGAAAAAAATCTGTACGGAATTTATCGCAAGATGAAGCGCAAGCATTGCGGATTTGAAGACGTCACTGATATTTATGGCATTCGCGTGATAGTCGAAACTTTAAGTGATTGTTATTTGGCGCTGGGCGCACTGCATGGCTTGTACAAACCGATTCCCGGTAGCTTCAAAGACTATATCGCGATCCCCAAAAACAATGGCTATCAATCGCTGCATACCACGCTGTTAAACGCCTCGGGCGTGCACATTGAGTTTCAAATTCGCACCCGAACCATGCATTATTTGTGCGAATCGGGTGTGGCGGCGCATTGGATGTACAAAGATCAAGATCAACATTTTTCCGTACTCGAACAAAATACCTTGAACTGGTTGAAATCAGTGATTGATTTGCCCAAAAACCAAGGCAGTTCAGCAGAATTTTTAGAGCACATCAAGGTTGAATTGTTTCCTGATTCGGTGTACGTATTTACGCCCAAGGGCAGCATCATCAGCTTACCGCGCTTGGCAACGGCCTTGGATTTTGCGTATTACATCCACACTGACATCGGTCATCACGCGGTCTCGTGCCGAATTAACGCCACTACGGTATCGTTGCGCACGCCGCTCAAAAATGGCGACATCATCGAGATCACGACTGCACCGCAGGTTCACCCAACCCCCGCGTCGTTACATTACGTCCATACCGCACGGGCACGCGCCTCGATTCGAAATTTTCTACGCATCAGTTCGCACAACCAGTTGGAACAAGTCGGTTATCAATTGTTTGCTCGTGCCTTGATGAGTGCTCAGATCAATCCTCAACTGCCAGAATCGATCAGCCGTCAATTATTAGAAAGTCTGCACCTGTCCAGCATGACCCAGCTTTATGAAGAAATTGGCATGGACAAACACAACGCCAATATTTTGGCCGGTGTGATCAAGCAATTTTTGCCCAACAAACTCCATCGCCAAAATGATGTTGCGCTGATCAACTTGCCTGCGCCGATTACGATTGATCAAGACGCCTTGTCCTTAATTCATTTAGCGCCCTGCTGTACGCCGATTCCTGGCGATACCGTCATTGGTCGTTATCGTTACGATCGGGGCATGACCGTGCATACGATCGATTGCGAACACGACATCAAAAAACAAGGCAATCAATCACTTGATTTGACATGGGGTGATATTGGCGCGCAGTTGCTGCCCTGTGCGATTCAAGTCGTCACGATTCATGCGCCAGGCGTACTCGCCAAAGTTGCCTCGGCAATTGGTGAACTCAATGTCAACATCATTGGTGCAACTTTGAACGATAGCCCGCAGTTATCGCATACCGCCATGAATTTCACCATCGAAATTCGCGATCGCAAACATTTGGCGCAAGTGTTTCGTGCGATTCGGCGGCGCGTCAAACCGCAAAAATTACAACGCCTCTAATCCTCTTGTCACCCTCTGCATCAATGCGTTCATCTGAATTGACACCTCTTATTCAATCGCTGGGTCAGCATTTACAGGCGCGCAATTGGCAAATGGCCTGCGTCGAATCCTGCACCGGTGGTGCTTTGATGGCGTGCTTAACCGATTACGCGGGCGCGTCAAACTGGTTTTATGGTGGCTTTGTCAGCTATGACAACGCCGCCAAAATTGCACTGGGCGTATCGCCGCAATTGCTACAACAACACGGCGCCGTCAGTGCACAAATCGCACAAGAAATGACACGTGCAGCGTTTTCACGCACCGCCTTGCCGCTGATTGTTGCCATCACGGGAATCGCTGGCCCCACTGGCGGCAGCCTCACCAAGCCAGTCGGCACGGTGTTTATCGATGTCTTGTATAATCATGTTCAGCATATCCACCATACCAAGCATTATGTTTTTGCCGATCAACCAACCAGCCAATCCACCAAGCAATCCACTAGCATACCTACGCGCGAGGCGATTCGTTGGCAAGCCCAAGTTCACGCCGTGCAATTAAGTTTGCAAGTGTTACGCAAACTTTCTTAAGGGCACTTCTATAAATACAGAATGTGCGGATGAAGTGCGAGGCGCACAGCACACAGAAACCAGAGCGTACATACAGTACGTGAGGATTTCGCGTACTGTGCAACAAAGCAATTCGCCGCAAAAATGAATTGATAGAAGTGCCCATAACTTTTTATATCGTTTTTTGAACACTTGCTTTTAGGAGTTTTGCCATGTCTGATTTATCCAAACTGAGCTCTTACCCAGCCCATCGCCCGCGCAGAATGCGTCGTGACGAATTTTCACGCCGCTTGATGCGCGAAAACCAATTAAGCACGCAGGACTTTATTTATCCGGTGTTTGTTGTCGAGGGCAGCAACATCGTCGAACCCATCGTCGCCATGCCAGGAGTCCATCGTTACTCGATTGATCAGTTGTTAATCGTCGCGCAAGACGTGGTTAATTTGGGTATCGGCGTGCTGGCACTGTTTCCAGTTTTGGACGCGACGAAAAAAACACCCGATGGTCGCGCCGCGCTAGACCCCGATGGTTTGGTGATTCGCACGGTGCGCGCTTTGAAACAGAATTTCCCCAATTTGGGCGTGATGACTGACATCGCACTAGACCCCTATACCAGCCACGGACAGGATGGTGTCCTAGACGCGGCGGGATATATCTTGAATGACGAAACGGTCAAAATTTTGGCTGCGCAAGCCTGTTTGCACGCGTCGGATGGCGTGGATATTGTCGCGCCATCGGACATGATGGACGGGCGCGTGGGCGCGATGCGAGTCGCACTAGAGGCCGCTGGACACATCCACACCAAAATTTTGGCGTACTCGGCCAAATACGCGTCGGCGTTTTATGGCCCTTTCCGCGAAGCGATTGGTTCGGCCGGCGCGCTGGGTAAAAGCGATAAAAAAACCTATCAAATGGATCCAGCCAACGCTAACGAAGCCTTGCGCGAAGTCGCGCTGGACATCAGCGAAGGCGCCGACATGGTCATGATTAAGCCCGGCTTGCCGTATCTGGATATTGTGTGGCGCGTCAAACAAGAATTCGGCTTGCCAACTGTCGCCTACCAGGTCAGCGGCGAATATTCAATGATTAAAGCGGCCGCACAAAATGCTTGGATTGACCACGATGCGGTGATGATGGAATCTTTGCTCGCCTTTAAACGCGCTGGAGCGGACGCTATCGTCACTTACTTTGCGCGTGACGCTGCACGGATTTTGCAGACCTTGAAATAAATTACCCCTGAATTTTTAAACCCTGAATTTTTAATAAGGAGATACTGATGCTGTTAACCCTCATTGCGCTTGTTATTGTGGCTATCTTGATCTATCTGTTGCGCTTGCCACCAGCTTATCAAGTCACGCGCTCTATCGTGATCGACAAACCGCTTGCCCAAGTATTCGACTATGTGCGTGATTTTTCGTATTGGGCGCAATGGAGTCCGTGGAGCTTGCACGACCCTCAGCAAAAAACCACCTTGCACAACCCAAGCTCGGTGGACGGCAGTTACACCTGGGATAGCACGATGATCGGCGCGGGATCGATGCAACATCGCCAGATTATTCCGAACGAACGCTTGGATATTTTGTTGACCTTTATCCGTCCATTTAAAAGCAAAGCCGATATTCATTTCACCTTTGCCACGATCGATGGTGCAACCCAAGTCACCTGGACGATGGACGCCAAAATTCCTTTTTTGATACGCCCACTGTGCGCCTTTATGGCAAAAATGATTGGTCACGATTTCGCTCTGGGATTGGCTTTGCTGCGCGGCGTGCTTGATCCTGGCAGCGAACATCCGCAAATCGTGTTTGATGGAATTGTTGAGCGCGCACCACAGCTTTATTTGACCGAGTCTTTTGTTGGCAGCTTCGCCAATATGCGCGAGGCGATGCATCGTGCTTATCCAAAATTTGGCCAAACCTTGGCGCAAGACCCCAGCCGCGCAACGTCGCTACCGAGTATTGCCGCCTATCACAAAGTCAAAGCGATGAAGGAGTGGACCGTCATGGATATGGGCGTTCCGGTGACGCATTTAGTGAGCGGCGAAACCGGCAAAACCTTAGGTGGCGGCAAGTATTTTCAAATGACTTTTCGAGGTAATTACGAACTGATCGGATCGGGTTGGAATACCCTCTACGGCCAAGTGAAAATGAAGAAACTCAAAATCGACAAACGCCGCCCCGCGCTAGAGGTCTATCACACCAACCCCATGCAGGCGGCACACAGCAATGATTGGGTGACTTTGCTATGCGTCCCAATTCGGTAAAAATTAACGGCCACTTCTCTGATGATTGTGTGGGGTCTCGTTTGAAATAAACGTGGAATGAGACCCTACACAAAAAAACTACACAAGAAAATATACACAAGAAAATCTACACAAAAAACTTTATACCAAGACCTGCTCTATCCCGCCGGAACGGGCTCGTTGGACATAATCCTCCAGCCAGCTCTCCCCTAACAAATGCCGCGCCATTTCAACCACCACATAATCAGCGCTGCTGTCGATGTCGTCGTTGTAGCGCGAGATTCCTTGCAGACACGATGGGCACGAAGTCAATAGTTTGATCTCGCCACTAAATCCATCAGCACGCAAACGCGCGGCGTCTTTTTGCAAAGACTCCTCTTTACTAAAACGTACTTGCGTCGACACGTCCGGTCGCGTCAGAGCAAAAGTTCCCGATTCGCCACAGCAGCGTTCGCTTTTATCGATGTGAGTGCCATCGGCGAGGGTCAAGAGTTGATTGACCGTCACGGTGTCCTCGCGCAATTTCATCGGCGTGTGGCAAGGTTCGTGATACAGATAACGCACACCTGTGACGCCCTCAACTTTGACGCCTTTTTCTTGCAAATACTCGTGAATGTCAATCATGCGACAACCAGGAAAAATCTGATCAAACTGATAACCCGCCAATTGGTCATAGCAGGTGCCGCAACTGACTACCACGGTTTTGATGTCTAAATAGTTCAAGGTATTGGCGACGCGATGGAATAAAACGCGGTTATCGGTAATGATTTTGTCGGCCTTGTCCATTTGCCCAGCGCCGCGTTGGGGATAACCGCAGCACAAATATCCGGGCGGCAAAACAGTTTGCACGCCGACGTGCCACAGCATGGCTTGAGTCGCCAATCCCACTTGTGAAAACAGGCGTTCTGATCCGCAACCAGGAAAGTAAAACACCGCCTCGCTATCGACCGAAGTCACCGCTGGATTGCGAATAATCGGAATAAAGTCACTGTTCTCGACGCCCAGCAAAGCACGCGCTGTTTGCTTGGGCAAATTGGCAGGCATTTTTTTGTTGATAAAGTGAATCACCTGTTCGCGTATCGGCGCCGTCCCGATTGTCGCGGCCGGACGACGCGTTTGCAATTTTGCCAACGGCTTTAAAAAGGCATTGGCCCAGCGTTGTGTCTGATAACCGACGCGAATCATTGCCGTACGTAAAAAATTAATTGCCGCCGGATCGCGTGCATTTAAAAACCACATCGCAGCCGTCGTACCAATGTTAATTTTTTTCTTGCCCATTTTGCGCAAAAGATTGCGCATATTCATCGACACATCGCCAAAATCAATATCGACAGGGCAAGGCTTGGCGCATTTGTGACACAGCGTGCAATGGTCGGCGACGTCAGAAAATTCATCCCA
Source organism: Burkholderiaceae bacterium (assembly GCA_031538895.1). Lineage (GTDB taxonomy): Bacteria > Pseudomonadota > Gammaproteobacteria > Burkholderiales > Burkholderiaceae > JAVKLU01. The sequence continues at coordinate 35,290 of JAVKLU010000032.1, read as the reverse complement.
ATGTTTGAGCGAAATGCCGCGCCGCGTTTGCTCCTCATACAAAAAGGCTTCAATCAACAAAGAAGTCGCCAAAATCTTGTTGCGCGGTGAATACAGCAAGTTTGCGCGCGGAACGTGAGTGGCGCACACCGGTTTGCACTTGCCGCAACGCAGACAATCCTTGATCGAACGGGCAATGCTATCGATGTCGGACTGTTGCATGATTAAGGATTCATGCCCCATCAAGCCAAACGATGGCGTGTAAGCCGCGCGCAAATCAGCGCCGCCCATTAACTTGCCTTTATTAAAATGGCCATTGGGATCGATGCGTGTTTTGTATTCGCGAAATGGCGCGATTTCAGCATCGGTTAAAAACTCCAATTTGGTAATTCCGATTCCATGTTCACCCGAAATCACACCATCTAAATCGCGCGCGATTTGCATGATTTTGGCCACCGTGACATGCGCCCGCGCCAGCATCGCATAGTTATCCGAATTGACTGGGATATTGGTATGCACATTGCCATCACCCGCGTGCATATGTAATCCGACAAACAGCCGACCGGTCAAAACTGAATGGTGAATCTCGATACATTTTTGCACGACTGGCGCATAACGCAAACCACTAAAAATCTGTTGCAAAGGTGCTCGAATTTCACGTTTCCACGACAATCGCAAGACACGTTCGCGAATCACTTCTAACACCGTTCCGCCGCTGAAAGCGTGCGCAGTATCAAAGCAGGCCTTACTTTGTGATTCGTTTAAAACCTCGCGCAAAATCGCATAGGGTGCATCTAACTGCGTGGCGCAAGCCTGCCAGCGTGTTTTGACTTGCGCCAATAATTGTCGCGCTTGCACGACCCGCGCAGCCGTGTCCGCAGGGTCCTCGAGATGATCTTCGTCAGGGGCCAAATCCATCAAAGGTTGCGCAAAAAATTCCAGCAACTGATCTAGCAAGGCCAATTTATTTTCGAGCGATAACTCGATATTGATACGCTCAATTGCTTCGGTGTATTCGCCCATACGCGGCAGTGGAATCACGACGTCTTCGTTAATTTTGAAGGCGTTGGTATGGCGCGCAATCGCCGCAGTGCGACCTCGATCGGCCCAAAATAATTTGCGCGCTTCTGCGGTAATGGCGATAAAGCCTTCGCCACTGCGGCTATTGGCGATACGAACCACTTCAGCACTGGCACGCGCGACCGCATCCTCATCTTCACCGACCACATCGCCGATCAAAACCATCTTGGGAAAGCCATTTTTTTTGGATTTGGCACTGTAACCCACCGCACGCAAATAGCGTTCATCTAAATGTTCCAACCCCGCCAAGATCGCACCGCCAGGGCGTGCGTCTAATAATTTTTTGATCTCAACAATCGACGGAATCGCCAAACGCGCCGGACCGTAGAACTCTAAACACACCGTGCGAATAGCGCGGGGCATTTTGTGCAAAATCCAGCGCGCACTGGTAATCAAGCCATCGCAACCTTCTTTTTGTACGCCAGGCAAACCCCCTAAGAATTTGTCAGTGACGTCTTTGCCCAAACCGACTTTGCGGAACATCGCACCAGGCAGCGTCAGCTCATCGGTTTTAAACGGTGTCGATTCGCCAGGATGGGTGTAACGTACTGAAAATCGCGCTTCGGATGCACAATGAATTTTGTCGCAATTGTGATCCAGGCGCTCGACTTCTAACCAATCACCATTGACGTCAACCATTTTCCAACTTAATAAATTGTCGATCGCCGTGCCCCACAACACCGCTTTTTTGCCGCCCGCATTCATCGCAATATTGCCACCAACGCACGACGCATCGGCACTGGTCGGATCCACCGCAAACACATAGCCTGCGTGTTCAGCCGCTACACTGACGCGTTTGGTGACGACACCGGCTTGCGTCGCAATCACCGCGACGCTGCGCACACCCGTACTCGTAGGGATGTTCAACAACTCAACCGCGCCCATCGTTTCTAATTTTTCGGTATTGATGACGGCGCTTTTCGTGGTCAAAGGAATCGCGCCCCCCGTGTAACCCGTTCCACCGCCGCGTGGAATAATGGTCAAACCCAGTTCAATACACGATTTAACCAAGTAGGGGAGTTCTTCCTCGCTATCTGGGGTCAGCACCACAAAGGGGTATTCCACGCGCCAATCGGTCGCATCCGTTACGTGCGACACGCGTGAGAGCGCATCAAACTTAATATTGTCCAAAGCGGTGTGACGCCCCAAACGGCGCGTCACGTCCTGGCGCAATTTTCTCGTCATCACAAAATCGGCAGCAAAATCGCTGATATTTTTGGCCGTCAATTTCAATAACTGAGTAACTTTTTCTTTGCGCTCTAAATGCGTTAAATCGCGAATATGCTCATCGGGATCAATATTTTTGGCGATTTGACTCCACGCCAAAATTTGTTCCAAGCGGTGGTGCAGCGCATCAATCAGGGCCTTTAAGCGTTTGGGGTTATCCAATAAATCGTCTTGCAAATACGGATTGCGTTTGACTACCCACATATCGCCCAAGACTTCATATAACATCCGCGCGGAGCGGCCAGTTTTGCGCTCGGTGCGCAAACTGTCTAATAATTTCCAACCTTCATTACCTAACAAACGCATCACAATTTCGCGGTCAGATAAAGACGTGTAGTTATATGGAATTTCGCGCAGACGGGTTGCGCCCTGTTTATGGTCAATATTGGGTGTGTCCATAGGTTTTAAACAAGTTTTAAACAAGGAAACAGTTTGTCAGATTACTTAAAGGCTGTGAGAATACGATACTAAAACCGCAGTATTCAAAATACCCTTAAATCATCACGGGGTAAAACGGCGTCCTAGTGGCCGATTTTGTGCAGCGCGGAATTTATTTATAGCGACTCCCATTCAAATCATTATTCACTCACTCACTCACTCATTCATCCACTTTACCTGTGTCCTCAATACCAAATCCCCCTGCGCTGAACGCCTTTATCACCCATTCCGATTGTGCGCGCCACGAAATGGGCAAGCATCACCCCGAATGTCCGCAACGATTAAGTGCGATTCAAGATCACTTGCTGGTCAATCGCCTGCTCGATTACATCATGCCCTACGATGCACCCTTAGCCACCATGGCGCAACTAGAGCGTGCACACACAAGCTTATATATCAATCAATTGATGAGCGCCGCGCCGACCGAGGGTTATCACGCGCTGGACACCGATACTTATATGAATCCCTACACGGTTCCAGCAGCGTTGCGCGCCGCCGGAGCGGCAGTACAAGCAACTGATTTGGTGATCACGGGCGCGGCCGCCACTGCATTTTGCTGCGTTCGCCCACCTGGACATCACGCCGAACGAAACGCCGGAATGGGATTTTGCTTTTTCAACAACGTTGCAGTGGGCGTCATGCATGCGCTGGAGCATCACCAGATCCCGCGCGTTGCCCTGATTGACTTTGACGTACATCACGGCAATGGCAGCGAAGATATTTTTTGCGACGATCCACGGGTATTGATGTGCTCGATTTTTGAAAAAAACTTGTACCCCTTTTCGGGTGAAACTGCGCGCGGCAAAAATATGATCAATATTGGATTAGACGCACGCACTGGTGGCGAGGTCTTACGCGAAAGCGTATTGCGGCATTGGTTGCCTGCACTGCATCAATTTAAACCCGAAATGATTTATATCTCGGCCGGATTTGACGCGCACCGCGAAGACGATTTAGGAAATTTGCAATTTACCGAAAGCGATTATTCTTGGGTCACGCAACAAATAATGGGCATCGCACACCAATATTGCAAAGGTCGAGTGGTCTCCTGTTTAGAAGGCGGTTATGTCTTAAGCCCTCTGGCGCGCAGCGTCGCCGCGCATCTGAAAGTCCTCATCGGTTGCGATTGATGCGAGATTGATTGCTCGCTCATCACCAAAGAAAAGAGCAACACGGGTGCGGTGATTATGAAAAAAAGCTTTTGACTTTATCCATCCAAGATTGCGACTGCGGACTGTGCTTGCCTTTACCTGCCGTGAGCGATACCTCTAACTGGCGCAATAAGTCTTTTTGCGTATCGGATAAATCAACCGGTGTTTCAAGAATCACATGGCAAAACAAATCCCCCGCATTCACCGAACGCACGCCTTTAATCCCTTTACCTCGCAGACGGAACACCGCGCCGCTTTGCGCCCCCGCTTGCAAAGTAAACACGCCTTTACCATTTAAAGTCGGCACATCAATATCCCCACCCAAAGCGGCTTGCGCAAAAGAGATCGGGACTTTGCAATGCAAGTTATCACCTTCACGTTCAAACACCGAATGCGGCTTGACTAACACCTCAATATACAAATCACCCGATGGACCACCATTAGCGCCGGGTTCGCCGTTGCCGGAAGAACGCACACGCATGCCGTGATCAATTCCTGCGGGAATCGCCACTTGCAAGTTTTTGTGTTTTTTGATTCGCCCCACACCGTGACAACTGGTGCAAGGATTGTCGATTTTTTTACCCGCGCCTCGGCAATGCGGACAAGTTTGTTGCACACTGAAAAACCCTTGTTGCATCCGAACTTGTCCATGACCACCACAGGTTTTACAGGTCGTCGGACTGGTGCCGGGTTTAGCGCCACTGCCTTTACAGCTAGTGCAGTTATCCCAACTCGGAATACGAATTGAAATCTCGCTACCCTTGACCGCATCTTCTAAAGAAATCTCATGCTGATAGCGCAAGTCATTGCCACGATTGGCGCTTGAAGGGTCAGCACGCCCGCCAAAAAAATCGCTAAAAATATCGCCAAAGGCGTCGCCAAAAGGATTGCCACCAGCCCCGCCACCGCCGCCATTGCCCATCCCCGTCACGCCCTCATAACCATACTGGTCAAACACTTGGCGTTTTTGCGGATCGGACAAAATTTCATAGGCCTCTTTAGCTTCTTTAAACTTTGCCTCTGCAGTTTTATCGTCAGGATTGCGATCGGGATGATGCTTCATCGCCATCTTCCGATATGCTTTTTTCAAATCCTCATCACTGGCACCACGCGCGACTCCTAAGATTTCGTAAAGGTCTTTTTTTGCCATAACTGTAATTGGTGAATTCGTCTTTAAGCGACGACAAACTGCAACTGTTTAAATGAATAAGGGAGTGCAAGCTGCACTCCCATTTTTACCTGCGCTTCACACCCACCAAAAAATTATTCCTTCACTTCTTTGAACTCGGCATCGACTACATTATCATCCGCTTTTTTCGATGCACCCGCATTACCGCCAGCTGAAGCGCCGCCGCCACCCGCTTCAGCACCCGCCGACATTTGTTGCATCATGATCTCGCTGATTTTTTGCGCGGCCGTCGTCAATTCTGCCGTTTTGGCTTCGATCTCGACAATATCACCGCCTTTAGCCGCGCTTTGCAATTCGACAATCGCCGCCTGAATTTTGGTTTTATCCGCCTCTTCAATTTTGTCTTTGAATTCCGTCAAAGATTTTTCTGTCGCGTGAATTAAGGCTTCGGCACCATTGCGCGCTTCGATCAAGGCGCGCAATTTTTTGTCTTCTTCCGCGTTCTCTTCGGCGTCTTTCACCATGCGTGCGATTTCGTCTTCAGACAAACCAGAGTTCGCTTTAATCGTGATTTTGTTTTCTTTGCCACTGGCTTTGTCCTTCGCCCCAACGTGCAAAATACCATTGGCGTCAATATCAAAAGTCACCTCAATTTGCGGCGTGCCGCGCGGTGCAGAAGGGATGCCTTCCAAATTAAATTCGCCCAACAATTTATTCGCCGCCACCAACTCACGCTCTCCTTGCGCAACTTTAATCGTCACCGCAGGTTGATTGTCGTCAGCCGTTGAAAACACCTGTGAGTATTTGGTCGGAATCGTCGTATTTTTATTGATCATTTTGGTCATTACGCCGCCCAAAGTTTCAATTCCTAAAGACAATGGCGTCACGTCCAGCAACAAGACGTCTTTACGATCGCCCGACAAGACCGCGCCTTGAATTGCGGCACCAACTGCCACCGCTTCATCAGGATTCACATCTTTACGCGGATCTTGACCAAAAAATTCTTTAACCTTTTCCTGAACTTTTGGCATCCGCGTCATACCGCCGACCAGAATCACGTCTTGAATATCAGACACGCTCACTCCGGCGTCTTTAATCGCCATACGACAGGGTTCGATGGTGCGTGAAATCAATTCATCAACCAAAGATTCCAATTTCGCACGCGTCAATTTCAAATTCAAATGAAGCGGCGCCCCATTGTTCATCGCAATGTAAGGCTCGTTCAATTCAGTTTGTTGCGATGAGGACAATTCAATTTTGGCGCGTTCTGCCGAGGCTTTAATCCGTTGCAGCGCAATTGGATCTTTAGACAAATCGACGCCGTTGATTTTTTTGAACTCGTCCAAAATAAAATCAATAATGCGCTGATCGAAGTCTTCACCGCCCAAAAAGGTATCGCCATTAGTCGCCAACACCTCAAATTGTTTTTCGCCATCCACATCAGCGATTTCAATCACCGAAATATCAAAGGTACCGCCACCCAAGTCATACACCGCAATTTTTCGATCGCCTTTGCTGTGCTTATCCATCCCAAAAGCCAAGGCCGCCGCCGTCGGCTCATTGATGATGCGCTTCACATCTAGGCCCGCAATGCGGCCTGCATCTTTAGTTGCTTGACGCTGCGTGTCATTGAAATACGCCGGCACCGTAATCACCGCTTCGGTGACCTCTTCGCCCAAATAATCTTCGGCGGTTTTTTTCATTTTGCGCAACACTTCGGCTGAAATTTGTGGCGGCGCAAATTTTTCGTTACGCACACGCACCCAAGCATCACCGTTATCGGCTTTCATAATTTCAAAAGGCATCAAGCCGATGTCTTTTTGTACTTCTTTTTCTTCAAAACGGCGACCAATCAAACGCTTAATCGCGTACAAAGTATTGCGTGGGTTGGTGACGGCCTGGCGTTTAGCCGGCGCGCCGACCAAAATTTCGCCATCTTCTTGATACGCCACGATCGACGGCGTAGTGCGTGCGCCTTCGGTGTTTTCGATGACTTTGGCTTGGCCGCCCTCAATAACGGCGACGCAAGAGTTGGTTGTACCTAAATCAATACCGATCATTTTTGCCATGATGAATCCTTTTAATAACTGAGTGAATAAGTGTTCGTAAGTGTTCGTACAGGGATTATTTGTAAGCAATCCCTGCTGTTGTTCTAGATATAACGCGCCTTTGAATAATTTCAAGAGGCGCGACAAAAATCACTGATTGCCTTGCGATACCACAACCAAAGCCGGACGCAATAAGCGGTCCGCAATGAAATAACCTTTTTGCATCACCTCAAGCACACTATTTGCGGGCAATTCAGATGGGACTGCGGAAACGGTCTGATGCTTTTGCGGATCGAGCTTAGCGCCTTTTTCAGGATTTTCAGGCACCACGCGAAACTTCTCAAATGCCGCGTCCAGTTGTTTCAAGGTCATCGAAACCCCTTCGTGAATCGCTTCGACACTGGTGTTTTGAATCGCCAAAGCACGCGATAAATTGTCATGCACCGCCAAGAGCGCCTCAGCAAAACTTTCAATCGCAAATTTATGCGCCCGACTTACATCGTCCTGCGCGCGGCGACGCACATTGTCGGCTTCGGCCTTGGCGCGTAAAAAACTGTCGTAATGGGTTTGCGCCAAAGTCAGCGCCGCTTCAAGCTGTTCTTCCAAACTTAAAGGTGCGGCATCACTGTCATTGTCTGCGCCATTACCTACGGATTGCGGCGCTACGGATTGCGGCATTGTGAATTGCGGCGCTGCGGGGTCCTGTACGCCGTCGGGTCCCATTGCATCAGTCATGAATCAACTCCATAAAAAAATATGATGCCTGCAATTAAGGTCAAACCCGATGATTTCAAGAGTTCAGGGCAAAATATTTAACCGCCTCTGCAAGGCGTCTCGCCACACTGATTGACTTAATCAGTTAATGTGACCTAAGGATTTAACGCTCGAAGGATCGGCTTTCGCTGTTAAGACCATCAGAGAGTTCTAATTTGACCGTGCCCTGCGCCGCCTGCGTTGAAAAATCAATATTCACCACCCCATCGCGATTGCCCAGGTCCGCAACCAGCGTGGTTTTAGATTGACTCACATACAAAACACGCAAAGCTTGATAGCGCGCATTGTCAAACTGCACCGTCAAAACATTACCCTTCCATGCCCAAGTGAAAACCCTCGGATCAGGATGCAATAAATTGACCGGACTCAATGCGCTGGCCGCACTTTGTGATTGACTCAACTTACCCAACACGGTTTTATAAGGTGGCGCCCACACCGTTTGACTGGCGTCAATCACCTCGATTTTTTTAATGGTTCCTTGCGGCGGAATCACCATCGAAAAATGTAGGCTGTGGTCGTGATCCAGCGCCTTTAGAGTGATGGGGAAGTAGCGCACTGAACCATTATCACGCCTTACCCGTAGCGCCACCGCAGGATTTGATGACGTATTGGATGACGTCTGTAATGCGCGACTTTGCCAGTAGGGCAACAGGTTTTCAAGCTCCCGCACTTGCGCGGTACTGACCAAAGGTATCGGTGCAGAAATCTCTGCGCTGCGTGACGCCGTCATCAGCGCGCCTTGAATCAACAAGCCTGGGCTACCGTTTCCCGTTACGGGATTAGCCCCTGCGGTTTTGCCCATATTGCTTGCCGGTTTGACCAAGGCCGCGCTGGCACTGGTGCAGTCAGCTTTATTCGAGTAGCGTAAACGACTTCCCGCCGCGGTACGTTGAAAACCTTTATAGGTGTGATACGACATCCCTTTATAACCATTGCCGGGCTCGCCGTTCGTGCTACCGTATGACATTACATCAAACAGATTCGTCGGGAAAAACCAGTGGTTTTCATACGAATTTAGACTCGTCGAAGGAATAATGCCGTTGTCGTCGTTATATTTTTTAATGCCCCAATTCACATTCGCATACGCACCCAAACGGCTATCGGTCTGATTTGGATTTGCGGTGTCTTCCCAGGAATGTTTACGGCCAAAGTTATGCCCCAACTCATGCGGAATCGGACTGGTCACCGCTAAATAATTGGTCGAAATTCCCGTCGCAAAACTAACACCCGTTTCCCATAAATTGGAAACTAAAGATTGGCGTCCATCGAGATAGGCAACATTACTCAAAGGAAAACCGATCACGCCCATATAAAAATGACATTCATTGTATAAGCCGCTACTCTCATGCGCGGCAACTACTTTATCCAACAATGTCAGCGTCGGATTCGCCCCCAGACCGGCATAAGTACCCGCATCCAAAGTCGGCTCTATGCGGGTCTCAATCTCTAATGGAAAATAACTTTCCAAGGCCGTTTGAATTCGCGTCAAATCAATCGTCGGTGTCGCTGGGGTTGGACCCGCCGATATGGTGATCGGTAACAAATGCAAATACATATAGGACTTTGGCATCACCGCAGGTTGTGTGAAATACTGCGCGACGTGACTCCCGTCGAGGCTCTGGGCTTTGATCAGTAGGCTAAATGAGCCGTCCGAACTGATGAGATTTTTAGGTACTAAGTAGGTAAATGAATCATCGAGCAAACCGCTTTGCGTATCGGCAGGCACAGTATTTGATAACACGGCCGGACCGGCCATATCAAACCACAGGCTAGAACCCGTGCTGTTCGTAATTTGTATTTGCACCTTCGGCGTCACCAGCGCGTTGGTATTTTGCTTAATGATTTTTGCGCGAATCAACAGGTCGCGGTGCGGCGAAATCTGAACCCTTTCTTGCGGCAAGACGCTCTTATCAATTGCATTGATATCAATCAAATGCGTTTGCACGGCCTGAACCTGCGCAATTTTGATCACACTATTGACCAGTTGTAACTGGCAGCACACAAACTGCGTTCCAGCGCTATCCACAAAAACAATATCACCGCTGGCCGCATTGGACGGCAGCTGTAAACTAAAGCTGGTATCGCTGCTGGGTGTCATTGGCACAATCGCGGGTCCAAATTTCACTGATCGAATTGACGTTAAATTGCTTCCCGTAAAGGTCAAGGTGGCACCTATCGAAGCCGTACTGGGCGACACGCTCGCGCGCGGGATCGCCGCAACGATAACATTGATACTGGTACTTTGACCATCATTGCGTTCAAAACGCAATGCGACATTGCTGCCCAAAGTTTGATTGGCCGCGGGTGTCCACAACAATTCTTCACTACTGTGCATCACATAAGCTTGCGCAACGCCCGCCAAAAACAAATTGCCATTGCCCTGCGCAACAAAACCCGTCCCTTTGATGCTGACCTGTTGTCCGCGATATACCGGCGCGCTCATCGCCTCTAGCGTCAAAGGAACGTTTATCCAATACGACTGACTCTTTGTACTGCTGTCGCTCGCTCGGGTCAGCGTGACGAGGGGTGCTGAATTACGCCAATTACTGGGCACCAGAAAAGAGATTTGCGTGCTGGTCCACGCGCTGACGACCATCGCGAGGCCATCCATCGTGACGCTGGTATCCGCAGAAAACCCCGTTCCCGCTAAAGTCAAAGTACCGCCCAGTGAGGGAATCGACGCTTGCGCGCCCAAACTTAAAGGGCCCAATATCGTTAAAGCGATGCTTTTACTGGCCTTGTCGTTAGTGCGTTGAATGACTAAGGATTGGACGCCCAAACCAACTGAGAGCGGTATCACAACATTCATCTGCGTGGCCGAGGTAACGCTGACCTCCGCACTCACACCGCCGACCGTCGCCACCATATCGCCGACAAACCCAGCTCCCGTAAGACTGATGCTGGCCCCCGGTGCCGTAGGTGTGCTTGGACTGACACTCGACAAAATCAGTGTCGGCAAGGTCACTGCCACGGTCACAGACAGGTTTTGAGTCCGTCGATCTTGATCACGGGTAACGATAACTGTGACTACGCCATTACTTGCGTTACTGGGCACCACGACGGTCAATTCAGTACTTGAAATAAACGTCACTGCAAGAGCAGTTCCGCCCCAGGTCACGGTGGTCGCGCGGTCAAAACCTGAACCCAAAATACGCAAGACTTCGCCAATATTAAAACTTCGACTCAAAGGTGCAACAACCAATGGCGCGACGAGGGTTAAAGGGACTATTCGGGTTTGACCGTCGGCTCTAGTGACCGATAAAGAGTAGCTTCCTGCCGCAATATCAGTCGGCAAATTTACCGCCAGTTCAGTTACCGAGTTGATGGTGTGGCTGAGCGCGCGATTGTTGATTGAGAGATTTAACGCGCCAGTAAATCCGGTTCCCGTCAATATCACCGTGCTACCAACTAAGGGCAAGGCCGGGCTGACGCCCGATATTGCAAGTACCGAGGAGACTACTTTAATCGAATAACTTTGAGTCGCACCATCGTTAAAGCGCTTCAGTGTCAAGGTATAGGAATTAACGCTCAATGCGGCGGGGATTGTGATCTTCAATTCCGTTGACGATACGACGGTCAATGCCAAATCAATATTGCCTAATTTGACCCCCATCCCCTCAGTAAATCCAGAACCGCGCAAAGTCAAGGACTGCCCCAAGACAACTTCAGTCGCGCTCGCTGGTGTTGTTACAACCAGAGAGGCCTGAGATGATGGCGCATCGCTCGATGAGGTCGATGAGGTCGATGAGGTCGATGAACTATTGGGAAGAGTGGATGGGCCACACGCTGACAATGTCAACAGTGTCAAGGCCACTAAGAACGCCCTCACCATATGAGCGCTCATATGAGCTTTCATGCGAAATCCCAAAAAACGAAAAAACCCCGACACAGCAGTTCTCATGTTTACGCCCCCTAAGTTTATGCCCCCTAAGTTTATGCACCCTAAGGCTTAGCCATCGGCATGACTGGTTTGTCAGACGTGATTGGCACGCTGACACTTGGTTCGGAAATTAGCGCTGCATCTGGTAGATTTGCACGCTGCGTCACGATCGGTACATCACGCAATTTTTGCATATAGTCAATCCAAATCGGCAAAGCTAAGGAACCACCGGTTTCGCGCTCGCCCAATTTACGCGGCTGGTCATAACCCAACCAAGAAACCCCCACCACATTACCCATATAACCCGAGAACCAGGCATCTGTTTCATCATTCGTTGTGCCGGTTTTCCCACCCACATCCGGGCGTCCTAAAGCCCGTGCCCGCGCCGCAGTCCCGCGCGTAGCGACTGCGCGCAGCATCTGATCCATCATCAGCACGTTTTGTTCGGTAATGACGCGCCTCGTTTCTTCGCGCGGGGCAATCGGTGGCACAAATTTCTCAATGAGCTTGCCATCACGATCAGTAATCCGCGTCAACAAGTAAGGACTGACCAAAAACCCACCATTAGCAAACACGGCATATGCCGTTGCCAATTGCTCCATACTGGCGCTACCCGCTCCCAAAGCCAAGGTGTAAAACGCGGGGACTTGTTTACGCGTAAAGCCAAAATTCAATACAAATTTTTGCGCATATTCAGGCGTAATTGACTTCAAAATATCAATCGCCACCAAGTTGGTCGAATGCACCAAGCCCTCTTCCATCGTCACTTCGGCACCGCTTGACTGTCCATCGTAATTCTTAGGTTCCCACAAAACTCCGCCCGTTTGTACTTCAGAAAGATTAGGTTCGCGATCAAAATAAATACTTTGTGGTGTCGCACCTTTGGCAATCGCTGCCGAGTAAATAAATGGTTTGATTGAAGAACCCAACTGACGCTGGCTTTGCGTCACATGATTAAACTGGTTACGTAAAAAATCAAAGCCCCCAACCATTGCGCGAATCGCGCCGTTGGTGGCGTTGATCGATATGAACCCAGCTTCTGCCTCGGGTAATTGCGTAATTTGCCAACGCCCCCGAACATGCTTCACACGAATCACTGAGCCCACATCAAAACGCGTCTTGTTCGCGCTTTTCAACCACGGCGTGGCAAATTTCAAAGCTTCTTTATCCAATATCACTTCTTCGCCACTGGCACGCACCACCGCCAATTTTGTCGGCGTACTGCTAATGACGACTGCCACAACGATATTGTCCACATCAGGGTGTGTCACCAGCGCTTGCGCGATTTGACTGTCACGCTGTAAACGCGCGTCATAAGCTTCACCCGAATTGATGTTGATGATTGCTTCAGGCCCACGGTAACCATAACGCGTATCGTAATTAATCAAGCCTGTGCGTACGGCCTTAAACGCGGCGTCTTGATCGTTTTTGAGGATCGTCGTGTAAACGTTATACCCCGTGCCATAAATCGATTCACCATATTTTTCGACCAATTGGCGGCGCACAATTTCGGCGATATAACCGGCGCCCAAACCGGTCGTTGGCATATCCAGAAGCGCCTGGGTATTGACCGTCAAAGATTCTTTTAGCGCGGTTTTATAGGTTTTGTTATCGATATAACCCAGCTCTGACATTCTTTGCAAGATATATATCTGCCTTTGCTTGGCGCGCTTAGGATTGCGCACCGGGTTGTATGCCGATGGTGCTTTAGGTAAGCCTGCCAACATCGCGGCTTCGGCGACGCTAATTTTGTTCAGCGGTTTATTGAAATACACCCGCGAGGCCGCAGAGAAGCCATAGGCGCGCTGTCCCAAATAAATTTGGTTCATGTACAGCTCAAGAATTTGATCTTTGGTTAAGCTACTTTCAATCTTGTAGGCGAGCAAGACTTCGTACACTTTACGCATATAACTTTGTTCGCTGTTCAGATAAAAATTCCGTGCGACTTGCTGTGTAATCGTTGACGCACCTTGACGCGCACGCCCTAAAAGGTTATTGAGCATGGCACGGGCGATGCCGATAAAATCAATTCCCATGTGTTCGTAAAAGCGATCGTCCTCAATCGCTAAAACGGCTAATTTCAGATGCGCGGAGATTTCAGCGATACGCACAAACTCGCGCTTTTCAAAACCAAACTCACCAATCAAAGCATTGTCAGCGGTATAGATACGCAGTGGTAACTTGGGTTGGTAATTAGTGATTTTATCGATGCTCTCAATGCGCGGATAAAGCCACATGACCGCCAAACTCGCCAGCAACACCATGATCGACACAAACAAGGCAATACCCACCAGCGTTCGTTTAATTAAAACACCTTGCCATGTTTGAAAAAAAGGAGGGTCAGGTCGATACATAAACGAATCAATTAAAAGTAATCAAAATCACAACATCACGAAATCACGAAATCACGAACGAGACCTACAAAAAAACACGCCATTCTTTGTCACTACACCAAATGCGCTTCGAGTTGATATTTTTGCTGCGAATTGCCCATCAGATTCGCCAGTATCGGCAAAGCGGGCGTGAGTGCCTCTTCTAGAGTGTATGGCGGATTCAATACCATCACCGCACTGCCAAATAATTTATGCACTACCGCATTATCGAGTAGTAAATGGCAATACAGCCAACTGGCACTTGTGCGTCGTAACTGCGCGGCTAACTGTTGCGCTTCGCTACGCGCCACCAAGGGAATCCACACAATAATAGTGGCGCCAGGCAAACGGCGTAAGGACTCTTTGACGCACGCACGCACCGCACGGTAATCGGTTTTTAATTCATACGAGGGGTCAATCAAAATCAGAGCACGACGCGCAGGCGGTGGCAACAAAGCCTCTGGCCCGGTAAACCCATCAGCACGCACGACTTTGATGTGACGGCCATTTTTATTGTTCTCTTGTTTGTTCGACCACGCGAGCAAGCTGGTGTAATCGCGTGGATGCAATTCAAACAAGCGCAAACCATCACTGGGCCGTAGCAATAAATTAGCAATCGCAGGCGATCCCGGGTAATGCCGCAATACGCTTGGGCCGCCACTTTGCAAAGCACCAATCACGCGAGTGTATTCGTCCAATAAAGACACGCCCCATTGCTTGCCATACAACTTGCCCACACCACGAGCAAACTCACCACTTTTCTCAGCCGCGCCGCGCGTCAGCAAGGTCATCCCCGCTGCGGCATGCGTATCAATATATAAAAGTGGGGTCTCTTTTTGGATGAGATAGTTCAAAACCTGAATCAGGATCGCGTGCTTGAGCACATCGCCATGATTACCCGCATGAAAACCATGACGATAACTGAGCATAAAAAGCGAGAATAATAAAAGTACAACACCCGTATCAACAACGAATATCGCTGATAGAAAATTTAGGCAAAAAAAGAAGGACGGCGTGGCGCGCTGTTCCGACGATAGCGCACCATTCTTGCTGAACCCGATTGCAGATTTCGCCGCACACCTTGCTGCTGTTTAAACCACAAGGGCGTGCGTCCCTGAGTTTGCGCCGCGCGCCGATGAAAACGCCGTGTCCGCTCTTGCAATTGGGTTTTGCTCAATACTTCATCCCATGATGGAACGGGCGAGAGTAAATGCAAATCATCATTGATTGATGACCACTGATCTCGCATCGCATCGCCGGCACCTTTAACTTCCGACTCAACCGATTGCACCGTATTTTTGAGCGCTTCAAACTCGACTTGCTGATTGACTTCATCTTTAACATCGCGAATGTAGCGTTGCGCGCGTCCCAACAAAGTGCCCACGGTGCGCGCAACCGTCGGTAAACGCTTGGGGCCAATCACCACCAAGGCCACTACACCGATTAAGCCTAGCTCGCTTAAACCAATATCAAACATAGTAAACGCGCAAACTTGCGCTCGTTTGCATTACTGTTTTTCAGTCGAATTGCTAATCGGTTTAGCAGTTTCTTTAGCGGCTTCCTTAGCGCTTTCGTCCGCTGCCGCGTCACCGTTTTTCATGCCATCTTTAAATCCTTTGATGGCCTTGCCTAAATCACTGCCAACGCTACTCAATCGCTTGGTGCCAAATACCAACACCACAATTACCAACACGACTAACCAATGCCAAATGCTAAATGAACCCATAAGAACTCCTCAAAAATGATCCTTCAAAAATGACTTTATTTATGCCCCAAAACGTGCAAGTGCAAGTGAAATACTTCTTGTCCGCCTTTGGGGCCGACATTAAATAGTGTTTTAAATCCGCCCTGTGCAAGGCCACTGGCGTCTCGCGTCAGGCCCACGCCCTTTTGCATCGCTAACTTGGGCGCCAGTAATAACATACGGCCAATTAGGCCTTCATTATCCGCGTCCGCCAAAGTTTCAATATGCGCTTTGGGGACGATCAAAAAATGCACCGGTGCAGTGGGGTGAATATCGTCAAAGGCGACCATCTCATCGTTTTCATACAACAAGGTTGACGAAATTTGGCGCGCGGCGATTTTACAAAAAATACAATCAGTCATCGCAACAGTCATCAAGCAGTTCTCCTTCATATTGATGCGCAATTAAACCACGAAGTTAATCATCACTGGCCTCGCGGTCAGCCAGCTTACGGCGCGCTTTTTCTTCTAAACCCGAAGTATCCATGCGTCGCTCAAGTTCCAGCAACACATCAGCGCTGCTTAAACCAAAGTGTGTCAGCATCACCATACTGTGAAACCACAAATCAGCGCATTCATAGACCAGAGCATCGGCAGATTTTCCCATTCGTACATCTTTTGCGGCCAATACCATCTCGGTAGCTTCCTCACCGATTTTTTTTAAAATCGCATCATCTCCTTTAGCGTATAAGTGCGCCACATAAGAGCTATCGGCATTGCCGCTATTGCGACGCTCGACCAACATTTGATCCAAACGCACCACAATTGCGTGAAGGTTGGACGCACTATGGTTTTGATTTTTACGGTCTGGTAAAGATTCAACAGTAGTCATTTTGTATTTTTTGCATTGCGCGCAGCATACATCACTTGCGCATCTTTTAATATTGGCAAAGCGTCTTGCCACTGTTGCGTCGCCCAATCAAATTTTTGATAAAAGCAACTATAACGCCCAGTGTGACATGCGACACCATCAGACAACTCGACTTTTAATAGTAAAGCATCACCATCGCAATCCAAGCATACCTCGTGAACATTTAAGACATTGCCGGACACTTCACCTTTTTTCCACAAAGCTCCTCTAGAACGGCTCCAAAAAACGGCTTGCCGTGTTTCCAAAGTCAGGCTCAGTGCCTGGGCGTTCATCCACGCCATCATTACCACTTCGTTGGTCCGAACGTCCTGCGCAATTGCGGCAACCAAACCGTTCGCATCAAAACGTACCGCATTAAAAAGGACAGCATTAAGCAAAGGAGATACCATGTTTTTGGGCCCTAGCCTAGGTCAATCATAGGTCAATGCGCGACTAAACGCATCGCCAAACCACGTTTCGCCATGAATTGTTTTGCTTCTAAAATGCGAAATTCACCAAAATGAAAAATACTCGCCGCCAATACCGCGTCAGCTCGCCCCTCAATAATGCCTGCGGCTAAATGTTCTAAAGTCCCCACTCCGCCCGACGCAATCACTGGCACGCTCACCGCGTCACTGACGGCGCGCGTTAACGCCAAATCAAATCCAGCTTTGGTACCATCGGCGTCCATGCTGGTGAGTAAAATTTCTCCCGCACCTAAACGCACCACTTCTTGCGCCCATGCCACGGCATCCCATTGGGTCTTGCGACGGCCGCCATGGGTATAAACCGACCATCCACCGACACTAGGATCATTTGCTTTTGCATCAATCGCCACGACAATACATTGCGCACCGTAACGGGCCGAGGCTTGCGCGACCAAATCTGGCGTCGCCAATGCCGCACTATTCATACTCACTTTATCTGCGCCTGCATTTAACAAGCGTCGCACGTCCGCGACGGTCCGAACACCGCCACCCACCGTCAAGGGAATAAACACTTGATTCGCGACTTGCTCAATAATCGGCAAAATTAAATCGCGCTCATCTGACGAAGCGGTGATGTCAAGAAACACAATTTCATCCGCACCTTCATCAGAATAACGCCGCGCAATCGCCACCGGATCGCCGGCGTCTTTTAGCTCAACAAAGTTCACGCCTTTGACCACGCGCCCCGCATGCACGTCAAGGCAAGGGATAACGCGTTTCGTTAACATGTCGGCATCATGAGCGATTGATCAATGACTGTTTTGATTAAGTCTTTGACGCGCCGCGCGCCATGGCTTGGGCTTGGGAAAAATCCAAAGTACCTTCGTATAAAGAACGTCCGCAAATCACCCCCTCAATTCCCTCGTCTTCATGGGCGCACAATAACTGCAAATCTTCCATCCGATGCACGCCCCCCGAAGCGATCACCGGAATTTCTAGCGCTTGCGCCAAAGCCACCGTCGCTTCGACATTGATTCCGGTCATCATGCCGTCGCGCCCAATGTCGGTATAAATCACCGCATCGACGCCATAATCTTGAAACTTCAAAGCCAAATCGATGACCTCATGGCCGGTCAATTTACTCCAACCATCAGTCGCGACTTTACCGTCTTTTGCATCTAGGCCGACCATAATTTGACCACCAAACGCGCTACATGCTTCATGCAAAAACCCGGGATTTTTCACCGCTGCCGTACCAATAATAATGGTGTCAATTCCCAAATCAAGATACTTTTCAATCACCATCAAATCACGAATCCCTCCCCCTAACTGGATTTTGATCGTCGCATTGACCTCACGCAAGGCGTGCACAATCCGTTTAATCGCAGATAGGTTTTTCGGTTTACCGTCAAATGCGCCGTTTAAATCGACCAAATGCAAACGCTCAGCGCCCAACTCGGCCCAATGAAGGGCTACGGTTTCAGGCGTATTTGAAAAAATCGTGGACTGTGCCATATCGCCTTGTTTAAGACGCACGCACTGACCATCTTTAAGATCAATCGCGGGAATGACTAACATAATGACTGAATAAGCAATTAAATAAAAGCACTGATAAAAAACACCTTAAAACCCGATCACAAAAAAAACTTAAGGAGACCATGAACAAAAATTTCGTAACAACTGTAAACCGGCTTGCGCACTTTTTTCAGGGTGAAACTGTGTCGCAAATACATTGTCGCGCAATACCGCACTGGCAAACGAGATATCTGCGTAGTCCGTGATCGCGCAGGTCACCTCGGACCGCGTCGCGTAATAGCTATGCACAAAATAAAAATAACTATCCTCTGGGATGTTACGCCACAAAGGGTGTGCGCTCGTTGGCCTGACGGTGTTCCAGCCCATGTGCGGCACTTTACACGTCCGGCCTAAATTCCCCGCCGTCGAATCAGGTGAGGCGAACTTGACGACTCGCCCTGACCAAACCCCCAAACAGGGAACATCACCTTCGTCGCTGTGCTCAAATAACATTTGCATGCCGACACAAATACCCAATACTGGCCGCGTTTCTAATGCCGAATTCACGGCTTCTTGCACGCCTGAGGCCTTTAAAGCTGCCATACAATCGGGCATCGCCCCTTGTCCAGGCAAGACCAAGCGATCGGCCGCACAAATATGTTGCGCCTCATTGCTAATTGATACAGTGGCCTCGGGTGCCGCCTGTTGCACCGCATGAGCGACCGAGCGCAGATTCCCCATCCCGTAATCAACAACAACAATTGTTTGAGGTTTAGTCATAACCCAGAAGGCGCGCAGGTAATAACAAGACCCGAGCTTAATTTCACCACGAATGATTACAAAACGCCTTTAGTAGACGGGATCGATGTCGCCATTTTCAAATCGGGCGCAACCGCCATCCGTAGCGCGCGCCCAAAAGCTTTAAAAATGGTTTCGCACTGATGATGTGAGTTGTCGCCGCGCAAATTATCAATGTGCACTGTACACAGAGCGTGATTGACGAATCCCTGAAAAAACTCTTTCACCAAATCAACGTCAAACTCGCCGATCGTCGCACGCGTAAAGTCCGCGTGAAAAAACAAACCAGGCCGGCCTGAGCAATCAATCACGACGCGCGATAAGGCTTCATCCAATGGGACATAGGCATGACCATAGCGCGCGATTCCTATTTTGTCGCCCAGCGCTTTTGCCACTGCTTGTCCCATCGTAATCCCCACGTCTTCGATCGTGTGATGCGCGTCAATATGCAAATCCCCCTTAGCGACAAGCGTCAAATCAAAAGCGCCATGACGCGCGATCTGATCTAACATGTGATCAAAGAAACCAATCCCAGTATCAAGCTGTGACTTGCCCTGACCGTCCAAATTAATATTAACTTCAATTTGTGTTTCTTTAGTCATTCGACTAACAATTGCGGTGCGCATAAAAGACATTAAAAATAATTAATACGTAAAAATCAAACCGGACGACCTAAACGACTCGATAACAAATGACGCGACAACAGCTCTACAAAAACCTGATTTTCTGCACGGCTTCCTATTGTTACCCGAATACAACGTTGGAGAGACGGCATTTTACTCAGATTTTTAATCAACACGCCCTGCGTGCGGCAAATTTGGCAAAAAAAATCGGCAGGATCAGCTTCAACATCAGTTAGTACGGGTAACCGAAGTAACAAAAAATTGGCCGCACTATCAAAAACCTCGAGTCCATAATCCGACCATCCCTGCAACTCCCGCAAGACTTCCGCACGCTCTGACAAGATTGCGTCAATCTGTTCTTGCCAAACCCCCGCTAGGGGCAGCAGCGCCAGAGCCGCCGCCTCAGTCAAGCGATTCACGTTATAGGGCGGACGAACTTTATTGAATTCCGACATTAAGGCGCCTGCCATAAAACCTAAGCGAATTCCCGCCAAACCTAACTTTGAAACCGTTCGCATCACGATGAGATGAGGAAATTCCGATAGGCGTGAAAACCAAGTCTGTTGCGCAAAATGGTAATACGCTTCGTCAATAACGACCACGCCAATACCGTCCATCGCCTCGAGCAAAATTTCTATGTCAGAACGCGCAAATAAGTTCCCCGTGGGATTATTAGGGTAGGCCAAAAACAACAAAGCGGGCCGATACGCGACTATCAGCGCCAGCATCGCGCTGATATCCAGAGAGAAATCCAACTTCAGTGGAACACCGACGAATTGCATCCCCGCCAATTTGGCGCTCATCTCATACATAACAAAACTGGGGCTGGGCGCCAAGACCACGGCGTTATCGCGTGCACAAGCCACACACAACATGGAAATCAGCTCATCCGAACCATTGCCCAACAGGATGTTATCAAGCGGAATCGCCAAATCAATCGCCTGAGTCTCGCGCAATACCTGTTTAAGCATCCGATAGTTAGGATCAGGGTAGCGGTTCAGCGGGACGCCCTTGATTGCATTGGCCAAAACATTTTGTGCACCTTCTGGTAAACCATAAGGGTTTTCCATCGCATCCAGCTTAATCAAACCACCAGAATCAGGGACTAAGTAGGCCGACAAAGCCTGAACATCATCGCGAAGGATTGTTTTTAAAAGGGCGTCCTGTTGTTTCTTTGCCATTTCGTTGTTTATTAATGAAAACCCTTGCGCAGGAATGGATGGGGCTCTATTATCCTCTCATCGTTGGCGCTACTGATAAGTATGCTTGAATTATCTAGGGTTGCCAAGCTAAAGCACTAGACTCGCTTATTTTTAATTTTTTGTAATAAATTGTTTTACCTTGCTCTTTTTCACCCCTTTGAATGAGGGAATTAATATGAAAAACAAATTACACACATCTCTCAAAACCTTACAGTCGTCCTTGATCACGGCCTCTGTGTTCGGACTGTTTTTTGCCAGCTCTGTATTTTCGTTACAAGCTAACGCGGCATCAAGCCCAAATCCTGTAACTAATCCTGCAACTTCATATAACTATATTTATTACATTACTGGGAACAACGCTGACGATAATTCTTTACTGATTAAAAAGAATAAAGCTACTGTAGCGAAAACTCATAACGACTTGATTAAAGAACAAGAAAAATCGCGTTTAGTTGAAGCGCCAACGCGCAATACCACAACCTTGGGATCGCCTAGCGAAAGACTTGCTCGTTCCACCCCCTTACAACCCGCTTTAAGCTATCCTGCATCTGTTCGACCTGCTGGACGTTAATCACCGTAATCACACCTTAACCAATTAGTTCGCTCTGTTATTAACTTAGATCGACTTAGAAAAATTCATAGTACTCTCCGTAAATTGTCATTGTGTTTTATTTAAGCCACTATGTATGTCTAATACATAGTGGCTTTTTTTAACTCCAAAACTGTCCCAGTCACTCCTAAAATACCCGCACCCTATTCTGACTGAATGACCCGCGTTTTAACAAACTTCGCGACTTAATGTCTAAAGTGACGTTCTCCGGTAAATACCATCACCGCGCCGCGCTCATCTGCTGCCGCAATCACTTCATCATCCCGAATAGAGCCCCCCGGTTGAATCACACATTGCGCACCCGCATTTAAAACGACATCTAGGCCGTCCCGAAAAGGGAAAAAGGCATCACTGGCCACCACGCTTTTAGTTAAAGACAGACCAGCTTCGGTCGCTTTATAGGTGGCAATTCGCGCCGAGTCCACGCGGCTCATTTGCCCCGCCCCAATCCCTAAAGTCCGTTCATCTTTCACAAAAATGACCGCGTTGGACTTCACAAATTTGGCGACGCGCCAAGCAAACAACATCGAGGCAATTTGTTTCGCACTCGGCTTTTTCTGCGTCACAACCCTCAGTTGATCTTTATTAACCAGCGCAATATCGCTGTCTTGAATCAAGATGCCGCCACCGATTCTTTTGTAATCCCATGCGTTATGTTCATGCGCATACTCAATCAATAACACACGAATGTTCGGCTTGGTGCGCAATATTTTTTCGGCTTCTGGCGTCAGTTGAGGCGCAATTAAGACTTCAACAAAATGCTGGATCACCGCAAGCACGCAAACTTCATCAACTGTGCAATTAAAGGCAATGATGCCGCCAAACGCAGATACTGGATCGGTTGCCAGCGCCGCAACATAAGCGTCATGCGGAGTTTCACCTGACGCGACACCGCATGGGTTCGCGTGTTTAACAATCACACACGAAGGCCCTGCAAACGATTTAACGCATTCCCAGGCCGTATCGGCATCGGCCAAATTATTAAAAGAAATCTCTTTACCTTGCGATTGATATGCCAGCGCCAAACTGCCTGCGGCAGGATCGCTCTCAATATAAAACGCCGCCTTTTGATGCGGGTTTTCGCCGTAACGCAAATCTTGAACTTTGCGCCAAGAGGTGTTCAACATGACGGGGAAATTTGAGGATTGTGTTGCCGGTGCCAAAGTCGCGGATAAATATTCATCAATCGCTCGGTCATAACGCGCCGTATGCGCAAATACTTTTTGCGCCAACTCCAAGCGTCGCGCTTTATCCATCGTATTTTTCGCCAACTCAACCAATACCGGTTGGTAGTCGTCTGGGTCACATACCACCGTGACGTGCTCATAATTTTTTGCTGCTGCCCGCAACATCGATGGACCACCAATATCAATTTGTTCAATCGCTTGCTCTAACGAGCAATCGCCTTGACTAATCGTGCGTTCAAATGGATATAAATTCACAACAACTAAATCAATCGGGTGAATTCCGTGTTTGATCATCGCGTCTTTGTGTTCAGACATATCCCGTCGCGCCAAAATCCCACCATGAATTTTGGGATGCAGTGTTTTCACACGACCGTCCATAATTTCAGGGAAACCTGTGTAATCGCTCACGTCGGTCACCGCGATTTTGGCTTCACGCAAAAGCTGCGCAGTGCCGCCGGTAGATAAAATTTTGACCCCCAATTTTGATAGCTGTTGAGCAAAAGAAACGAGTCCGGTTTTGTCAGAGACAGAAATCAGCGCAGTGGTAATCATAAAAAACCTCCAAATAAGAAATTTATGCCTTGTTTATGTTTTGTTTATGTTTTGCTTATTTTTTGTGTGTGGCGATTTAAAAACAGTCTGCATAAATCCTGTAGGAGCGTTCTTAATCCTCTAACAAAAAAGGATCAATCAAACCATACTCGTTAATTTTTTTCGCCAAAGTCGTGCGGCTAATCCCTAATATGCGCGCGGCTTGACTTTGATTGTGATCACAAAACTCTAAAACGGCATCAATCAAGGGGTACTCAACGGCTTTAATCGTCGTCTCGTACAGATTAGGCACATTACTGGCGCCTCGATCATTCAAGTATTCCAGGATATTGTCACGAATCAAATCAGCAATTGACGGCGGGGTACGACTAGGCACAGAACACCCCTGTCGATAAATAACGCTCACCGCGATCACACACGATAAATACTATCGTCGAATTTTCGACCATCGAATCAATTTTGAGCGCGACTGCTGCCGCACCACCGCTTGAGATGCCGCAAAAAATTCCTTCTTTCAAGGCCAAGCGCCGCGCGTATTCTTCAGACTCGGCTTGCGTGACTTCCCAAATTCGATTCACCACATCTGCATCAAAAAACGTCGGTAAATATTCTTTAGGCCACTTTCGAATACCTGGAATTGATGCGCCATCCGCCGGTTGTACCCCCATAATTTGTACTTTTGAATTTTGTTGTTTTAAGAACTGTCCAGTCCCAGTAATCGTTCCAGTTGTACCCATACTGCTGACAAAATGAGTGACCTGGCCGTCAGTGTCACGCCAAATTTCTGGCCCTGTACTTTCAAAATGCGCAAGCGGATTGTCGGTATTGCCAAACTGATTCAAAATCACCCCCTCGCCCCGCGCTTCCATTTGCAAAGCCATATCCCGCGCGTATTCCATACCCCCGTCTTTGGGCGTCAAAATTAATTGTGCGCCATACGCAGTCATGTTTTGACGACGCTCGATATTCAAATTTTCGGGCATTAACAAAATCATTTTGTAACCGCGCAAACACGCCACCATCGCCAAGGCAATGCCGGTGTTTCCGCTCGTCGCTTCAATTAAAGTATCACCCGCCTTGATTCGCCCGCTGGCTTGGGCGTGTGTAATCATCGACAACGCCGCTCTGTCCTTAACCGAACCGGCCGGATTGTTACCTTCCAGTTTGGCCAAAACGATATTATTTCGATCAGACGAGGCCAGCGTACGCAAACGCACTAAAGGCGTGTTGCCAATAGTGTCTTCGACAAAAGAATAATTCATCATCAATTAAAAAATCAAATAAGGCCCTTAGACAAAATAAGCTCCTTAGGCAAAATACTACGTCGTCTAAAAGTCGGAGTGATTCAAACTTTCCTAATTTAGGTCGCGATTTGCATCAGGCCAAGGGTTTGATCCAAGCCGAACATCAAATTCATACATTGCACGGCTTGGCCCGATGCACCTTTGACCAAATTATCTTCGACAACCAGCACCACAATTTTTTTCGGGTTTGGTTGATGAATCGCTATTCGCAATTGATTGCTATGACGCACACTACGCGTTTCGGGATGAGCGCCCAAGGGCATCACATCAACAAATGGCGCATTTTTTTCGTGACGGTAGTACTGAACGAACATCTCATGAATCACACTTAATTCGGTCGGATGCAAAAGATTGGCGTATAAGCTGGCGTGTATGCCCCGCATCATTGGCACCAAATGCGGCGTAAAAGTTAATCCCACCGAACGCTTGGCAATATCGCTCAAACATTGTGTGATTTCAGGATGATGACGATGGCGTGTCGCACCATAGGCACGGAAATTCTCGCTCACCTCTGCGTATAAATAAGCGAGTTCGGCCTTGCGTCCTGCGCCCGAAACTCCCGAGGCACACGCCGCAATTAAATCATCAACATCGACCAACCCCTTCTCCAATAGCGGCGCAAAACCCAACTGAACGGCCGTCGGGTAACAACCAGGTAAAGCGATCAACGCGGCTTGCGCAATCGCGTCCGGATACAACTCTGCCAAACCATAAACCGCTTGGCTTAAACATGTGGGCGCGGTGTGTTCAAGTCCATACCATTCTTGAAAAACAGCTGTGGATCGCAAACGAAAGTCCGCCCCCAAATCAATGACTTTGACACCAATATCTAACAACGCGGGCGCTTGTTCCATCGCCACGCCGTGCGGGGTTGCAAAAAACACCACGTCACAGCCGGCGAGTTGCTTGAAGTCTGGCGCGCTGAACTTCACATCACAGCGCCCGCATAAAAAAGGAAATAATTCTGCGGCGTCACGGCCCGCTTCGACACGCGAGGTCAAGGTCGCAATTTTGACTTGTGGGTGTTGTGACAACAAACGAATGAGTTCAGCGCCGGTATATCCGGTCGCGCCAACGATGCCGACAGTAATCATATTAAAAATGTTCTCGTTTTTTGGGGCACAAAAACCACTACCCGCTTTGATTCATGCTTACGTGTAAAGTTCTTTGATCCTCACGATGCGCCAATTCACAGCGGATCGTCCAGGGTAAATCAGCGCTGGGCCATTCAATTAAACAAATCGTATCGGCGCGTAAATATTCATCAAACCCTGCGGCATAAAATTGTTGCGCACGCATCGACTCTGGAATTCGATATAGATCAAAATGCGCCACAGTGACGGCGCGCGCGGGCGTCAGCATTTCATTTAATGATAGCGACTGCATTTCATGTAGTGATGCAAGTCTTAATTGATAAGTCTCGAGCAAAGTGTAACTGGGACTTTTCACGCGGCCACTATGACCAAGGGCTTGTAAAAAACCGCGACAAAAAGTTGTTTTCCCCGCACCTAAATCACCGATTAAATGCAGCAAAATGGGCGCGTTCGATGATTCGTCAGACTGCATGAATAATTGAGCCGATAAATAATTTGCCCAAGTCGCACCTGCCGATCGCGTCGCGGCTTCGTCCGTCAGTACCGAAACCAGTGGCGGTGGCGCCAGTTCATCACTCAGAAAAAAAGCTCTCATGCACACTATTGAAACAGTCACCTGGTTAAAACAACACGCCCAAACCCTTGGCTTTTCCCAGCTGCATATTGCGCCAGTAAATTTAAGTGGCGCTGAAAAAGGCCTTACCGCATGGCTGGACGCAGGATTTCACGGAACAATGGATTATATGAGCAGGAATCCGCGCGCTTCGACTTCGCATATTTTTACACCCGCGCGTTGCGCCTTGATCCTCACTTTGCCCTACGCCGACCTTAATATAGACTGGCAAAAACGCGCCTGGTCGCACATTCATAACCCCAAACAAGGCTATGTTTCGCTATATGCACGTGGCCGCGACTATCACAAAGTCATGCGTCAAAAAATGCTCAAGTTGATGAATGACTTGGCTCTGTATTTGAATCCAAACTTAAATCAAAACTCAAATCAAAACGCCATTGCCGAATCGACGCCCGACTTCACCTACCGTATCGTCGTTGACTCTGCGCCCTTACTAGAAATCGAACTGGCGCACCGCGCGGGTTTAGGCGTACGCGGTAAACACACCTTGTTATTGCGTCGCGAAGGTGGTTCATTATTTTTTCTGGGCGAAATTTTGCTCTCCCTCGATTTACCCTTCGACCCACCCAGTCCTGCCGCGGCGTGCGGACAATGTCAAAAATGTATTGATGTGTGCCCCACCAAAGCCATTGTTGCGCCCTATCGACTCGACGCACGCCGCTGTATTTCATATTTAACCATCGAAAATAAAGCCGAGATTCCATTGGAATTTCGACGCGCAATCGGCACGCGAATTTATGGCTGTGATGATTGTCAGTTAATTTGCCCTTGGAATAAGTTTGCGCATAATTTGCGCGACCCTGATTTCAACAGCCGCCCACAATGGCAAGACGCTCCCTTGACGACTTTGTGCGCCTGGACCGAGGCGGAGTTTTTACGCTATACCGAAGGTAGTCCCATTCGACGTATTGGTTATAAGTCATGGCAACGCAATCTTGCCGTTGCCGCGGGCAATGCCTTGTTACAACTCGCACCCGACGATGCCAAAGCGTTACGCGCTATTTTGAACTCGAAATTAAACGAGACCAGCGCAAACGAGTTCAGCGCTATGGTGCGCGAACATATTCAATGGGCATTAGCCGAACAATAACGCGCGCAAAAATGACGTGTTAATGGTGCTTCAAAATCGGTTTATTTTTGCCAACACGTCGTCCCAAAACCTCAATCACCGCTACAATCGCCCAGCTTTTTTCACCGACTATAAAATGTTTTAAGTGTGAATAAAGTCTTTGCTGTCGCATGTATCCATCGATACCCATCGATACTCATCACGCAACAAACACTATAAAAATAGAGGCCTTGCTACTCAAAACTACTCAAAGCTATACAAAATTATTCAAATATTTTTCCATCTTTTCTAGTTGAAGGAGCGTAGTCAATGTCCGCGAGCAACCCCAATAAAACGCTGATCAGTCCGCAAAAAGCTTACTTAACCACGCATCATTTAGTCAAACGTTTTGACGATACGACGGCGGTTGATGATGTCTCGCTGTCTATCGATAAAGGTGAAATTTTTGCATTACTGGGCAGCTCAGGTTGCGGTAAGTCAACCTTGTTGCGGATGTTGGCGGGGTTTGAAAAACCGACCAGCGGAAAAATTCTGTTGGGCGGCGTTGACATAGCGACCTTTCCACCTTATGAACGGCCGATCAATATGATGTTTCAGTCCTACGCCTTGTTCCCGCATTTAAGTGTGTGGGACAACATTGCGTTTGGTTTGCGCCGCGAAGGCATGGCCAAAGACAAAGTGGCCGAGCGCGTAAGTGAAATGTTAAACCTCACTCAATTAAGCAAATATGCCAAACGAAAGCCGCATCAGCTTTCGGGGGGGCAGCAGCAACGCGTCGCACTGGCACGCAGCTTGGCCAAAAAACCGCAGTTGCTGTTGTTGGATGAACCATTAGGGGCATTAGATAAAAAACTGCGCGAGCAAACTCAATTTGAATTGGTCAATATTATTGAATCAGTCGGCGTGACTTGCGTGATGGTGACGCATGACCAAGAAGAAGCGATGACCATGGCCAATCGAATTGCGATCATGAGCCAAGGCGCAGTGCTGCAAATCGGCTCACCCAAAGAAATTTACGAGTTTCCCCAAACACGTTTTGTCGCCGACTTTATCGGCAACATTAATTTGTTTACCGGCAAGCTGACCACCGATGAAGTCGATCATTGCGTCATCACCACGCCACAACGCGACATTCATATCGGCCACGGAATTTCAGGCGTATTAGGAATGGAAATCAGCGTTGCGGTGCGTCCCGAAAAAATTGATATTGCCAAAACCAAACCTGATCAGACTGAGAACGTTTTCAGCGGGGTAGTGCGTGAAATTGCCTACATGGGCAGCTATACCACTTTTGTCGTTGCCGCGGGCGCTGGGCGATTGGTCAAAATCACTCAAGCCAACACCAGTCGCCACGACGACAATGCCATTACGTGGAATGACGCGGTGTATTTCTGGTGGGAAGACTCCGCCAGTGTCGTACTCACATCGTAATCACGGAGGCGACATCATCATGAAAAAACTTGCCTTGTTTATTCCCGCAAAACTCGTTCCTGGACGGCGATTTGTCATTTCGATTCCATACATCTGGTTGGGAATATTTTTTATTTTGCCGTTTTTGATTTTGCTGCGCATCAGCATTACTGACATGGCCGGCGGCGTCAATCCTTTTGCTGCGGTGATTCACGCTCAAGACGGGTTGTTGCAGTTCACGGTGAAATACGCCAATTTTGTGTCGATTTTTGTGTCCGATGAACAGTCCAGTATTTACTTGCTCTCTTATTGGCTCTCGCTCAAATACGCCGCGCTGACGACGCTACTGTGCTTGTTAATCGGCTACCCCTTTGCGTATTTCATCGCACGTTCACGCGAATCTTTGCGTCCCTTGTTGCTCATGTTGGTCATGTTGCCCTTTTGGACTTCATTCTTATTACGCGTTTATGCCTGGAAAGGTTTACTGGCGGATCAAGGCGTATTCAACAACCTGCTGATTTGGGCAGGCCTCATCGATGAACCGATCGTGATGCTCTATACCGATATTTCTTTATTGGTGGGAATGACCTACGTCTATTTACCTTTTATGGTTTTGCCGCTTTACGCCAATTTAGTGAAAATGGATTTTCGTTTATTAGAAGCGGCGCATGATTTAGGTGCGACACCCTGGCGTGCGTTTTGGTTAGTGACGGTCCCGCTCAGCCGCGCGGGAATTATTGCAGGATCAATGCTGGTCTTTATCCCTGCGATTGGTGAATTTGTGATTCCATCCTTATTAGGCGGCGCCGAAAACATCATGATCGGTCGCGTCGTGTGGGATGAAATGTTCACCAACAACAATTGGCCACGCGCGTCAGCTCTTGCCGTGATCATGATCGTGTTAATTTTGCTTCCCATTGCCCTGTACAACCACTATCAAAGCAAAGCCTTAGCTCAAAGGGAGTCCGCATGAACCCTATCACCAAATTTTTTGAGCGCAATACCAGTCGCTTATGGTTGATCGCGGTCTATCTTTTTTTGTATTTACCGCTGACTTTTTTAATTTTGTTCTCGTTTAATAGTACCCGCCAAGACGGCGTTTTCACTGGATTTTCGCTACGCTGGTACAGCGATTTGATGAACGATTCGGCGATTGTGAATGGATTCTTTTTATCTTTACGCGTGGCTTTACTGACCGCCAGTGCGTCAGTCATTTTGGGTTGTTTCGCGGCGTTTGTGCTGGTGCGCTATCAATATTTTCGCGGTCGCTCTTTGTTTTCGGGCTTGATTAACGCGCCACTGGTCATGCCCGAGGTCATCATCGGCATGTCCCTTTTGTTACTGATGGTCGGCACGCAAAAATTACTCGGTTGGCCAGAACGCGGTTTAATTACGATCGTATCGGGACATACCTTGCTGGGCATGGCCTACGCCACAATTGTGATACAGGCGCGGCTGGCAGAAATGGATCGATCAATTGAAGAGGCCGCTATGGATTTGGGCGCGCGCCCTTTAACCGTATTTTTATTAGTCACCTTGCCCAATATCATCCCCTCTCTGGTATCAGCGTGGTTATTAACATTTACGCTGTCCTTTGATGATGTGGTGATTTCAGAGTTTTTATCTGGGCCAACGGTGACGACCTTGCCACAAGTCATTTTTAATTACGCACGCCGTGGCATCAATCCTTCAATTTACGCAGCAGCAACAATTTTGATTGTGACGGTCAGCATTGCGATTATCACTTACAGCCTAATCGCCGCACGACAAATTCGCGTGCGTAACGCGGCGATTCAAGCGGCGCTGCGCCTCGAAAGCAGCGTGAAATAAATTTTTAGAGTGAAACCCTAATAAGACGCGCCGAATGAGGGCTTGATCGTCGCGCGAGCGAATCACAATCGTGGAGCGGGTGAAGGGGATCGAACCCTCGTCTCGAGCTTGGGAAGCTTGCGTTCTGCCATTGAACTACACCCGCATTATCTGGTTCAGAGTTTTCATCGCGACCTTGATGCGATGTCGCGTGATGCCCTGTAATGTCTTGCCTTAATTAAGGTGCGCGATTATACGAAGCAACAAAGCTACAGAACTACAAACCCGTTACACAATACGTAATCAGTCTCATCACTGAGGCGATCATTTTTACGCTAATTTTTTACACTAAGGAAATTATGAGTCAGTTTGTCTACACAATGAATCAAGTCAGCAAAATCGTTCCGCCCAAACGCGTGATTTTGAAAGACATCAATTTAAGTTTTTTTCCAGGCGCCAAAATTGGCGTCTTGGGCTTGAATGGTTCAGGTAAATCGAGTTTGCTCAAAATCATGGCCGGCGTGGATACCGAGATTGATGGTGAAGCGCGTCCGATGCCCAATTTGCGAGTGGGCTATTTGGCGCAAGAGCCTCACCTCAACCCCGACCACACCGTACGACAAGCCGTTGAGGCCGCTCTGGGGGCGGCCAACGACGCACAGAAACGTTTAGAAGAAGTCTATGCCGCTTATGCGGACGAGAATGCTGACTTTGATGCGCTGGCCAAAGAACAAGCCGAACTCGAAGCCCTCATCGCCACTGCCGGCGGTGGTGAACACGAATTAGAAATCGCCGCAGATGCCTTACGTTTGCCGCCCTGGGATGCAGTGATTAAAAATTTATCCGGCGGTGAAAAACGCCGCGTGGCCCTGTGCCATCTTTTGCTGACCAAACCCGATATGCTGCTGCTTGACGAGCCGACCAACCATTTGGATGCTGAATCAGTAGAATGGTTAGAAGTCTTTCTTAAACGCTTTACCGGAACCGTTGTCGCAGTGACGCATGATCGTTACTTTTTAGACAATGCGGCTGATTGGATTTTGGAATTGGATCGCGGCCATGGCATTCCCTATAAAGGCAATTACAGCGATTGGCTCAGTCAAAAGCAAACTCGTTTACAACAAGAAGAATCCAGCGAATCCGCACGCCAACGCGCGCTGCAAAAAGAGTTGGATTGGGTGCGCCAAAACCCCAAAGGACGCCAAGCCAAAAGCAAGGCGCGGATTGCGCGCTTTAATGAACTGTCTGATTACGAAACACAAAAGCGTAACGAGACGCAAGAAATCTTTATTCCCGTCGCCGAGCGTTTGGGCAATGAAGTGATCGATATTCAAAACGTTTCCAAAGCCTACGGCGATAAATTACTCATCGATAATTTTTCAGCATTGATTCCTGCCGGCGCGATCGTCGGCATCATCGGCCCCAATGGTGCCGGAAAATCGACGCTGTTCCGCATGATTCGCGGTATCGAAAAGCCGGACAGCGGCGAAGTGGTGATCGGTAAAACAGTGCAATTGTCTTTTGTCGATCAAAGTCGCGCCGAATTAAACGATCACAAAACGGTGTTTGAAGACGTTGGTGGCGGACAAGATTTGGTCAGTGTGGGCAAGTTTGAAATGCACACCCGCGCGTATTTGGGCCGGTTCAATTTCAAAGGCACCGATCAGCAAAAACGCGTCGGTGATTTGTCCGGTGGTGAACGCGGGCGCTTGCATTTGGCCAAAACTTTATTGTCCGGCGGTAATGTCTTGCTATTGGATGAACCTTCCAATGATTTGGACGTGGAAACTTTGCGTGCGCTGGAAGACGCCTTGCTGGAATGCGCCGGCACTGTGATTGTGATCTCGCATGATCGCTGGTTTTTGGATCGTATCGCGACGCATATTATTGCGTTTGAAGGTGAATCCAAATTGGTGTTTTTTAATGGTAATTATCAAGAATACGAGGCTGACAAAAAACAACGTCTGGGCGAGGCTGGCACACAACCCAAACGGATTCGCTACAAACCCTTAAATGGTTAAAAAGGTGAAATACTTAAATCTCTATTGAAGGGTTATTGAAGGACTATTTAACGTCTATTGCCGTGTGAATTAGGACAGCGATGAATTCATTAGGACGCAGATGAATTCACGCGGCGCCGATTGCTCAATAAAATTTGTGGAAAATTTTGTGTTAAAGCGACGCCCAACAAGGTGACTAACCCGCCCATTAGCACCTGACTGGGCAAGCGTTCATGCAAAATCAGCGCGCCTAACAGCACTCCAAACAGCGGCACTAAGTTCAAAAAAACGCCAGCACGCGTCGCCCCCATAAATTGAACACCCGCCGTGAACCAGGTATAGGCCAAAGTTGTCCCTAAAAACGCCAAAAACAACAAGCTGCCCCACGCGCTCATCGAATAGTGAAATTGCGGTGCCAGCGCTTGACCCCAATTCGCTTCAAATACCGCCATCACGCCTAACATTACTGCGCCTATGCTACAGGCATAAAAATTCACACTTAAGGGTGATAAAAAATCACTCGCGCGCCGACCGATAAAGGTATACGCCAGCCAGCTGAATACGCAACCGAGGATCAACAATTCGCCCACACCCGCTTGCCCATTCCACAGCGTCAGCGGCGCGCCGTTGCTGACCACCCACACATTACCGCACAAACCTAAAGCGATGCCCAGGCACATTTGCACACTGAAAACCGACGCTTGATTGTGTAAACGTCGCAGCAGGCCATCACACAGCGCGATCAAAACCGGCAAGCTGCTGACAATCAAAGCGCCCTGACCGGCAGGGATAATTTTTAACCCATGCAAAAAAAAATAGTTATAGGCAAAAATTCCCGTTGCGCCCAAAAAAAATAGGCGTAGCCATTGCGATTTAGGTAATGCCGGCAGGCCGCCTTCGCGCCAACGGACCAAGCCCCACAGGGCCACACTGGCCAAAAAAAACCGAATGAAGGCGGCAGTGAAAGGTGCGATCTCTTGCGCCACCACACGGCCCGCGACCCAAGTCGCCCCCCAAAAAAATACGGTTAACAGCAACAAAAAATAGGGCATGAGCAGGTCTCAATCAAACCGCAATCAAACATAAATTATCGGCAACAGTGATATTACGAAAGTGATACTCCGGCATTGACGTTCCGGCAGCGACGCTATAAATAAGGGCGCGCCACTGAATGCCAACTCTTAAAAACGCCCCTTCCACCCTACAAAAGTGGTATTCCCCGTCACTTGCAACAATAAAGGCGTGCCGCGATTGTGCGCCCAATACCCAGCCGCCACGCCCAGCGCCGCCGCCCCCAGCACGTCGGATTGCCAATGTCCTTGCGATTTCATCCGTGCAATCCCATCGTAAATGGGTAATAACGCCAAAGCGTAAACCAGCGGTTGTTCTTTGCCATATTCCAAAATCCATGGCGTGACCAGCGCGGTTGTCACCGCCACTTCGCCGCTGACAAAACTTTCATTACTGCCGCCTTGAAAAAATAAATCAGGATTGTCGCCATCGCGCGGCCGCGCGCGCGTGAAAACATTTTTCACTACGACCGCTCCCGCCAGCGCCGAAATAAACGCGTCGGTCCCTTGCCAATAGGTTTTACCCAAGCGGCTGTCATTCCCCACCCACAGCGCGCCGCCGACCGTTGTCCCTAGCATCGCGTACAAAACGTTCCATTGCGTTTGCCGCGCAAAAATACCGCTTTCATCCTTTTCCCAACGATGATCAATCCCAAACGGGCCGCCCGATGAGTTTTGAGCCTGTGCCGTGGCAAGGGTCAATCCACTCAAAAAAATCACCGCGATCACGTTTGCAGAGCAGTTTGCAGACCAATTTACGCGCTTTAAAAAAGAGATTAAAAACGGTTTCAAAAAAATCATCGTCATAAATTTCATCATCATTTTAAAAAATATTCATTCTTGCAGTTGATTACTCATTTGCGCGAACCCACGTCGAAACACTATCCAAGGCTTTTGACAGCGCGGCCACATTACTGCCGCCACCTTGTGCCATATCAGCGCGTCCGCCACCTTTACCGTCGATTGGGGTCAGAATGTGTTGCAATAATTTACCTGCATGAAATTGCCCATTGCGCGCGATCAAATCGGCACCCACACCGACCAACACACTGACTTTTTCCATTTCAATACACGCCAAAACGATGACGCCATCAAGCAATAAAGGTTTTAATTGATCGTACAAACGGCGCAATTTTTTGCTGTCGCCTTGTGGCAATTGATGCACGATCACGCGCGCGGCGTTAATTGTTTGCGCGGATTGCAATAGTTTTTGCGCCGCAAAATGCGCCAAAGAATCTTGTGCGCCTTGCAACTGAATTTCTAATTGACGTTGTTGCGCCTGCATTTGCAGCACGCGCGATTCCAATTCCGAGG
>JAVKLU010000031.1:0-7710 GCA_031538895.1 Burkholderiaceae bacterium | reverse complement strand
TAAACGCTCTAACTGGTGCGCTGATTCGGCGGACAGTCCATCGGCAAAAACGGCTTGTTCTAAATATTGACGTGTGCTTTTGGCGGTTAAATTGTGAACGGCGGCGTTCATGTGATCCGATAAGTTGGCGCTGACCAATTGATGTGCTTCGGCCGCATTACGATTAGGCATGAATGCTTCGCGACACAATACGATTGTTTCGCCAGATTCATCATAGTGGGCCTGTACCACTTGCAAACGCAACAGTTCACTCAGCAAAGCACGCGGGTGAAAATCACGCGAGACTGACAAAGCTAAATTTTCAAACGACTGTTCTCCCCCACTAAACGGCAATTCCAAAGGCCATTCATTACTTAACCAACGCGTGACAACTTGTTGCTGCGGCGTAGCGCGCACCATTTGCGGTTGTTGTGCTAAAAATTCAGATGCGGCGCCCAAAGCACGAACGTCTTTACGATGCAAACCCGACAGCAAACTTAAGCGACTGTCATTAATTTTTTGTTTTTCTTGTTCGAGTTCTTCTTTAGCGATTTGTAAAAACAGGGATTTGAGCGCGCTCGCAAATTCGGTATAACCAATTCCGCCACGAACTAACCAACGCACCAGCGGGCGCATCACCCCTAGCACGTGTAGCGCCAAGGGCTTGCTCAAACCAACAGAATTTGCGGAGGAATCAGTCACTTTTTTGCTTATTTTTACAAAACATGACTGAATTATAAACGGGAATATTTCCCATTTTTAATCTTTTTCAAAAATATTGACAACATTCTTATTTATCGATGTCCCAAAATTTATCGACGCCCCAAAATCTGTATGAGAGTTGCGCTCACAATCAATCCGCCGCCGATAAATAAACTGGCGCTCATCGTCTGTACGCCCAGGGCAATTGACGAGATGGCGGCAAAAATCAATTCGGCCAGTAATAACAAGGCTGTTAAAGATGCCGGTAAACGTGCTGCGCTGTATTGCAGGCAAAAATTTGCCACAATAAAGGCCACTGTCGTCACTGCGCCGACAGAGCCCCAGGATGACACCGTTGACAGATCAGGCCAAGCAAGCACATTTGAAAAACTCAAGATCAACGCGCCGGCACCGCCGACCACCATGCCTCCCACGAACATCGCCAAACCGCGCGCGACATCACTAAATTGTGCGTGTTTACGCAGTAAAACATTATTCAGCGCAAAGAAAAATCCGGCCAATATACCTAAGTAATCCGCAACAGTATGCGGCACGGGGAGATGCGACAAGCTTGGGTCTAGCACAATTGCCGCGCCCAGTAGTGCTAAAACCATACTGCCCAGCGCCAGCTTGCTCATCCGCTCGCCCAAAATGACACGCGCCAAAATAATTGACCAGAGCGGCATCAAATAAAACAGCAAAATCACGCGCATCACTTCGCCCATCGTGATTCCCCAATTAAATATGACGTTGCACGCACCCGCCGATAGGGCAATTGACCACAAAGCCGGTTGCGTCATCACTTCCCACACCGCTTTGCGATAAAAAATACTGATCAGTAGAGTCGCTAGCGTGCCGATAAACGCGGCGATCCACACAGGATGAAGCCCAAAACTGTGCATGAAACGCAGTGGCCACCAAGAAACTCCCCAGATCAGCGCGTTAATCGTAATAAAAATAATTGGCGTCGACATCGTTTAAAAATAGATTCAATCAATATTGCCTTCAACATTGTCTTCATTCACCTGAGTAAACTCGACAGTAAAATGGCCGTCCTTCAAACACCGTGTTATTTTGTCTGGCGACCCTGATATGAGCGTTCTTTGATTCAGGATTCAGGATTCAGGATTCACGGTTTATTTTTTAATCTCAAACAACATCAATTTCATTCCGGCATTACGTCTGAATACTTTTTTACTTAGTATGAAAACACTTCAACACCTTATCACGCAACCCCTTAGCCAACATTGGGTGGGGGACGGATTCCCCGTCAGAACTTTGTTTGATTACCGCCATTTTGGCGAAACAATCAGTCCTTTCTTGTTATTTGACTACGCCGGCCCGTATGACTTTCCACCGACCACACAAAAACTGGGGGTTGGCGAACATCCGCATCGCGGGTTTTCCACGGTCACCATCGTTTAT
Source organism: Burkholderiaceae bacterium (assembly GCA_031538895.1). Classification (GTDB taxonomy): domain Bacteria; phylum Pseudomonadota; class Gammaproteobacteria; order Burkholderiales; family Burkholderiaceae; genus JAVKLU01. The sequence goes on along the minus strand of JAVKLU010000031.1, from coordinate 5,604 downwards.
AGCGGTCAAGTCCAACACCGCGATTCGACTGGCGCTGGCGGCATCATCGGCCCAGGCGACGTGCAGTGGATGAACGCCGGCTCTGGCGTGGTGCACGAAGAATTCCACACGCCACAATTTGCCCAACAAGGCGGGCGATTTGAAGTCGTGCAGTTATGGGTCAATTCACCGGCGCGCCAAAAAATGAGCGCACCATCATATCAAGCCATCACCGCGGCTATGATTCCTGAAATTCCACTCCCTAACGAGGCTGGACAAGTTCGCGTGATTGCCGGCGATTGGCATCAGCTCTGCGGGCCTGCGCAAAGCTTTACGCCGATGAATGTGTGGGATTTGCGTTTACGCGGTCAAACTCAATTGCCAATCCCCGCTGCTCACAGCGCCGCTATTGCAGTGCTTGATGGCATCGTAGTGATTGACGGCACAAAAGTAAGCGCGGCACAAGTGGCGATTTTGTCACAAGAAGGCGCCGACCTTGAGTTAAGGGCATTAGAAGACGCAAAAGTTCTCGTCTTAAGTGGCCAAGTTTTGAACGAACCGATTGCCGGACGTGGCCCCTTTGTCATGAATACCATGGCAGAAATTCACACCGCGATTACCGATTATCAAAGTGGCAAAATGGGGCATCTACCCTAAGGGCACTTCTATAAATACAGAATGTGCGGATGAAGTGCGAGGCGCACAGCACACAGAAACCGGAGCGTACATACAGTACGTGAGAATTTCACGTACTGCGCAACAAAGCAATTCGCCGCAAAAATGAATTGATAGAAGTGCCCCTAAAACGATTTTTAGGGCATTACCAAAATAGTTAGGTGAAGGACTCATCGCGGCGGTATAACAAGATGATTCATCTGTCGCCTAGCGAACACTCTAAAGTGCATTCCAAAATGCGTTCCAAAATATGTTCAAAAATACACACCAAAATGCGTTCTAAAAAATTTATCACTGCTGCTTTCTGGATGTGGTGGATCATCTTGGCGCTTTTCTGGTGCACGGGTTTCATCAATAATTTATTCAATAAAAGCGGCGAGCTAAATCCGCTCCCCGCAACGGCGACGATGACGATGACGATGACGATGACGGCATCAAGTTCATTGTCGGAAAAAATACCGCACAAGGCTCTGCACAAGGCTCTGCACAATACACTGAGTAATGCTCTGCGCAATGCGCCACCCGAGTTTCATCATCTGAGCAATGCCATGCCCGCAGCACACAGTAGCACGGTGATTACGCTTGCTAACGGTGACTTGCTGGCGGCGTGGTTTGCCGGTTCGCGCGAAGGCGCAAGCGATGTAGTGATCAGCGGTGCGCGCTTTCACGCTGGGCAATGGAGCGAACCGACAACACTGATGACGCGCCAGCATATCGCACGCAGTCATTGGGAATACAACAAAAAAGTCGGCAACCCTTTGTTATTCGCCGATCAAAAGAATCGTGTGCACTTGATTTTTGTGAGTGTCGGACTGGGTGGTTGGGCGGGCAGTCGTTTAAATCACAGCGTATCAAACGATGATGGCCAGAGCTGGAGCGCACCAAAACGTTTGTACTTAAGTCCTTTTTTTAACGTCAGCACGCTGGTGCGCAATAACATTAGTCCCACAAGCCAAGGCTTTGCCCTGCCGGTGTACCACGAATTGATTCGCAAATATCCTACCGTCATTTGGTTTGATCGTGACATGCAGAACTATCAACAAAAACGCATGACCTCAGAGCCACAACTCGCGACTTTATTTAGCCTAACACCGAACACCTTACAACCGACACTGGTCGGCACTGACAATCAATGGCAAGTTTGGTTGCGCAATGCGTTCAGAGGAAAAGCGGATGATATTTCTATCCCTCAAGTCGGCTACCAAGAATCAAATGATGGCAAGCATTGGAGCGCGGTGCGATGGTTAGTGGTACCCAATCGCGATTCAGCGCTGACCGTTGTGCGCGTGAACGCGGACACCTTGGTCATGGCCTACAACGATGGCGAAAAAGGCAGTGCGCGTGAGCGTTTATTTTTAGCCAGTTCACACAACGGTATCGATTGGACGCCGCGCTTGTGGGTTGAAAATCAGGCCAAGGGCGAATTCTCTTACCCCTCTCTAACTGTTCATGAAGGCATATTGGACCTGTTGTACACCTATCAACGCACACACATCAAACATCTTCGTGTCGGTGTCGATTGGTTAATCGCACAAACACCCCCGCAGTCACCGCCATCGCAATCACAGCAATCACCTTAGACCTACTTTGATTATTTTTATAAATTCATGTCAGCGTAGACATGCGCACGTATGCGAATGTCGTGATCGTGTGGCTGAATGTCTAATTCTTGAATATCACTTTGAGTCAATACCGCTAACACTGCGGACATTTGTTCCGGTTTGATCACTATCGTTAAATTGATCGCCTGCCCCGATGTTCGATTTGATGTTTGAAGAGTGGCTGATTCCACTCCGACGCGATCAAGCTGCTCTATCGTCGCGCCTGAGTCCAAAATATTTTTAACCAGAGAGCTTGTTGTTATTGCGGTTTCCTGCTGTGGTGTCCCATCTTGTGTTGATAATTGCGCTGACAGCTGAATCAATTCCTGACGCGCATTTTGTAAGGTCTGCTCTGCGTGTCCCTGATGCCACCAATTGAATGCGAAAGTCGCGCCAAGAATCAATCCTAAAAAGGCTATCGACAGGATAAAGAATGATCGTCTGAATAATCCTCTTTGTGTGCGCTCAATAAAATTGATAGAACGCGCAACAATGACGCGCAAGACTAAAACCAAATCCCAATAATCACGCGCACATTTCAACTCAATGTGATAACCAATGGCACGACTGGTGCCCTGTGTCACGCGATTGATCGCACTTTGAATCGTCATGATGTGTCGATGTCTATGTGTTGATGTCTTATGCCGATTCAATCATTTTTTCTAACTCCTGCGCCGCATCCACAAACAAACGTATCCCTTCGGCTAATTTATCGTGCGCCATCTCATCTTGATTTAAGGCAAAACGAAACTCGACTTCACTCATCGCGGCATCGCGCGCAATCCTTGTTTGCGGCGGCGTGAGTCGCACTGGTACCGTCACGGTTTCTTGTTGTAATTGCTCCAATAAACTGGGACTAATGGTCAGTAAATCGCAACCGGCTAAGGCCAATACTTGACGCGTATTACGAAAACTCGCACCCATGATTTCAGTCGCAATCGCGCGCGCTTTGTAATACTGATAAATCGCGCTGACTAATTGCACGCCTTGATCACGCGCTGGATCGCCAAACTCGGCCACAGTCAATTTTTGTTTGTGCGCATTCCAATCACTGACCCGACCGATAAAGGGCGAAATCAATTGTACACCCGCATCCGCACAAGCACGCGCTTGCGCAAGACTGAACAATAAAGTCAAATTACACGCAATGCCTTCGCTGCGCAAAATTCGCGCCGCCTGTATACCTTCCCAAGTGCTGGCGATTTTGATTAAGACTTGCGCGGTATCAACCCCCGCCGCGCGATACAGGGCGATCAGCTGCCGCGCTTTATGCACCGTCGCATCGGTATCAAACGATAAGCGCGCATCCACTTCAGTCGAGACGCGCGCTTTGCGTGTATCACTGCCTTTTAAGTGGCGCAAAATTTCAACGCCAAAAGACACTAACAGAGCATCGATTTTTTCCGCCACGCTTTTACCTGTATGTGCACGCAAGACGTGATCACGCCATTGTTGGTATTGCGCGCTTTGCGTCGCTTTGAGGATTAGCGAAGGATTAGTTGTCGCATCAGTCGCTGAAAATTTTGCCAGTGTGTGGTAATCAGCAGTATCGGCAACGATAGCGCTATAGTGCCGGAGTTGTTCAAGAGCGTTCATAAACGGTTTTGTCGAATGATTTGAATCGCGGTTTCAGTTGAAGAATCAAACACCTGTTCAGAGTTTCCATCAATTTTTGCCATGATCGCGTCTGCTTGAGTTTTGCCGGCTTCCACGCCGAACTGATCAAAGCTATTGACCTGCCACAAAACACCTTGAGTAAAGGTTTTGTGTTCGTACAAGGCGATTAAGGCGCCCAAATGATAGGGGTCTAAACGTTTTAACAATAACAAATTACTGCTCCGATTGCCGGGCAAAGTTTTATGCGCACGCATCCGCGCATCGCTGTCCTTAGATGGCGCGCCACGCATTAAAACTTCAGCTTGCGCCAAGGCATTCGCTAACAAAAATTGGTGCTGCGCCTGCTCTTGATGCCCTGCTTCTAATACCGCGATAAAGTCCACCGGCACGACATCATTGCCTTGATGCAAAAATTGAAAATACGCGTGTTGCGCGTTGGTACCGACGTCGCCCCACACGACTTGTCCGGTCAAATCTGGCGAGGCCGAGCCATCGGTCATTACGGACTTGCCATTGCTTTCCATTTCCAACTGTTGCAAATACAGGCTAAATAACGACAGCGCATCGCTGTAGGGATTAACGCATTGCGAACGTGTTCCTAAAAAATTTCTGTGCCACACGCCCAGCAAACCCAACAAAACGGGCATGTTTTGCGCCAAAGGCGCGGTGGCGAAATGTTGATCCATCGCATAAGCACCGGCGAGAAAGGCTTTAAACGCAGGCCAACCACGCATAATCGCAATGGGTAATCCAATTGCTGACCACACCGAATAACGCCCACCGACCCAATCCCACAGAGGGAAAATATTCTCGCTCAAGATTCCCATTTCTAGGGCTGCCGCGCGATTACTGGTCACGCCAATAAAGTGTGAATCGATGGCTTTACCTTGCGCCGCATTTTTCACCCACGCGATCGCGGTGCGGGTATTGCGCAAACTCTCAGGCGTGCGGAACGATTTTGAACTGGAAATAAATAAAGTTGTCGCTGGGTTTAAGTGTTTTAATAACTCGGCAAAAGGTGTGAAATCAATGTTTGAAATAAAGTGCAGATTCAAATGGGTATCTTTACCCAAAGCACGGCACACCATGCGCGGCCCCAAATCAGAACCACCGATTCCAATGTTGACAATATCAGTTATCGCCTGTCCTGAAAATCCTTGCCATTGCCCCGCTCTTAAACGCGTCGCACAAGCCTCCATTTGCTGATGCAGTGCTGCGACCTCGGCCGCATGTGGGCTGTTTTTATCGCCACGCAAAGCGGTGTGCAATACCGCACGATCTTCAGTAAAGTTAATTTTGTCACCGCGCATCAAGCCCGCAATTTTTTCAGGCAATTGCGCTTGTTGCGCTAACTCCAGCAACAACGCCAGCGCGCGCGCATCGATTTTATTTTTAGCATAATCAAAATAAATACCGCCATCACCACCGCTTTGACTGAAACGCACACTCATTTTTTGCACGCGTTGCGCGTCTTGCACAAATAAATCGATCATCTTGACATTGGTCAAAGTCTCGACATGTTGTTGTAACAAAGCGTAAGCCGCACATTTATGCATGGTTGATCCGTCTAAAAAATTGAATCGTGAATGGGATTGATGCTTCAGATTGATGCTTCAGATTGATGCTTCAGATTGATGCTTCAGATCGATGATTGAAGTCCTATCGATCATGCCGGTATTTTATACCTGAGGGTTAAACATCTTTAGGGCAAATAAAGACGCGCTTCCTTCAT
>JAVKLU010000030.1:0-22260 GCA_031538895.1 Burkholderiaceae bacterium | reverse complement strand
ATTATTGTGACGGATCAAAACTCGTCGTTCTTTAAGTTTATGCAAGGGCCTAATGGCACGAAGTAGCGGTACGAAGTACCGCTACAGAATAACGGTACAAAATAACAGTATTCGCAAAGCGCAATATAAAAAAGGGCACTTCTATAAATACAGAATGTGCGGATGAAGTGCGAGGCGCACAGCACACAGAAACCGGAGCGTACATACAGTACGTGAGGATTTCGCGTACTGTGCAACAAAGCAATTCGCCGCAAAAATGAATTGATAGAAGAGCCCAAAAGGCAGTCATTGACTGCCTTTTTTATTGCCTGAACGCCAATCTACATTCAATGCAGTTAATACGTTTTTGCCTCAGCCTCACGATACAGCTGTGTGAAATGTTGATAGCGCGACGCGGCGATTTTGCCTTGCGCCACTGCCGTTAAAACGCCGCACTGCGGCTCATCTAAATGGCGGCAGTTATAGAAACGACAATCCGGTAAAAAAACTTGGAATTCTGGGAAACTGCTGACCACGTCAGCCCAGGCCAAATGCGCAAGACCAAACACGCTAAAGCCCGGCGTATCAACTAAGAAACAATTTTCACTCACTCGATGCAACTGGCTGAATGTTGTCGTGTGCTTGCCGCTGTTAAGTGCTGCAGAAATCACTTGCGTCGCCACTTTGGCGTGCGGCACCAGCGCGTTAATTAAAGACGACTTACCCATTCCCGACTGTCCCATTAACAATGTGGTGTTGCCGGCCAATAAAGGCAATAAACTGCTGGCGTGCGCAATCGCCGAAGTATGAGATGTAGGGGATGAATGAGGTGACGCAGAATCGGCGGACACTTTTTCCTCCACTTTAGTCGACACAAAATGGCGCGGTAAATCAAGCGCATCAAACGCGCTCAAGCGCGTACCCGCCTCGGCCCAATCTTGTTGTAAATCCGCTTTGGTACAAATCAAATGCAAGGGCAAATCCAAGGCCTGCGCCAAACAATATGCGCGACTGATAAAGCCATCATCAAACCACGGGCGCGGCGCGATCACGAGCATTATTTGCGTCACGTTCGCCGCAAATCCGCGCGCTTTGAAATGATCCGCGCGCGTCACTGCGTTTAATCGTGGCAACGCTTTTTCAACCACATACTCATCAGTTGCCGTCGGGGCAACTTGAACCCGATCACCCACCAATAAATTCGTCAGCTTGCCGCGAACCACGCACTGAAATGGCCCCCCGCCCCGTTCATCCAAAGTGATCCAGTAATGCCGTCCATGCGCAGCAACCACGCGCGCGAATTCAGGTTTGATCGCTTCAGAATTGATCACTGCAGGATTGATCGCTTAAGAGGGAACCGCGTTTTTTAAATGCGCAATGCGCACACTCGCCGGCGGATGCGAATCATAAAAACGCGAATGTAAAGGATCAGGCGTCAAAGTCGAGGCATTGTCTTCATACATTTTGACCAGGGCCGACACCAATTCATTAGCGTCGGCGTTTTGTGCGGCGAACGAGTCCGCTTCAAATTCATGCCTGCGCGAAGACTCCGCCATCAAGGGCTGAAGCACAAAACCAAATACCGGCGTCACCAACATAAACAAAATTAACGCCACGCCATAAGGTGGCGCGCCCAACAATAAAGAGAGCGCAGCGCTGTCAACGCCCAAGCCTGCATAAAACCACGGCTGCCCAATTAAATACGCCAAAACACCCAGCAAAACAAAGGTAAATACAAAGGACATGCCAATCCGCTTAATCACGTGATGATGTGTAAAGTGACCCAGTTCATGCGCGAGTACCGCTTCAATTTCGGGCGGCGACAATTGTTTGAGCAAAGTATCAAAGAAAACAATCCGTTTATTTTTACCAATCCCCGTAAAGTACGCGTTGCCATGGGCACTGCGGCGCGAACCGTCCATCACAAACAATCCCGCCGCGCGAAAACCACAACGCGCCAACAGCGCATCGATACGACTGCGTAATGATTGATCCTCCAAAGCATCAAAGCGATTGAATAAAGGCGCGATCACCGTGGGATACAACACCAAAATCAATACATTAAAAGCGCATAAAACACCCCAGGCATAAACCCACCACCACTTGCCCGAGGACTCAATCAACCATAATAACACGCCGATCAGCGGCAAACCAATCACTAAGGACAGCGCCAGGCTTTTGACCATATCTTGCAGAAAAAGCTTCACGGTCATTTTATTGAAACCGAACCGCGCTTCGATGACAAATTGTCGATACCAATCAAATGGAAAATCCAGCACGCCGTTAATCATGGAAAACGCCACTAACAACAATAAAGCGTTCGCCAGCGGTGACGAAAAAATACTTGTCGCGTCAAACAATACTTGCAAACCGCCCCAAAAAGTAAAACCCAAAATCAAGACCACGCCAAATAGACTTTGATAAAGCCCAAAAGTTGACTTGGCAACACTATAATCCGCCGCCTTCTGATGCGCTGCCAGACTAATTTTTGCGGCGAACTCTGATGGCACGGTTGCACGATGCGCCTTAATATGAGTAATGTGTCGACGCGCCAACCATGTTTTTAACCCGATGTGTGCCAATAAGAATGCAATAAAAATTACGCTAAATAAAGATGTGGTCATATTTGGTGAATAAATGTTTTGTTAAAAAAATCATTTTTGCGCGTGAACTCACCCGCACTGAATAGATGAGGATAGTAACTCGCACTATAGTCGTCTCGTTGAGCCTCAATAAAGAATCGCCGCGTCACCCACCCGCGTTCTTGATATTGATGATTAGAGCTGATTTTAATTAGGTTCAAAAATAATGACTCAAAAACTGAGTAACTTGTCGCACAACCTGATTTGGCTTGATATGGAAATGTCAGGGCTGGATCCCGCACGTGATCGTATTCTAGAAATTGCCGTCGTCGTCACCAATGAATCTTTGCAAATCATCGCCCAAGCGCCGGTCATGGTGATTCATCAAGACGACGCGCTATTAAACGCTATGGACAAATGGAATCAAAGCACGCACAGCAAATCCGGCTTGATTCAAAAAGTTCGTGATTCAATCATCACCGAAGCAATGGCACAAGAGTCTTTGCTGACATTTTTAAAAGCGTGGAGTAAGGAGCGCACTTCACCGATGTGTGGTAACACCATTTGCCAAGACCGCCGCTTCATGGCCAATTACATGCCGCAACTTGAATCTTTTTTCCATTATCGAAATCTAGACGTATCGACATTAAAAGAATTGTGCAAACGCTGGCGGCCGGATATCGCCAAGGGCTTTAACAAACAGCAAGCGCACACGGCACTGGCCGACATTATCGAATCGATTGAAGAATTGCGTTACTACCGGCAATATTTTTTACGCGGCGACGAGGCGACAACATAATGGATATTCATCACTTACTGGCCAATTGCCGGCGAATTTTTCTGCGCGATTTTGAAGTCATTACCTCAATCGGGATTCATGATTTTGAAAAAAAATCACCGCAGCGTGTGCTGTTTAACGTCGATCTTTTTGTCACGCTGGAAAGTACGCACCCCAGCAATGATCAATTGCACGAAGTGGTGGATTACGACTTCATTCGCACCACGATTAAGTCGGTAGTGGAGCGCGGTCATATTCATTTGCAAGAAACTTTATGCGACCAACTAATCGAGGCCTTGTGCGCCCATCCGCAAGTCGTTGCGGCGCGCGTATCAACGATGAAACCCGATGTTTATCCTGATTGTGCCGGCGTCGGCATTGAAGTGTTTCATACCAATCTTTCGAAAATCTAGTTCAGTACTCCGCCCAAAAACCTCATGTCTTTAACTCACCGTCAAGCGCATCGCGCGCAACACGAATCAAACAAACTCAACAAACGCTTAATGCGTTTATTGGGCAAGGCGGTGATCGACTACCACATGATTGAAGAAGGTGATCGCATCATGGTCTGCCTGTCTGGCGGCAAAGACAGCCATGCCCTGCTTGATTTATTGTTGGCCTTGCGCGATCGCGCACCGATTCAGTTTGATATTGTGGCGGTGAACCTCGATCAAAAACAACCCGGATTTCCAGCGCATATTCTGCCTGAATACCTGCGCACCTTAGGCGTTGAATTTCATATTGAGGAGGAAGACACCTACAGCACCGTACAACGTCTTGTTCCTGAAGGAAAAACGACGTGCTCGGTTTGTGCGCGTTTACGTCGCGCCATTTTGTACCGTGTTGCGGATGAATTAGGCGCGACCAAAATCGCACTGGGCCATCATCGCGATGATATGGTAGAAACTTTTTTCTTGAATTTATTTTACGGCGGCAAGTTAAAAGCCATGCCACCAAAGCTGCGCGCGGATGATGGCAAGCATATTGTGATTCGCCCGCTGACCTATATCGCTGAAGCTGATTTAATCCGATATGCCGCGCAACAAAACTTTCCCATTATTCCTTGTGATCTCTGCGGCAGCCAAGAAAACCTCAAACGCAAAATCATTAAAGCAATGCTTGCAGGGTGGGAGCGCGAGCAACCCGGTCGCACCGAAACGATTTTCACCGCCTTGTCCAATATCGCACCCTCACATTTGATGGATAAAAACTGGCATGACTTTATCAATTTGACCCCGTTAGCGAATTTGAGCGGTGTATCTGCTGCACCGAAAGTCTCTGCACATCTTCAGTCTGATAATGCTTTTGTCGATAGTTCAGAAGTGCTAACGCCTTTTGCTGAAAATCTCGTCAGGGCGGACGATGAAGGGGACGATGATGAGAATGCACCAGAAAACGCCTCCCTGCAACATAAAATTCGCTGGTTTACGCCGGCACGTTAAATTACGCTTAACGGTCAATTTTGAATCGACTATCGGGCACTTCTATAAATACAGAATGTGCGGATGAAGTGCGCTAGAGTTTGATTCGCTTTTGCCTGACGACATTTCAATAGTAATCGCCATGAATCCTCTCCATAATTCTGCACACTCTCTCAATATCATTATCCTGGCGGCCGGACGCGGGACGCGCATGCATTCAGCGATGCCCAAAGTGCTGCATCAATTGGCCGGCGTTTCTTTATTAAATCGCGTACTGAACAGCGCTCGTGCTTTAAAACCTGCGCGCTTAATCGTGGTGTATGGTCATGGCGCCGATCAAATTCGCGCTCACATCACTGAACCGGATATTGAATGGGTATTGCAAGATGAGCAAAAAGGTACCGGACACGCGGTACAGTTGGCGATGAATGCGCTAAATGCGTTGAATCAAACCTCGCCACAAAACACGAGCTTAGCGGCCGCATCAACTTTAATTTTGTACGGCGATGTCCCTCTCATCAGCGTATCCACTTTACAGCGTTTATGCGCCGCGCAAACAGGACAACTGCTCGCCCTACTCACCGCCCATACCGCACAACCACAGGGTTATGGGCGGATTGTGCGTTTAGAAAATCATCAAGTACAACGCATTATTGAAGAAAAGGATGCCTCGGAACAAGAGCGCGCAATTACTGAAATCAATACCGGCATCTTGATCGCGCCCACCCACTTGTTAGCGCGCTGGATCACCCAACTCACGCCACAAAATGCTCAGGGCGAATACTATTTAACTGACATCGTCGCGATGGCCGCCACAGATAGCCGCGTCACGACCTGCCATCCAGATAACTTAGAAGAAACCCTCGGAATCAATTCGCGCGCCCAATTGGCGCATTTAGAGCGGGTATTTCAACTGACGCAAGCACACCACTTAATGAATCAGGGCGTGACGCTGCGCGATCCTGCTCGTATCGACATTCGAGGAAATTTACAGTGCGCCCAAGATGTCGTGATTGACGTCAATTGTATTTTTGAAGGTCAGGTTGAAATTGGTGCCCAAACTGACATTGGCGCCAACTGTGTGATCAAAAATGCAAAAATTGGCAGCGGCGTCAAAATATTGCCCTTCACACACATTGATGGTGCCATCATCGGATCAGGCGCGCTCATTGGGCCTTATGCGCGGCTCCGCCCGGGATCTGTTTTGGCAGAAAACACGCATGTCGGTAATTTTGTTGAACTCAAAAATACCTGTTTAGGCGCCGGTTCCAAAGCCAATCATTTAGCCTATTTAGGTGACGCCGAAATTGGTGCGCGCGTGAATGTTGGGGCAGGAACGATTACCTGTAATTACGATGGCGTGAACAAACACAAAACCATTATTGAAGACGATGCGTTTATCGGTAGTGATAGCCAATTGGTCGCGCCAGTACGCATTGGTAAAGGCGCGACATTAGCGGCGGGAACCACCTTGACCCAAAATGCACCACCAGATACCTTAACCCTATCGCGCGTTGAACAAATAAGCCGTGTAGATTGGCGACGCCCGCAGAAAAAATGATTCTGAGTGCCGCAGCGTTAGTGACCACAACTCACCGCAAAAATAAGATTGAACCTGCCCCATAAAAGGGCGCACTCAAAGATGCGTTTTTTAACTTATTTTGCAGAGTCAAATAACAAAAATAGACCGGCGGCGGGTAATCCCCCATTTTTACCAACCATCATACGCGTCATCACTCGCTTCGCTTGCCCGATCGGCGGTTCCTCTTAGACCTCGACTCGATGCCGCGGCTCGACTGATCCAACTTAGTTTTTTCGACCTATCAGTACCAAGCCATCTGTCTTTGCGCTATTCAATGCAATGACGGAAAGTGTATTGGGCGTTCTTGCCTTATTTAAAACCGCAATACCGCTGAGTGAAACGCCGTTACCAAGAACACAAGAGCCAGTCCCTGTGGCATTTACATTGATGACGGCTTTGCCTGAAGCGCGCGGTGTTACTGTCCCTGTGGTTGTGCATCCGCCGTCAACAATCGTGAAGGCTCCGTTGGCGCCAACGGTGAAAGTCAAGTCGCTGATGGAGTAAAGAGCCGTTCGGCCTGACAGCGTGTAGCTGCCAGCGATTTCAGCAGCGGTGACGCTTTGGTCGTAATTGGTATCGTAGGCAAGGTCAATCGTGTTTCCGCTGCTGCCGGTAGCCTGAATCCGCTGTTTTTGCGTCACTGTCCCGGTGTAAATGGCTCTTGCAACAATGCCAGAGGTGAAGGAAAACTCGGAACCCGATGCTGAAAATGAGGTGCTGTTTCCATTGGCTGTACCAGCGATAGCACTGACCAGTGTGTTTCCTACGATTGCGCCGCCCCAAGCTTCGCCGTTTTCCAAAATGGCAATACTAACGGTTGCACCATTTGATGACGCGCCCTCCCAGTATCCTTCTGCGGTATTTACGACTGAAGTATTGCTACCCCCCCCAGCACCACCGCATCCACTCAATATCGCAATCGCGCAGGTGATCAAGCTCAATTTAAGTTTCATTTTTTGTCCTTTATTTAATTCGTTAAGCCCAATATGGATAAGACCTATCGATTTTTGAACATTGGGAATACCCCTGAAAACTATAGTATTCACAAGGGTATCCGATGGGAGTTGTAGGAGAGCTATTTATTCTGCGTTGACCGCTTCCGATTGATCTGGACGGTCTAACAACTCGATGTAGGCCATCGGTGCGTTATCACCTGGGCGGGAACCCATTTTCAAAATCCGCAAATAGCCACCTGGGCGCGTTGCATAACGGGGGCCTAATTCATCAAATAACTTCACCACCATTTCGCGATCGCGTAAACGATCAAATGCCAAACGACGATTTGCCAAAGTAGGATACTTTGCTAAAGTCAAAATAGGTTCTGCCACGCGGCGTAAGGCTTTTGCTTTAGGCAAAGTAGTGCGAATCGCTTCGTGACGCAACAAAGAGTTCGTCATATTGCGTAACATCGCTAAACGATGAGCACTGGTGCGATTTAATTTTCGTAATCCGTTACGGTGACGCATATACAAGTCCTTGAAAAATGGTGAGGAAACCCTAAAATTGATAACAGCTTAATTAACTAAAACTCTCTGGTGGCCAGTTTTCAATCTTGGTCCCTAAACTTAAATTCAAGCCGATCAACATGGCTTTAATTTCATTCAATGATTTTCGACCCAAGTTTGGTGTGCGCAGTAATTCATTTTCTGAGCGTTGAATCAAGTCACCAATGTACAAAATATTTTCTGATTTCAAGCAATTGGCCGAACGAACCGTCAATTCCAAATCATCAACCGAGCGCAAGAGAATTGGATCTAGCGAGACTTTCGCCGTCACACCACCTTCTAAAGAAATGATTTCAGCGTTATCTAAAGCCGCAAATACCGCTAATTGCTCAACCAAAATCCGTGCCGATTGACGAACAACATCTTCTGCTGAAATAACGCCATTAGTATCAATATCTATTTCTAAAGAATCTAAATCGGTACGCTGTTCCACCCGCGCTGCGCCGACTGAGTACGAGACACGGCGCACCGGTGAAAACGATGCGTCCAAAATGACTTGACCAATTTGTTTGTCTGACTCCTCACGCAAGCGACGAATGTTACCTGGCAAATAACCGCGGCCTTTTTCGACTTTAATTTGCATTTCAATTTTGCCGCCGACTGATAAGTTGGCAATCACAAAATCAGGATTGATAATTTCAACGTCGTGCGGCAAATCAATATCACTCGCCTTCACAACGCCTTGCCCTTCTTTTTTCAGCAATAAATTGACATGGTCACGACCATGCAATTTAAACACGATACCCTTGAGATTGAGCAAAACATCAACCACGTCTTCGCGAACACCATCGATGTGCGCATATTCGTGCACAACACCTTCAATTTTGACTTCTGTTGGCGCATAACCCTCAATCGAGGACAACATCACGCGACGCAAGGCATTACCTAAAGTGTGACCATAACCACGCTCAAAGGGCTCCATCGTAATACGAGCACGCGTTGCCGTAATTTCTTCAATTTTTACAATTTCTGGCTTTAACAATTTTGCTGTCATGATTTCCTTTTTTAGCGCCCTCAGCTCGTTACACCGATAAGGCGAGTTACACAATTACCGACAACTCATCAACGACGACTGATTAACGTCGACCTATTAACGACTAATATTAACGTGAATACAACTCAATGATGAGAGATTCATTAATGTCGTTAGCAAAATCTGAACGATCTGGCAAGGCTTTAAAAACGCCTTCCATTTTTTCATTATTTACGGTCACCCACGCTGGCAAACCAATGCTTTGCGCAAGCGCCATTGCCTCAGCAATACGCGTTTGTTTTTTGGCTTTTTCACGAATCGCCACTACATCACCCGGTTTAACTGAGTACGATGGAATGTTCACGGTTTTGCCGTTCACCATAATCGCTTTATGACCAACGATTTGTCGCGCTTCAGCACGCGTTGAGCCAAAGCCCATGCGATAGACGACGTTATCTAAACGTGACTCCAATAAAGACAACAATAATTCGCCCGTGTTACCGCGACGACGGTCTGCTTCAGCAAAATAACGACGGAACTGACGCTCTAAAACACCGTACATCACTTTAACTTTTTGCTTTTCACGTAACTGTGTCCCAAAATCTGAACGACGATTATTTGGGGCATGGCCATGCTGGCCTGGACGTGACTCTAATTTACATTTTGATTCGAGAGTGCGACGTGCACTTTTTAGAAATAAATCAATTCCCTCACGACGGGAAAGTTTAGCCTTAGGGCCTAATAGACGAGCCACGAATAGTTCCTTTCGATTGAATTAGTCCATCCCATAGTAAAAAATAACTATCGATGGATAAGTTTGCGGACAAGTTAAGAAACACTGAACGCAAACGGTGGGCTTACAAAATAAAACAACAACAATTAGATACGACGGCGTTTTGGAGGACGGCAACCATTATGTGGAATTGGCGTCACATCATGAATTGCGGCAATCTTGATCCCCAAAGAATTCAGTGCACGAACCGAAGATTCTCGTCCTGGTCCAGGGCCACTAATCCGAACTTCCAAATTTTTAATCCCGCACTCCTGTGCCGCTTTTCCTGCACTCTCTGACGCAACCTGAGCTGCAAACGGTGTTGATTTACGCGAGCCTTTAAACCCAGCACCACCGGAAGTTGCCCAAGATAAAGTATTACCTTGACGATCGGTAATTGTAATGATCGTATTGTTAAACGACGCATGAACGTGAGCGATCCCGTCGCTAATGTTTTTTTTAACTTTTTTGCGAACCGATTTACTCGCAGATGCTGGAGCTTTAGCCATGTAGATTACCTAATATAGTGACGACTTAATAACTAAAAATTATTTTTTCAATGAAGCTGCTGCGCGACGTGGCCCCTTACGAGTCCGCGCATTGGTACGAGTACGCTGTCCGCGAACTGGCAAACCTTTACGGTGGCGCGTGCCGCGATAACAACCCAAATCCATCAGACGTTTGATGCTGATTGACACTTCACGACGCAAATCGCCTTCAACCGTAAATTGAGACACCGCCAAACGCAATTTTTCTAATTCTTCATCAGATAAATCCTTGATTTTCTTAGAGGGTTCAATTGTGCATTGTTGACAGATTTTTGCTGCGCGCGGACGGCCAATACCGTATACCGCAGTCAGTCCAATCACTGCATGTTGATGGTTGGGGATATTGACCCCAGAAATGCGTGCCATAAAAATTCCTTTGGATTAATTAACCTTGACGTTGCTTATGTCGAGTTTCAGTACAAATTACCCGTACGGTACCGTGTCGTCGAATAAGTTTACATTTACGACAAATTTTTTTCACTGAAGCTTGTACTTTCATCTTACTCTCCGAATAACTAGTGCTACAAATAATGACTTATTACTATCAGTTCCCAAGGCACCAAATAAAATTATTTAGCGCGAAAAATAATCCGCCCCCGCGATAAATCGTAAGGGGTCAGCTCTACCGTTACTTTATCTCCAGGCAAAATACGAATGTAATGCATTCTCATCTTTCCTGAAATATGGCCAAGCACCGTGTGATCGTTTTCCAATTTGACGCGAAATGTCGCATTAGGAAGATTCTCCAGAATCTCTCCTTGCATTTGAATTACGTCGTCTTTATCTTTAGCCATTAATAATTTTTTAACTCATTTAACGAGTTAGACCACCTTTGAAATTTGCCTTACGCAGCAAAGACTCATATTGTTTGGACACCACATAATTCTGCACTTGCGCCATGAAGTCCATCGTAACTACCACAATAATTAGCAGAGAAGTACCGCCAAAATAGAATGGCACCTTCCAACGCGCAATCATGAACTCAGGCAACAAACACACAATCACAATATAAATCGCACCCGCCAAAGTCAAACGCGTTAACACGCGATCAATATAACGAGCAGTCTGGTCGCCAGGACGAATCCCAGGAATAAACGCCGCCGATTTTTTTAAGCCGTCAGCCGTTTCACGACTGTTAAATACCAAGGCCGTATAGAAGAAACAGAAGAACACTATCGCGCTCCCATACAGCAGGGCGTGAATTGGCTCTCCTGGTGCCAACGACGCAGCAAGATCTTTTAAAAATACGACAAACCCACTTTGACTATCACCTGTCGAAAACCAGCTGGTAATCGTTGCCGGAAACAAAATAATTGATGACGCAAAAATCGGGGGAATCACACCTGCCATATTCAATTTCAGGGGTAAATGAGTGCTTTGACCCGACATTACCCGATTGCCAACTTGACGTTTGGCATAGTTGACTAATATTTTCCGTTGGCCTCTCTCAATAAAGACAACCAAGAAAGTTCCCAAGATAACAATCAAGAAAATGACAATCACCGAAATCGCACTCATCGCACCAGTACGAGTCAACTCAAACAAGCCGCCTAAAGCATTGGGTAAACCCGCAACAATCCCCGCAAAAATAATCATTGAAATACCATTACCTAAGCCTCGCTCTGTAATTTGCTCACCCAACCACATCAAAAACAAAGTCCCCGTCACAAGCGATAAAGTCGCGGTAAAACGAAAAGCCAAACCCGGATCAATCACCAGATTTTTTTGTGACTCCAAAACAAATACGATCCCAATCGCTTGAAACAAGGCCAAAAACAAAGTGGCATAACGCGTATATTGGGTAATCTTGTGACGCCCTGACTCTCCTTCTTTTTTCAAGGCCGCTAAAGATGTAGATACCACCGTCAGCAACTGCATAATGATCGATGCCGAAATATAGGGCATGATTCCCAATGCAAACAAGGTAAAACGCGACAACGCACCACCTGAAAACATATTGAACAAACCCAAAATTCCATCTTTATTTTGACGAAACAAAGTTTCAAGCTGGATGGGATCAATTCCTGGGACAGGAATATGCGCACCAATACGGTACACCACAAGCGCACCAATTAGGAACCATAAACGTCCCCACGGAAAGCCACTAGCGTTACTTGATTTGGATGCTTGTGCCACGAAATATGCCTTTAAATATAGAGTTCTGTCAGTTGATCTTACTTATGATTTTTTAGCCAATTTTCGAACTTTAACTTCGACAATTTGTTCAACTTTGCCACCCGCAGCTTCAATTGCGAGTTTCGCAGCAGCCGTCGCGCGAATTCCATGCAATACAAATGCTTTGTCAATTGCGCCTGTCGCAACCACTTTCACGCTATCCGCATGAATAGACACTAAACCTGATTTTTTCAGAAGCAAAACATCGACTTCCTTAACCGGCAAGCCATTTAAATCACTTAAACGAATTTCTTCAGAATGTAAATGTGAGACAAAACCACGCTTGGGTAAACGACGCTGCAAAGGCATTTGACCGCCCTCAAAACCAACTTTATGAAAACCACCTGAGCGTGATTTTTGACCTTTATGGCCACGGCCAGCAGTTTTTCCTAAACCACTGCCAATGCCTCGAGCTACGCGGCGTTTTGCATGTTTGGCGCCAAACGCAGGGGCGATTGTGTTGAGTTTCATTATGTATCCTTGAAAAATCTAATTAAGCTAGCGTGATTATTGTTGAACAACAACCAAATACGATACTTTATTGATCATGCCGCGAACTGACGGCGTATCTTGCAATACCGCAGTAGAGTTCACTCGACGTAAACCCAAACCACGCACAGTTGCTCGGTGCGCTTCAGGAGAACCGATAACACTGCGATTTAATTTAACGACAATTGTTTTAGCCATAATCTGATTAGTTCAAAATTTCTTCAACTGTCTTACCCCGTTTCGCTGCAATTTCAGCAGGGGTCAACATACTTTGCAAGCCATTAAACGTAGCACGAACCATATTGTATGGATTGGTTGAACCATGTGATTTTGCTACGATATTGGTAATTCCAATCGCCTCAAAAATCGCCCGCATCGGACCGCCCGCAATAACACCTGTACCCTCTTTTGCTGGCAACATCATCACTGTTGAGGCGCCGTGCTTGCCCACCAAAGTATGTTGTACCGCGCCGTCTTTCAATGACACTTTAAACATTTTGCGACGCGCTTCTTCCATCGCTTTTTGAGCAGCAACAGGAACTTCCTTAGCCTTACCCTTACCCATACCAATACGACCGTCGCCATCACCAACTACTGCCAGAACCGCAAAACCAAGAATCCGCCCCCCTTTAACAACTTTGGTGACTCGATTCACCGCAATCATTTTTTCCCGTAGACCATCATCTTTTTCCTCAACTTGAGGTTTTGCCTGAGCCTTAGCCATATATATTTCCTGTTAAATTCTAATTTTTGAGAGGACTAAACTGAAGCCTCTACTTAAAACTGTAAACCTGCTTCACGTGCAGCTTCCGCCAAAGCTTTAACCCGCCCGTGATAACGAAAACCTGAACGATCAAAAGCCACTTCCTTTAAACCCGCCTGCAATGCTTTTTCCGCCAATCGTTTGCCGATCAAAGTCGCCGCATCCGTCGTCGCACCAGCACCCGATTTACCCAACTGAGTACGAACTTCTTTTTCCAAAGTAGAGGCCGACACCAGTACACTAGCATCTGGGGCAAGAATATTGGCGTAAATATGCAAATTGGTACGGTGTACCGACAAACGATTAACCTTCAACTCGGCAATCTTGCTACGCGTTCTTAATGAACGGCGAATACGCGAAATTTTTTTATCCATGACTTTAAATTAATAACTACTTGATATAGCGTGCACCTAACTGTGATTATTTTTTCTTAGTTTCTTTAATGATCACTACTTCGTCTGAGTAACGAACCCCTTTACCCTTGTAAGGCTCTGGAGGGCGGTATGCACGAATCTCAGCACTAACCTGGCCAACTTTTTGGCGATCCGAGCCTTTAATAATGATCTCATTTTGCGTTGGCGTTTCAACTTTAATTCCCGCTGGCATTTGATGCACGACTGGATGCGAGAACCCCAACGATAAATTCAACTTATCTCCTTGAGCTTGAGCACGATAACCCACACCCACCAAAGTTAATTTTTTCTCAAAACCTGATATAACGCCTTTAACCATGTTGTTCAAAACCGCACGAACAGTACCATGATTGGCACGAGCAGCACGACTGTCATCTAAGGGGCGAACATGCAAGCTTTCGCCCTCTTGCGTAATCACGACAGCCGATGAGAACAATTGGGTTAAAGAACCCAGTGGGCCCTTAACTGTTACGGCCGTACCTTTTACAGTAATTTCCGCCCCTTTAGGTACGGCAATTGGCATTTTTCCTACTCGAGACATCTTAGTCCTTTCCAATGAAATTGATTACGCGACGTAGCAAATCACTTCGCCACCCAAACCTTCACGACGCGCACCGCGATCAGTCATAATTCCTTTAGATGTAGAAACTACAGTAATTCCTAAACCATTCACTGTTTGCGGGATCGCCGACTTTTCTTTATAAACACGCAATCCAGGGCGCGAAACGCGAACAATTTTTTCAATTACTGGACGACCCGCGTAGTATTTCAGGGTAATCGACAATTCTGGCTTTTCTTTGCTGCCAACAATTGTCGCGTCTTCTATGTAACCTTCGTTTTTTAATAGATTCGCCAAAGCTAATTTAAATTTTGAAGCCGGCATTACAACGTCCGGCTTAGCAACCATTTGCGCATTTCTAATCCGCGTCAACATATCAGCTATCGGATCACTTAACATAGATATTCCTTTTTAGGTACTTAAAAAAATCTCTGGACAACCAAAAACTTCATCTCAAACTTCAATGACTACTTAAGCCTTAAAACAGCAGTGAGTACAAATTACCAACTGGCTTTAATGATTCCCGGGATTTGACCGGCCATCGCAAACTCACGCAATTTGTTACGCGCTAGGCCAAATTTTCTAAACGTGCCACGAGGACGACCCGTCAAAGCGCAACGATTACGCTGGCGCGTTGGATTTGCATTACGCGGCAAAGCCTGCAAACGCAAACGTGCCGCATAACGATCATCTTCGGTCAAAGCTTGATTACTAATAATCTCTTTAAGATCTGCACGCTTCTTAGAAAATTGCTTAACCAAGCGAGCACGTTTTGCTTCGCGATTAATCAAAGATAACTTTGCCATATACTATTTTTTAAAAAACTTACGAAATAACAATAATTTTGACCTTGAATTAATTCCTGAATGGAAACTTGAATGCTGTCAATAATTCTTTTGCTTCTGCATCAGTCTTAGCAGTCGTGGTGATGCTAATGTTCAAGCCGCGCAACACATCAATCTTGTCATATTCAATTTCAGGAAAAATAATTTGCTCTTTAACCCCGATGTTGTAATTGCCACGACGATCAAACGCGCGTCCTGAAACGCCACGAAAGTCGCGAACCCGCGGGAATGCAACAGTAATCAAGCGATCTAAAAATTCAAACATCGCCACACCGCGCAAAGTCACCATACAACCTACCGGGTAATCTTCACGAATTTTGAAGCCAGCGATCGCTTTGCGCGACTTTGTCACAACAGGTTTTTGACCTGCAATTTTGGTTAAATCGCCTACCGCATGCTCAATAATTTTTTTATCTGCGACGGCTTCAGACAAGCCCATGTTCAAGGTGATTTTTAATAATCGCGGGACTTCCATCGCTGACGTATAACCAAATTTTTGGGTTAAGTCTGCGACGATCTTTTCTTTATATAAGGTTTGTAACCGAGCCATCTTTATTCCTTTTTTACTGCCATCTCTGTTAATGAACAATGCGCATCCGAACAACAACTGTTAGTTGCCGATTGCCTCGCCGTTAGACTTAAAAACTCTTAATTTTTTACCGTCAACCATTTTGTAACCCACTCGATCCGCTTTCTTGGTCAGAGGATTAAAAATCGCGATATTAGAAACATCAATCGGCAAATTTTTATCAACTAAACCACCAAGTTGATTTTTAGCAGGGTTGGGTTTGGTTGCGCGTTTTACCGTGTTAACACCATCAACCGTCAAAAACCGTGCATCGATGCGCGCTAAAACTAAGCCCCGACGCCCCTTATCTTTTCCCGTGATCACAATAACTTCATCACCTTTTTTAATTTTGCTCATTTGATATTCCTAAAAATCTTAAATAACCTCTGGTGCTAAAGAAACTATTTTCATAAATTTTTCAGTACGCAACTCGCGCGTCACTGGTCCAAAAATACGCGTTCCAATAGGCTCTAATTTATTATTTAGCAACACCGCAGCATTATTATCAAATTTCACCAAAGAGCCATCCTGACGGCGAACGCCTTTAGCGGTGCGAACGACCACTGCACTGTAAACCTCTCCTTTTTTAACACGACCTCGAGGAGCAGCTTCTTTTACAGTCACTTTAATAATATCGCCGATACCCGCATAACGTCGATGTGAGCCACCCAACACTTTAATACACAAAACTTCTTTTGCACCGGTATTGTCAGCAACTTCTAATCTGGATTCTGTTTGGATCATTTCATTATTTGGCCAAAGCCAACCTTATTAATAACGCATTTATTTCAATATTACTTACTCAGAACGAGCCGCCTCGACAATGCGACTCACCGACCAAGATTTTGTTTTCGAAATTGGGCGCCCCTCCACGATTTCAACTAAATCACCCATCTTAATTTCGAAGTTCTCGTTGTGAGCGTGATATTTTTTTGATTGCGCAATGTATTTACCATAAAGCGCATGCTGCACTTTGCGCTCAATCAAAACCGTCACTGTTTTTTGCATTTTGTCGGACACAATGCGACCGATCAATTTTCTTTTTAATGACTCGCTCATGCTCGCACTCCCTGTTGGCGCAACAAAGTCATCACTCGAGCAAGGTCACGGCGAATAAAACGCGTTTGAGCAGTATTCGTAGATTGCTGAGTCGCCAATTGAAGTCGCGCATTAAAACGCGCTCTCATCAATGAGCTTAGCTCTTTTTGCAAGCTTTCAACATCTAATTTTTTTAACTCTTCAAGATTCATATGATCCTCTGATTTCTAATTTCGGCGAAAATTAACCCAATTCACGCACAATAAATTGCGTATGCAAGGGTAATTTTGCTGAAGCCAAACGAAAGGCTTCGCGAGCCAATACTTCATCAACACCATCCATCTCATACAAAATTTTACCTGGATGAATTTCGGCAACGTAATATTCTGGATTACCCTTACCATTACCCATTCGAACTTCTGCAGGTTTTTGCGAAATTGGTTTATCTGGAAAAATGCGAATCCAAATCCGCCCACCCCTTTTAATATGACGCGTCATTGCGCGGCGCGCCGCTTCAATTTGACGCGCGGTAATACGACCGCGAACTGTCGCTTGTAAACCAAACTCACCAAAAGAGACCTTAGTTCCGCGCTCATGTGAAATTCCACGATTACGTCCCTTTTGCTCTTTACGATACTTTCTACGTGCAGGTTGCAACATGATTACACTCCAGCTTTATTATCAGAGGTCGACTTCTTGTCAGAAGATCGTTTACGACCCGTACTTGGCGCATCACGAGTACCACGCGGCTTGCGCGACGGCGAATCATTGCGAGGTTCACGCTCAGCACTCACTGGCTGAGCCAATTGCGCGGCATTACCCGCTGCATCTAAAGCTTTATCACCTTTATACAGCCAAACTTTAATTCCAATAATTCCATAGGTAGTTTCAGCTTCACCAAAACCATAATCAATATCCGCACGCAAGGTATGAAGTGGAACGCGCCCTTCACGATACCACTCTCGACGCGCGATCTCGACACCATTCAAACGCCCCGAAGACATAATCTTGATCCCCTGAGCACCCATACGCATCGCATTTTGCATCGCACGCTTCATCGCACGACGGAACATGATACGCTTTTCAAGCTGTTGTGCAATCGAATCAGCGATTAATTGAGCATCCAACTCGGGCTTACGAACTTCTTCTATATTGACATGAACAGGAACGCCTAAACGTCTAGCCAATTCAATTTTAATTTGTTCAATGTCCTCACCTTTTTTACCAATCACAACACCAGGACGCGAACTGAAAATCGTCACTCGTGCGGTTTTTGCCGGACGCTCAATAATCACTCGAGCAACTGACGCGCTTTTTAGCTTTTTACGTAAATATGCACGCGCATCAAGATCTTGGTTTAAAGTTTTAGCAAAATTAGCACTCGTTGCAAACCAACGCGAAGACCAATTCCGACGAACAGAAAGGCGGAACCCAATTGGGTGGATTTTTTGTCCCACGGTTTACGCTCCCACAGTTAAATAGATGTGACAAGTTGGCTTAGTGATACGATCGCCACGACCTTTAGCTCGGGCGCTAAAACGTCTCAACACCGCACCTCGCTCTACATAAATTGACGTCAATCGAAGATCATCGATATCCAAAGAATTATTATGCTCGGCATTAGCCAAAGCAGACTCTAATAACTTCTTGATAATCCCTGCGCCTTTTTTCGGACAAAAAGTTAAGATATTTAAAGCTTGATCTACTTTTTTACCCCGAACAAGATCTGCAACTAAACGACCCTTGTATTCTGAGATACGAACCCCTCTTAAAGATGCTTTTGCTTCCATGATTGACTATTATTTCTTAACTTTTTTATCAGCCGCGTGCCCCTTAAAGGTACGCGTTAAGGAAAACTCTCCTAATTTATGTCCTACCATGCCTTCGGTAATATAAACCGGAACATGCTGCCGACCATTATGAACAGCAACCGTAAGGCCAATAAAATCAGGCAACACCGTCGAACGACGCGACCAAGTTTTAATCGGCCTTTTATCACGCGCCGCCTGGGCCGCTTCTACTTTTTTAAGTAAACTAGCGTCACAAAACGGTCCTTTTTTTAATGAACGAGTCATCGGGAAAGCTCTCCTAAAAAGTGTGGGCCAATGCCATCACCAACTAAATTACGACTTACGGCGCGACAGAATCATTGAGTCTGTCCGTTTATTTCTACGGGTTTTCTTACCCTTAGTCTGCAAACCCCATGGTGAAACTGGATGACGTCCTGCCGCAGTTTTTCCCTCACCACCACCATGAGGATGATCCACCGGATTCATCGCCACACCACGAACCGTAGGCCGAATGCCGCGCCAACGATTTGCACCAGCCTTACCAATTTTGCGCAAACTATGCTCACTGTTACTCACCTCACCAATAGTTGCACGGCAATCCACATGAACACGACGCACCTCACCCGAGCGCAGTCGAACTTGCGCATAAGAACCTTCTCTAGCCACCAAAACCACCGCTGCACCCGCAGTACGAGCGACCTGAGCACCCTTACCCGGAGTTAACTCCACACAATGTATCGTCGAACCAACTGGAATATTACGCAAAGGCAAAGTATTTCCCGATTTGATTGGCGCATCAACGCCGCTCAAAACGAGATCACCAATCGCCACACCCTTAGCCGCAATAACGTACCGACGCTCACCATCAAGGTAACACAACAAAGCGATATGCGCACTACGATTAGGATCATATTCAAGACGCTCGACTTTTGCAGCAACAGCATCCTTGTCGCGCTTAAAATCAATCAAGCGATAATGCTGCTTAGAACCGCCGCCGATATGACGAGTCGTAATATGACCATTATTATTGCGCCCCGCAGAACGCGATTGACTTTCAATCAACCCGGCAAATGGACGACCCTTATATAAATTTGGGTGAACTACTTTTACCATCCCCCGACGACCAGGAGAGGTTGGCTTTACCTTAAGCAACGGCATTACTTGAACTCCTCATTAAAGTTAATCTCCTGCCCCTGTTTCAAGGATACAAAAGCCCGGCGAGTATGATTACGCCGGCCAACAAATCGTCCGAACCGCTTACTCTTACCCTTACGATTAGCCACCTGAACACCCGTCACCTCAACCTTAAAAAGAAACTCAACAGAATCCTTAATTTCTTTCTTTGTCGCAGTTGGCGCAACCAAAAAAACGACTTGACCCATTTTTTCACCAATTCGAACCGCTTTTTCAGTAATAACCGGCTGAATTAAAACCTGCAGAAGTCTATGCTGATAGCTCACGACAACATCTCCTCAATCATTTTAAGCGCAGGACGAACCACCATCACTTTTTCAAACTGAACCAAAGAAACAGGATTCAACTGATGAGGCTCAAGAACCAAGACAGAGACCAAGTTTCGCGAAGCCAAAAAAACTTGCTCATCAAACTGATCCAAAACCACTAAAAGTGATTTACAGTTAATTTCTTTTAAACGTTCAACAAATAATTTTGTTTTAGGCGCACCCAATTTAAAGTTATCAACTACAACCAAACGATCGTTACGCACCAATTCAGAAAGAATTGAACACATCCCGACACGATACATCTTACGATTAACCTTATGCGAATAATTTTGATCAGGCGAATTAGGAAAAATTCGACCGCCCCCACGCCACAAAGGCGAGGAAGACATCCCCGCACGGGCACGCCCCGTACCCTTTTGCTTCCAAGGCTTTTTAGTCGAATGAGAAACCTCTTCGCGATCCTTTTGCTTACTACTAACAGAGCGAGCATTCGCCTGATAAGCGACAACCAACTGATGAATCAGAGACTCGTTGAAAGGACGATCGAAAATCAAATCAGACCCATCAACAACCGATTCGACACCATTTATTAACTTCAAATTCATTTTGCCCCCCCTGCGGATTTCGCCTTAACCGCACCCCGAACAATTAAAAATCCATTGGCCGCACCAGGTACAGGGCCGCGAATCATCAACAATCCACGCTCAGCATCCACGCGAACAATCTGAAGATTTTGCGAAGTCTGCGTATCATCACCCATATGACCACTCATTCGCTTACCAGGAAATACGCGACCAGGATCTTGAGCCATACCAATCGACCCAGGAACATTATGCGAACGAGAGTTACCATGCGAAGCACGACCTGAAGCGAAGTTATAACGCTTAATCGTCCCAGTAAAACCCTTACCCTTAGTCACCCCCTGAACATCAACAGCCTGACCTTGAGAAAAAATACTTGCCGAAATAATTGAACCCAACACAAACTTCGCATCCGCCAAAATAGCCTCGCCAACAGGAAACTCGCGAACAAAAGCCGCCCCCTCTACAGCAGCCTTTGAAAAATGACCCAACTGAGATTTAGCCAAACGACTACGGCGACGCTCACCAAAAGCCACCTGGACAGCACAATAACCGTCAACAGCTATAGTTTTTAATTGAGACACGCGATTACCAGAGACGTCGACAACTGTCACAGGGATTGCATCACCCTCTGGACTGAAAATTCGCATCATGCCAACCTTGCGACCAAGGAGACCCACATTCATTTTTATTTCTCCACACCCGGCTACGATTGGCCAGGAAAATAACTTAAGCACTTAAACCGATTATTAGATCGGCTTAGCGAAAGCGTTCGATTATACAATATCCAGAAAATTACTCAACTCTTTTATAAATTAAATTGCGATGGATCGAACTGCGCTCAACCCATCAAAAAACGTAAGGACTATTGCAATTTAATTTCTGCATCAACGCCCGCAGGTAAATCCAATTTCATCAAAGAATCAACCGTCTTATCAGTTGGATCAATAATATCCATCAAGCGTAAATGGGTCCGAATTTCAAATTGATCACGTGAAGTTTTATTTACGTGCGGCGAACGAAGAACGTCAAAGCGCTCAATTTTCGTCGGCAAAGGTACCGGGCCATTCACTACAGCGCCAGTTCGTTTCGCAGTCTCAACGATTTCTAAAGCTGACTGATCGATTAAACGATAATCAAATGATTTCAGTCGAATACGGATTTTTTGCTTTTGCATATTTAATTGTCAATATTGCACAGTCTTAACGACCGATAAAACTTCTTTAAAACAAACTTTTTACTCACTTTTCACTTACCGCCTAAATCTACGACGACAAATCCTTAGAGAATAGTTTCTTAAGCCGTAATTTTCGCAACGACGCCTGCACCAACGGTACGGCCACCTTCACGAATCGCGAATCGCAAACCTTCTTCCATCGCAATCGGCGCAATCAATTTCACCGAAATCGATACGTTATCACCAGGCATCACCATCT
>JAVKLU010000029.1:0-58231 GCA_031538895.1 Burkholderiaceae bacterium | reverse complement strand
TTCTATAAATACAGAATGTGCGGATGAAGTGCGAGGCGCACAGCACACAGAAACCGGAGCGTACATACAGTACGTGAGGATTTCGCGTACTGCGCAACAAAGCAATTCGCCGCAAAAATGAATTGATAGAAGTGCCCTAAAAATAGAAATCAAAATTTTGACTTCTATTTTCATCACCTCAATACTTTAAATATCAACGCAAACGACCGCGTTTGGCTAAAAAACTCACTGAAGTTTGTAAGGGATCTGGTTGACGACTGCCCCGTGGACCGCTTTCTGATCGGGCTGGTGAACGCGTAGATGAACGTGCGCTGGGTGTTCGTGGGACACCCGTACCAGAACCGTGATGAGGTTTTGTCGTAACACCTCCAGCAGCTCCATGTATCGAGTGTCGGGTTGAGTTTCCTGAAAACGATCGTGGTGGACGTGCTGATGAATTGGTCATGGCATGATTCATTGCATTAGCGGTGCGACTGTGTGCCTTCAATTTAACAGTCGCTGAACGTGTTGGGTGTGTTGAACGTGATGAACGCGTTGAACCTGATTTTGCGCCACCGCCACGCTCAGACGTCGTAGCCGCCATCCCTACACTGTCAGTCAAATCATTAAGTTGTGTCGGATCAAGTTCACGCCATTCACCACGTCGTAAATTGCGCGGCAAAATCATATTGCCATAACGCACGCGAACCAAGCGGTTGACGGTCACACCGACCGCTTCAAACATGCGTCGCACTTCGCGATTACGTCCCTCTTTGAGCACCACTTCATACCAATGATTCGCACCATTGCCATCGTGATCAACGCTTTTCTTCAAACTTTGAAACTGTGCAGGGCCATCCTCTAAAGCAATACCATCCATCAATTGCTGTTCAGTTTCGCGTTCAATCGCACCCAAAACACGCACATGATATTCACGCTCAACTTCATAACGCGGGTGCATCATTTGATTGGCCAGTGTGCCTGAATTAGTAAAGAGCAATAAACCTTCGGTATTGAAATCCAAGCGGCCAATTGCGACCCATTTACCATTGCTGATCGAGGGCAAATGCGCAAATACTAAAGGCCGACCTTCAGGATCGTTATGACTGACTAATTCACCCATGGGTTTGTGATAAATCAAAACGCGGATTGGCGGCGCGACCAGTTTTCGTTTAATCAATTCACCATTGATCCGAACCTGCTCATGCGGCCCAACGCGTTGCCCAATATGGGCAGGCTCCATGTTGACGGTAATACGTCCGGCGATGATTAACTCTTCCATTTCGCGGCGTGAACCTAAACCAATTTCGGCCAAAATTTTATGCAATTTTGGCGTTTCTTCGTCCGCGTTCAAAACTTTTTGAACATGTTGCGGCACGACGCGTGCGGGGCTACGCAAAGGGCGTTTATTGCCACCAGTACCACCAGTGCCACGGGATGGATGCACAGAACGTTCGCTACGAACATTCATCATTTCTCCAACAGCGCTCTCTGAGCTTTGGCCTTCTTCAAGATTGCGTGTGAGATGTGGTGCACGAGCAGAGGGTTTCGAATAGTTGGGAGAGTCGGAATACGCATTGCGTTGCTGAGCTTCTCGATCACTGCCATCGCGATTCAACGGCGATTTGGAATGCAATCCAAACGGTGCTCGCGCACGCGAAGGGCGACGCGCTGGCGTCACATCCAAAGCCACCCCTGCTGCACCATTATGTTCTGCAGCGCCCTGTGTTTTGAGTTCGGTGCGGGTATCGCTATTGCGACGTAAACCAAGATGGGTACGGCGTAGGCGAGATTTATCGCCGCCAGGTTTCTGAGTAGTCATGGAGAAGTAGTCATGTCAAGAGGGAGGTTCAAGGATTCTTCGATAGGTGAACTCGAGGGTAGTTGAGATAACGATTGCAAACCTAAATCATCTAAAAATTGTGCGGTAGTGGCGTACAGTGCGGGACGTCCTAGAACATCGCGATGTCCGATAACTTCAATCCACCCCCGCTCTTCCAATTGTTTAATTAAATTGCTGCTCACCCCAACGCCGCGAATAGCTTCAATATCAGCACGAGTCACCGGTTGTCGATACGCGATGATGGCGAGAGTCTCCATCGTCGCACGCGAGTATTTTTGTAATTTTTCAGGCAGTAAACGGTCTAAAAAAACGCGCATTTCAGGTCGACTTTGAAAACGCCAACCACTGGATACCTCAAGTAACTCTAAGCCGCGATCTTGCCAGTCTGTCGCAATTTCATCCAACAAGTGACGCAAATATGTTTCGTTCACTTCAAGATTCGAGTTGTTAGAAAACAAAGTGTGCAACTGCGCCAAGCTCAAAGGCAAGGGAGCAACCAGCAAAGCTGTCTCAAGAATTTTTTTAACCGTTTCTAAATTCATTCAAAAAATTGACACCAAGAAACACAGAAATGGCGAAGTGGATTCACCTCCTTCTGCCATTCTTCTACAAACCCTAAATTAAGGCAACTCGCGAGATTGAGTCAATTGCGATGTTGCGGCTTTTACCAATAGTTCGGTTGAAATAAATTTTTATGAGCTTTGACTGAGTCTCGCTATCTGAGTCTCGCTATCTGAGTCTCGCTATCTGAGTCTCGTTATTGCACTGTCATAAAAAATGATGCTAGGCACTTTATGCAAGCTAATGGGCCTAATTCTACGGTAATCCCTGATTTTTACCAACAGCGTCATGAGTCTCGCCAAACTACTAAACACCCGCACGGCTCATCACTTCAAACGCCCTGCATTTTGAGCGAGTGATTAAGCCGCACTCACGTACGGTGTGCCATCCTTGTGCTCGAAGACCCAGCCGCCTTGGGTGAGCTTGGCAACCAAGTCATCATCCGGATACGTCACCGAATCTTCAGGCGTTCGGTCACCAACTTCTAGGTACACGGCGGCTTCGCTTGCTGTGTTTGACAGGCAGTGCGCGTTGCCATCTCCTGCCTTGAAGCCAGCACACATGCCCGCCGACATCGTTGTTGTTCCTTCGTTCGTGTGCAGTGTCAGCGAACCGGAGATGATGTATACGAACTCATCTTGTTTCGAGTGGGCGTGGCGCAACGCGGAGACCGAGCCCGGTGGAACGACGGTGATGTTTACGCCAAAGTTCGATAGTCCAAACAAGTCGCCAAGCGGTCACTTGACCCTTCCGGCCATCATTGACCTAAAGGGCTCGGGGTAGTTGGATGACTTCGTACGCGGCGGCGCGTCAAGCGCTGGCAAAGTGCGCGGCGTCTCTGTATTCATTGTGGTGATGACAAAAGGTGGTGAATGTGCCGCCTAAGGCTTGAGTTAAGGGACTTGCCGCGCCAAACTGTGGCAGGACGCTTGAACGATGGGTTAGGTATTTTAAATACAGAAAACCTCTTGAACCCATGCATCATTTACAAAAGGACCATGAATAGAAGCAAAACAACCTCGACTTTCTTCGATGTTTCGTTTCATATCGGTGGCAACCCAATTTACAGTACATATGATTTTGTCTACGTCCAAAACTACACCTTTAATAACGCCAATATGAAAGATGCGAATTCCTGTTTGTCCTTGCCCTTTCATTCTTTTTATGGCGATTCTGTCTCCAGATTTCATTTGCGATGCTTTTTCATATTGGTCTGGTTGGTCTTTTTTATCCCAGCCAAGCATCCAATAGCCTGCCTCAACAAATATTTTATCTTGGTGTTCTACTCCTCCCCAAGATGCACCTACAACCCAATAATTCATATTTATTCCTTTATCTCTAACGTAAAGCTTGCGCAGCGCCGCGTTAAGCGCCGGGTTAGGTTTTAATTAACAATCTGCGCTTCCACATAGAAAGTGCCGTCTTTTTTGTTTTGCCATTTTACTGAGTACTGAAGATTGTCTTCACCAGCAGTCGTAATTAGCGTGGCTGAACAAGCACGAATATCCGCCTCTTTGTTATGTCCTTGCTCTGCGATATTTTTTAACGAGACAAACTGCACGTTTGCCGCCTTAACCAAGAGTAGATCGTTAATGATCTGTCCAACAAGTTTTGTCGTTTCAGAACGGTCGCAGCTTGGAAGGAATTTGCCACCAAAGAACAATTGCAGTGCAATAACCCCAAAGAAAACAGCCATCACTAACCGTAAAACAATTTCTTTTTTTCCTGCTTTAGGTGAGCCCTTTGGCTTTGGTAACAGAGCATATTTTAGTACTTTCCCAAATGACCAGCTATCGGTTGTTTCGACAATGTTGCTTTCACTCATATTTTTCTCCTTAATTAAAATGCGACTGTAAAACCCAACGTAATGTATATGGCAAAAATGCCATGTTAAAAATAAAAACCAACTGCAATATCCTCATGTAATTTGGTAGCGAGGCTTTTTATTCCAAATCAAAAAAGGCGTTTACGCTGTCTATGATAAGCGCTTCTGTGGCAGAGGTCTCCTCCCGCCCGCCCCCTAAATTGCGGCACGATCAAGAACCGAACAAGAGCGAGAACTCGAAATTATTTGCACCCAATTTGTCGCGCAATACTTGTGCGGCATCATCATTCGGGTAATGCTTTTGTAGCAAGGCAAAATAGGCCGCATTACGGGTGTCTACAAGCTGGCCTTGATTACTGGAGTAATAGGGAAAGGTTTCTGGATGCAGCGTCCACGCCGCGACTTTCGCAAAAGCCTGTCCTAATTTTTTGCCTGAAGCGGAGGCATACACGTCGCGTCCGGACGTCCACAGAATTTGCGCGGCCATGCTAGTGGGCATCAAAGCGTAATGTGAGTACGCCAAGCCCTTGATACCTTTATCGCTACCCCCGCACCAATTACTGGTCGCGCTGCGACAAATCTCCAGTGGCAAAGTCGCGTCGGCCGCAATCTGCGACGCCAACAAGCTTATCCAGCGCCGCTCTGCGCGTCGCAAAAGAGGTTCATCGCGAAGATAGGCTGCGATGCTGCCATCGAGCAACACACCCCAATTACCGTGGTTGTTTGGTTTGTCGGACGTACTCGCGGGGGCAAGGACTTTACGCAAAAAAGTTTGAAAACTCGACTCGTCCCAATCACCCGTATCGCGCACCCAACTGGCGGCCAGAATGAATGCCGGCATGTTAGCGCTGATGTCGTCATATCCTTGTCCTTTAGACACCGTCTTTAATGTGCGACTCCAGGCAGAAAGCATTTGTTTGGCGTGTTGTGCGTAACGCTGGTCTTGGCTCAACACAAAGCACAGCGCGGATCGGTAAGTTACCCAAACATCGTTGGCCAAATTACGGTAGGCATTGTTATTGTTTTTTGCGCCGGTTGCGGTGTAATGTGTTTGGGATGAGTAGTCTTGAACGGGGTTGGCGCTGATCGATAGTTCTTTGTCGCAACGATCGTGCAAATTACGCCATTTTTCGGGATGTTGTCGCAAGAGCGCCACCTGTGTCATCGGCAAAAAAAGAAGTTTTTGAACGCCTTCTTGATCGGCGGGCTGACTATGTGCGGGAAGCACGCCAAAATAGGACAGACATAGGCTGGTGAGGAGTAAGGGAATCAATTTTATGTTCATAAATTTGCCTATTTTGTTTCGTTTATTTTGTTTCGTTTATTTTGTTTTGCTGACTTTCTGCTCTCTTTTTCACCCACGGACATGGATGAAAAAAAGCGAGCTCTGATATTTTTGTCGTACTTCAAACCAACATTAAAACCAACATTAAAGCCAAAATGAAAAATGACTTGGAACACGGCAAAAAGAAAATCTGATAAGACCATGCCTAATCAGTTTTAATATCGCTCGAGTGCCAAAGCAACACCCATTCCACCGCCGATACATAAGGACGCAAGGCCTTTTTTCGCATTACGTTTTTTCATTTCGTGCAACAAGGTGACGAGGATACGACAGCCTGACGCACCGATCGGGTGGCCAATGGCAATGGCGCCACCGTTGACGTTAATTTTGCTCATGTCCCAACCCATTTGTTGATGTACGGCTAGGGCTTGCGCGGCAAAGGCTTCGTTAATTTCCATTAAATCTAAGTCAGCAACTGTCCAACCCGTACGGGCCAAACATTGTTGACTGGCCGGTACCGGCCCCATTCCCATATACGCAGGGTCAAGCCCGCCAATCCCCGAAGCCACGATACGTGCTAAGGGAGTTAAACCTAAAGCCTGCGCGCGCGCTTCAGACATCACCACGACAGCGGCGGCGCCATCGTTAATACCTGAAGCATTAGCAGCAGTGACACTGCCGTCTTTAGTAAACGCCGGTTTCAAACCACTAATGCTGTCCAAAGTAGTTCCCGCCTTAATGTATTCGTCCTGTGCAAAAGCAATTGGATCGCCTTTTCGTTGAGCCAACATGACAGGCACGATTTCATCGACAAACTTGCCCGATTTTTGTGCGGCTTCAGCCTTGTTTTGTGAAACGACCGCTAATTCGTCTTGTTGAGCGCGCGTGATACCGTGTTTTTTAGCGACGTTTTCAGCCGTAATGCCCATGTGATATTGGTTGTAAACATCCCACAAACCATCGATGATCATGCTGTCAAGCATTTTCCAATCGCCCATACGTTGACCGTCACGCGAGTTTGGTAACACGTGCGGCGAGGCGCTCATATTTTCCATTCCGCCGGCGATCATGATTTCCGCATCGCCCGCACGAATCGCTTGCGCAGCCAAAATCACACTTTTCAAACCTGAACCGCATACCTTATTGATGGTGAATGCGGGCGTCGCCACGTCCAGCCCTGATTTGATAACTGCTTGGCGCGCGGGATTTTGTCCACTGCCTGCGGTGAGGACTTGGCCCAAGATCACTTCATTGATTTGATCTGGCGCCAGTTTGGCGCGGATGAGTAATTCGCGAATCACGGCAGCACCCAATTCAGGCGCGGGTGTTTTTGCTAAAGCGCCACCAAATTTTCCAACTGCGGTACGGGTTGCTGCGACGATAACTGCATGGTTCATGTCGTTCTCCTTTATAAAGTTTTAAAAAAATAATGTATTGATATGACTTAATTGATATAGCCTAATTGATATAACCTAAATTACTGAACTCATTTTTATGCAAGGAGCTTACCTTGGGCTTGCCGTCAATTCTGCTTGATGCTATTTAATTTTTGGATCAAACCTCATCTACATTCACTGCTGTGACGTAACGTCCTGGCGCGGCTTCGATGACTTTATAGCGCTTATTCCCCAGCGTTTTTGGCGCGGTAATTTTTTTATCCGAGCGCGCTTGTAACCAATCTAACCATTGACTCCACCAACTGCCTGGAACTTCGGTCGCGTTGTTAAACCATTGTTGCGCATCGTCGTGTGATAACGCAGTCGAACCAACCCAATGGCAACGTTTATTTTTATTAGCGGGATTGATGACGCCGGCGATATGCCCTGATGCACCCAAAACAAATTCCGTTGGGCCTTTGAGTAATTTTTGTGATTGGTATGCCGAGGTCCATGGAACGATGTGATCTTCGCGCGAAGCATAGACAAAATTTTCAGTTTGAAGCGTTGAAAAATCAATATCGCCGCCCAATACTTTGAACGCGCCTTTATTCTTCAAATCATTTTGCAAATAAGTGTGGCGGATGTATTGGCAATACATGGGGCCGGGCAAATTGCTGGAATCACTATTCCAAAATAACAAATCCATCGGTACAGGCGATTGACCTTTGAGATAGTTATTAACGACATAAGACCAAATTAAATCGTTTGGTCTGAGCATCGAAAAAGTGCTGGCCAAATCTTTGCCTAACAATAACTGAGGTTTTTGATTGTTGTGTCCGCCAATTGTGTGTTCGCGTTTTTGCACCATCTCGTTATTGATAAAGATACCTAAAACTCCCGTATCAGAAAAATCCAAAAAAGTGGTGATCAAAGTCAAAGCCTTGACGCTGTGATCTTTCATTTGGTGCGCACGAACGGCCAGTGCCGTGGTCAACAAAGTCCCACCGACGCAAAATCCAAAAGCGTTGATTTCTTTTTGCCCGCTAATGCTGACGCTGATTTCCTGTGTCACTTCAATCGCGCGCAGTACGCCGTCTTTGATGTAATCATCCCAAGTCAAATGGGCAAGTGATACGTCGGGATTGCGCCACGATACCAAAAACACGGTAATTCCGTTTTCAACCAAATAACGAACCAGCGAGTTATGCGCTTGTAAATCCAAAATATAAAATTTATTGATACACGGCGGCACCATTAACAAAGGGCGCTGATGTACTTGTGGAGTTTTGGGGGCGTACTGAATCAGTTGGATTAACTCGTTTTCAAAAATCACAGAACCTTCAGTCGTCGCCAAATTTTCTCCCAGCTTAAATTGACTTTCATCGCTCAAAGAGATGTGTCCTTTACTTAAATCTGATAGCAAGTTTTTAATCCCTGCGCTTAATGATTCCCCTTTGCTATCGATTACAGCTTGAATGGCTTCAGGATTGCTGACCAGATAGTTGGATGGCGCCATCATCTCTAACCATTGTTCAGTGTTAAAACGCACCTTGTCGCCTTCAATTCCCGATTCAAATAAACCGGTTAATTCAGTGAAGTAGCGCGTATTTAACAAATACTGCGCCGCTAAAAACGCGTGTTGTGGACTGTCTTGCCACGCCGCATTGCTGAATCGACGATCGCTCAATTGCGGTGTTTTTTGATGTAGAAAAAAATCATCCCACAAAACTTTCATTTCATTGGCAAAACGATCTGGCAAATCTTTGGCCTTGTCGTAGTCAAATTTTGCCGTGGTCGAAAACGCCGGTGGCAGCATTTGTTTTTGTAACTGTTTCAGCCAATCGTGAACCGGCGCTTGAATATTGTCTGGCAAGCTCAATTCAAATTGCTGCACTAATTCTTCCGTGTTGGGGAGTCCGTCCTGGGGGACGAGGTTTTTTGGCAAATACTGTTTTGTCAAATTTTGCCAAAGCTGTCCGTAGTTTTCTAACAGACGAAGGGGGTCGAACATTTCTTGCGCGGTATTAGCTGAATGAGCTGAATTAGCGGCATTGGTCTGATTCTGAGACGCTTGATGAAGTGTTTTGGCGGGAGCTGCTTTTTTAAGGCTTGCGCGGGCGCCACTGATTTTGGGCGGACTTGAGACTTTCGTGGTCGATGCTTTAGTGCTTGATGTTTTAACGGGTGTTTTTTGGGGCGTTGCAGTCGTTTTTTTAGCTGTGCTTTTAACACCCGACGCGGTACGCGCAGTTTTTGTTTTTTCAGTATTCATGAGTCTTCCTTAAAGTCGAACATCAAAACAGACGGCTCGCATCAGTTGTCACAGAATTACAAGAATGGCGCACTGAAACGCAATTTAATATACCGCAGAAGTCTCGTTATTTATCGTTCTGCGTTTAGCACTGATGAATTTCTTATCTCCCATCTGAGTTAATGGTCCGAGCTGCCCAGGTATCTTTGACCTCAAGCTCGCCTTTTAACCAGCGTCGCACTGCCGCCAGAGCACCGCGCCCAAAACCAAAGCTGATCAGTGAGGGGACAGGCAAATCCAACACGATAAAGGGATTCCACAAAATCAAATGCAAGTCGATGGGCCAATCATGAGCGCCGGTGCCATAACGTTTTCGATAGTTTGACACCAAAATAACTTTGGTATCTTGATCGCGCACGCCCACTTTGGCCGTAATACTTGCCGCATCCAGTGCTTGCAAGTCTTTGCACAGATGCCAGACGACCTTAAAACCTTCAAACAAAGCTGTAATCGAGTCAAGCGTCGCGCCGGACTCTGAAACACCATTACTGCTGACATTCTCTTGTACCAAAATATGCAAGGTTTCGCCAGGCAGTGGCGCGCGTGGCCCGTGCATTGTTCGCAAACCGGCTTGCCAAGTACGCGCCATCAGAGTGTCATCCGCATCGCGTTGAGCCGGAGAATAGTGTCGTGCGTGTGCCGGAAAACGATGGGCTAAGGTATCGACGCGCGTTTTGGCAGTATTGAGTTGTTGTTTTGAGAGTTCCTTTTTTTGGAGCGATTGATCAATCGCGATTAAGGTGTTTTTTTGTTCGTCTAAAGTCCCCAAAGCCATCACCATATCAGCACCAGCTTGCAGCGCCAATACCGCCGCCGCGCCATGTCCGTAGCGATCATTGATCGCTTGCATCGACAAAGAATCGGTGATGACCACGCCTTGATAAGACCATTGCTCACGCAACAAAATATGCAAAATTTTGCGTGACAAAGTCGCGGGATACACTGCATCCCATTGCGGATACATGATATGTGCCGTCATGATCGCAGGTGCGGCGTCGCGCAGCGCGTAAAAGGGTGAAAGTTCTAAACGCGTTAATTCATCAAGCGTTTTGTCGATGGTGGGCAAATCAAAATGCGAATCAATCGCCGTGTCGCCGTGCCCAGGAAAATGTTTAATGCAGGCCGCGACATTTTCATCTAAGGATCCTTGCATCCATGCCCCCGCATAGTCAATCACGACTTTTGGCGTCGCGCCAAAACTGCGTTCAGCAATGACGGGATTCTGCGGATTGTTATTAACGTCGAGCACCGGCGCAAAATTCCAATTAAATCCTAAGGACGCAATTCCGCGCGCAACTGCGGCGCCAACGTGTTGCGCCCGTTCAATATCGCCCCCCATTGCCAGCGATAACGCCGAAGGAGGTGCTGGTAGCGTGGTTGCGCGCACGACGCTGCCGCCTTCTTGATCTATCGCGATTAAACACAGTGGACCCATCAGTTGACGCAAATCCTCGGTCAAGGCGCAAATTTGCACTTCACTGCCTAAATTTTTACGAAACAGACAAATGGCACGGATTCCGTGATCCTGAATAAATTCTCGTTCCTCGTCTGTCAGCGTGGTGCCGCTGATGTTAATCATGACCAGTGCGCCACTGAGATTGTTGTCTGTCATTGCGTTTGCAGTATTTGAAGGTATTTGAAATTGAGCCAGGAGCGAACCAAAACTATGAGAGGTCATCTGGCAAATAGTATAAATGGCGACTTCAAAATGGCGAGCTAAGACTGACTCACTATCCCTGCATTTTCGAGTCGTTTGGCAATCGCAGCGCAGGTTTTACAATCCGCGCCCAATTTGCCTCTACATTCATCAATGGCAATTACGCTATCAACCCATCATATTGTCGCGAATCTGCTGACCCCCTCGTCTTCTTTATGGGTGCCACCGCAGCTATCGCTGTACATACATTTTCCGTGGTGCGTCAAAAAATGCCCCTATTGCGATTTCAATTCGCATGAAGTCAAAAACGGCTTTGATGAAACGCGTTATTTGACGGCGCTCAAAAACGATTTAATTCATGCCTTGCCACAAATCTGGGGGCGGCGAATCTGCAGTATTTTTATGGGCGGCGGCACGCCCAGTCTGTTTAGCGCGCAGGGCATCGAATCTTTGTTGGATTTCATCCGTAGTGTTTTACCCTTTGATTCGCAATTGGAAATTACCCTAGAAGCCAATCCAGGCGCAAGCGAAGTGTCGCGCTTGGCGGATTTTCGCAGCAGTGGCATCACGCGGGTGTCTTTGGGCATACAGTCTTTTAATGATGCGCATTTGTGCGCATTAGGGCGCATACACGGCGCGCGCGAGGCCCACGCGGCGGCAGAAAGTATCGGCCGTGTGTTTGATCGATTTAATTTGGATTTGATGTTCGCCTTGCCCGGACAGACTTTGGATGATTTAAGCGCGGACTTGGCTGCGGCCTTGCAGTATCAACCGCGCCATCTGTCGTATTACCAATTGACGATGGAGCCCAATACTTTTTTTGCTAAACAACCACCTGCGAATTTGCCCAATGATGATTGCAGCGCCGAGATGGAGACTGTCATTGAGGAAACTTTGCATGCGCAAGGTTTGGTGCATTACGAAATTTCAGCGTATGCGCGGGTGGGACAAGAAGCACAGCATAATCTGAACTATTGGCAGTTTGGCGATTATTTGGGAATTGGTGCGGGCGCGCATTCCAAACTGACGATTCAAGGTCAGATTTGGCGCGAGATGCGAGTCAAACACCCTGAACAGTATCAACAAGGGGTTGAAAAAATCAGCACCAGTCAAGCGCCGCACATTGCTGAGCATCGCCAAGTACCGATGAGCGATTTGATGTTCGAGTTTATGCTCAACGCAACGCGTTTGCGCAGTGGTTTTGCGACTGAATTATTTGCCGCACGCACTGGTTTATCACTGACCGACTTGTTACCGCGCTTGGCAGTGGCCGAGCAAAAAGGATTGATTTTGCGCGACCATCAATCAATCACACCCACGCCTTTGGGCTTGCGTTTTTTGAATGATTTACAAAGTATTTTTTTACCGACGTGATTGTCAGTCGAATTGTTTTGAATACCGCTATTTTGCAAACCCCTATTATTTTTTGATCACGATGTCTGCTCATTTATTGCCTCATTTATTGCCTCATTCCTTGCCTTATCACCCTTTGCAATTATCAGGTTTAGAACCTCTATCTATCGGCGTCGACACGCTTTTTGTCAACATCGGCGAACGCACCAATGTGACAGGATCAAAAAAATTTGCACGTCTGATTTTAGAAAATCAATTGGATTTGGCCGTCGCGATTGCGCGCCAACAAGTTGAAAACGGCGCGCAAATTATTGACATCAACATGGACGAAGCCATGTTGGACTCCAAAGCCGCGATGGTGCAGTTTTTAAATTTAATCGCAGGAGAACCCGATATTGCACGCGTTCCGGTGATGATCGATTCATCAAAGTGGGACGTAATCGAAGCAGGACTCAAATGCGTTCAGGGAAAATCGATTGTTAATTCGATTTCCCTGAAAGAAGGCGAAGATAAATTTTTAAAAGAAGCGCGTTTGTGCAAGCAATACGGCGCCGCCGCTGTGGTAATGGCCTTTGATGAGCAAGGGCAAGCCGATTCCTACCAACGCAAAATCGAGATTTGCCAACGTGCCTATCATTTGTTGCGCGATAAAATTGATTTTGCCGCCGCAGACATTATTTTTGATCCCAATGTGTTTGCGATTGCGACGGGGATTGAGGAACACAACAATTACGCGGTTGATTTTATTAACGCAACGCGCTGGATTCGCGCCAACTTACCGCATGCCAAAGTCTCAGGCGGTATCAGTAACGTCAGTTTTTCGTTTCGTGGGAACGACTTAGCGCGCGAAACAATACATACCGTATTTTTATATCATGCGATTAAAGCTGGTTTGAATATGGGTATTGTCAATGCAGGTATGGTCGGGGTCTACGATTCCTTGGATTCGGAACTGCGTTTGCGTGTTGAAGATGTGGTTCTCAATCGTAGCGAAAACCCCAGCCTTGCCACCGAACGATTGATCGAGATCGCGCAATCTTTGCACGGTCACCAAAAAGAAAACATCGTGCAGACCTTAGCGTGGCGCAGCTTGGACACGACGAAGCGAATTGAACACGCCCTGGTTAATGGCGTCACCGATTTTATTATTGAAGACACCGAAGCGGCGCGCGTCGAGATCGAATCACTCAATGGTAAACCTATCGAAGTCATCGAAGGGCCCCTGATGTCAGGCATGAACACTGTGGGTGATTTGTTTGGTGAAGGCAAAATGTTTTTGCCGCAAGTCGTCAAATCAGCGCGCGTCATGAAGCAAGCCGTCGCGCATTTAGTCCCCTTCATCGAAGCTGAAAAACTGCGCAGTGGCACGGCCAATCAATCCAAAGGAAAAATCGTTATCGCAACAGTCAAGGGCGACGTGCACGATATTGGTAAAAATATTGTCACGGTGGTCTTGCAATGTAATAACTTTGATGTCGTCAATATGGGGGTGATGGTGCCTTGCGCCGATATTTTGGCGAGGGCAAAAGAAGAAAAGGCCGATGCGATTGGTTTGTCGGGTTTGATCACGCCCTCGCTAGAGGAAATGACTGTCGTCGCCAAAGAAATGCAACGAGACGACTATTTTCGTGAACGAAAAATTCCATTACTCATCGGCGGCGCAACGACTTCACGCGTGCATACCGCCGTTAAGATTGCGTCGTTTTACGATGGCCCCGTGACCTATGTACCTGATGCTTCACGTGCGGTGTCGGTGGTGCAATCTTTATTGGGTTCGGGGCGCGATGCTTATGTTGAAGCTTTGAATTCTGACTACGAACGCGTGCGCACCTTGCACGCCAACAAGGCCGCGCAACCAATGGTCAGTTTGGAATCCGCGCGCAATAACCGCGCGCGCCCAAGTTTTTCCGGTGTAAATGCGCCGCAACGGCCTAAACTGATTGGGCGTCGCGTCTTGAACAAAATTAACTTGGCGCAATTAGTACCGTATTTGGACTGGGGGCCATTTTTTCAAACCTGGGATTTGGCCGGACAGTTTCCCGCAATTTTGCAAGATCAGGTCGTTGGCGATGCCGCGCGCAAAGTCTACGCTGATGGCAAAGCAATGCTGGACAAAATTGTCGCGCAACAATGGGTCAGTGCAAACGCGGTGTTTGCGGTACAGCCGGCTAACAGCGTGAATGACGATATCGAGTTTTATCAAGATGAGAATCATAAAATCACGCCGGTGTTGACTTGGTATGGCTTGCGCCAACAAAGCGAGCGCCCATTGCGCGATGGCTTGCGTTTGCCCAATATGTGCTTGTCGGATTTTGTTGCACCCAAAGATTCGGGGATTACCGATTACGCGGGTTGTTTTGCCGTTGCAGTCGTTGGCGCCGAGCAAAAGGCCGCTGAATTTGAAGCGCAAAATGACGACTACAGTTCGATCATGTTGAAAACGCTGGCCGATCGTTTGGCCGAAGCCACTGCCGAATACTTGCATCAACAAGTCCGCCGTGAGTTTTGGGCCTATGCGCCAGAGGAAAATTTGGATGGTCTTGGCATGATTGCCGAAAAATACCAAGGTATCCGCCCCGCGCCTGGCTATCCCGCTTGCCCTGAACACACCATTAAAAAAGCGATGTTCGATTTTTTACGCGCCGATGAAATCGGCCTGGGAATTACTGACAGCTTTGCGACGCACCCAGGGTCGTCAGTGATGGGTTTTTATTTGGCGCATCCCGAAGCACGCTATTTTTCGGTTGGCAAAATTCAATCTGATCAAGTCGGTGATCACGCACAACGCCGCGACTTGCCCCTAGCACTGATTGAACGTTATATGGCAACGATCATTAGCTAAAACAGATTTATAAATTTATTTTTGTGGAGAGATAAAATGAACGACGCAAACCCAATTTATTAACCGATCTTCACTTTGACAGGAGTTGTGAGAAATGTCCTTGAAAACCACGCATACAGATAAGTCAATCACAACAACGCCTTTAAGCGCCAGAGAACTGCGCGCCCAGCGACTTGACCAACTTTTGGAGTCTTGTCAGGATCAAGTTATCGCTCAAATTATTGGTCCTTTTGGTCTATCACGTGCAATGCTGAACGATAAAGACGGCGGAAATGTTGCAACAGTATTGAATGCAGATAAAGGCATTTTTCCCGATCAAAAGCATCAAGAAAATTATGCACTTGCTAATCAAGAATACCAAAAAAAAAACTCAGATGATGCAGGGGCGCGAGGTAACAAACATCGTCAGATCAATAAGACTTTCGACGCGGGAGGCAATGTTCAAAGTGAGATAACTAATCGGCCAATGACAAAGGGAGAAGTCAATGGTGACCACGTACAGTCTTTAAAAGAAGCACATGATGATAAATCGCTTCACTTGAGATTCACACAGGAGGAACGAAAACAACTGCTCAATGATCCATCAAATATGGCTTTTATTGAAGAGTCATTAAACAAATCAAAAGGAGCAAAATCTTGGGAGGAGTGCCTAAATAACCCTGAGTTTGTCAAAAAACATAACTTGACTCCTGAGATGATATCTAAAATTCAAATCAAAGACAAAGAAGCTAGAAGAAACATTACATGGGCTAAAGATAAACAATTAGGTAAAGAACTGCTATCGACAGGAGTTGAACAAGCTGCAAGAAACGCAATGAGTCAAGCCTTCGGTGTTTTACTGCATGAAGTTGTTAATAGTAGCTTTATTGAGATCAAACTCATACT
This sequence comes from Burkholderiaceae bacterium, assembly GCA_031538895.1. GTDB lineage: Bacteria > Pseudomonadota > Gammaproteobacteria > Burkholderiales > Burkholderiaceae > JAVKLU01. The sequence goes on along the minus strand of JAVKLU010000029.1, from coordinate 42,311 downwards.
CAAAGACAAATCGGATCAAAGAAATTTAATTGACCGCTTGATCGAGAGCTTTAAGCGTGTTCTGGATAACACAGTCAGCAAGTTACGAACTGCACTTGATGCCGCTTTAGCAGGCGGCGTTCAAGGTTTTCTGAGTAATTTACTCACTTTCATCATTAATAATTTAGTCACTACGGCGAAGAAATTTGTCGCAGCAATCCGCCAAGGTGTTGAGGGGTTCTGGCAAGCAATCAAACTGCTTTGGAATCCACCCGCCAATATGACCTCACTAGATATTGCTCGCCAAGTCAGCAAAATCATTGCAGGTGTAGTGGCAACCACGCTTGGGCTAATGATGGAGGAAACCATCAAAGGTGTCATCACAACAACCTTTCCTTTTTTGATACCTATTGCTGATGCAGTAGCTACTGGCCTTACTGCAATTTTGTCGGGTATCGCAGGCGCACTAATTGTCTACGGCATTGACCGGATTTTTGATTGGCTGGACTCCAAAGGAACCGCGCTACTGGAGGCTTACGAGTCCACGCTGAATCAGCAGAAAGATATCCTCGGAAAAATGGGACATTGGCTTGATAGCCTTTTTGAGAACTCCACGCTCTATGCGGTTTGCATCGCAGAATATGACAAGTCAATTGATAACTACAGGCTGGCCATTTATCACTTCGAAAACTCTGTAATGGAAGCACAGAATGCAGTGATCAGGCAAACGGACAACCTAAAAAGAATTCAAAACCAAATTGAACGAAAGCATCAATTTGTAGCCGCTCTAAAAAACATTTGATTTTTTTCAACAACTCACAAGAAACTACGCCAATGTCAGAAATCATTAACCAACTAGCCACCATTGAAATCGATGACACCGATTTGGCAACCATCAATGTCACAGGCATTTTCACCAGCTTCAAACAGAATTTTGAAAAGTTAGACAACCTAAAGGATGCCAGACGTAAACACGAGAACAAAAATTTCTTTATGCGCTGGTGGGATAACAACGAACTTGAGGATGCGCAATTGGATTCAGCTCAAGTTCAGGCAGAGTTTTCAAAAACGATTGGTCAATTGATGCTGCTAAGTGTCATGCAGTCAAAGCTACTGACCGAGCAGCAGATTAAACTAAATGAGCAACAGCAAACATTGACTCAACAAGCAGAAGAGATCAAAAAATATGCTGCCGACCATCAACTGCATTTTAAAAAAATCAACTATCAATCTGAGGCTCTCCAAGAACGTCTTGATAGCTACTTCACACAAGATGGCGTAACAGATGATCAATTGCTAGTCGCACTAAAAAATATTCAAGCAAAGCACGCCGATCTATCTGAAAATTTTGCCAGAGCAACCATCAAAAATAAATTCGATAAGCAGCTGTTGACGGCTAATTTGTTGATCACTTTTGTTCTGACAGGCACAGTTGTGTATCTTTTGAAGCTCCCTTAAGCGCACGACTGCAAAAATCAGGGTAACTCCCGACGCAATCCACCGAACTTAAGCCGCGAAAATATCCCGTTAATTAAAAACAGTTAAAAGTAGCGACTTTCAAGTCCTGAGGCAGAAAGAGTTTTTACAAATGAAGACCAGTAAGATTAAAAAGGCGGCCTACTTGATGGCAATGGAGATTCTCTTGGAGCCATGATCTCCAACGATGTCTGGGCGAAAGACAACTGCATCAATCGCGGGCAACTCGATACCATTTATTGCAACGCCAACTAATGAATTCAGTGTTGTCTTTCACATCAATCTTTGTCCTTATTTTTGCATCGAGTTTTTAAGGTGAGTTTTAGCCTATCGCAATCTTGAAATCTAATATCCTTTACTCGCCATGTATGCTGCGCTAGATGTTGGTGGTACCAAAATTGAAGCCTGTCTCTTTGACCATCAGTTAAACACTATCGTCAAACAACGTTGCGCGACACCAACGCAGTCTTATCCCGCCCTGATCGATGCGCTTGCCCAACAAGCCACATGGTTACGCGCGCAAGCGCAACAACTGGATGTGCCGATTGGAATTGGTATCCCGGGCGTCATCGATCCCAAAAGCGGCATCGCCATCAGCGCCAACTTACCGGCCAGCGGCCACACACTCGCCGCTGATTTAATCCACGCTATCGGTCAGCAAGGTCAGAATGGTCAAGCCGGACGCATTACCGTCGCGGTCGATCGGCAGTGCTTTGCACTGTCCGAAGCGCACAGCGGCGCAGGGCGCGCATATTCACGGGTAGTGGGATTGATCATTGGTACGGGTGTGGGTGCAGGTTTGTGTCAAAATGGCCGCATCGTCACCACTTACAGTGGTATTGCCGGTGAGGTCGGTCACCTAAGCCTACCCGCTGATTTAGTCGATTCTTATCAATTGCCTTTGTGGCGCTGCGGTTGCGGACGACATGCGTGTTTTGAAACACTGTTATCAGGCCCTGGATTAGAAGGTTTGATCACATATTTTTCTGGACGCACTTTAAGCGTCCCACAATTCATTGCGGCAAAAGATGCCAAGGACCCACACATGTGCGCTGTGTTTGAAATATGGCTCAATGTTTTAGGCGAATTATTGATGCACATACAATTGACCATAGACCCTGACTGCATCGTGATTGGCGGCGGACTCTCAAACATTCCTGATCTGGCAAACTTAGCGCGCACCGCTTTAGTCAAACGACAATTTGCCCACATGTCATTACCCCATATCAGCATCGCGCAACACGGTGACAGCAGTGGCATACGCGGTGCTGCACTGCTATCACGCGACCTGAATGACGCCCTAATTTCTACCGCTTAATATGAATCTTCTCCGGCCTTTTTCTGATTTAGAACACGCTCAAGTGAGTGACTTTTGGTTAGTACCAAACACCTGTTTTGATGGCGTCAATTTACAAACAGACATCGCCTTGCACTTACGCGCGTGCGCGCAGGCAGCACATGCGACAAGTCGTCACTCATCGAGCGCCTACCAATTCAATCAGTTAATTGAGGTTTGTTCCGTCAAACAATTGTTGAATCAATTCGATGCGCGCGGCAAAATTCCATCCCACTCACCCGCCCTATTTCGCTGGGACGGTTGTATCAGTGTCGGGATGTTTGACATACAAATCAACGGTGGCGGCGGCGCGCTGTTTAATAACGCGCCCTCACTGGCCAGCTTGCGCACCATTTCGCGCGCGCATCGTGCATCAGGAACTACCGCCTTTTTACCAACTGTGATTACCGATAGTGACGAAGTGATGCTTGCGGCGACCGATGCCGTGATTGAATTTTATGCACAATCAAATACGTTTGCCGTGCCAGGCGTTTTAGGCATCCACTTTGAAGGCCCGCACATCAGTCAACAAAAACGCGGTACACACGAGCTGCGTCACATCCGTCAATACCAAGCCTCGGCAAGCGACAACGCGAGGCAAAACTCCATCGAAACCTTAACCCGAAAGCTGCGTCAACACGATATTCCTGTCCTAATCACGCTTGCGCCCGAATGCGTCGCCGCTGGAGATATTGCGCGTTTGGTCAATATGGGCGCGGTAGTTTCGATTGGACACACCAGTGCCAGCGCGGCACAAACACAAGTGGCGCTTGATGAAGGCGCGCAATGTTTTACCCATTTATTTAATGCCATGCCCGCGATGAGCTCTCGTGACCCTGGCGTCGTGGGCATCGCGCTAACCAGTCAGGCGTGGTGTTCGCTGATCGCCGATGGACATCACGTCAGTGACGCAATGCTACAAATCGCAATCCGATCACGTCAGATTGATGACCGCATGATTTTGGTGTCTGACGCAATGGCAAGCTGGAATGGACCAGATGCTTTTGAGTTATACGGTCGCACCATACAGCTTCAGGACGGCAAATTACTGAATTCTGAAGGTGCTTTGGCAGGCGCACATATTGATTTGGCGCAGTCCCTTCGACGCGCCATCACGATACTCAAAATTGCACCCGAACAAGCTTTACGCATGGTGACTCACAATCCGGTTCAGTTAATGAAATTGAGCGCACAATGCCGCCTCAAACTAGGCGCAGTCAACGATTTAGTGTTCTGGGATTCTGATTGGACAGTACAGCAGGTCTGGGCAAAAGACCCCATGCAGTGAGGTAAATGTTCTACAATCAAGTTAAGCTCTCCAAAAACATTTGTATTTGTTTTTCATGGAGTGATCGGCGTTGTATCAAATAAATTTTAATAAAACAGGAGACCATCATGATTCAAAAAGTAGCTTGCATATTGGCTTTAACAATGTCTGTGGGAGCAATTTTCTCTACAAATGCTTTGGCTCAAGATACCTGCGCTAATCGCGGGCAACTCGATACCATTTATTGCGACGCCAACAACGACATGGTCGCCGACGTACCAACTGATCCTGCGAAGCAGCGCGATCCTTCAACGCTGGTATTTGCTTGGTCGCCGACAGAAAACCCTGCGGTTTATAAGTCAATCTATGAGCCCATCATGGCCAGTTTGCAAACTTGTACGGGTAAAAAAATTGCATTTTTCAATGTCCAATCCAACTCGGCACAAATTGAAGCGCAGCGTGCAGGTCGTATGCATGTGGGGCTTTACGCCACAGGTGCGATTGGTTTTGCGGTGAATATGGCCGGTGGCGTTCCCTTTGTTGGTATGGGCAATAGCAAAGGTATCGGCGGTTATCAGGTCTATGCCATCGTGAGAGCCGACAGTTCGTTCAAAAAACTGTCTGACTTGAAAGGCAAGAAAGTGGCTCACGTATCGCCCACCTCAAACTCCGGAAACTTGGCCCCCCGCGTCTTTTTCGCTGAGCAAGGCCTGACCCCTGACACCGATTACAAGCCGCTAATGTCCGGCGGACATGACAAGTCCATCATGGGTGTGAGCTTGGGTGACTACGACGCTGCGGCAGTGGCATCCGATATTTTTGAACGAATGACCGAACGCGGACAGGTCAAATTGGAAGACTTCCGCATCATTTGGAAAAGCCAAGTATTCCCCACAACCGGTTTTGTGATGTCTCACGATCTGAAACCAGAATTGCAAAAGAAAATCACGGACTGCATGGTGTCGTACAAATTTACCGATGAATTGAAGAACGAATACAACGGTATGGATCGCTTCGTACCCATTACTTATAAAGAAACTTGGAAGTCCATCCGCGAAGTCGCCGAACGGTCTGGTACGCCTTACAACCGTGCGGCTTTTGAAGCACAGCAAAAGCGTGATGCCGAAGCAGCTGCGAAGCGTTCTGCTCCTGCTGCTGCCTCTACACCCGCAAAGCCCTAACTCATAAAAATCATGTCTCAAGGGCAAACTCTCGTCATCCAAGGATTGAGCAAGGAATATGTTGCAGGTAAACCCATTCTCAAATCGATTAACTTAAGCATTGAGGGAGATGGCATCACCGCTATCATCGGACCATCCGGCACGGGTAAATCGACTTTGGTGAGGTGCATCAACCGCTTGGTCGACCCGACGCAAGGGAAGATTCTTTTTCAGGGGCAAGACCTTGCTCGCTTGAGCGGCTTGCCTCTTCGCCATGCGCGGCGCAAGATCGGCATGGTGCACCAGGAATACAACTTGGTCGAGCGTTTATCGGTGATGGAAAATGTTCTTTCGGGGCGATTGGGTTATATGTCTGCATGGAAAGCTTGGCTGCGTCAATATGCCAAAAGCGATATTCAAAAGGCTTTTGAATTATTGGACGCGGTCGGTTTGGGCGATTTCGCCAATCGGCGGGCAGATCAGTTATCAGGAGGGCAGCGTCAGCGTGTGGGCATTGCCCGCGCTTTGATGCAAGAACCGGATTTAATTTTGGCGGACGAACCCACCTCCTCACTTGACCCCAAAACCTCGGTAGAGATCATGGAGATTATGGTGAATTTAGCCAGTGCGCGGGAAATTCCTGTGATCATCAATATCCACAATGTGGAATTGGCAAAGCGCTTTGCTACCCGAATCGTTGGTATGGCAAAAGGCGAGGTGGTGTTTGACGGCTTGCCTGAAGCTCTTCAAAATCACCATTTAGCTGAAATTTATGGTGGGGAGAGCTGGATGGATACCGCATGACGCTTCAAGTGTTCGCTGGCTAAGGAGTTTTTTTATGGGCAATACTGTTTCCGTTTCTTTATCAGCAGAGCGTAAAGCCTTTTTGCCAAACTGGGCCAGGCGCATGGTTTTTGTCGCGTTTGCACTGTATGTGCTGTATGCCATATCCACCTTGGGATTGACTTGGGAGCGGTTTTTTCGCGGGCTTGAGCAAGGGGCTAAATTTTTACATCGACTCTGGCCGCCTAATTTCGCCCCAGACTTGCTGGTTTTAATGGCTGATGGTTTGCTTGAGTCAATGCAAATTGCCGTTCTTGCCACATTCGTGGGTATTCTCTTATCCCTTCCTGTTGGCCTGATGGCTTCGCGTAATTTGGTACCTGGCTGGTTATCATGGCTGGGGCGTGGGATCATTGCAATCACTCGCTCGTTTCATCCCATGATTGTGGCTATTTTATTTGTTAAAGCGGTAGGTTTTGGCGCGCTTGCGGGTATTTTGGCACTTATCGTCTCTTCAATTGGATTTATTGCTAAGTTGTTGGCAGAGGCTATTGAAGAAATGAATATGAAGCAAGTTGAAGCCATTCGTGCTACGGGCGCCTCTTGGATGAATGTACTCATCACAGGGGTTATTCCTCAAGTAATGGCGCGCTTTGTGGGCTTCTCCGCCTATCAATTGGATTCGAATTTACGCAATTCCACGATGGTCGGTATTGTGGGCGGCGGCGGTATTGGCGCCACGCTATTTACGGCGTATCAACGCTTTGATTACAGCTTTGTGATGACCATCTTGCTGGCGATTATTGCCATTATCATGGTTTCTGAGGTCTTTTCAGCTTGGCTGAGAAAGGTGTTCCAGTGAATATCCCCCATCCCTTGCCCCTTGTTGGCGAACGCATTTGGCAACGCTTCACACCAGCCCAACGCTTGGGGCGATTTGTGTTTTATCTTTTGGCGGTGCTTGCCATTGTTTGGTCAGCTCGCTGGGTGGAAATCATTCCGGAGTTTCTTTACGATGCGCCCGAGCAAACTTGGGATTTATTTCAACGCATGTGGCCCATGGACTGGGCTTACTATGCCCAAGGCGTCCATGGCGCGCTGATTGAAACTTTTCACATTGCTACTTTAGGAACTCTTCTGGCTTTGATACTGGGCTTTCCTGTGGCTTTAATGGCAGCGAAAAACATCACCCACTCCAAAATCCTTAATTGGCTTGCGCAATTTATTTTGGTGGCTTCGCGATCGGTAAATTCCCTGATCTGGGCTTTGCTTTTTGTCGCAATTTTTGGTCCTGGTCCAATGGCGGGGGTATTGGCAATTGGTTTTCGCTCCATTGGTTTTGTCGGCAAACTATTGGCCGAAGCCTTTGAGGAATGCCGACACGGGCCCATTGAAGCCCTTTTATCAACAGGTGCACAGCCTGCATCAATCTTGAGCAAAGGCTACTGGCCACAAGTGGAGCCCAGCTTTTGGTCGGTGGCCCTTTTTCGCTGGGACATCAACATTCGTGAAAGTGCTGTTTTGGGCTTGGTTAGCGGCGGTGGTATCGGTGTGGCTTTAGACAGCGCGCTGAACAATCTTTACTGGGATCAGGTGGGTTTGATTTTGTTCGTCATCTTTTTAGTGGTGATTCTGACTGAATTTGTAAGCGTCTATATCCGAAATAAGATCATTTAAGTAGGGTATAGGATTGTTGCAGCAAACAGGTTTCTCAAGCAGGTTTCTCAAGCAAGTCTCTATCAGGAATGGGAATTACGCACAAAAACCCATTGATCCTCGCTTGAGCGTCGGCGTTGAAATTGATAGTCGTCCACCGCAAAATTTTGTAAATCAGTCACCTTCGTAATGTGATTCTGCGCCGCATACCGCATCATCAAGCCGCGCGCACGTTTGGCAAAAAATGAAATTACTTTTGATTGACCCTTTTTGTTTTCTTCAAAAACGCAGTGCACCACTCGTGTTTTCAATAATTTAACGGGTATCACACTAAAGTACTCGACTGAGGCCAAATTTACAATCACCGTGGGTTGAATTGTTTGTATCTGCGCCAATACACTGTCGTGCCAATAAGCATATAAATTTTTACCCACTGGGTTGCTCAGCGCCGTCCCCATTTCTAAACGGTGCGGCAAAATCAAATCCAAAGGCCGCAAAACGCCGTACAGCCCAGACAAAATCAACAACTGGTTTTGTAAATAATTCACTGCGTCGCTGGACAAAGTCAAAGCCGATAAACCATCATATACATCGCCATTAAACGCCAGTAACGCCGGTTTTCCCAAACTGGCATGATGATCGATTGTCCAATCGGCGTAGCGCGCAACATTTAACACCGACAATTTATCACTCAGCGTCATCAAATTTCCCAGCTGTGTGGGGGTCAATTGGCGCAAGCATTCGATCAAAATTTCTGATCGCGCTAAATATGCCGGCATCGTCGGCGTGAGGGCTAATTTCTGTGGCGAAAAATCTAAAGATTTCGCCGGTGACAAGACAAATAACATAAAAAAATCAGTAATTTATACCGTCGGTAATTGCGCTACTGAACGGTATTCTCCGCGCAAATAGGCTTTAATTAAATCGACTTGAGCACTCGCCATCAAAGCGGGGGCGTGACCGGCCTGAGTGAATTCAACTAACTGCGCGCGCGGCCCACGGTGCGCCATTTCGCGCCACACCGATGGCGGTAACAAGCTGGAATGTTCGCCACGAATCACTAAAGTCGGGCAAGTAATTTTGTCGTAGATCGGCCATAAATCAATATCGCTCGTTATTGTCGAAAATACTTTACTAATCGCCGGATCGTCGCGCAAATGAACCCCCGCATCGTCAATCCGCACGCTGTGCGCCAAAAAAGCTTGCCAATGAGCCTCCTCCACAATACCAAACGATTGGTAACGCTGCCGATACGATTCGTTAGCACTGGCCAGATCGGGCCAATCACGCGCGGCTTGACCATTTTGCGCAATTTCCTGTAAACCACTCAAAGGCAAGAGCGGACCGACATCATTAATGATCAAGCGTTTGATTGACGGCGCGGGCATGATGGCTAACAACATTCCAATCAAACCACCCATTGAAGTACCTAAGTAATCAATTCGCGTCGCGTTCAAACGGCTGATCAAATGTCCCATATCAGCCAGATATTGCGGATAAGAGTAATGACTGTGCGCCAAGCTTGCCGGTAACCAATCGCTTAAACCACGTCCGACCACATCAGGACAGACCACACGATATTCCGCAGCCAATGCTTGCGCCAAAACATCAAAGTCGTGCGCGTTACGCCGTAGTCCATGCACACACATGATCACTTTGGAGTTTTGCGGATCGCCCCATTCCAAATAATGCATGCGGTGTGTGCCACCTGGATGCAAGCAGTTGATAAAGCAGCTTCTGGCTTGATCGACAGAATGTATGGTGTTAAAGGAGTCAGTCACTGTAATTAAAAAACGGGATCAGAATTATCGAATCGAAGCTTGAATCAGTGTTTGTAAATAAGCCCGTAAAGAATCGTATAGCTCCTCATGTTGCAAACCCAAAGCGATATTGGCTTTTAAATAACCTAATTTTGACCCACAATCAAAACGTTCACCAACGCATTTTTGCGCCAACACTCGACCATCCCTGGCCAATCGACAAATCGCATCGGTCAATTGAATTTCTTGCCCATATCCTGGCGGCGTGTGTCGCAATAATTCAAAAATACTCGCCGGCAAAATATAACGTCCCACCACCGCTAAATTCGATGGTGCTTTTTCTGGTGCGGGTTTTTCGACCATATCGCGCACGCGCCCATCGGAATCGGTTTGCACTATCCCGTACTGAATCACTTCGTGTTGCAGCACTGGCATAACGGATAGCACACTATCCCAACCCTCGTGGTAAGCCTTGACCATATCAGTCAAGGCACCGGGAACAATTAAATCGTCAGCCAAAATCACCGCGAAAGGTTCATCATTCACCAAGGGTGCTGCGCTTAAAACCGCGTGGCCCAAACCCAAGGACTGTCCTTGCCGCACATAAGCGTAACTGACATGCGCCGGCGTGCTGTCGCGCAAAATTTGGAGTAACTTAGTTTTGTTATTGCTCTGAAGCTCCATTTCTAACTCGTAGGCTTTGTCAAAATGATCTTCAATCGCGCGCTTATTGCGCCCCGTGACAAAAATCATTTCGCTAAATCCCGCTGCCACCGCTTCTTCAACCGCGTATTGGATTAAAGGTTTATCTACCACAGGCAACATTTCCTTAGGATTAGCTTTAGTGGCCGGTAAAAAACGCGTACCTAAACCCGCAACCGGAAAAACCGCTTTTTTAAGAACCGGTCGAGAATTCGAAGGGGACGTCATAAAAATTTACTCAGTTGGGTTATTGATAGGCGCACAATGACATCGCATTATTCATTGTTAAAAACTGGAGTCATGGAGTCCGCGTTTTGACACTGTATTCATACACCAAAGCTTGCGGAATTGTGATCTGCGCGACTTTATTTATATTGTCTGCGCTGTGTTACCTGCACTGTATACGATCGAGCTTGTATTCTGAAGTTCGGTCATTAGCGCAGTAATGACTAAAAACTCATACTAAAAACTGATGAGGTTTAGGAATCGGCTATATCGACTATCCGAGGACATCATTAAGGGGATGGCGTTGAATTGACTCATATAAACCGGTTCAAATCAATCCAAAAACACCCCCTTTATCGCCTTATTTCAGGTGAGCTGAAATCAATTTTGTCATTTCAAACATTGACACTTGTGATTTGTTATCAAACACCGGTTTTAATTTGGCGTCAGCGTTAATCATGCGTTTGTTGGTAGGCTCTTGCAGATTGTTTGCTTTGATGTATTCCCACATTTTTTTAACAACTTCAGTGCGCGGCAATGGAGCTGTACCGACAATCGCGGCTAAAGCGCTTGAAGGGGTCAGCGGTTTCATGAATGCCGCATTAGGTTTACTAGTTGTTGCCATGTTTTCTCCTTAAAAAATCAAAATTGGGGCGTGCCCCTCTAAAAAACGTTGATGTGAACACTGTACATCAACATGCGATGCCATCACCATTCATAGATATGCAGCAGAGTTGCAATTCTCATGTCTGGTCCAACCACATATGTAACGCAACCGGATTCTACTCATAGACGAGGTCCAACACACACTCAACACACGTACACCACTTTTGTGGCGTGCCAAACCAATGTTTCGACTAACTTAGTACACTGTATTGACGCACTATAAAAATACTCCTGCCAATTATTTAGAGCGATTTTAAAACCCTTTGCCCATCATCGATTTGAGCTGCCGCATCATACCCGCACCTTTCATTTTCTTCATCATACTTTGCATTGAGTCAAACTGCGTCAGCATTTTATTGACCTCTTGTACTTGAACTCCCGCTCCCGAAGCAATGCGGCGTTTGCGACTGGCTTTAATCAGATCAGGTTTTTGACGCTCTTGCGGTGTCATCGCATCAATAATCCCACGCATCCGTGGAATACTTTTCTCTGCATCAGCCAACTGTTTGGCATTGGCCCCTTGTGCGGCTTTTTGCATCGCGGCGGGAAGTTTGTCTAATAGCTTACTCATGCCGCCATCCATTTGTGCCAATTGTGTTCGAAAATCACTCAAATCAAAACCTTTACCGCTTTTCAGTTTCTCGGTCAACTTTTGTGCCGAGGCGATATCGACGTTTTGTTGAACCTCTTCAAACAGAGCCAGCATATCGCCCATGCCCAAAATCCGACGCGCCATACGATCTGGGTCAAACGCTTGCAAGCCATCCATTTTTTCGGACACGCCGACAAATTTAATCGGACATCCAATCGTGCCATAGGCTGATAGCGCCGCCCCACCGCGCGCATCACTGTCCATTTTGGTCACCACGACCCCGCTTAATTGCAAAGTCTGATGAAAGGCGCGCGCCGTATTCACCGCGTCCTGGCCCATCATTGCGTCCAATACAAACAAGGTATCGGTCGGTTGTACCAAATCACTAATCGCTTTGATTTCCGCCATCATGGCCTCATCAATTGCCAAACGCCCCGCGCTATCAATCAAAATAACATCGTGAAAATGCACCCGCGCATAGTCCAAGGCCTGTTGCGCCAAAATCAGTGGATTGCGCTCATCACTGACGGGCAACATATCGACACCGACTTGTTCGGCCAGACGCGTTAACTGTGCAATTGCCGCAGGACGATAAACGTCGACTGAGACTAACAACACTTTCTTTTTTTGCGCTTTTAAATAACGGGCCAATTTACCAGTCGTTGTGGTTTTACCCGCGCCTTGCAAACCAGCCATCAAAATAATCGCCGGCGGTTTGACCGCTAAATTCAAGCTTCGTTGTTCCGCAGGCTGATCATTGCCCATCAGGCGCGCTAATTCACGATGCACAATCCCGACCAACATCTGCCCTGGCGTTAAAGAATCCAATACGGCTTGACCGCTGGCTTCTTCTTTGACACGTGCGAGAAAATCTTTAATCACCGCGACGCCAACGTCGGCCTCTAACAACGCGATGCGAATTTCACGCAACATTTCAGCACTGTTGGCTTCGGTAATGCGTGCTTGTCCGCGCAAAGTTTTGACAACGCTGGCAAGACGTTCAGTAAGATTAGAGAGCATAGTGACGTATATTGATGAATAATTACAAAGAATCAGAATCAGATTTGAGCAAAACCGTTATCGACATCCACGGACCTGTCGCCCAAACAACTTGGAGAACCAATTGATGACTGTACTAATTTTAGGCTATGCCTGTTGTGTCTTGCTATATCTGGGTTTAAGCGTCAGCGCCCCACTGCGCGCACGGCGTTCTTTATGGCTGATCGTCATCGCTTTACATGGCACTTTAATCGGCTGGGACACGCTGGGCGAGTTGCCTTTAATACGAGTCGGATTTGGTCAAATGTTATCGCTCGCCCTATGTTTTAGTGTAATAATTTTTACGATTGAAGCGCGACGCTATCCGATTGAAAACCTCAGTCTTTTGTATTTTCCATTGGCGGCATTGACCTGCGTTCTGCCTTTATTTTTTAATGGCTTTGTCATCAATACGCAAATCAGTGGTTTTTGGCTGCATTGGTTTTTAGGAATTGCGATTTTTACTGTTTTTATTTTGGCCAGCGTACACGCGATTTTTATTTTGTTACAAGAATATGGTTTACGCCACATGCATCATCACCATTTGCAAAATCTGATTAGCCGCTTGCCGCCACTATTAGTGTTTGAAAAACTCTTGCACCACACCATTATTTTGGGTTTTTTTTTACTATCCGCCGGAATCATCAGCGGAATCATCATCCAAATTGAAACGGGTTGGGTGCATTGGTTGACACACAAAAATCTTTTTATGCTAATCGCCTGGTTATGGTTTGGCAGCTTGCTTTTAGGCGCTTTGCACAGCGCCTGGCGTGGCAAAATTTTATGTTACGGCACCGTAATTGGTTTTGCGTTCTTGTTTTTGGGCTACGCCGGTTCACGTTTTATTTTAGAAGTGATTTTGCACCGCAGTTTGTAATCATGGGGACTCAGGGCACACTCGCACCGCAACAAACTTGACGACACAATTACGAACGCAGGATAATCTTGGGCGAGTTGAAACAAACTATCACAATAATATAAAGAGGAGACCAAAATGACTGCAAACACCAGCTTATCTGACTTATCTACATACTGGATGCCTTATACGGGCAATCGCCAATTTAAAAACGATCCGCGCATCTTGGTCGCGGCAAAAGGTTGTTATTACACTGACCAGCAAGGGCGTCAAATTTTGGATGGTTTAGCCGGACTATGGACTTGTGGTTTAGGCCATTGTCCGCCTGAAGTCGTCAGCGCAATTCAACAGCAAGCGGCGACGCTCGACTACGCGCCAGCCTTTCAATTCGGTCATCCAGGTGCGTTTGAACTGGCCAATCGCATTAGCGAATTTATGCCCGAAGGACTTAACCGAGTATTTTTTACTAACTCGGGTTCGGACGCGGCAGACACAGCACTCAAGATGGCCCGTGCCTATTGGCGCGCCAAAGGCCAGGGCAGCAAAACCCGTTTTATTGGACGTGAAAAAGGATATCACGGCGTCAATTTTGGCGGTGCCTCGGTGGGCGGTATAGGCGGTAATCGAAAATTATTTGGTCAAGGAATTGAAGTTGATCATTTGCCGCACACCCAATTAAAAAATAACGCTTTTTCGCGCGGCTTGCCAGAAAACGGCGTCGAACTTGCGGACGAATTGCTCAATCTGATTACACTGCACGACGCATCGAATATTGCGGCGGTGATTGTCGAGCCGATGTCGGGTTCCGGTGGCGTAGTGGTTCCTCCCAAAGGTTATCTCAAACGCTTACGCGAAATTTGTACGCAACACAATATTTTGTTAATTTTTGATGAGGTCATTACGGCCTTTGGTCGCTTGGGTACGAGCACTGGCGCGGCGTTTTTTGACGTCACGCCTGATATGCTGACCTTCGCCAAACAAGTCACCAACGGCATGCAGCCTATGGGTGGTGTAGTCGTCAAACAAGAAATTTACGATTTTTTTATGAGTGTGGATACGCCTGATTACATGGTTGAATTCCCTCATGGCTACACCTACTCGGCACATCCAATTGCCTGCGCGGCAGGCAATGCGACCTTGTCTTTGCTCAAAAATAGCGATGTAATGGCACGTTCAGCAGCGCTTGCACCGCATTTTGAAAACGCCGTTCATAGTTTGCGCGGTTTGCCGCACATTACCGACATTCGTAACTTAGGTTTAGCCGCAGGAATCACGATTGCGCCTTATCCTAATGAACCGGCCCGTCGACCTTACGAAATTGCGATGCGTTGTTGGGAACAAGGTGTCTATGTCCGTTATGGCGGCGACACGATTCAACTAGCCCCTGCCTTTATCATGACGCCTAGCGAAGTCGATCGTTTAATTGAGACGCTTCGCACGGCAATCCAAAGCGCGTAATTTTTGGAAAGAGTTCTATTTTGTCGTGCGCCAAGTCATTCTTGATCTTGGGTTGGTGGACGACAACAAACACCGTATAAGAATTATTCAGAACAGTCTTAATAATTGTTATGGCGCGCGATCAGATTCGCTTGAACGCGCGCGTTCGTAAAAAGGTAAGACCTGGGGCAAATTGCGTTCAATATCAGCGATGCGCGTTTTGTTCGCCGGATGCGTCGATAAAAATTGCGGCGACGATTTTTTATTGATCGCCGTCATTTTTTGCCACAAAGAAATTCCTGCATTGGGTTTGTAACCGGCGCGTGCTGCTAATTCCAAACCGATTAAATCAGCTTCACTTTCATCGCTGCGCGAAAACGCCAAAATGGCGCCCGAACCAATCGCCCGACCTGCCAAACCCGCAAGGCCATACGCTTTATCACCCAATCCCAAGGCCGCGCCTACCATGCCCAAACCTTGAATCAAGATTTGCGTCCCGACTCGTTCACGTCCGTGCTCACGCAAGACATGCGCCATTTCATGTGCCATTACGATAGCAATTTCATCATCACTTAATTTCAGTTTTTCGATGATGCCCGTATAAAAAACGATCTTGCCGCCAGGCAAACAAAAAGCGTTGACTTGATCGCTTTGAATCAAACTTAATTGCCAGGTCCAATTAGGTGCCTTGGCATTCCAGCGCACGACAAAGGGAAATAAACGTCGCGCGATCTTCATTAGACGCTGGGTTTCTACCGCTTCGATGGGACGCAAAAGGCCTTTAGCCTGCGCTTGTTTTTGCAGTTGATCATATTGACGTGCTGCCATTGCCTCCATTTCCTTGGCGGGTGCTAAATGCCGCAACACTGATTGACGCCCAACTTCAACGCCCTCACCAGCATTAACTGTGGCATTAACGGCGGCATTAACGGCACTAGCATCTTTGGCCGCGCGCGCTAAATGGGCAAAGCTGATCAAGACCAGCGCGCATAAAATTTGAACAATCAATGCCTTCATTACTTTGGGTGCGCTAATGCCTAGATCGATACGTTGATCAATGCGCCAAAAATCACACTTCATGCCTTTATTCCTCTAAAGAAAAACTGACCTTTTGTACTGCGCTATGACTGACTTCAACGCCGTCACTGGTTCGCGGCGTACAACGCCAATTTTGCAAAGACTGAAGCGCACTAGCATCCAAACGCGCGCTACTGCTCGACTGTTGCACTGTCGCCGCGCTGATACGTCCACTGGCCTCAACGACAAAACGCAATACCACCACACCCGCTTCACCCATGCGGCGCGCACTGATCGAATAAGTCGGCGCAGGATGAATCGGGCAACGCGTCATTAAATCTTTTCCAATGAGCGTTTTATCAATAGATGCCGCCCTCTGCGTATTTTTATCCAAAGACACGAGTTCATTTGTTGGCAAAGTTTCATTTGAAACCGAATTAAGCACTTTGCTTTTGATTGTTGTTGGAATGGCATCTGCCTGCGATGAAGTCAAAAGCGATGCGGCGGTCGTATTCATCAAACGCGGATCAGAATCTAATGTCGATTCAATTTTTTTTTCCAGCAGCGTAGTTGTAACGCCAGACAAGGCGCCAGATGAGGGCGCTTGAGTTGACTCTCGCAAGTTCACATTTTCTAAAGCCATTGATTCGTTCACTCGCACATTTAATTGCAGCGGTAAAGTCTTGTGATCCGACATAAAGACTTGATCGCGCCACAAAAAAATCACTACAAAATGCGCGATTAAGGACGCGCACAGAAAGGATAAAAACGGTGCGAGACTGTTCTTTGATAGGTATAAATTGCGTCCTTGAAACCAAGCCTTCATTTATCGAGAATTATTTGAGCTTTATGAATGACGCGTATCTAAACGCCCGATGGCATTGCGCAAGTAATACAGCAACACTATCCCGGGCGCGCCAAAAAACAAAGAATTGATAAAGAAGGTCGGCCACCCTGCGCTCTCTGCTATCACACCCGCCAAAGGACTGACCCACACGCGGCCCACAGAAGCAAAAGCCGATAACAAAGCGTATTGCGTTGCGGTAAAGCGCGCATTGCACAGTGCCATTAAAAACGCAACAAACGCGGCAGTGCCCATGCCGCCCGAAATATTTTCAAAGCTGATTGCGGACAACAACAACATATCAACTGTAGTCTCGACTTTTAAGTGCACAATTCCCAAATTAAACGCTGGCAACACAATACTGCCCCACGCGCCTTTACTGGAAATCGCAATGACATAAAAACCAATGTTAGAAACCAATTGCAAAATGCCGAACCACAACAACGCACGGTACAAACCCAAACGCATCATCAAAGTACCACCCACGATTGCACCAAGAATTGTGAGCCAAATACCCAAAATTTTATTGACGACGCCGACTTCTGCTTGACCAAAACCCATACCGCTTAATAAAAATGGGGTCAACAAAGAACCCGCAAAGGCATCACCCAATTTATAAAACACGATAAAGAGCAACAACCACAAAGCGCGCTGATGCTTCAAATAATCATCCAACGCCGCATTCAGGGTTGAAAATCCCAAACGTCGCATCGCCAACCACGCCACTGGCAAAGTCAGACTCAAGCCCATCAATAAGCCCGCCACATTACTCCAGCGTTGATGCGCGGTTGATATTTTTTGCGCCGCCAGCGCCGTCAAGCCAGTGGTATCAAACCAAGCACTCGTCATTTGAGACGCCATGGGGTTTAACACATAACTTGTCAGGACATAACCCAGTACTGCAATCAACAAAATACTTAAAAAACCGAAAATATCACGTCGCGCAGAACCTTCAAATTGTTTAACGTGAGTTTGCAATGTCGGCAAAGCAAAAACCGTTACCAAGCTCATCACCAGCATCACCATCGCCATGATGAAATAAATTTCATTCCAGGTCTTTCCCCCCTGAATTGGATCTGCCCAAATCAGCGCAATACCGCCCGAAAAAATCATCGCCAAGCGATAACCCAAAACACTCAAAGACGCGCCCAAACCACGCTCAGGCGCCGCCAGCAAATCAGTGCGATACGCGTCAATCACCACGTCTTGAGACGCCGACAAAAACGACAATATGACCGCATATAACGCAAAAATCATCATTGCGTCTTTAGGTGTCGTCAAGGACAACAATACCAAAACACCCGCCATGGCTAATTGAATCATCAACAACCAACCGCGACGGCGCGAAAATCCCGGAATGTCAAAACGATCAATTAAAGGCGCCCACAAAAATTTAAACGTGTAAGGCAAACCCACCAGCGCAAAAAAACCGATCGTGCTCAAATCAATTCCATCCACAGTCAGCCACGCTTGCATGGCTTGTCCCGTCAAAGCCAAAGGCAAACCACTGGCAAAACCCAGCAGGGTGACCATCACAAAACGCAACACTGAGATATTCATAAAAATAAAATTTTGAAAAACACTGTATGGATGCTGACAGCGACGTCAGGGGCCTTGGCGGGATGGCTTAGCGAGATGGCTTAAAAACTGCTCCACCTCAAAAGCCCCCATTTCTTTGGGGTGGCGTTTACCGTGGAACAGAATAAATTTTTTCATCCACGCTAAATAAGATCGTTCGGTGC
Organism: Burkholderiaceae bacterium; assembly: GCA_031538895.1. Lineage (GTDB taxonomy): Bacteria > Pseudomonadota > Gammaproteobacteria > Burkholderiales > Burkholderiaceae > JAVKLU01. Next base: position 23,775 of record JAVKLU010000029.1, on the reverse strand, counting down.
GCAAACTGTAGTGCTTGTAGCGAATCACTTCGCGTGCTTGATCTCATAATTTGGGCGGCTTAGGTGATATCAAAAAGGCATTATCTACGGCTACAACGGGCATCATGAGCTCCTAAATAAATCTGACTCAAGACAGGAAGATTTAGATTATATGGCGTTCATAATTTGCGTATACGGCAATTCCGCCATATACATTACGTTAGGTTTCATCACCAATAGGAGAAAATATGTTCTGTCCACAATGCGGGGCCAACAACAGCCAAGAAGCAAAGTTTTGTACCAGTTGCGCTGCTCAGCTTGCGCTAGCCGCCGAGCCAGCAATTAAACAACCTGCTACCGTGCCAACAACGCCAAAGTTCGCCGGCTTTTGGTTCCGAACGCTTGCATTAGTAATTGATATTGTGCTTTGCCAAGTGGCCACATTCATTCTCGTCTTGCCAATTGGTTTCGCCCTCGGCGCGTCAATGGCTGGCACATCTTCCCTATCTATAATTGCAGCTGGGGGCGAAGGCTTGGGTTTCGTGCTCGGCACTTTGATTCAATGGCTTTGGTTCACAATTGCAGAATCATCAAAATGGCAAGCGACTGTTGGAAAGAAAATGGTTGGGCTCAAGGTCACGGATGAAAGTGGTGAGCGTGTTGGGTTTGGCAAGGCTAATGGACGTTACTGGTCAAAGATCCTGTCTTGTTTAATTCTATGGATCGGCTTCGTTATGGTTGCATTCACAGAAAAGAAACAAGGTCTTCATGACAAAATGGCTGGTACGCTCGTTGTTAAAGCAAATGCCTAACACTGAGCTCAACCGGACGCTGCGCGATAAAGCCGCGCAACGCTGGTTAGCTCTACGTTATACATCACACAGGATGATCACATGAGTACGTCGCAGATCAATCAACTCAAGTACGACGCGTTATTCAAGGATGACTCAATAATTAAAGAAGCCCTGAAGCAGGCTTACGAAATCAGAAAATTTGAAATCGAGCTGTACTGGAAAAGGGCTACGTATTTTTGGACATTCATTGGTGCGGCTTTCGTTGGCTATGCGGCGTTCTATAACGCAGGAAATAGCGCCACAACTTCCAACCCCAACAGAGAATTCATTCTTATCCTAATTTCATGCGTAGGTTTTGTGTTCTCGGTTGCATGGCATTGCGTCAACAAAGGCAGTAAGTTTTGGCAAGAGAATTGGGAAAATCATGTTGAGTTGCTGGAAGACAAAGTATTTGGTCCAATCTATAAAACTCTCACAAAGCGACCACAAAGATCATCTTCCATACGCCACTGTATTGAAGATTTCTTTGTCTCGCCAAAGCCATTTTCTGTTTCAAAAATAAACCAACTCGTTAGTACGTTTATGGCGCTAGTTTGGGGGCTAATACTTTTCTCATCGGTGGGGGACATTTGCTTCAGTGGCTGTGAAATTGTGTAAAAAAAAGCAATTCCGGTTTTCCTAACTTTGACTACGTGCGTTGGCTTCTGGATAGTTGGGAAGAGCTACGAGGGGGAACATACCCCAGAAGTGCATTTGAGAAAAGCAAATGTTAAGCACCCTTAGTTCCGATGGACGCTACACGAGCCCACCCACTTGGGGCACCTACGATCTTGGCACAGCCGCTGGCCCATTTCGGTGGTTTCGTTACGGCAATCATCCCATGACGGAATGTGCCCAAAAAGCCCATCAAAAAGCCATATTCTTGGCAAGTAATATGCCAAACCCTTCGCCCCTGAGTTAGCACCTTGCGCACAATCGCTTTTTTCTTCATCTAATTGTGGAGCTAAACTATCAAGCATTAAAAAGTCTTGAGCTTAATTATGTCGAAACTTGATCTCGCAAAAGAGCAAATTGCTTACTTAAAACTCTGGTTAGGTACTTGGTTGCCATTCTTGTGAGTTTGACTGGATAGCTTATCTCAAACTTTCAGATGTCTCACCTTTCTCTTATCATTGCTTCAGTCCTTGGGCTGGCCACTATTTGTTACATTGGCTACGCTATTCATAAACGCATTGAGCAAAAAATTTCTTCCCTTGAGGAGCTATAAATGAGTATTTTAATTTCTATCGTTCTATTTTCTGTAGTTTCTTTCTTTTGTTATTTGACTCTTGATGCTGTTCGCAAGTCATAGTCAACAGCCCAACTTAACAGTCCACGGGACTGACTTCGGCAGCCCGTGACTTTTACGTTGGGCGGCATCAGAATCCTTGTCGCCCCATGCCCAAGACTCTCTACATTGATCTCGACAACGTTCTCGTTGACTTCCCATCCGCATCAATTGGGACAGTACCTGTTATCGCAGACACCGCCCATTAACTTAGTGTCGTTGGACCGAGCCAACGGCAGCCAAGGTATTGCATCATCTGGAGACCATATGGAACCCATCGAAGTCCGATCAGACATCAGAACCAAATTCTTCGCCGCAAGTCCAACTCAAGTGTTTGCCGCGATACGGGATTCGACCTGCATTGCCAAGTGGTGGGGTCCCGATGGATTCACAAATACGATTCATACCTACGACTTTGTGCCAGGCGGCAGTTGGCGATTGACCATGCACGGGCCAGATGGTACGGACTATCCTACTGAGCATCGCTTCATACGCATCGTTCAGAATCAAATCTTTGAGATTGAACACCTCAACGGACACCACTTTATTCTTACCCTCGAACTCCAATCACACGGCAATGGCACCAATGTTTTGTGGCGCCAAACATTTGATACGGCAGCGCAATACAAATCACTGGCAGCGTTCATCGCTGCCGCAAACGAGCAAAATCTTGGCCGTCTGGCTCTTGAACTTACGCGTAACAAAAATGTCGTCTAAGCCCTCGCTCAAACGGGTGCGCTAAAGATTACCAAACCTTGGGCCTCCGACAAACGCAAAAGTGCCCAATCAAAGCCTGTTTGCGATACGCTGATTTGATTCACTTGGGATTCTGTGCGGTTCACAGCTACTACCCTTGGTCGATTCCGAAGCTTACCCCGACTTTTGCAGAACGTTCTTAATAAGGGCTGTCAGCGCCACGTTAGTTTGTCGCCACAGAATTACCCAAAAATCAGCTCACGCCATCAAATCTTCTCACGCCACCTATTCTTAATTCGTTTTTTGGAGTACCAATATGTCAACGCAAACTTATTCCCTAGCCCATCAAGCTTCGATCGACAATCACGAAACATTTTGGGGCGAGCAAGCCAAACGAATTCATTGGCATCAAGCGCCCACCCAAATTCTTGATAACAGCAAACCTCCGTTCGCCAAATGGTTTACCGATGGGCAAACCAATCTCTGCTACAACGCGGTTGATCGCTGGGCCAAAAACAATCCCGATCGGATTGCGATTGTTCATATCTCGACTGAAACTGAAACTGAACAGCAAATTTCTTATGCGCAATTAAATCAGGCGGTACAAGAGATCGCCGCCGGATTGATGAGCTTGGGCGTTAACAAAGGCGATCGTGTGTTGTTATACATGCCAATGATTGTTGAAGCGGTCTATACGATGTTGGCCTGTGCTCGTATTGGTGCCATTCATTCAGTGGTGTTTGGCGGATTTGCCTCACACAGCCTGGCCTCGCGGATCAACGATGCGACGCCTAAAGTCATCGTCTCGGCGGATGCGGGAATGCGTGGCGGCAAAATTATCCCGTATAAAAATTTACTCAATGAAGCAATCGACATCGCCGAACACAAACCCGCGCACGTGCTCATGGTCAATCGCGGCTTAACCGAATTTACCCCACTCGCACGCGACATTGATTTTGAGCAACTGCGCCAAAAACACAGCAAAGCCAGCGTTCCCGTGCAATGGCTTAACTCAACTGACGCATCGTATATTTTGTATACCTCAGGTACCACGGGCAAACCCAAAGGCGTTGAACGCGATGTCGGCGGATACGCCGTTGCATTGACTACGTCGATGGAACAAATTTATTGCGCCAAAGCCGGTGACGTATTTTTCTGTACCTCGGACATCGGTTGGGTCGTCGGTCATTCTTACATTGTGTACGCGCCTTTACTTGCGGGGATGACCACGATCATGTACGAAGGCTTGCCCATTCGGCCGGATGCGGCAATTTGGTGGCAAATCGTTGAAAAATATCGCGTCACACATTTATTCTCGGCGCCAACCGCGATTCGGGTCTTGAAAAAACATCCGACTACGATGATGACCCAGCACGATACCTCGTCTTTGCGCGCCTTATTCCTCGCCGGCGAACCCTTAGATGAACCAACCAGTCAATGGATTTTTGATGCCTTGCAAGTGCCCATCATTGATAACTATTGGCAAACAGAAACCGGCTGGCCGATTTTGTCAGTTGCGCGCGGAATTGATGCGCAGATGCCAACCAAAATTGGCAGTCCTGGAAAACCAATGATGGGCTATCGTGTTGAATTGATTCATGATCAAACAGGAGAAATTTGCGCCGATAACGAAAAAGGCGTGGTGATGATTCACTATCCCCTGCCACCGGGTTGCATGAAAACCTTGTGGGGTGACGATGCACGTTTTACCAAAACCTATTGGTCAAAAATGCACGGGACATATATGTACTCGACTTTTGACTGGGGAGTTCGCGACAGCGACGGGTTCTACTTTATTTTGGGGCGCACTGACGATGTGATTAACGTCGCCGGTCACCGCCTGGGAACACGCGAAATCGAAGAATCCATTTTGTCGCATAACAAAGTCGCTGAAGTCGCGGTAGTGGGCATTGAAGATACGCTCAAAGGTCAAGTCGCCATTGCGTTTGTGGTTCTCAAAAACAGCGACATCGCGACCGATCAATATGCGACGATTGAAAAAGAAATCTTTAGCACAGTCGATCATCATTTAGGCAGTTTGGCGCGGCCTGCGCGGGTGTATATCGTGTCGGTCTTACCTAAAACGCGTTCAGGAAAACTACTGCGCCGTACTTTGCAAGCGGTATGCGAGGGTCGTGATCCGGGTGACATCACCACTATTGAAGACGCCAGTGCTTTGGAGCAAATCAAGTCGGCAATGAACAGTAGCACTCAAAAATCATAAGGGCACTTCTATCAATTCATTTTTGCGGCGAATTGCTTTGTTGCGCAGTACGCGAAATCCTCACGTACTGTAGGTACGCTCCGGTTTCTGTGTGCTGTGCGCCTCGCACTTCATCCGCACATTCTGTATTTATAGAAGTACCCATAAACACGTCAACAAACACGACCATAAACACCCCCAGTCTGTCGTCCTCGCATAAACGGGAACAACAGACTGGAATCTCAACACTTGCCAAATTCTCTGAATTTGACTGACTCAAACAAATGGACCTAAACAGCGATAATCACGTTTTGATTTGTCTTTGACTTTGTAAACCGTGACTATTCGTAATCAAACCTATTCTCCCAGCACGATTGAAGCGCAGATTCAAGAACAATGGCGCCAGCAAAACGCCTATCGCGCGCAGGAACATGATCCCCGCTTTCCCAAGGGCAAGTTCTACGCTTGCTCAATGCTACCCTACCCTTCAGGTAAATTGCACATGGGCCATGTGCGCAACTACACCATTAACGATGTCATGTACCGCAGCCTGCGTATGCAAGGCTATAACGTACTAATGCCTATGGGCTGGGATGCGTTTGGAATGCCTGCTGAAAATGCGGCAATGACCAACGGCGTACCACCAGCACAATGGACTTACGCCAACATCGCGACGATGAAAACACAAATGCAGGCAATGGGCTTAGCGATCGATTGGTCGCGCGAAATCGCCGCCTGCTCATCTGATTACTACCGTTGGAATCAATGGCTATTTTTGCGTATGCTGGAAAAAGGTATCGCTTACCGTAAAACACAGATCGTCAATTGGGATCCGGTCGATCAAACCGTTTTAGCCAACGAACAAGTGATTGATGGCTGTGGCTGGCGTTCTGGCGCAAAAATTGAAAAGCGTGAAATTCCTGGCTATTACTTAAACATCACCGCTTACGCCGAAGAATTGCTCGCGGACTTGGACGGTTTGGCTTGGCCCGAACGGGTCAAAATCATGCAACATAACTGGATCGGCAAAAGCAGTGGTCTACGTTTTGCATTCACGCACACGATTACGGATACCTCTGGCGCGCCGATTCTTGATGGCAAAATGTATGTCTTCACGACGCGTCCCGACACCATCATGGGCGTGTCCTTTTGCGCCGTTGCCGCAGAACATCCACTGGCACAACATGCCGCCAAAAACAATCCCGCGTTAACGCAATTTATTGAAGAATGTAAACAAGGCAGCGTCATTGAAGCGGATATGGCGACAATGGAGAAAAAAGGTATCGACAGTGGATTGACGCTGGCTCATCCGCTAACGGGGAAGTCTGTGCCACTGTGGATCGCCAACTATGTCTTAATGAGTTATGGCGATGGTGCGGTGATGGGCGTTCCCGCACACGATGAGCGCGATTTCACATTCGCGCAAAAATATGATTTACCAATTTATGACGTGATTGCCCCATCAACAGTGACCGGCAACACAAGTTTGAATCAAAGCTGGGACGAAGCACGCGCGCAACATGGCGTTTGTATTAACTCGGGTAAATACGATGGCTTAGATTTCAGCGCTGCGACTGCCGCAGTGGCTGCTGATTTAACGGCATTAGGTTTGGGGGAGTTAAAAACGACTTATCGTTTACGTGATTGGGGTATCTCACGCCAACGCAGCTGGGGTACGCCGATTCCCTTGATTCATTGCCAAATTTGCGGCGTGGTTCCGGTTCCCGAAACCGAACTGCCGGTAATTTTGCCAGAGGACGCGATTCCAGATGGCACGGGCAACCCACTCAATAAACACTCTGACTTTCTCAATTGTGTGTGTCCTAAATGCGGTCAAAAAGCGCAACGTGAAACCGATACGATGGATACCTTTATTGATTCCTCGTGGTATTACATGCGCTATTGCTGTCCCGACGCCCCAACCATGGTCGATTCACGAATTGATTATTGGATGCCGATGGATCAATATATTGGCGGCATAGAACATGCCATTTTGCATTTGCTGTACGCGCGCTTTTGGACCAAAGTCATGCGCGATATGGGCTTAGTAAAGTGTAATGAACCCTTCACCCAATTGCTCACACAAGGCATGGTGTTAAACGAAACGTATTACCGCGAAGACGCCAACGGTAAAAAATTATGGTTTAACCCAGCTGAAGTCTCGCTCACTCATGACGACAAAGGCCGTGTCACCGATGCACAATTGATCAGTGATCGCCAAACCGTATCCATTGGCGGAGTTGAAAAGATGTCTAAATCAAAAAATAATGGCATTGATCCTCAAGGCATCATTGACAGTTATGGAGCAGACACAGCACGTCTGTTCACGATGTTTGCCGCACCACCGGAACATACCCTGGAATGGTCAAACAGTGGCGTTGAAGGCGCGCATCGTTTTTTACGTCGCGTCTGGACGTTCTGTCAAAAATACGAGGAGCTTTTAAGCACTCCTACAGCAGCACAAACGCCAAGCAAGGAAATCGCTAACGCGCGTCGTCAATACTATTTAAGCCTAACCAGTATTGATCAAGATTTAGCGCGTAAGCAATACAACACCGTAGTGTCTTCCAATATGAAAATATTGAATGCCTTGGAAGAAATCAATTGGGATCTCAGCAACGCATATTTTTTACAAGAGGGCGTGTCGATTTTCTTACGCACGCTCTACCCCATCGCGCCGCACATTACCTGTGTGTTGTGGCAAGAACTGGGGTTTGCCGCAACTTATGGTGAGCTATTAAATGCACCTTGGCCAACAATCGACGCCAGCGCTTTAGAACAATCTGAAATCACGGTGGTGATTCAAGTCAATGGCAAATTGCGCGGTAACCTTACGGTCCGCAAAGACGCGACGCAATCAGAAATTGAGGCTTTAGCTCTCGAATTGCCTGCCGTACAACGCGTACTGACGACGCCAGCAAAAAAAATAATTTTAATTAAAGGTAAGTTGCTCAATATCGTGGTGTAATTATTTTTTGACTGACTGATCATGACAACACGGCTTATCAATTTTTCCACGCCCGCCCTGACTCTCTTAATGACTCGCTTAAAAATTCGCTTAAAGATTTTTTTAAGGGTTTGCTCTGACAGGTCCTTTAAATTGTTTTTAACACTGTTTTCGTGCTTATTTTTGCTGAACAGTTGTGGCTTTCATTTGCGTGGAAGCACGTTAAATAATGCCTTGTTTGAATTTCAAACTTTGTATGTGGATGCGCCGCCTTTGCTGATGCCTGGGCAGCTTTTGCAGACTTACATTAAATCCTCGGTCACGCTGGTCAACACCGCTCAAGATGCGCAAGTTGTGGTGAAATTTTTAGGCGAAAACATTAACAAGAGTATTTTGTCGATTGATGGCGCCGGTCGAATTCGAGAACACCGCATCACTTATCAATTAGATTATCAAATCATCAAACCTGAAACACCTTCAGCTGTCGTGCGTTTTTCTCGTGACGTGAATTATGACGATACCAAAGTATTGGCCAAAGAAGGTGAAGAAAAAATTTTACTGACCGATATGCAGCAAGATGCGGCACAGCAAGTTATCCGCGCACTATCAGGTATCACATCAAATCAATTGACTATCAAAAACACCGCAAGCGCCACGGAGACAAAATGAACGAGGCAACTTTTCGCACACATTTACAAAAATCGCTCGCACCGCTTTATGTCATCTCCTCAGACGAGACTTTGTTAGCTATCGAAGCGGTTGATGCGATTCGTCACAAAGCCCGCACCGAAGGGTTTAGTGAACGCGATTCACTATCCTCCGAACGCTCATTCAAATGGGAACAGTTCAGTAATAGCTTGTCAGAAATGTCTTTGTTTGGTGATAAAAAAATTATCGAATTGACAATCGCAACTGGCAAGCCAGGCAAAGAAGGCGCAGAAGTGCTAAGCCAGTTACCTAATCTATTGAACGATGGTGTCGTGGTCGTATTGATACTGCCCCGTTTAGATGCGGCGACAAAAAAAACCGCATGGGTCAAAACGCTCGAAACTATCGCGGTTTGGGTTGATATCCCGCTGGTGACTCGCGAAGAAATGCCGCGTTGGTTGAAACAACGTTGCACCGATATGGGGTATCAAATTGATTCGGTCAGTCTTGATTTTTTAAGTTCGCGTACTGAAGGCAATTTACTGGCAGCCAAACAAGAGCTACAAAAACTAGCACTGTTATATCCTAGCGGAACACTGTCATTGGAGCACATTCAAGACGCGGTCATGGACGTCGCACGCTACGATCCATTCAAGCTCTATGAGCCGCTGCTCAAACGCGATGCGGCACGTTTAGTGCGCATGTTGCAAGGTCTCGAAGCTGAAGGCACGGCCTTAACTTTAGTCGTGTGGACCGCGGCAGAAGAAATTCGGACAATGCTGAAATTAAAAGAGGCGCAACAATCAGGTGGTTCTTTGAGCACTTTAATGCGTGAAATGCGCGTTTGGGGTGATAAAGAAAAACTCATGCCTGGCGCCTTAAAAAATTTTAAAGCCAATATGTTGCGCGCAACTTTAGCCAATTTACTTGAAGTCGATAAAGCAGCGAAAGGGATTCCCAGCGAACGTTTTAGCGGATCTCCGTGGATGGTGTTACAAACACTCATGCTGCGCACGATTCAATAAAGGGCACTTCTATCAATTCATTTTTGCGGCGAATTGCTTTGTTGCGCAGTACGCGAAATCCTCACGTACTGTAGGTACGCTCCGGTTTCTGTGTGCTGTGCGCCTCGCACTTCATCCGCACATTCTGTATTTATAGAAATGCCCTAAAACTACTCACCGTTAATCAAGCGAATCAACCAATTTGGCCACTACGCCTGCCCAATTACCCGCCTCCGTTTGTCGAAACAAACGTGCACTGGGATACCACGGACTGTCATCACGATTCAACAACCAACGCCAACACGCCGCATATTGCAAGGGGATCCACACCGGTTGATTAAGCGCACCGGCTAAGTGCGCAATGACAGTTTCCACCGAAATAATTTGATCCAACAAATTGATCAACGCGGCGGTATTGGAGAAGGATACAAAATCAGCCGAAAGATCAATCAACTTATCTTCTTTGCATAATTTATCAAACAATACTTGATCTGATTGCGGTACTTTTTTTTGCAAAGAGTAAAACCGTATACCCCGCTTATGCCCCGCTTCGATTAAAGGAGTCATTTGCGCTAAAGACATTGAACGGAAAGCATCGGTTTTATTTTCTGGATTACCACACCAAGCCAAGCCAATTTTTTTACCCGATGCCTGCTGTTCGATTTTTTGACGCCACTGGTTTTGCTGCGCTTGTGGCGGCGTTAAATAAGGACTATTGTGAGGAATTTGATCAAGGCTTAATTGCAAAGCCAGGGGCAAGCTGACTAATGGAATTTGAGCATCATAAACCGGAGCAGGCGTATCCCAGGGCCAAAATTGCTCGATCCCCTGGATGCTCTGCATCAACTCATGCAACTCCGCAGGTGGATTAAAAATCACTCGAATTCCTTGTCTGACCAACAGAGGAATCAAACGCGCAAATTGAATGATGTCGCCAAAACCTTGTTCGACATGCACGTATAAAATTTTGCCTCGCATATCAAACTGGCCTAGCCACAAAACTCCTTTTTCACCATGCACCACCACATCTTTTTGCGACCAACGCCATTCATAACCACGCCAACCGGACACAAAATCACCCAAACGCAAACGCGTACAAGCGTGAGCAAAATGCGCCTCGGCAAATTGTGGCTTAGCGTGCAAAGCGGATTCGTAAAAACTCAAGGCTTCGTCATAGCGACGAAAACTCTCTAAAATGCTGGCGTGGTTGTACAAAACTTCCGCATCCAAAGGCGCTAACTTGACGGCCAAAGTCGAATAAGCCAAAGCTTTTTCTGAACGCGCCAGGCGATTACACGTCGAGGCCAAATTGGTGAGCAATACAAAATCATCGGGGAATAAGGCAATGCCTTGCTCAAAAACCTCGACTGCTAACTCGCGTTGCCCTAAATTTCCGAGGGCATTCGCGGCGCCGTTATAGCCATAACGCACTTTAGGGAAACGTTGTCGAATCAATTCAAAGACACGCAAACTATCTTCAAAAGATTTCCATTGATCGTAGGTTCCGGCAATTTTGCGCCACAAATCTAGCTCATCACTTAACAAAGCTTCCGCCGCTTTCAGATGGGTTTTAGCCAAAATCAATTGATTTAAAAAATAGAGCGAACCAGCAATTTGCCAATGTGTTTGCGCACGCTCAAACGATGTGCACTCAGGAACGCTTAAAGCACGATCAAATTGCGTCAGTGCTTCCTGCCATAAGCCTTGGTCCATCAAACAGCAACCCCAGTTATAAAATAATTGAGCTGAATGTAAAGTTTTTGCGGCATGTTCAAAACAATTTTGAGCCACATCAAAACGTTGGTGCATAGCATGATGAACACCTAAATAATGTTGGGCTTGGGCATTATTTGGATCAGATGAGACCAAGCGCTGGAGCTGTTGCGCAGCGGTATCGTGTTGGCCCTCTTGCCATAATTTCATTGCCGAATCTAGTGTAATTTCAAACGCTGGTCGCGACATAGAAGCTCTCAAAAACAGTGCAAAATGAATGGTAATTTTTCGATAAAATCAAATCATACAAAATTGCTTTAAAGAATTTTGTTAAAAAATTTCTTTAAAGATAGCCTCATCTCGCATATACCAAATGTGAACACGGGCAAAAACAATCTTTACGCACTAATCTAGTATGATTCAAACAATTCAAAAAAATTTTGAAGAAGGTTTTTATGACTTACTATATTGGAGCAGAGATTTTTATGAATAAAGCAGAATTAGTTGAAGCGATCGCAAAAGATGTCGATTTAAGCAAAGTGGCCGCGCAAAAAGTATTAGACGCACTGTTAACCCAAATTAAAAAATCAGTCGTTAAAGGCGATCCAGTGCAACTAATTGGATTTGGTTCATTTGGTCAGAGTAAACGCGCCGCACGTACCGGACGCAATCCACAAACAGGCGCAAAATTGAAAATCGCAGCGGCAAAAACTGTAAAATTCAGCGCTGGTAAAGCATTTAAAGACGCTGTTAATAAAAAGAAAGCATAAAAAACGACGCCAACATATTCAAAACTAAATTCGTTTAAGGGTTCTTAAGAGCTCTTAAGGGTTTGAAACAATAGTCTAAAACAAAATAAGCGATTTAAAAGTTTCACCAAACCAATATGATTGTGATCCCTAGCACCTGCTGTGCTAGGGGATTTTCAATTCAGAAAAATATAAAAACACGCTTTCGCGCTAGTAATATTGCCTTAAACCAAGGCACATAATTCATAAAGGGCAATTCTATCAATTCATTTTTGCGGCGAATTGCTTTGTTGCGCAGTACGCGAAATCCTCACGTACTGTATGTACGCTCCGGTTTCTGTGTGCTGTGCGCCTCGCACTTCATCCGCACATTCTGTATTTATAGAAGTGCCCTAAAATCAAAGAAACATATTTGAATCAAAATCGAGTTGTTTCTCAAAAATTTCCGTCACTTCAAAATTATGGGACAATCTTGCGACTGTTCATTTGCAGTCAATACTATTTTGTTATGAGTCAAGAAATTCAATCCAACTTACTGAACACCGACATTCAAGCGGTAAATGAACTCATTCGGACAAAACTACATTCCGATGTGATCTTAATTCAGCAAGTTGCGGAATATATTATTTACGCAGGGGGAAAGCGTCTGCGCCCTCGCCTCGTGTTGCTATGGATGCGCGCGTGCATGCCAGAAGCTGATCAACAGCAAATGCAAGCGGCTTATTCACTGGCCGCAATTGTTGAATTTATTCATACAGCAACTTTGTTACACGACGATGTGGTCGATGAATCGGTATTGCGTCGTTCACGCGCCACGGCCAATCAGGTCTTTGGCAATGCCGCCAGTGTTTTAGTCGGTGACTTTATTTATTCGCGCTCTTTTCAAATGATGGTCGATCACTCGATCGAAGTGATTAAAGTTTTGGCTGACACAACCAACTTAATTGCCCAAGGCGAAGTCTTGCAACTCTTACATCGCGGCCAATCAGATACCACCGAATACCTACGAATTATCGAACACAAAACCGCGCAGTTATTTGAGTCGGCTGCGGTTTTAGGTGCGATGTCTGCTAAAGCCTCAATGGCGCAGATTGAGGCGGCACGACAATACGGACATGATTTAGGAATGACTTTTCAAATCATCGATGATTTACTGGATTACACTGGTGACGCCAAGGAAATGGGTAAAAATATTGGCGATGATTTGAAAGAGGGCAAGTTGACTCTACCTTTAATTTATTGCTTAAAAAGCGCCGATGACGCAGTGAAAAAAGATATTGAGCAAGTGATTGACGCCGCTATAAAAGGCGAAGCAAAAGAGATTGATTTAGCGCGTGTAATAACCTTAGTCAACAACAGTTCAGCCTTAGCGCAGACTGATTCCTTGGCACGCGAATATGCACAAAAAGCACGTCAGTCACTGACACTTTTTCCACCAAATCCTTTTACTGCCATTCTCGCATCACTATGCGATCAAGCACTTGAACGGCGTGTTTAAAAAAATGGGAACTTGACGCTAGGACTGCGCGTGCAAAACAGTTGTTAATTAAACCGAATCAAAATTAAAAACTTGCCTAAAAATTTGCCATAAGGCACAAGCCCAAACCAATGCGCTGATGAGCATGGTCAAAAAAACTGCCGCACTGCCAAAATCTTTGGCATTTTTAGACAGCGGATGTAAATCGGTAGAAATTCGATCCACTACGGCTTCAATTGCAGAGTTCAACAATTCAATGATCAGAATTGCCAGAACACTGACAATTAAACTGATGCGCCACGGCCAGCTCAAGGGTAGAAAAAACGCTACCAGTATTGCAGGAATGCCGACCCACAACTCTTGACGAAACGCCGCCTCATTACGATAGGCGGTAGACAAGCCTTGTAAAGAATAGCCCAGTGCTAAATACAAACGTTTAATGCCAGAATTTTTCTTCCACTGATTCATAACATAATTTCTAAAAAATAAGTACGTCATTCAAAATTACTGATACTCGACCATCAATTCAAGTTTTGGAATATACGCAGTGCCACATTTTGATCACATCACGCGTCGCAGCAACATCATGCACTCGAACAATCGTGGCGCCGTTATTGATCGCAATTAAAGCGGCCGCTAAACTGGCTGGCAAGCGTTCATTCACCGCACGTCCCGTGATTTCCCCCAAAGCAGATTTACGTGACCAGCCAATCAATATTGGCAGTGGCGAACAATTTGCTTCGATAGTCAACTGCGACAGCCCGCGCAATAAATTCAGGTTATCGTCTAAACGTTTGCCAAATCCAAATCCCGGATCAATACAAATACGTCTCTGATCCATGCCCATCAAAGTGAGTGCTTTGACTTGAGTCCATAAAAAATCATGTACTTCTTTGACGACATCGTAATATTGTGGCTGGGACTGCATCGTGCAGGGCGTGTTTTGCATATGCATCACGCACAAAGCGCATTGACTGTCTAACACCGCTGCACGCGATTCATTATTGGTAAAACCCTGAATATCGTTAACCATATCCACCCCCAACTCCAAAGCTGCGCGCATGGTTTGGGGACGATAAGTATCAACAGAGATCGGAATATTCCAACGAACTAGCTCGTTTAATACTGGGGAGAGACGCTGCCACTCTTGGGCGAATTCAATCGGAGTCGCTCCAGGACGAGAGGATTCAGCACCGACATCCAAAATATCAGCGCCCTCTTTTAACAACTGTTCAGCGTGGGCTAAGGCTTTTTGCGGAGTCGCAAAAGCGCCACCATCCGAAAAAGAATCGGGCGTAAGATTCACCACGCCCATCACTAAAGTCTGCTGTCGATAATTCAACACAAAGCGGCCGCATTGCAACAACTGCTCTTGAACTTTGATCAAATCCGTGTCGTTTAGGATATTCACCGCCACTAAAACTTACCAAGCAAAGCTTGAACGTGAGACCGTTTTGCCGTGTTGCTGCGTATCAAGCCACACTTTACGATTGGTTTTCACATCAATTAACACGACATCAATTTGGTATTGAATATTTTTGCTGCCCTTTTTTTGATCAACAAAAGAATTCAAAGTACCGCTCAATAAAAAATCTGCGCCGAGCTCTTGCCCACTTTCTTTACGAGTAGCTTCGGACGCATTAAATTCTTGATCGGCACGCTCATCACGAATTTGCTGGCGTTCTTTAGTAGAGGCGACAAATTGCACATCACCACTATCGATTAACGCGCGCTCAATATCGGCGGTAAATGCTTCGATACTGATAATTTCATGACTTAAATTTCGGAATTCTCCAACGATTAAAGTCGGTTTGCCTTTTTTAGCGCGACGGGCATCATCCAACCACGGGCCATTGAGCAAACTGTTAATCATTTTTTTCGACACCAAACGAGAATCAGTGGCATTCCACTTGCCGCTTAACTCTTGTTGCGATCCAGCGTCATTGCGTTGAACTGAAACACTGCCACATCCCGCCAGAAAAACAGCACTCGTTACGAGTGAAAAAACTATTTTTTTCATGAACATTCCTTCAAAGATTGCGCGTTAAAAACGCTATTAAAAAATTGAGTTAAATCATCACCAATTGATTGTTCGATTAAGGCCTTTGCAAACGCTTCGCTACTGGCAACACGACGCAATAACCAACGACAACTGCTTGCTAACTCGCCTTCAAATTCAATGCGCACACTCAAATTTCCTGTCGCTAAAAATTGTTTTTCTCTTTGCACAAGCTCATTGATATTGGTTTCAACAATGATGTGATAGCGACCATTAGCGCTCTGTGTCAATCCGGATTGTGCCAAGGCCGTACGTGCCGCATTCCCCACCATCGCATTGTCTGGCAGCGTTAAACGCAAGGTCACCGTGTTTTTTAATTTTTGAATTTGTCCCTGCAAATCAGCCAAAGGAATTATCGGCGCAACGTTTGCATTTGAACGCAAAACTTGCAACAATTTACCTAACTCAATTTTTTCTTTTTGTGCATTAAGTGCGCTGGATAAAGAACGAATTCGAGTCAAGGCCAGATTAGGTTCAGCTTGTTGTTCGGCCTTGATGTGATTACGCGCCGCGCTGTCCAAAGCTGCGATTTGACTACTTAAAGCATCTGCCGCCGCCGCTTTATTTAATACCGCTAAAACAGCATAACGCGCATTCTCCGGCGCATTCTCATCTTTTTCAGTTTTGACAATTTCAATTCCGTTTAACACCAAATCACTGCGCGATTCGACCGCATCAGACGTTTTTTGTGTCACGTCTTCTTGCGTTCCTTTGGCTGAAATATTCGCACTCACATCTGTGCGATTTGAGGTTAACGCCGAAATATCTACTCGAAACTGTTTGGCAATATCGGCACGCGCACGATCTTTAGCGGCTTCTAAGGATCGTGCTTGCCCACGACCCAATAAATAATTTTGATTGGAATATTGTGCGGGAGTATTTAATAGCCAATCCTCTGAAGTATTTTTTGCGCCACTGGCACATGCGGACAAGGCCATGAACACCGCACTTAATATGAACAAACGACCGATAAACAAACGACCGATAAACAAACGGCTTGGTTTAAGAGTAAGAAGCATAATTTAATCTCAATAACATATAAAAAATATCTCAAACAATCAATGTTCAGATGAATCTAAAAACCGTTCAAACACGGTCAAAATTTGCCCCGACTTAATCGTCAACGGAATCGTTTTACTTTTCAGTACGGTGTCGCCACGTCCCATTGCTTCAACTTTTAACTGATGCGTTCCCGCAGGTAGCGTCAAATGCGCCAACCACCAACGGCGCGACAAACTGCGCCAAGAACGGATTTCGGCTTGAACATTTTGATTGGCTGCCACAATAATCCCAATCGCAGCAATCGTACCTAAAAATGCTCCGCCTTTATCGTTGCTAGCCGCTGATTGATACGCGGCATGAGCAGCGGCAATCACTGTTGCGGTGCGGGCAACTGACGCGGTTTTTTCCAACGCCCCACCTTTTTCTAACAGTTTGCGCATTTCGGGTTCTAAATCTTGCACCATCACGGCGCGATCGTCAAATCCTTCTTTAGCGCTGATTACAACACGATCCAGGACCGGCGACGAAGTCTCCACGTAATCTGACCAAGCAAATTTAACCGGCCCATAAGACGACTGAATCGCTCCCGTGCGCTCTATTTTTCGCCCAACAAATCCTTCACCTAAAACTAACCATACCTGCCCTTGATCATTTAACAAACGCGGTATTGCCAGTTTTTTAGTTTGACTGCGATATCGTTCCTGATCAAGGCAGGCTTGAGATTTTTGTGCTGCGACTTGCGCATTGCCGTTTTCTGCATTCGCCGCAAATGCAATGCTGGCCAAGTACCACGACAAGGGTGGGCAAGCGAACGGGGCTTCTTTACGCTCTTCATATTCAGACAAGACTGTGTCAATTTGCCGCGCCATCACCGCAGCATTAGCGGCCTCACCTGTTGCTAATGCATCCAAAATTTGAGCACTACGGACTTGCAATTGCTCGAGCGGATTAGCGGCAAAATTGGATTCACTGACACGCACGGTGTAAAACTCATCCATCAAATCTTTGGCTTTTTCAAACTCGCTAAAACTCTCTTTGTACATACCCACGTCTTGCATCAAAGACGCGCGCTCTAAACGAACGGCGACCCAATCACGTTTGGGATAATCTTTTTCATGGATCGAACTCAATAGCGCTTTAGACTCGCCACGCTTGATTGCACCGGGCACACCTTGTAACTTATTGAATGAAGACGCGCACCCCACCACGAACAAAAAACTACTCAATAAAACAAGGCGAGTTAAGACCGAGACGACAATGTGCATACTAAGTTTTTTTATAAGAATTTATCTAAAATCACTCGATTCATTACAATTGCACGTCATTCCTAAAATTTTATTGCACCGATGTTCTTTGCATAGTTGGTATTTACAGAGTTCAAACTCTAGAATGGCTCTGAATAAATCATGTATTGACCACTTCATTTTAAATCGCTACTCAACTTATCACCTTACACTGTCACATTCACACTTATGTCAAATACCGCCATCCAACAACGTATTAGAGGTAGCATTGTAGCCATTGTTACGCCAATGACGCTTAAGGATGAAGTTGATTATCCCGCTTTGGCCCAATTAATTGAATGGCATATTGAACAAGGCACTGACGGAATCGTAATCGTCGGCACCAGCGGAGAATCACCAACAGTATCTGTCGAGGAACATTGCGAGCTGATTCGCTTTGCGGTTCAAACAGTAGCGGGACGAATTCCGGTCATCGCAGGCAGCGGTGGTAATTCAACCATCGAAGCGATCAAGCTCACTCAATTTGCGCAATCGGTAGGTGCCGACGCCAGTCTACAAGTCGTACCCTACTACAACCGCCCCACTCAAGAAGGAATGATTCAGCATTTCTGCACAATCGCTCGATCGACTAATCTGCCGATTATTTTGTACAACGTCCCGGGGCGTACTGTCGCCGACCTATCCAACGACAGCATTATTCAACTGGCGCAAGAGCCCAATATTATTGGGGTCAAAGATGCAACAGGAAATTTAGCGCGCGGCATTGATTTGATCGAACGCGCACCCAAAAATTTCATCGTTTTGTCGGGAGATGATGCCAGTGCAATGGCGCTGATGTTTTGTGGTGCACGCGGCAATATCACCGTTACGGGCAATATCACTCCGGCACTGATGCACCAGATGTGCGCGGCGGCAATAGCCGGTGATTTAGCTCAAGCGCGACGTATCAACGAGATTATGCTTCCTCTACATCAACAATTATTTGTCGAACCTAATCCCGTTCCATTGAAATGGGTGTTAGCAGAAATGGGAAAAATCACGCACCATTTACGTTTACCTTTAGTTCCCTTATCCGCCCCTTTTCATGCAGGGCTTCGCACAGCCTTAAAATTGGCTCAAAGATAAACAATAAGATAAGTCATATAAAACCACTCATATTGAGCTCTCGCATCAAATCAACCGATCCCATATTTTTTAGTTTTACCTTAATTACGATCCAGCAATGATATTTTTGATACCACGTAACATTCGATCCATTGGAATTTTGATACTCACCGCACATCTTTTAATTAGCTGTTCCAGCGCACGTAACTACGGCAAAGTGGATTACTCAAAATTGGATTCCGCAGAAAAATTACTTTTGCCGCCGGATTTAGCGACATCACAAAAAGCCATTGACGCACGCGCTAAAAATACGCAGAAACCAATCACCAATTCTGACGATGTGCGTAAAGCAGTTGCCGCTAAAGAAGCAGAACATGTCTACATTGAACGCTCGGGAAATCAACGGTGGTTAGTGGTGGAAGAATCGGCCGAAGACGTATGGCCGCGTTTGAAAGGTTTTTTTCTAGAACTGAATACACCAATCGCGATTGAAATTCCCGATATTGGATTATTAGAAACTGATTGGAGCGAACGTCGTGTCAAGACACCCGAAATCAACTCACCTACGGCACCGCAAAGCGTTGGGACGCGCGATAAATTTCGCGTTCGTTTAGAACGCGCGGCGCCAGGCGTGTCTGAAATTTATTTAACGCAACGCGGATTGATTGAACGATTTGATGCCAGTGGCAAAGCGTCTTGGCAATCCAATGATGATGTGCAAACTGAGGCCGAATACCTATCACGCTTGTTGCAATGGTTTAAGAAAAATAAAAATTCTGGCACAAATACCACAAAAACGATCACAGCCTCATCCAGTGCGCGTTTTATCAAAGGCGGTAGCACTGAAGTGACCAACGACAACGCACAAAATTTAGCCGTCGATACTTTGGTGTTGAGCGACTCTTTAGATATCGCTTTCCGACGCTTGGGTTTGGCGCTCGATCGCGCGTCGTTTACCATGATTGAAAGTAATCGTGACAAGGGCGTCTACAAAATTCAGTATTTTGATCCTGCCATTGAAGAAGCCTTAAAGAAAAAAGGAAATCAAGATAAAAACGGCAAAGAACTCCGTGCCGATCAGATTTTCTTTTTACAAATGACGCTTGTCACCAACGAAACGCATGTTACTTTGCTGAACGAATCTGGTAAATCCGAAGACTCGCCCTACCAAGAAAAAATTCTCAAAATTTTGCTTGAACAATTGCGCTAATGGAACAAAATGCATTGTCAACCAAGCATTCGATCTTGCCTTACAAAGCCAGACGCGATCGACTTCTAACCGCGATGAGGGCTGCTGGTGGTGGAATTGCGTTTATTCCAAGCGCGCTTGAATTAACCCGCAATGCAGACAATACTTACCCCTTTCGAGCGGACAGTTATTTTTACTATCTCACCCAATTTTGCGAACCGGATGCGGCATTGTTGCTGATCGCGCTTGAAGGCCATACTGAAAGTGTCTTATTCTGCAATGTCAAAAATCAAGAGCGCGAAATTTGGGACGGATATCGTTTCGGCCCTGAAGCTGCGGCGACGACATTTGGCTTTGACCACGCGCTTCCCATCGAAAGCTTGAATGAAGAAATGCCGCAATGGTTAAAACAAAGCGAACAGTTTTTCTTTCCTTTGCATACACCAAACATGGTGCGTTTTCCTTTGAGCCAATGGTTTGATACGGTTCGCTCACAAATTCGTAGCGGTGCAAAACTTCCCCTAAAACATATTGATGTTTGCGCCCTCATTGATGATATGCGGCTACATAAAGATGCTCTAGAACAAGATTTGATGAGAACAGCGGCCTGCATTTCAGCGGGTGCTCATATTCGCGCAATGCAAGCCTGCCGCATTGGTATGCCTGAATGTGCACTCGAAGCAGAATTACTACATGAATTCCGTCGCCATGGCGCAGATGGGCCGGCTTATGGTTCCATTGTTGGGAGCGGCGCTAACAGTTGCATCTTGCACTACCGCGCCGGCGATGCCCTCATCAAAGATGGCGATATGGTTTTAATTGATGCTGGCTGCGAATACCAAGGTTATGCCGGCGATATCACACGAACATTTCCCGCCAATGGGCGTTTTAATCAAGCGCAAAAAGACTTATATGAGTGTGTTCTGGCGGCGCAATTAGCGGCAATTGATGCCGTTAAAGTCGGCGCAAAATTCACGCACCCACACGATGTCGCTTTGCGGATTTTGGTGCAAGGGATGTTTGATTTTGGCTTATTACAAAAAACTCGGCACGGTAATGTTGATCAAGCGATTGAACAAAAACATTACACGCGTTTTTATATGCACCGCACCAGTCACTGGCTGGGTTTGGATGTTCACGATGTGGGTTCTTACGTGCAATCAGTGGATGGACAATCCCAAGCGCGATATTTGGCACCCAATATGGTCTTGACTATTGAACCTGGCCTTTACGTTCGCCCTGCTGACGATATTCCAGAGGCATATTGGAATATCGGTATCAGAATTGAAGATGACATTTTAGTGACCGATACTGTACCTAAAATATTGTCTTGTGATGCGCCAAAAACTGTGATGCAAATTGAATCAACGATGCAGCACTGATCATAAGTGTTGTTTAAAAACCCTTAATCAAGCGACTAAGGCTGATTTAAAGCTCCCATAAGATATTCTGACGCACGATAAAGATGATTTTGTGCTAACATCGCTAAAAACTTAATGTAATTTCTTAAGTGTTTTTAAAATCTCATTGAGATAATTCAGATTTTTTGACCCAATGCCATCAATATTTGTGTAACAATTACTCAAAAAAAATAGATTATTCAAAAAATAATATGATGTTTAAAGATTCCCGCCCTCCGTTCTTCGTACTGAGCGTCATAAATGGCGCTGTTGCTATCGCCGCTTCTGCTATCGCCTTACTCAACTTCACTGCGTATGCCGCTGAAGTCTCGCCGCGATTACATCACTCGCAAAGTCAAATCGCTTTAGCTCAAGTCTCATCCCCCATAATTGTTACGCCGACTCCTGAGACTCGCCCTTCAAATGTATTGTTAGAAGAGCTTGCGACACAAACAAACACGACGCCAGTGGACGATGAGGTGGCTGAAGAGGAGTCGCTCGCTAATTCCACCTCTACAGACCTCGTCGCAGCTCATGAGCTTTCACTGCGTGCAAACTATGCACTGCTCATAGATCGAACCAATGATCAAGTCATTTACAACAAAAACGCTGATGCGTCGGTTCCCATCGCTTCAATCACTAAGTTGATGACCGCTTTAGTCATAATGAACAGTGGCCTTGATTTGGAGCAAAATTTACGTGTTGAGCGCCAGGATTTAGTAGGCTCGGGGCGTAAAAAATTACGTGTCGGTACTGTCATGCCACGCCGCGCGTTTTTAAAGTTAGCGTTAATGTCATCGGACAATGTTGCCGCGCACGTTTTAGGACGGACTTATAAAAACGGACTGAATGCTTTTGTTAAAGAAATGAATAACACGGCCCAAAATTTAAAAATGAGTCGTACTCGTTTTGTTGAACCCACGGGACTGGAAAGCGATAACCATTCAAGCCCTTGGGATTTGGTCAAATTGCTTGATGCTGCGCAAGCTCACCCTATGATTCGGTCTTACTCAACCAGCGAATCACAAAAAATCAAAATGGGACGTCGCCTAGTCAACTACCACAGTTCTAACGGCCTTGTTCGCTCGGGTAGATGGAGCATTGATATTCAAAAAACAGGATTTATCAATAAAGCGGGGCGTTGCTTAGTCATGCAATTTCGCTTGCACGATAGGCCTTTTGTCGCGGTGTTATTAGATAGTCGAGGCAAAACTGGGCGCATTATTGACTCTCTCGCGATTCGCTCGTGGTTAGAACAGCACTACGCTCCCCTAGCACAAATAAAATCCGCTCCAGTTATAGAGGTTGCGCGCTCAACAACTTTATAAAAGATAGTGTTGTGCGTTTTTCTGAAGATAAAATCAAATACGGTAATTTTTTATACCAAGAGATCAGCACTCGTTTAAGTTCACATTTAGAACCCCTGACGCTAGTCCCCCAGAAAATTCTTGATCTCAGCTTAGAGCGAGATTCGAATTTACACTCCCTAAAATCACGCTATCCTGAAGCCAACTGTTTAAGCCACGATTATTTTAATCAGGCCAGCTTGCTTACTCCTTTGCAAAGTAATCTGCCTGTTACCAATGCCAGCATTGATTTAATTTACGCTAATTTATCTTTGCATTGGATTGATCACATACAACAATTTGCAGAATGGCGCCGCATTCTACGAGCGAATGGTGTCGTTTTATTTTCAGCCTTTGGTCCCAACAGTTTTCAAGAATATCGCGAAGTATGGCGCGATGCGGGTTATGATTATTCCAATCCGCGATTTGTTGATTTACATGACTTGGGTGACGAGTTACTCAAAAAAGGTTTTAGTGAACCTGTGATGGAAATGGAGACGATTACTTTGCAGTATCAATCATCTTCCGCATTAGTGACTGACATACGCAATTTGATTGGGCTACCGAACGGCCGCGCTCCTGATTCCTTGCAACTCTCACCCACTAGAATCAAAACAGCGCTTAGAGGACTACGACAAACCACTGTCGAAATTATTTATGGTCACGCTTTTGCGCCGTTTTCTGTGTATTCAAATAGTCCAACATCCAAAGACAGCGTGATTCCTATTATCAAGTTGTAAGCGCTTCAACAACTACCCCTTTACACCCAGTCGCGGTAACAATTTCCCCATTGTTGCATTCAGTCGATAGCCGGCCAAAAGAACATCGTATCGCGCCGCAATCTCAGCTGATTTTGAGGAGAACAATTCAAGCTCGGCATTTAATACATCCAAT
>JAVKLU010000028.1:0-5284 GCA_031538895.1 Burkholderiaceae bacterium | reverse complement strand
TCTATCAATTCATTTTTGCGGCGAATTGCTTTGTTGCGCAGTACGCGAAATCCTCACGTACTGTATGTACGCTCCGGTTTCTGTGTGCTGTGCGCCTCGCACTTCATCCGCACATTCTGTATTTATAGAAGTGCCCTTTATCGAATCTTTACAAAATTAACGATGCTTCAACTGCGCCCTAACTGTGAATGCTGTGATCGCGATTTGCCGCCTGATGTGCGGGACGCCTTGATCTGTTCATTTGAATGTACTTTTTGCCTTGACTGTGCCGAGAAATTTTTTCATTACAAATGTCCTAATTGCGGTGGCGAATTGGTTCGTCGCCCTATCAGACCATTGAACAAATTGATGAATAGTCCCGAATCTACAGCACGGGTAGTCAACAATCACGTCCATCATCGTACAAGTCCTAATGATCCAATCACTTAATCAAGCAATCAATGAAGCCGCTACTACGCGCCAACTGAATTCATGAAAACATTACCTATGGCGCCTAAAGATTTTGCTTTGATCCTAGTCGTCATTGTGGTGTGGGGTTTGAATTTCGCGGTGATTAAATTAGGCGTAGCGGGCGTCCCGCCGATGTTTCTGGGCGCTTTGCGTTTCTTGTTAGCGGCGTTTCCAGCGGTATTTTTTTTCAAACCGCCGCGTGTCCCACTGCGTTGGTATTTGGCGTATGGACTGACGATTCCGGTGGGACAATTTGCGTTTTTGTTTAGTGCCATTTATGTAGGAATGCCGACTGGTTTGGCTTCGCTGGTATTGCAGTCACAATCTTTTTTCACTCTGCTGTTAGCCAGTTGGTGGCTACGCGAGCGCTGGCATGGACACCAAATGACGGGACTCTTATTGGCGGGTGTTGGTTTGGCGCTCATTGGTAATGCGCACGGCAATGGAATTCAGGGTGCCAGTATGCCCTTGTTGGGTTTTGTGCTCACTTTGTTGGCGGCGCTGTCGTGGGCCAGTGGCAATATTGTGACGCGCGTCGTGAGTCGTTATGGGCCGATGAATCAGTTAGCATTTGTGGTCTGGGCCAGCTTGCTGCCACCATTGCCTTTTCTGTTTTTGTCGCTGTGCTTGGAGGGGCCAGCTACCATGACGCAAGCGCTGACACATTTAAATATCACGACTTTGGCCGCGGTGATTTATCTGGCATGGATGGCGACGCTATTGGGGTACGGGCTGTGGACCTATTTAATGAGTCGTTATCCGGTCAACCGAGTGGCGCCTTTTACGCTACTTGTGCCGCTGGTGGGGTTAACGACCGGTTGGTTGATGTTTGATGAAACGCTGGGAGCGATGCATTGGAGCGGTGCTGCATTATTAATGTTAGGCCTGTTGATGAATGTGTTTGGGCAGCGTTTATTTCAATTGATATTTCAGCACGGCAAGCACAAGTCCCAAACCCCTTGACACTATCGATGTGCGCCATCATTACGCCAAGTGTTGGGAGAATGATTTAGCACGCTGTTTCGATGCATGTTTCGATAAAATGTGTTGATAAAACGTATCGATAAAATCAGGGACTCATTTTTTAATTCTATTTATGAACAAACTTTATTCTGATGCAAAGGCCGCACTTGATGGTTTAACCCAAGACGGAATGACAATTGCTGTTGGCGGGTTTGGTTTGTGCGGCATTCCCGAAGCATTAATTTTGGCGCTGCGCGATACTCATGTTAAAAACTTAACAGCGATTTCAAACAACGCAGGCATTGATGGTGTTGGCCTTGGCGCGTTATTGACCACGCGTCAAATCAAGAAAATGATCGCTTCTTATGTTGGTGAAAATAAAGAATTTGAGCGCCAATATTTAGCCGGTGAGCTGTTGTTGGAATTCACGCCTCAAGGCACTTTGGCCGAAAAATTGCGCGCGGGCGGCGCCGGAATTCCCGCATTTTTTACGCGAACAGGGGTGGGAACTTTGGTTGCAGAAGGTAAAGAAACACGTTTATTTAAAGGTGTAGAGTATTTAATGGAGCACGCGCTTACCGCAGATTTGGCGCTGGTCAAAGCCTATAAAGGCGACAGGGCGGGGAATTTAATTTATCGAAAGACCGCGCGCAACTTTAATCCAAACGTCGCAACGGCGGGTAAAGTGTGTGTCGCTGAAGTTGAAATTTTGGTTGAAGCGGGTGAGCTTGATCCCGATCACATTCACACCCCTGGAATTTTTGTTCATCGAATCGTGCACAACCCGACCCCCAATAAACAAATCGAAAAACGCACTGTGCGCGGAGGTGCGCTATGAGTTGGAATCACGATCAAATGGTAGCGCGTGCGGCGCGCGAATTACAAGATGGTTTTTATGTGAATTTAGGAATCGGTTTACCCACCCAAGTTGCCAACCATGTCCCTAAAGGGATTGAGGTTTGGTTGCAGTCGGAAAATGGTTTGCTGGGCATAGGTCCATTTCCGACCGAAGACGAAGTTGATGCTGACTTGATTAACGCCGGCAAACAAACCGTGACGACTTTACAAGGATCGTCGATATTTAGCTCTGCTGACTCGTTTGGCATGATTCGTGGCGGCAAAATCAATTTAGCAATTTTGGGTGCGATGCAAGTCAGCGGTTCGGGTGATCTGGCCAACTGGATGATTCCTGGGAAAATGGTTAAGGGAATGGGCGGTGCGATGGATTTGGTAGCTGGAGTGGGGAGGATTTTAGTGCTGATGGAGCACACCACAAAAGACGGTGAACATAAAATTTTGCCAAGCTGTACTTTGCCATTAACCGGTGTCGGCGTGGTGGATAGTCTGATTACTGATTTGGGCGTTTTTCGCATTAACGGTAACGGCTTGACCATTGTGGAATTGGCCGATGGCGTGACTGCAGAAGAAGTTCGCGCGAAAACAGGCGTTCCAGTGACTCAATAAAATAGAGTTATCAAAAAGTTTATTTTTAAAGAAAGTTAGAGTTTAATATGCAAAAAACAGATGACGTACGTATCAATGGCGAAAAAGAATTGATTCCTCCGGTGCATTTAATTCGTGAGTTTCCGTGCACTGATCAAATCGCAGCTTTAGTTTCGCAAACGCGCACGCACTTGCATAATATTTTGCATGGTGAAGACGATCGCTTGATGGTCGTGATTGGCCCTTGTTCAATTCACAATCCAGAGCAGGCTTTGGATTACGCGCGTTTAATTGCACAAGCGCGAACGCAATATTCAAAAGATTTAGAAATTGTGATGCGTGTGTATTTTGAAAAACCGCGCACTACCGTGGGATGGAAGGGTTTGATTAATGATCCTGATTTAAACGGCAGTTTTCAAATCAATAAAGGCCTACGTACTGCGCGCAAATTGTTGCTCGATTTGGCCGAAATGGGCGTCCCTGCAGGAACCGAGTTTTTAGACGTTATCAGCCCTCAATATTTTGCTGATTTCGTGAGCTGGGGCGCTATTGGTGCGCGTACGACCGAGTCGCAAGTGCATCGTGAATTAGCCTCGGGAATGTCCTGTCCAATCGGTTTTAAAAACGGCACCAATGGTGATGTACAAATCGCTTTAGATGCGATTAAAGCAGCATCGCAGCCGCATCATTTTTTATCGGTGACCAAGGGCGGTTATTCAGGAATTTTCTCGACAACCGGTAATCAAGACTGTCATTTAATTTTACGCGGTGGAAAAGCACCTAATTACGATCAACAAAGCGTCCAGTCATATTACGCAGAAATGAAGGCGAATAAATTAACGCCTCAATTGATGATCGATATGTCGCACGGAAACAGCCAAAAAAATCCCGCCAATCAAAAGCAAGTGTGCGCTGCAGTGGCGCAGCAAATGGCTGGGGGTGATAAAGGTATTGTTGGCGTGATGATTGAATCGCATCTCAAATTCGGCCGTCAAGATATTGTTGAAGGACAGCTCTTGGAGTATGGGCTTTCAATTACCGATGCGTGCTTGGATTGGGAGAGTAGTGCACAGTTGTTAGAAGTTTTAGCGCAGGCGGTAAGATCGCGTCGTACAGCGTAAGTTCTTGAAAAAACAAGGCTTCACGGGCACATACTTAATGTAAAGTAAAGAAAAACAAAGTAGTTTATTGATATTATTCAAATAATATAATCAGCAGCCTCATATATAATGGGTGTCGCGTTGAGTGGGATTAGATGTATTTACCGATAAAGGAGAAAAAATGTTCGATGACGATTTGGAGACACCGGTATTTTCCAAAAATACTGCTCAGAGGCTTAAAGAGACGCCATTGTTTTTTCTGTCGTGTCAATATCCGGAAGATGCTTATTACGGTCAGCTTTGCGAGCAAGCAATACGCGAGAGATGGGGTTTCAATTTGATAAAACCTCTTTCTAATCAGGTGATCGAATCCAATCAAGGCGATGATGTAATCGTATCGGAAATGCGAACAAAAGTACTTTTAGATTCGCATATGACGATTGTTTTGCTTGGACGCGATACCTGGCGGACTTATCAAACCGATTGGGTTTTAGCCGCGTCTATGAGTGGAGGTCCTACGCAACGATCAGGCATTTTGGGTTTCATTTTACCGACACACCCTGATTTCCATAAAGTGACTTATAACAGTGCCTTATTGCCGCCACGGATGGCTGACAATATGGCAAACGATTATGTTGTTTTACGCAAATGGTCCGATGACTTAGAGACGCTAGAAACGTATTATTTGGAGGCACAGATGCGTAGAGGTCAAATTTTACCTAAAAATGATCGTAAATTGCTCAGAGAAAACTCGACAGGCGAATTCTGGGGACTAAATTAGAATCCTAAACATAGGAACTTCTTGAATTCGTGGCAGCAAGATATTGATTCGCAAAGATATTGTGACGCTCATAGAGCTTGAGATGTCAAAAATGGTGTGGGGACCGCACAATCAAGCGCAAACCTAAAAATTATCGGAACAAAGATCAAAATCGTAGATTTGAGCGAAGGCATCATTAAAGCGTTGTAATAACCCATCATTTCATCATTTACACGGCAAAACAATAGATAGTGATGGTTTGATGAGTTCTTCTTTGATATTATCTTTCGAGGCGTTTATGGTTGGCCCGATGAATTACTTCTAAATGATTTTTTATCTTGATTTTTTATTACAAGGTTTTTATATGAAACAAGCACAACAGTTTTGTTCCTCAACGGATAGTTCCTCAACCTTGAGCTCTTCAGCGTTGAGTTCTTCAGCGTTGAGCTCTTCAGCGTTTGATTCCCCAATTGCGAAGGCGTGGGGGAGCTTAGGTGCGTTCAGAGCTTTGAAATTGTTGTTCAAAGGTGTGCTCAGTGGCGTTTTGCTGAGCGCCTCCTTAGGTTTT
>JAVKLU010000027.1:0-1688 GCA_031538895.1 Burkholderiaceae bacterium | reverse complement strand
ACTTCTATCAATTCATTTTTGCGGCGAATTGCTTTGTTGCGCAGTACGCGAAATCCTCACGTACTGTATGTACGCTCCGCTTTCTGTGTGCTGTGTGCTGTGCGCCTCGCACTTCATCCGCACATTCTGTATTTATAGAAGAGCCCTTAAGACTGACCACCGCTTTGAGCCAGTTGCGCCGCCAAACCCGTATAGCGTGCGGGTGTTAACGCCAGCAAGGCAGTTTTTTCCGTTTCAGGAATCGCTAACTCTTTAATCAATTCGTGTAATTTTTCACGCGTAATTGCCTGGCCGCGGGTTTTATTCTTTAGGTGCTCATACGGGTTAGGCAAGCCATATTTGCGCATGACGGTTTGAATCGGCTCTGCCAAAACTTCCCAAGCATCATCCAAATCTGCGTTGAGTACCTGCGCCGACAAAGTCAGTTTGTTCAAACCTCGTGAAAAGCTGTCATAAGCCAACAAGCTGTGCCCTAAAGCGACTCCGATATTGCGCAATACCGTTGAATCCGTCAAATCGCGTTGCCAGCGGGAGATCGGTAATTTGTCTGACATAAAACGCAAGAGCGCGTTGGCGACACCTAAGTTGCCTTCGGCGTTTTCAAAGTCGATCGGATTAATTTTGTGCGGCATGGTTGAGGAACCCACTTCTTTATCTTTACGCAATTGGCTGAAATAACCCAGCGCGATATAACCCCATAAATCACGGCAGGTGTCAATCAATATCACATTGGTGCGACTGATGGCATCAAACAATTGGGCAAAATCGTCATGTGGATCAATTTGCGTTGTCATTGGGTTAAACATTAAACCCAATTTTTGTTCGATGATGTTTTGGTTGAACTGTGGCCAGTCTAAATTTGGAAAGGCGACGACGTGAGCGTTGTAATTGCCGACAGCACCATTCATTTTAGCGCGCAATGGAACCGCTTCTAATACGTCAATAGCACGGGTTAAACGCGCGGCGATGTTGGCAAATTCTTTTCCAACTGTCGTGGGTGAAGCGCTTTGACCGTGAGTACGTGCGAGCATAGGCTGATCCGCATGAGTACGAGCGCGCTCTTGCATTTGCATCAGGAGGTGATGCAACTTAGGCAAAATGACACAGCGACGCGCACCTTGCACCATCAAACTGTACGCGGTATTGTTAATGTCTTCAGACGTGCACGCGAAATGCACCCATTCCAAATAGGGTGTCAAAGTCGCATCGGCTTGCATTTTGTTTTTTAACCAATATTCGACTGCTTTGACATCGTGATTCGTTTCCGTTTCGATTTCTTTAATCGTTTGGGCATCTGTCGGTGCAAAATTAGTGACCCACGATTCCAATGTGCTTTGCGCGGTTGAACTTAAGGGCGCGATTTGTGGCAGTTTTGATTCTTGCGCCAAACTGATTAACCACGCGATTTCAACTTGTACACGGTGCTTGATCAATGCGTACTCGCTTAACCAATTGCGCAGGGGATCAAGTTTGCCCTGATAACGTCCATCAAGTGGAGAGAGGGCAGTCAAAGCAGAATAATCAGACATAGTCTTGGATAAAAATAGAAAAAAAGAAGTGTTATTCAGATTGCTTGTGCGAACTTGTTGTGGCATCTGTAGCGACGTTATGCAGTAATTCATTAGCATCGTGCCACCACGCTTGAAACGCACGATCATCGTTTTCACCTAGTTTTAGGCTAATCATTT
>JAVKLU010000026.1:0-67560 GCA_031538895.1 Burkholderiaceae bacterium | reverse complement strand
ATTGGATGTATTAAATGCCGAGCTTGAATTGTTCTCCTCAAAATCAGCTGAGATTGCGGCGCGATACGATGTTCTTTTGGCCGGCTATCGACTGAATGCAACAATGGGGAAATTGTTACCGCGACTGGGTGTAAAGGGGTAAAATCTGGCCCCAATCTGGTGCATTATTGTTATGGGCGCTTCTATCAATTCATTTTTGCGGCGAATTGCTTTGTTGCGCAGTACGCGAAATCCTCACGTACTGTATGTACGCTCCGGTTTCTGTGTGCTGTGCGCCTCGCACTTCATCCGTACATTCTGTATTTATAGAAGTGCCCTTATGGTGTTGTTATGGCGTTGTTAGTAGGTGTGTTCCAGATCAAACGGTTTCTAGGGTCTGCTCTTAATTTATAGGTCTTTCTGTGATGTCCTCTCTTGATTTTACTCATATAAACGCTGGTATAGCGACACAGAATTCTGCGTCGGTGCCAGATCGAGTGTTGTCGCAGCTATGGGGTTTGTCGACTTTATTTGGACAGCATGGACGTCAAATTTCGACGACTGCGTTAAGCAGCAGTTTGTCCGATCATGATTTTGAAAACAGTGAGCGTTCTTTAACCGCCGTTGCGCAAGAGCATGGTTTTATCGTAAAAGTTGATCAACGTACCTTAAGTGATATTCCGGCAATGGCCTTGCCGGTGATGCTGATTTTGAAAGAAAACAGCGTTTGTATTTTGCAAAGCCATAACGACGATGAATGCAAGATTCAGTTAAGTGAATTTGGCAATAAAAGCCTATTGATTTCGACCAAAAAATTAGAAGAATTTTTTACCGGTTCGGTGTGGTTTGTTAAGTCTGGTAAAGAGTTAGAGACCGTTCAACACAGCATTTATCAAAGTCATCACGACGAAAAAATAGCGCCTAACAAGCATTGGTTGTGGCGCGTTTTGTGGAAGTTTCGCGCGACCTATTTAGAAAGTGCTTTTGCGTCTTTTTTGATCAATTTATTGGCATTGGCGGCGTCAATGTTCTCGATGAATGTATATGATCGGGTGATTCCCAATAACGCTTTGAGCACCTTGTGGGTGATGGCGGTGGGCGTGGTGATTGCTTATTCGTTTGAATTAGGTTTGCGAACTTTGCGTGGCTACTTTATGGATACCGCTGCACGCAAAGCGGATTTGTTGTTGTCCTCGATGTTGTTCCGTCAAACCTTGGCCTTGCGTTTAGAGATGCGGCCAGGTTCGGCGGGTAATTTTGCCGGTCAAATTCGTGAATTTGAATCGGTTCGTGATTTTTTTACCTCGGCAACTTTAGTCGCCATTGCCGATTTGCCCTTTATTTTTTTGTTTGTGTGGGTGATCGACATTATCGCTGGTCCTTTGGTGTGGGCCGTTTTTTTGGCGATTCCCTTGATCGTCATTATGGGTGTTTTGATCCAAATTCCCTTGGCGTCGCAAAGCAAAGAGCATTTCAAAGTCAATACGGGTAAATACGGTATTTTGGTTGAAACCGTCGAGGGGATGGAATCTTTAAAAGCTTTGGGTGCCGAGCGTTATATGCGGCATCGTTGGGAATCTGCTAACGCGCACACCGCGCTAACGGGGATGAAGACGCGTGTTTTATCAGCCTTTGCGGTTAATTTTACGCAGACGGTTTTGCAGCTTGTTAACGTCGTGATTATTGTCTGGGGCGCGTATTTGGTGGCCGAAGGAAAAATGACAACCGGTGCGATGATTGCGTGCACGATGTTAGCCTCGCGCGCGCTGGCGCCTTTGGCGCAAGTGAGTGGATTATTTGCGCGGCTACAACAAGCCCTAACCTCGTTCCGTTCGCTGGATAAAATTATGCAAATGGAGTCCGAGCGCGATATCAGTCGCACGTATTTACATAAACCCAGTTTGACGCAACATATTGCGATTCGTGATCTGCAATTTGGTTATAGCAAGGATGAAGGCGTTAAATTATCGGTTCCTGAATTACAGATTCGTGTCGGTGAACGCGTGGCAATTTTGGGCCGAATTGGTTCGGGTAAATCCACTTTGTTGAAATTGATGGCGGCTTTGTATAAACCGCAAAAAGGCAATTTATTATTCGATGGAGTTGATGTTCAACAAATTGATCCAGCTGATCGGCGCGTGTTAATTGGTTATGTGGGGCAGTCGCCGAATTTATTCCGCGGAACCTTACGCGAAAATTTATTGTTAGGTAATCCCTTTATCGATAACGAAGAAATTTTGCGAGTCTGCCGTTTGACTGGTTTAGAGCAAATGATTGCCGCGCACAGCAAGGGATTTGATATGCCTATTGGTGAGCGCGGTGTTGGTCTGTCCGGTGGGCAGCAACAAATGATAGTGTTGGCACGGATGTTGGCCTTGCGTCCGTCCATTATGTTGTTAGACGAGCCGACTAGTGCTTTGGATCAACGGACTGAGCAAAATTTGATTCGTGAATTTAAAAACGAGTGCATCGGTAAAACTTTAGTAGTGGTCACTCACAAACCGGCGATGTTGGATTTGGTTGATCGTTTGATCGTGATCGATCAAGGACGCGTAGTCGTTGATGGGCCAAAAGACAGTGTCTTGACCGAGTTGCAACGCGGTGTTTCGACGCAGCAGCATAAAGAAACCACTAAAGAAAATCGGGGGGCGGCATGAAAGATGATTTTTTTGGGGTTACTGGGGCTATTAATAATCTCGAAGTCCAAGGGGGTAATCTCTTGAGCGCGGGGCCTGCGGCAGCGGTTCAAAATTCGCAAAGTCAGGGTTTGCAGAATCAAGGTTCGCAAAATCAAGGCTTGCATACTCATGCCGTGGTGCAAAACGTTCAAACGCGCCGTGAAGAAGCCCCTTTGGAACAAAAAGAAAAATCAGGCCGTTTACAAAAAAAAGATGCGGGTTTGGTCAGCGATTTATACGCGGCAACTTTAGAAGGTGGCTCTAATTGGGCCGGTTGGACTTTGTTAGCAATCGCTGTAATTTTGGGGGTAGGAATCGCTTGGAGTATGTGGGCTAAAGTCGACGAAATTACCCAAGCTCCAGGCAAAGTTGTCCCTACTCAAAAAGAACAAGTGATTCAAAGTCTGGAAGGTGGAATTTTGTCTGAACTTTTAGTCAAAGAAGGCGACGTGGTCGATCGTAGTCAGCCTTTGCTCAGAATTGATGATACGCGGACAGGAACGGTATTTCGTGAAGGGCAAAATAAAGTTGAAGCCTTGCGCGCGATGTTGGTTCGCTTAAAAGCAGAAGCATCCGGAGACACACCGCAATTCTCTGAAAGTTTAACGCGCGCGCGTCCTCAAGCGGTAGCGAATGAATTACGCACCTACAAAGCACGCTTACATGCGCTTGAGCAAAGTGTTGAGTTTCAGAAAAAATCTTTAGATTTGGCGCAACAAGAATTAACGATGACCGAGCCCTTGGTGCAAAAAGGTTTGATTTCTACGGTTGAATTATTGCGTTTGCAGCGTCAGGTGACGGATTTGCGCGGCAAGATTGATGAGCAGAATAATCGTTTTCGTGCCGATGCACTTAGCGAATACACTAAAGTGCAGAACGAGTTGGATTCACAATCAGAAATTTTATTGGGACGTAAAGACTCTTTGCAAAGAACCTTAATTCGTTCTCCGACTCGCGGGATTATTAAGAATATTCGCGTCAATACCGTCGGCGGGGTAATCCAACCTGCGCAAGATATTTTGGAAATTGTCCCTTTGGATGATGCGCTTTTGATCGAAGCGCGGGTGCGTCCTTCAGACGTTGCATTTTTACGGCCTGGGCAAGAAGCTTTGGTAAAGTTAACAGCGTATGACTATTCGATTTATGGTGCCTTAAAAGCCCATTTGGATTACATCAGTCCTGATACTTTGCGTGATGAGATTAAGCGGGACGAGGTGTATTACCGTGTTCAATTAAAGACAGAGCAAAGACGCTTAGTGAACAAATTAGGTGAACCCATGCCAATTATTCCAGGAATGATTGCGCAAGTGGAAGTGAAAACCGGCACTAAAAGCATTTTGGATTATTTGCTAAAACCGATTTTGAAATCACGCGAAGCTTTTCAAGAGCGTTGATTAGAACTAGATAGTGATGTTTGAATAATGATTGAAAAGTTGTTTTGATAAATTGAGGTTTTTATGGCGACGCAAAAAAATTTAGTGATTTCCCGTTCCGATGGTAAGGTTGAAGTGATACCTCTGACTCCAGGAATGAAGATCAAGGTGGTTCCAGGCGCGACTTATTCAGTGGTTGCGGATGGGGTTTTGGTGCCAGCGCAGATTACCAATGATGGGCGTGGTAATGCGGTATTAAAAATTGCCTCTGGGGGGGGGGCGGATGTGCCTTCTTTGATCGAAATCAGCGATTATTACAGCCCGATCGATGGGCGTGGTTCTTTAATTTTTACGCGCGCTGAAGGCTCCGGTCAAATCATTGCGGTACCCTCGAGTTCGACTGCGGCAGCGGAAGTTAAACCTTTACCTAATACACAAGTGACTTCGACATCACTGGTTCGGGGAATCGCGGCGCCAAGCCCCGTCCTTGCGAATCAGGAGTCGGTGCTACAAAGTCTAGAGAACCCATTATTGGGCAGTCGTATTGCCAAATCAGTAGAAGCTTTAGCCAATCAAGGTTTGTACCTGGACGCCAAGACCACGCCTTTAAGCTTTACCGCGGGGAGCGATCCGACCTCAAGCTTGGGGCAATTATCAGGGGCTTTGGCGCCGATTTCAGAAGATAAAACACCGCCCGAACAGGCGGTACTGCTCAATAACGCGGTGGGACAGCGCGTGTTGCGAGGCACAGGGGAAGCGGGTGCTACGGCGATTGTGATGGACGCCAGTGGCAATGTTTTAGCGCGGATACCCGTGGGCAGTGATGGCCAATGGAGCTTGGATTATAAAACGACCAATCCGCCAATGGCAGATGGTTTAATCAAGGTTCGGGTGTTGCTTCAAGATGCCTTTGGCAATCTGTCGACGCCTTTAGATACAACGGTAGTGGTTGATACGACGTCACCTTTGGCGCCGGTAATGGATGCGAGTATTGCGACGCCAGGAGGTAATTATGCGACGGTGTTGACGAATGGGACGGGGGCCACTTCAAGTCGTCAACCGCAGTTTTCGGGAACTGCTGGGGTTGATGCGCAAGGTCAGCCGGAAGCGAATATTAGAATTAATTTATACGATAACGGGGTACTGATTGGTACGACGGTATCGGATGCAAGCGGACATTGGACGATTGTGCCGAGCTCAGCACTTAAAGAGGGCGCACATCGGTTCACCGTGACTGGGCTCGATAGTTCGGGAAATGAAAGTTCGCCGAGTAGTCCGTATAGCCTGACAGTGGATACGAGGGCCCCGACAGGTTTGGCATTTATTGATCAAGTCAACGATAAAGTTGAACCGCTGACTGGGAACTACCCTTCAGGTGTTGGTCAGGACGCGCCGAGTCTGAATGATAAACGGCCGACTGTATCGGGACGTAGTGGCGGTGGCGCGGGCGAAACGGTTCTGATTTATCGCAATGGGGTAGAGGTCGCAACGGTGATCCCTAGCGCGGGACGTTGGTCATATCAAGAAACTGCGGATTTAACGGATGGGCAATACACTTATACGACACGGCTGATTGATAAGGCGGGGAATAAGGGCACTTTAAGTGCGGCGTTTGTGTTTAGTGTTGATACGGTTGCGCCGGTCAGGGCTGATGCGCTGACGATTTTGGCTGATGATGGGGTGACGGTAAT
Organism: Burkholderiaceae bacterium; assembly: GCA_031538895.1. GTDB lineage: Bacteria > Pseudomonadota > Gammaproteobacteria > Burkholderiales > Burkholderiaceae > JAVKLU01. The sequence continues at coordinate 61,839 of JAVKLU010000026.1, read as the reverse complement.
CGGTTTGGGGGGAGTGACCAATAGTCGCACTCCGACAATTAAGTTGCATGCGGAGAGTGGCGCGACGATTACGGTTTTTGACCAATTAACTTCTTCGGCGATTGGTCAAATGACTGAATCACCAGCGGGTTCCGGAAACTATCAGTTTACCAGCCCGCGTTTAAGTAGTTCGGCGTATCAGTGGAGCTTTCTAGTTGCGGATAAAGCCGGTAATGTGTTGTCTTTGGATGATTCGCTGAGGGTGAATTTTGAGGTGCAAACTATAGGCCCGTCGCAAACAATATTTATTGACAGTATGGGTTTGGACAGTGGTCAGTCAGCGATCGATTTTGTAACCAATTTTGGCGGTGCGAGCAGCGCTGATGGTAAAGAGACACGCTTGTTGACCGGGCGTTTGTCCAGTGCCTTATCGTCCAATACCGTGAAATTACAAGTGTCGCAAGACAATGGCGTGACATGGAGAGATGCGACGGTCAATGGTCAACAATGGTTTTATAACGACACGGTGAATCACACCAGTAATTGGTCATATAAAACACGTTTGATTGACGCTGTGGGTAATGTAGGTGATTCAATGCCTGAGCAAAATGTGATTTTGGATCAAAGCGCACCGACATCTGGTGGCGCGATCAGTGTGGACGCTTATTTGCAAGCGGGCACTCCAGCCTTGCCCGTTAATTTTGCCACGGTGACGAGCAATAATGGGGTACGTGTCACTTATAACCTGACCGGTACTGGCGCTAAAGTGGGTGACTTGGTTGAGGTGACTTGGGGCAGTGGCGAAAACGCGAAAACGCAGACAGTCGTGATAACGGCGATTGATGCGGCGCGTCCAACGACGCCAGTGAGTCAAGTGGTGGTGGTTTTTGATGCTTCGACGATTCAATCGGCGGGTTCTTCAAACGCCTTGCCAATTAAGGGGCGAGTGGTTGATGCTGCGGGCAATGCGGGGCCTTATAGCAATACTTTAAATGTCAGTTTGGACGTGGTGGCGCCGGCAACCCCCACTTTGTCGATGGTTGCGGGCGAGTCTTTAGCGGATGGCTATTTAAATGCGGCCGAACGAGGACAAGTCTTGACGTTTAATTTGACCGAAACTGGGGACGCAGCTGCGCAAGAGGGCGATCAAGTCACTTTATTGGTGATTAATAAAGAGACGCGAGCAGTGGTGTCAACGCAGGTGACTTTATCGTCCGCAGATATTGCCAATAAGTCTTTTCAAGTGGGATTGCCAAGTAGTGTGACCAGCGCTTTGGTCAGTGGTGGTGAATACGATTTGCGCGTGAAAATTAAGGATAAAGCGGGCAATGAAAGCGTGCAAGCGTTCCAAACAAGTTTTACATTTGATTCGGTGGCGCCAGACGCACCAACTTTAACCAGCAATGCGTCGGGTGTTGTGATTAGCACACCGCGAGACGATGTGGCGAGCATTACTTCGGGTGGAACGACGCGTGATCCTTATCCGACGATTTCCGGCCGTGCGGAGGCAAATTCTAAAGTGAGTGTATTTGATCAAGTAACGGGTCTAAAAGTCGGTGAAGCCAATGCTGACGCCAGTGGTAACTGGAGTTTTACGGTGCCTTCGAGTAGTCCCCTAGCAGATCGGGTGCATACTTGGTACACCGTGGCGACTGATCAGGCGGGCAATATTGATTTATCGCATAAAAGTGCGACGGTCAGTTTTACGGTTCATGCTCAGGGGCCAACACAGCTGATTACGATTGATTCGATGACTAAAGACTCAGGCGCCAGTGCGACTGATTTCGTGACGAATGATGGTTCGAACCCACGAGTAGTCAAAGGAAGTCTGAGCGCGGCTTTGACCGCGGGTCAAGTTTTGCAAGTATCTTTGGATAATGGCGCGAACTGGACGACGGTAGTGCCAACTGGAACTGCTTGGACCTATACCGATACCGCCACGCACACGGGTAACTGGAATATCAAGGCGCGCTTGACTGACAGTAGTAATTTGGTCGGTGCCGGTGCTACGACACAAGAGGTGATATTGGATACCCTTGCGCCTTTAGCACCGGTCACGACCTTTGCGGGCAGCGCTGTGGCCGATGGAATTATTAATTTACAAGATTTAAAAACTGCGCCGATTACGATCAATAGTGATTTGACGGGCAGTAACGCCAGAGTGGGTGATACTTTGACGTTCACTTGGGGCAGTTTGACCCGTAAAGTGGTATTGAAACAGGTGGATATTGACAGTCGTACCGTCTCGGCGATTTTTACCTTAAGCGATTTAAATAAGATTACTGATGGCACCTATACAGTTTCGGCACAGTTAACCGATCAAGCGGGTAATGTGGGCGGAGTCTCAGAAGCGAGCTATTCGGGATCGTCGGGATCAGGCAATAGTATTGTTTTGGGTACCCATCCACCGATTGCGCCGCGTATCACTTTGAGTTCAAACTTGGCGGATCAAGTGATTAACTTGGCCGACTATAACGCGCGGACAGGAACGCTTTATACGATTACAGCGGAGTTAAACAATACCAATATTCAGCCTGGTGGAAAAGCGATGTTGATTTGGGGTGGGGTGACAGTCGCCTCAACTATCATCAACCAAACGCATATGGACAATCGTCAAGTGACATGGTCATTAGACGACTTGATTCAACGAGATGGTTATGACAGCGCGAAGTGGAACGGGTCCCATAACGTGACGGTGACCTTGGTCGATAAAGTGGGTAATGCCAGTGTGCCTAAAGTTTTAGGCAGTTTTACAGTTGATACGGTGGCGCCAGATGCACCGACGGTTAGTACGATTGATACTACAGAGGGTAGCTCAAGCTCAAGCTCAAGCATCGCGGTTAATGGTGCGACAACATCCGTACAACGTCCAAAAATTGTTGGAACAGGTGAACCCAATGCATTGATTGCGGTATTTGATGATTCAGGTGCGCAAGTGGACACCAACGGCGATGGTCTGGTGCTGTCGCGTAACAGCCAAGGGGTCTTGGTTGACAGTTCGGGCCGTAGTACGGATAGTGCGGGGGTTCGCTATGACGCGGGGAATTATGCGGCGGATTACGTGACAGTTGACAGTACGGGGGCGTGGACTTTCCAGCCACCCTCGGTGCTGGCTAATGGTCTACACACCTATAGCTTTAAAGCGCTTGATTCGGCTTTTAACGTCAGTCCGATGTCAGAGACGGTGAGTTTTACGGTGGATTCGCATGCGCCCACACAAGTGGTGACGATTGATGCAATTTCGCAAGACAGTGGTTTTGCGAACGACTTTATCACCAATATCGGTAGCAATCAGGAAGTCACGGGAACCATCCAAGGGAGTTTGTCGGCGGGCGTCAAATTGGTGGTGGTGATAGATGGGGTGACTTACAACAATCCAACAATCAGTGCGCCCGATGCGGCTGGAAATATTCATTGGACGGTGCGAGATACCCGTGCACATAGCAAAAATTGGGGGATTACCGCGTTTTTAACTGATTTAACGCATAGTACGGCTGGGGCGGCAATTTCTAAATCGGTGATTTTAGATACTGAGGGGCCGTCTGCACCTTTGAGTGTTTCAGTGGTGGACAATTCAGGTAACGATTTATCGTCCTCAGTCACTGGCGTGAATGCGCAAAATAACGGCGGCGTGTTTTTATTGGTGCAGTTTGATCCGACACAAGCAAGCTTAAATACAAATGTGACTGTGCTGTTACGTTCGAATACGAGCGGTACTCAAATCGCATTAGATTTGGGTGACACGGCCAAATTATCACGCACTGACATCAATAATGGGTTCATTAAAATACAAGTCCCTCAAAGTGTGCTGGATGCGGCTAATGTGCAAGGCGATATTCGGTTTTATGTCAATTTGAATGATGCGGCAGGAAATGCCTCACCGGCCAGTCAAACCGCATTAGTGCACGTAGATACGGTGCCGCCTTTAAGTACGAATTTATTGGCGACCGTTTCGGGGGATAGCGCCGTTAGTATGGCGGATCGCGTTGCCGGCGTGACTTTGAGCGGTACTGCCGAACCTGGAGCAAAGGTGAGTTTGACTTGGAATTTGGGTGATCCAGGGAATAGCAGCAGTAGAAATGTATTAACACGCAGTTCAGCCGACGGTCAAATTGTGGTGGGGGCGGACGGGCGTTGGAGCGTAGTGATTCCGGCCTCTGATATTCCTGATAATGTTCGTTATCAGACCTCCTTAACGGTATTGCAAACGGATTCGGCGGGTAACGTTGCGACGACGCCTTCGGTGTCTGAGGTCTTATTGTCGACCCAGCCACCTGGCGATTTAACTTTAAATCTAACGTCCTCTAATCGTTTGTTTGGAGACGATATTGTTAATTTAGATGAAAAAAATAGCGGGGTCACTATTAGCGGTATGGGTGGTGCGATCGGGGCAACGGTGAATTTATCTTGGGGAACTTTTACCAGCAGCGTTCGTGTCACCGATACGAGCGGCGCATGGTCAATTGTGGTACCTAGAGCAAGTATTCCGGCCGATACCGCTACTAGCACGGTTCAAGTTTTCCAGAGTGATGATTTGGGTAACTCTTCGGGGATGACAAGGCATCAGGTCGTTATTGATACGGCAGTACCATCAGCCCCAGGGATCAATCAGATTCAAGGCGACGATATTGTCAACAGCGCTGAAGAAGCCGCTGGCGTCGTTGTGAGCGGAACTCAAGCTGAAATTGGGTCGACAGTTTTTGTCTCATGGATCGCTGATGGTACCACTATTACCACGTCAACGAGTGTGGTATCTGCTTTGGGAGCGTGGTCAGTTAATTTTTCGGATAGCGCGGCAAGGCCTTTGCCAAAAGGCGCGCACATGACGAGTAATTTTAGCGTGTGGCAAGTTGATTCTGCAGGAAATCAGTCGGCAATTAATACGCGTGAGGTGTTAGTTGATACAACGGCGCCCAGCGTCGTCACCTTGTCACGTGACGTCGCGGTGAATATCGACAGCATTACCGCGGATGCAGGTCGCATTCCGTTGTCAGGAACTGGCGAACCCGATAGTCGGGTGTCGGTCATTATTAAGGGGGGTGATAACCCCCAATATTGGTTGACCAAAAATGCGCTTGTAGATTCTTCAGGTAATTGGACGCTTAATTTGGTTTACAGTGATGACATTATTGGACGGCCGCCTGGTTCGCCAGCGGGTACGGTTTATGTGCCCGATAGTGTGGCGACGCCGATGACCATATTACAAACCGATAGCGCCGGTAACGTGAGCACGCCTTTAGTGAAGAGTTTATTACGCGATACAGTTGCGCCTGATTCGCCCTCGATTGGCGCAGATGTGGCCACTCAAGTGGTAGATGGCCAGACTTTGGACTACTTGTCGGGTGCTCCAGTGATCAATAAAGCCAAGGTTGATAGCGGTTTTGTATTTAATTTGAGTGGGGTGGAATCGTCATCCTTAGGCGCTCAATTTAAATGGGTTGAGGGTTCTTTATCGCCAGTCAATGCGGTTAAAAACGCGTCAGGCGTTTGGCAAATTTCTTTGACCTCCAGCGATATTCCGTTTGCAGCTGGAGCCGTCCGCTCATACCAGTTAATTCAAACTGACTCGGCCGGTAACGTCACCACGACCGTCACGTCTCGTTCGGTGCGGATTGACACGGCAGAACCCAATCAACCCGTACTGAGTCTTGCTAATTTGCATCCTGACCCAACAGAGGCCGGTAAATCGTATTTGAATTTGAGTAATAAGACTGCCGGTGTATTAACCGCCGAAGTCTCTAATCTGGAAAACCTGAGCAATGGCGCGCATGCGACATTGATTTGGAATGATACTTCTAGCAGTTCGTCCTGGAGTGGGCACAGCGTGATAGTCACGGCCTCAACGCGGAAGAATAGCGCGGGCAATTATTTAGTGGATTTTAATGAATTAGATTTTCCACCGAATGGCACTTCAACTCGAATCACTGCGGTTCAAACGGATTCGGCAGGAAACGTATCATCAATGACGATCAGTGATTTGATTCAAGTGGATTTCACCGCACCGACAAGGCCGTCTTTTGGGGTTACGGGTGCGAGTACGAGTGCGAGTGGTTTACTGGCAAATCTGGATACGGCGACTCAGGCAGAAAAAACTGATTTGTTCATCAATAAAAAGGAACGTGATGCGGGCATCACGGTAATGGGTACAGGTGAGGTCGGTGCGACGGTTAATTTGGGGTTCAATGTTACCGGTGGCACAACCAAACAAACCACTGTAGGCGCTGACGGTAAATGGAGCGTTACTTTAGCTACTTCCGATATTCCTGAGACTAACCCTAATGCTTCCATCACCGTCACACAGACTGATACAGCCGGGAACGTAAATACGGGGGGAGCGAGAACCTTAAGCAATATTGTGATTGATGCAACGGCCCCAGATTTGACCAGTTACAAATTGCTTGAACAAAATTTAGCGACAGGGGCACATGGAGATGGGGTGTTGAATCTGGATGAAAAAAATTCCGGAGTGGTACTCTCAAACAGTGCGATTGTTAACACGGACATTGCTCGTGTCAAAGTGATCTGGGGAAGTTTTACCGAAACAGTTACGACTAACAGTGGCGTATGGTCTGTCACGGTGCCTAGTGCTAACTTGCCGACGACTGATGCGGGGATCGATGGCGATCATAAGAGCAAAATTACGGTGCATTATTTTGATGCCTCTGGTAACGAGACCTCAAGTAGCGCCAAGATGACGTTGCCGACAGGAGACGTTGATTTTGTGAAGCTGGATTACACCGCACCGACAACCTTGACGGTTGCAGCGGTGGGAACTAACGATGTTGTGAATTCTGATGCTCGCAACAGAGCCTCAGGCGTGACGGTTTCTGGAACTGGTGAAGCTGGGGCAGATATTAAATTGACCTGGGGCAATACGGTCAAAACAGGACGCGTTGGCAGTGACGGAAATTGGAACCTGGTGTTTAATTCGACGGATAACGTCGGTACGGACAGTGCAAGCAGCACCATTACGGTGACTCAAACAGACAGCGCCGGTAATGTGGCCGCAGTAGCAGTCAATCATACGCTTAATTTAGATACCACAGCACCAACGACGGCTTTGACCGTTGCGACGGTGGCCGGTAACGATCGCATCAATAACACTGAAAAACAAAGCGACATCGTGATTACCGGAACGGCTGAGGCCGGCGCAAGCGTGAATTTGAGCTGGGCTGGTTTGGCGGGAACTGCCACAACAGGTAGCACGAGGGCCAATGCCTCGGGAGCTTGGAGTATTACGATTCCCAAGGAGAGTATTCCCGCTGACGGTGCGACCAAAGTGGTAGTCACACAGACTGATAGCGCGGGTAACGTGAGCAGTGCAAGTACGACCCATGCCGTGTCTATCGATACGGCCTTACCGAACGCCCCCACGGTTTTTGTGGTGGCTTCGAATGACATTATCAACGCAACTAAAAAATCAGCATCTCAAGCGGATGGTACTACGGGAGTGCTGGTGAGCGGCGTTGCTGAAGCCAATGCAACTGGTTTTGTGACCTGGGGTAACGTATCACATGCTTACACCGCCAGCGCCAGCGGTAACTGGTCCAGTGTCTTTACAACCAGCGAAGTGCCTGCGGATGGTTCGAGCACAATCGTGGCCAATCAAACCGATACCGCAGGCAATGTATCAGAAACTTATAGCACTTCACGAAGAGTTGTGGTTGATACGACGGCGCCGACGAGCGCAAGTTTGACTATCAATGCCGTAGCGACTGACAATATGATCAATAGCGTTGAAAAAGCGGCTAATCTAAACCTTTCTGGTAACGCAGAAAATGGCGCGACAGTCAATATTGTGTGGGGTTCGACTACCAAAGCGGCGATTGTGCGTTCCTTTAACGGTAATGGTTCTTGGAGCGTCGCTTTTGCGCCTTCGGATATGCCAACGGGCGACAGCGCATCCTCGACTATTACCGTGACGCAAACGGATTCGGCAGGTAATGTCAGCGCAACGCCCCTAACGAAATCGGTTGTGATAGATACTGCCGTTTCAACCCCCACGATGAGTAACGTGACTGCTAACACTCTGGGCGATAACTTGGTTAACAGCACTCAAAAAACCAATGGTGTCAGCTTTTCTGGGACGGGTGAAAATAACAATACGGTGAATGTTTTATGGGGGAGTCAAACCATTAGCACCACGGTTTCAGGTGGGACTTGGAGCGTCAGTTTTGCGGCCAGCCAAGTTCCAGCTGATGGCACAGTCGTGGCCACCGTGATGCAAACCGATTCTGCCGGTAACGTATCTAGCTCGGTCACTAAATCGATCTTGATTGATACCGTCGTTGATGCTCCCGTGGTGAGTACCGCCACCGGTGCAATTAGCGCGGCCGCAGGCGCTGATAGTGTGATTGGCACCATCGCGAAAAGTGCTGATATTTATATCAACAATTACGAGAAAACCAATGGCTTTACGATGAGCGGTACGGCTGAAAAAGGCAGTGCTTCGGCGTTCTCAAAAATCAATTTAGTGTGGGCTGGAAATACTAAAACCGTGACGGCAGATGCCAGTGGTAGCTGGAGCGCACAATTTAGTGTGTCGGATATGGCCACCTTCTCGACCGAAGGCGCAACCTATACCGTTTCAGTGACACAAACCGACACTGTTGGTAACGTGTCGAGCGTGACGCAGCAACAATTAATTTTAGATACGCAATTAAATTCGCCAACATCAGGGACATCGCCCGGTGGTACGATTAACGCGACTCAGCAAGCCAGCGGAATTGTGGTCGATGCCGCTGCACAAACTGATGTCGTCAGCATGGTGTTTACTTGGAACAGTAAAACCTACCAGGCCACTAATGTCGCTGGTTCGACCAATTGGCGCGCAACGATTCCAAGCAGTGATATTCCTACCGGTGCTAACACGACTTTGGTTTTGAGTGTTTATGCGGTGGATTCGGCCGGTAATCGTTCAGCGGTTAACACTCAAAACGTCGTTGTCGATACTGTGGCCCCTTCGACCAGTCCAGATTCTGGCTTGACGATTGCAGAAGATTTTGTGGTGGGGAGTAGTGAGCGTTTAGGCGGTTTTGATTTGAAGGGAGTGGTTGATCCCAATAGCAATATTCGTGTGGTTCTGGACGATAACGCGGGGCACTTTATCACTGTGACCGCAACGTCTAACGAACTGGGTGCTTGGAGTGCGCGCGTCGCAAATTTACCGTCTACCAGCTTCGCAGATAACGATACCGCCTACGCATCGATCACACAGCTAGATGCCGCCGGTAATTCATCAACCTTTGTGCGCACTTTTAAAACCCAAAGCGTCGCGGTGACGCTAACCGGTACGGCTTTGGCCTTGGATACGCCAAACACGGGTGTCTATGGCACTTACTCAGTCGGCGATAAGATCAACTTTACCTTCAGTGAAGGGATTAGCATTGCGAACTTAAATCGTGCGGGTGCAGTATCCGTGGGTAGCGGTAAAAGCTTGGGGACCGGTTCGGTATTTTCTGGAGTCGGTAATCCAGACACCATTTTTATGTCTGGGGTAAGTGACAAATTTGTCGGTCAGTATTCCTTATTAACGAATACCGCTCCTACTGGAACTGTGGTTGGCGCAGCAACACTTAACGCTTTTAAACAAAGTCTGTTCAACAATGCGGACAATACTTTGTCACAGCAATTTGACATGCTAACGGGGACTAACAGCGTTGATCTGACCAAGCCAATTTATAAAAACGGTAATAAATATATTTTTGCACTGGTCGGTGGTGGTTATGTGTTGGCTGATTTTAGCGCGCCTGCCAGCGCGACGTCTGAATGGTATTACTCGTCCGACGTCAATGGGACCTTTGCCGGCGGTGCTGACCCTTCAGCCTCTACCATTGCGGGGTGGTTTAAAGCCACTAGCGCGTCGACGAATCAAGTCGGGGGCACTTCATCTTCGGTCAGTAGCGCCGTCGGTGCGGGGTACTACAACACCGTTCAATTAACTTTAGGGACAGGAACCAATTTAGTCGAAAGCGATCCGATTACTTTTGCGCAATCAAGCGGAAGTAGCGGCGCAGGGGTCTTTAGCGGCGGCGGTAACACCTTATCGGCCTCAACTAACGCGTCAACTCCAAAAGTCAATTTTGTGACGCCATTACCCACCAATCCGATTGTGGCCGAAGACAGTAGTGGTGGTGATGGCGTGAAAAATAATTCAGTCGTTTTGAATTTCAACTTAGCGACCAAAGGTTTTGCCTTGGCTGACTTGACGGTAAGCAATGGGCGTAACTTAGGCGTTGGCGCGACGGTGGTCGGCGTGTCTGGAACCGAATCACCGGTTGGATCGGGTTACTTTACGCAATGGCGTGTGACCTATGGGACGGGTTTTACGGTGACTACGGGTGACACCATTACGATTGCGGCAAATAAATTGTTGATCAATTCAGGGTCAGGTGTGGCTAATCCGACCGGTAGCAATGCCGTATTCACTATGCCAGACATCGTCGGGCCAGGAGTGGCAGCGACGACACCCTTAACAACCCTAGATTTGGACTTTAATGGTGCTAAAAACGATGGTGTCGTGATCCGCTTTAACGAGTCTATCAAGTTAGGCAGTTTATTAAGCTACAACGCCGCTACGGGTGCTTATCAGTTCTCGAGTACTGCGGCAGTGGCGATCACTGGTGGTCGTAATCTGGGGACAAATTACAAAGTGATTGCTATTGGTGCAGATGGTAAAGATTTAAGCCCTGATTCATCATTATCCAGTTCAAGCACCTCTTTAGCCAAAGACTTTAGGATTGAATTTGGCGCGGATAAGACGATTAGTGCCAATGGTTCGAGCAATGACGCGATTACGATTGCGAAAGCGGGTGTTGTTGACGCCAATGGTAATACCGCGACCGGTTCAGTTACATTTACGATGACTGACATCATCGCGCCAAATACATTGACGCCGCCTTTGAGTATTTCCGGTGATAACGTGGTCAGTAATTCAGAAAAAACTGCGGGGGTGAGTATTGGATTTACTGGCGGAGTCGTTGGTGAAAAGGTACATTACTACATCAATGGGGTTGAATTGGTGAGTAAAGCGACAACCTTGACGGCAGTTAACCCAAGCCTTTCCTTATCGGCGGCGGATTGGGGCGCTGATGGTGTGAAAACGGTCACCACAAGGCTTGAAGATAGCGCGGGAAACTTTTCTGATTTTTCGGGCCCAAAATCGGTTTTGGTTGACACCCAGGTGCAAGGGATTAAAAGCGTATCAGTCACCAATCACCCTAGTGCGAGCACGACAAGCTTTGCTCAGAATGATGTGATTCAGTTGACCTTTGATGAACCGGTAAATTTGTCGACCGCCAGTTTGGGTTCTCAATTTGGAACTGGTGCGACTGTCGCTAGCCAAGGTTCGTATACCGTCAATTCGGTTAGCGTATCAAATGTCTGGAATGTGACGGTTGGAAGTTCGCCAACGATCACCCCCGGCGGTACGATCAGCCTGGTTTCGGGGACCGTGAAAGATGCGTCTGGAAATACGAGTATGGCAGCGATTACCAAGCCGCTACCCGCAGATATCTTAGACGTTCCAACCTCTATCATTATTGATAATGTGACGGCTGATAACGTGATCAATGCGAGTGAGGGCGCAGCCGCTCGTAGTATTAGTATGAAGTTAACGGGCGCAAAAGTGGGTGATGTGGTGAAGTTGTATATGGATGGGGAGGTAGTCGGTTCAGCAACGGTGAGCAGCGCTGGCCAAACCTCAATTAATATTGATGTTCCAGCCAATGGCTGGGGCGCTGATGGACAACGCACCTTAAGCGCTGAAATTCAACGCGGTAGTGGTGCGCTGATTTCATCACCGATTCGTTCAGTTTATGTGGCAGAAACACAAGGGCATTGGTCAACTTTGGGCACTCGAGTGACTTGGTTTGATCCAGATACTTTGACGACGCCGGACGGGACTAATATCGGGGCAGCCGGTGGTGCGGGTTGGACTGCGTCAGTGGGTAGGGATGGTGCTGGTAATCTTGCCGTGGCCAGAGCGCCGACGACGGGGACTAAGAAAATTATTCAAGTACGGGACGCCAGTGGACACAATGTGTTAGTGTTTGATGGCGCAGCTTCTGCTTCATATCTGTCCTTTTATCAAGGCGCACAAGCTGATTTACCGGATGCGAGTAAAGGCATTATGACCGTTAATGCCACTAAACTGCTGTCTACGGCAGGCTCTTGGAACTATACAACGACCTTTGATTTGAATTCTGCAGGACAGGTGCGACGTTTACATTTTGGTTATGGTTTGGACTCGAAAGGTTTTACCGCGCATTGGTCCGGAAATGGTTTTAATACTCCCGCAAATACCGCTACCGCAAATGTGTGGCAGACTTTGATGGCGTATATGGATGACAAAGGAGAAAGCGTTTTATTAAATGATTCGGTTATCGCGTCAACGCCATATAGCACGGCGAATTCAGGCACGGTGACGACTCAAGGTCGTGTTTTCCGGATTGGTACCTCAGTTGCAGGAGGCACTGCAAGCACGATTACCGATAACACGACCGCGCAGAATGCGGCGCCTTCAAGCGAGTATTACTCCGGCCTCTTAGGCGATGTTATTTCTATTGAAGGGACTTATAGCACTCAGGTGAGAGCAGAGCTAAACGTGTACCAAACGGTTAAATTTCGTGCGCAGGGAAATTACCGTACCCCCAATAGCGTGAGTGTGCTTTATGATTTAAGCGAAAGCGCGAACTCGGGAGTCCTGATTGACGATGCTGCTTTGCTCAATGAGTTTAAGTTGGGTATCGGCAATGACACGGTGATTACGGCCGGCGCTGATTATGTCAATACAGGCGCTGGTCAAGACGTGATTAGAGTGAAAGATTTAAAGTTCCGGCAACTTGATGCGGGTAAAGGCCGAGATACTTTGGTCATTGACGCCGGTTACATTGGCGCCTCGACCATTGAATTATCAGACTTTGTCAGCAATGCCCGAGGGCTTGCGACAACGGGGCAAAATGACAACCTGACCGCGGCAGATAACACTCGGGTTAATAACGCCGGCTGGCACAAGTTATACGGAATCGAGAGCATTGATTTAGCCACGAATACCGGCGCGCAAACATTGCGCTTACGAAAAGCGGATGTTAAACAGTTGTCTGAAGATAATATTTTGCGCGTCAATTTGGGTGCCGGGGATCGACTGGAATTGATGGACGAAACCAGTACTGCCGGCGCTGCCCAATGGAACCAGTGGGAGGGACTCTTTACCGAGACCGTTAATGGAACGACTTATACGTATAACCAAAAATTTGTCGCGGCTGACGGCAGTGGGACGACGATTTTTGCCAATGGCGGGGTAACGGCGCCGCACACTGTCGGCGCGGCGCTGTCCGGTGCAGTGTTGAGCGTGGCCTTTGATGCAACCCTAGGGGCTGTACCCAGTGATATGTCGAAATTTACATTGACAAATTTGAATGGTACGGCGTTGGCGACGACGGTCAGCAGCGTAACGCTGACAACAGGGTTCTTTGGACGAAGTCTTGATTTAACTTTGTCAAGCGCACCCACATCAGCCTTTATCATTAACTACGCAGGCAGTCAAATCAATGAAAGCGGCAGCACGCGTGACACTCTGGTGAAAAAATGGTATGTCGGCACCAGCCTAGGTGATACATTGGATGCCAGTGCGCAAACCCAATCGGTAGGGGTATTTGGTTTGGCTGGAAATAATATCCTCAAAGGCGGTAGCGGTTCAGATATGTTAGTGGTTGATGGCGCGGGGAATAACACTTTGACCGGCGGCAGCAACACCAGTGGCGATGTGATTTCTGATACCTATGTCATTCGTAAAGGACATACTCAGGGAACTGTGGGTGGGTCCGATGTGATTACCGATTTTGATAAAACTGATAAATTAAATTTAACTGATTTGTTGTCAGGTTATACCAATGATGTGACTCAACGAGACAAGTATTTGAAATTGGTGGGCGATGGTGCGGGAAATCTACGTTTATCGATTGATAAAGATGGAATTCCTTTTGGACAGAGCTTTACCGAAACCAATAGCGTGGTGCTAAAAGGATTAAGCGGAATCACCTTTAATGGTAATGTGCTCGATGCTAACTATATTGATAACACTTTATCAAAAGATGCTGCTTCCTTGAGAACTTTGTTACAACAGTTATTGGATCAAAATAACATCATCACGCATTAAGCTGGAGATTGAGGATTGAGGATTGAGTATTAAGGATTGAATACTGAGTATTAAGCCCAGTGAAGTTTGAGTCAAAAAGCCGGAGCAATGTCATGTTGCTCCGGCTTTTTTATGGGGCTTGAACAAGTGTAGAACGGTGGTTTTAAAAACTAAAACCCCATTTGACAGAAACTTGTTGTTGACCAAACGAGCTGTCTTTAATCGCGCTTAAGAGGGCGAGCGTATTCCACCAAAAATGCAATGCGGTGGTCGCTTTTAAATCGTAGTGATTCTGTTGATGCACCCAACCTAAATAAGCACCAAAGGCCGCTGCTTGCAAGGCGTTGGCAGAACCGCCCGCGCCATTGTGTGCCAATCCAAAAACGATGGACGAACCAGCGAGGCCCCAATTTTCACCCCATGCGGCGGATAACTGGGTATTGGCCACGCCACGGAAAAAAACTTCTTCACCAATCGCGGTGGTGTATGCCGAAGAGGTGATTGCGGTGGCCGCATAAAAATTCTGACTAATGTTCGGCGCACGAATTTTGTATTCACTGCCTTGCACCAATCCCAGACTGGCGATCGCAATGGGTATCCAAACTTCATTTTTCGATAACTCTGACCACTCAAACGGTGCCAAGGCAAGTTCATTGAAGTCGTTTTGTGGCGCGCTCACCGCATGATTTAATGTGCGTATCCCCAGTTGTCGATAACGATCACGCATGGCGGCGTATGACGAGTAAAACATTAAGTTGAGAGAGAAGCGCGATGCGCTGTTGTATAAAAAAGTATTTTCGTTGGTGTAGTCATAGCGCACTCCTTGATGATCGGTATAGGTCAGCGCTTGGCTGCCTAAAAAATCTGCTTTCTCTGAATATTTGGTGGCTTGTTGCGCCAATAGGCTTGCTGCGGCGTATTGACCGATGCCTTCGGCCACGTCGCCATTGACCAGTTGCCCCGCACCCGGGATGATGAAGCTGTACAAGGAAACCATACCCGGTGAACGCAAGAACCCACCCGCATTCGTAGGAGCGTTCTCTGTGTCGGGTTGTCCCGAGCTTGGCGACGTGATCTCATCTGCATGCGCAGGAGCGATCAAAAGCGTGGCGCTGAAAATCAAAGAACAGAGGCGCGATACGGTTATTACGGTCATTATGGGGATTGATTCACACGCCAGCGTCGCTGTATGGTGGTATTTTTGTAATGGCGTCGCTGCGTGTGAAGTTTGATGACAATTATTGAATTGATAAAATTAAATTTCCTCGTACAGTGGTAATGTCAAGAACTCAGCAAACTGTGTGCTGGTACTCATTTCCTCAAAAATCACTGCCGCCCGATCGTAAGTTGTCGTGACGCCATCGACACTGGCTTTGACTTTGCTTAACTCTTCGGCAATCAGTGTGCGCACCATCGGGGCGGTAATTTTTTGTCCATTTTCTAAAACGCCTTTGGGGCTTTTAATCCATTGCCACACTTGCGAACGTGAAATTTCAGCAGTGGCCGCATCTTCCATCAAATTGTGGATGGGGACGCAACCGTTACCGGCCAACCACGCGCCTAAGTAATGAATTCCTACATTGATGTTCATGCGTAAACCCAGTTCGGTGATCGGCGTTTCTGGTTGAAAGTTCAATAGATCCGCCGCTGCAACCGTGATGTCAGGGCGTTTTTTAGCGATTTGATTGGGCTGTTCGCCTAAAATTTTTGTAAATTCAGTCATGGCTAAATTGACTAAACCTGGGTGCGCTACCCAACCACCATCATAACCATCGCTTGCATCGCGTGCTTTGTCCGCTTGTACGCCAGCCATTGCAGTTGCATTTTTTGCCTCGTCATTTTTAATCGGAATCAATGCCGCCATTCCGCCAATTGCCGGTGCGTTGCGGTGATGGCAGGTTTTCAATAACAGCAAAGCATAGCTGCGCATAAATGGTGCGGTCATGGTGACTTTGGCGCGATCAGCTAAACAAAAATCTTGGTCAAGTTTGAATTTTTTGATGCATGAAAAAATGTAATCCCAGCGACCGGCATTCAAACCTGCGGAATGATCACGCAATTCGTACAAAATTTCATCCATTTCAAAGGCCGCCAAAATGGTTTCGATCAGCACCGTCGCTTTAATGGTTTTTTGTGGGATGCCCAGCGCCGTTTGCGCCATGACAAAAATGTCATTCCATAAGCGCGCTTCTAAATGCGATTCCATTTTAGGTAAATAAAAATACGGTCCTGATCCTTTGGCTAATAAATTTTTCGCGTTCAAACACAAATACAAGGCCAAATCAAAAATACCGCCAGACACGCGTTTGCCATCGACTAAAACGTGTTTTTCATCCAAATGCCAACCACGGGGACGCACCACCAAAGTCGCCACTTTGTCATTGAGCTGATAGTTCTTGCCATTTTGCGATAAGGTAATCGTGCGATTGATTGCATCGCGCAAATTGATTTGACCTTGAATTTGGTTGTGCCAGTTGGGGCTGTTGGAGTCTTCAAAATCAGCCATAAAACTATCGGCGCCAGAATTCAATGCGTTGATAATCATTTTGCGCTCAACTGGACCGGTGATTTCAACCCGACGGCATTGCAAGTCTTGTGGCAGTGGCGCGATAGTCCAATCACCAGAACGAATCGCTGCGGTATCAGTTAAAAAATTAGGACGTTCGCCCGCGTCTAAACGCTTTGCGCGCGTCACTCGTGCCGTTAATAATTCTTGGCGACGGGGCTCAAAAGCACGGTGCAATTGCGCGACTAAATTGAGCGCTTCGTGAGACAAAACATCGGCGTATTCAGGCAAAATGGGGGCGTTGATTTGAACGCCGGCAGGTAGAGCGTGTGTCGTTGATTGCGTAGTTGCGGTCATAAAAATCCTTAATAAAGATGCACAGTTAAAAAATAAAAATCGGATAAATTGAATTAAACATTGAATAAGAAATTTAAAACATCACCATCTTTCACAATATATTCCTTGCCTTCAGCGCGCATTTTGCCCGCTTCTTTCGCGCCTTGCTCACCTTTGTAGGTAACAAAATCTTCAAAGGCGATGGTTTGTGCACGAATAAAACCGCGTTCAAAATCAGTGTGAATCACCCCTGCTGCCTGGGGGGCAGAGTCACCTTGGTGAATGGTCCAGGCACGTACTTCTTTGACGCCTGCCGTGAAATAAGTTTGCAAGCCCAGCAATTGATAGGCCGCGCGAATCAAGCGATTAAGTCCGGCTTCTTGCATTCCAATATCAGCGAGAAAAGCGGCTTTGTCAGCCTCGTCTAACTGCGCAATTTCAGCTTCGAGGGAGGCGCAAATAGGGACCACAATGGCGTTTTGACTTTTTGCAAACGCTTCTAGGCGCGCCAATAATTCGCGGCTCTGGGCCGCGTTATCGGAAACATTGGCGACAAACATCGAAGGTTTTGCGGTAATCAAACACAAAGGTTTAAGGATGTTGAGTTCTTCTTGATCCAACTTCATGGTTTTGACCGGCTGTGCGTCATTCAAATGCACCAGCACCCGTTCTAATAAGGTATGCAATTTAATCGCGTCTTTATCACCTGACTTGGCTTTTTTCGCTTCGCGGTGAAGCGCCTTTTCAACCGTGCTTAAATCCGCCAATGCCAATTCAGTTTGAATCACGCTGATATCGGCAATCGGATCAACTTTGCCCGCGACGTGAATCACGTTGTCGTCGTGAAAGCAGCGCACCACATTGATAATGGCGTCGGTTTCGCGGATGTGCGATAAAAACTGATTGCCCAATCCTTCACCACTCGCCGCGCCGGCGACCAGTCCGGCGATATCGACAAATTCGACCACTGCGGGCAAGGTTCGTTCGGGTTTCACAATCTGCGCCAGTTGCGATAAGCGCGGGTCTGGCACCTCGACCACGCCGACATTAGGTTCAATCGTGCAAAAGGGGTAGTTTTCAGCCGCGATACCTGCTTGCGTTAAGGCATTAAATAAGGTTGATTTACCCACGTTAGGTAAACCGACAATTCCACATTGCAAACTCATAAGCGTATCCCGAAAATCAAAGTTGGTGATTCTAGTTGAGGGCCAAACCTGAATTTATGCGCGAATCTTATGTGGGAATCATTTACCAGATGAAGGAAGAAAAAACACCGTTAGTGACGATTAGAATGCCACCTGTTTTTTTGACGTGTTAAAGATACGAAAATGATACTGTTGGCCCCCTATTTTTATGCGGCAAGTCTTGATTAGGCTTGGTCTGCAGGCTCGGTGCGCGACGACGAACCGACCATACCGATTTTATTTTTTTTAGGAGTAGTTATGCAGCAAGACATAAAGCGAGTGATTCCGTTTGAGCAGTTGCGGATGAGCGATGTTGAATCAGTCGGTGGTAAGAACGCGTCTTTAGGTGAAATGATTTCGCAATTGTCCGATGTTGGTATTCGCGTACCAACCGGCTTTGCGACGACCGCCGATGCGTTTCGCGAATTTTTATCGCATCATGAATTAGATGCCAAAATAAAAGCGCGTTTAGAACATTTAAACATTGATAACTTGAACGATTTAGCTCAAGCGGGAGCGGCGATTCGTTCGTGGATCGTCGACACGCCTTTTCCTAAGGCACTGGAAGAAGACATTCGCCGCCAGTTTTTAGTGTTAGATAGTAGCAAAAATAGTTCCTACGCGGTGCGTTCTTCAGCAACGGCCGAAGATTTGCCCGATGCCTCGTTTGCGGGTCAGCAAGAAACTTTTTTAAATATTCGCGGCATTGACAATATTTTGCATGCAATGAAAGAAGTGTTCGCGTCTTTGTATAACGATCGCGCCATCAGCTATCGTGTACATAAAGGTTTTACGCATGCGGACGTCGCCTTGTCGTGCGGCGTACAAAAAATGGTGCGCTCAGATTTGGCGAGTGCCGGTGTGATGTTTACGCTAGACACTGAATCTGGATTTCGTGGTGTCGTGTTCATTACCGCCAGTTATGGTTTAGGCGAAACCGTTGTTCAAGGGGCAGTCAATCCTGATGAATATTATGTCCACAAAGACTCGGCGCGTGCAGGTAAGCATTCCATCGTGCGCAAAAACATGGGATCAAAATTGATCAAAATGGAGTTTGATGCGGCCGCGACTACGGGGCGTTCAGTGCGCACCATTGACGTGCCCTTGCAAGAACGGAATCGCTACGTCTTGGAAGACGCCGACATTACCGAGTTAGGTTTATTTGCGATGAAAATCGAAGACCATTACGGCCGTGCGATGGACATTGAATGGGGCAAAGACGGCGAAACAGGTTTGATTTATATTTTGCAAGCGCGTCCAGAAACCGTCAAGTCGCAACAACTGAGTCATGGCACGCTCTCGCGTTTTTGTTTAAAAGAAACCGGTACTTTACTGGTGAAAGGGCGGGCGATTGGGCAAAAAATTGGCGCCGGAACCGTGCGCGTGATTTCCGATACCAGTCAAATGGATCGTGTTCAAGCGGGTGATATTTTGGTCGCGGACATGACCGATCCAAATTGGGAGCCGGTCATGAAACGCGCGGCAGCGATTGTGACCAATCGCGGTGGGCGGACTTGCCATGCGGCGATTATCGCGCGTGAATTAGGTGTTCCTGCCGTGGTCGGTTGCGGTGATGCGACGATGGTCTTGACCGATGGTGCTTTGGTGACGGTATCCTGCGCTGAAGGTGATGAAGGGCGCGTGTATTCGGGAATTTTGGAAACTGAGGTGATCGAAAATCAATTAACTGATTTACCGACAATCCCCGCCAAAATCATGATGAACGTCGGTAATCCGCAATTGGCGTTTGATTTTCAATCCTTACCCAACGCAGGGGTCGGTTTGGCGCGCTTGGAGTTCATCATCAACAACAACATCGGTATTCATCCTAAAGCGGTATTGGATTATCCGAACGTTGATTTGGATCTCAAGCATGCGATTGAATCAGTGGCACGAGGTCACACCTCACCACGCGCGTTTTACGTTGAAAAACTTGCCGAAGGTATTTCAACCATTGCGGCGGCGTTTTGGCCAAAACCAGTGATCGTACGCTTGTCTGACTTTAAATCCAACGAATACAAAAAACTCATTGGCGGCAGTCGCTATGAGCCAGATGAAGAAAATCCGATGTTGGGTTTTCGTGGTGCTGTACGGTATTTGTCCGATGATTTTGCGCAAGCCTTTGCCTTGGAATGCATTGCTTTAAAGCGGGTTCGTGAAGAAATGGGCTTGACTAACGTTGAAGTGATGGTGCCATTTGTGCGGACGGTTAATCAAGCCAAAAAAGTGGTTCAGTTATTGTCACAAAATGGATTGAAGCGCGGTGTCAATGGTTTGCGTTTGATCATGATGTGCGAAATTCCTTCGAATGCGATTTTGGCGGAACAGTTCTTGGAGCATTTTGATGGATTTTCAATTGGCTCTAACGATTTAACGCAATTAACTTTGGGACTGGATCGAGATTCGGGCATGCCTTTGTTAGCGGCTGATTTTGATGAGCGTGATGACGCGGTCAAAGCATTGTTGGAAAAGGTGATTAAAACAGTGCGCGCGGCCAATAAATACATCGGAATTTGTGGACAAGGACCATCGGACCATCCGGACTTTGCTAAGTGGTTAATGGAGCAAGGAATTTCATCAATCTCCTTAAATCCAGACAGCGTGATTCCCACCTGGCAAAAACTGGGCTAATCAGCGCTGAATCAACTGCTGAACGGTATTTTGTTGAGCAGTATTTTATTGAGCAGTATTGTTGGCCGTGCAACTTTTACAACCCCGTAGCAGTTTGTACGGGGTTTTTTAATGCCCCCCGCTTTAGTTCAAAAAAAGTGACATTCAAATCATTATTTTTTTGCCAAAAGCAAGTGATTTTTTATGTATTTTTTGTGCTGTGCGTAAAACGCTTATTGTCCAAATTTTGTGCAATTCGTATCTGCGCGCGATCTCCCCTATGGAACAGGCTTTGAAGCTAAGCGCTTATCCAAAATATCTGTTGAATACGGGTCAATGAGTCGTTCAAAAAAATAATGTTCAAACTATTATTTTCGGCAAAAAGCAAGTGATTTTTTTGGGCCTGTTTTGTGTTGTGCGTAAAACGGTGATTGTCCAAATTTTGTGCAATTCGCATCTGCGCGTGTTTGCCTATTTAGCTTTGTATTATTAAGAGCTTTGTATTGTTAAAGCGCGTTCACTTTTAAAAAGTAGTATTTTTTAAAGCCCTAGAAATACGATGTTACAAACAGGCCCTGATAATATTGACGATGGTAATAGTGGGGATGTAATACAATCCGCCGCCTTTGATTTGTGTTTGGTCGGTTAATCATCTGTATTAACGGTTTACTGATAAACCGTTTTATAGGCTCGTAGCTCAGTTGGTTAGAGCACTACCTTGACATGGTAGGGGTCGTTGGTTCGAATCCAATCGAGCCTACCAAAACATTTTAAATTGCCGGTCAATTTTGGGTTTGAACACGAGCAGTCGATTTGATCGTGTGATTTAACTGCGCGGGGCTAACAAGGTCTGTGCATATTATTTTTAATTAAGCGTAAACCGACGTTTTTCTTCGATGATTGCAGTACGACTAAAAAATGGTGAGTCTCGTGAGTTTCCCGCAGACACCACAATTCACGCGATAGCGCATAGCATTTCTCCTGGTTTAGCTAAAAAAGCACTGGCGGCAAAGCTGGATGGGCGCGTGGTTGATTTATCTTGTGTGGTCACTCAAAACAGTGATCTCGACATCATTACCGCGCAAGACCCTGAAGGTGTGGACGTGATTCGCCATTCGACGGCGCATTTGCTTGCGCACGCGGTCAAAACGCTTTATCCCGATGCACAAGTGACGATTGGGCCGGTGATCGACAAGGGTTTTTATTATGATTTTTCGTACAAGCGACCTTTTACGCCTGAAGATTTAAGCGCGATAGAAGCTGAAATGGCGCGTCTGGCCGCCAAAAACTTGACGATTGAGCGTAAAGTCATCGCGCGCGATGATGCAGTGAGTTACTTCAAATCGATTAACGAGTTTTATAAAGCTGAAATTATTGGCGCTATTCCTGCCGATCAAGAGGTCTCAATTTACACGCAAGGTGATTTTCAAGATTTATGCCGTGGCCCGCATGTACCTGCGACGGGCGTTCTAAAGGTATTCAAACTGCAAAAAGTTGCCGGCGCGTACTGGCGTGGCGATTCTAAAAATGAAATGCTGCAACGGATTTATGGCACGGCATGGGCGGATAAAGCCAGTCTTGATCAATACTTAATGATGTTGGAAGAGGCTGAAAAGCGTGATCATCGCAAGCTTGGTAAAGCCTTAGATTTATTCCATATGCAGGATATTGCACCAGGATTGATTTTTTGGCATCCTAAAGGTTGGTCAATTTGGCAGGCGGTTGAGCAATATATGCGTAGGGTCTATCAAGACAACGGCTATATGGAAGTTAAAGGACCGCAAATTATCGATCGCGTGTTGTGGGAAAAATCCGGTCATTGGGAGAACTATAAAGACAATATGTTCACCACTGAATCAGAAAATCGCGTGTACGCAGTTAAACCGATGAATTGTCCCGGTCACATTCAGATTTTTCGTTCGGATTTACGCTCGTATCGTGACTTGCCACTACGTTATGGTGAATTTGGCCAATGTCATCGCAACGAACCTTCAGGATCGTTGCACGGCATTATGCGCGTGCGCGGTTTTACGCAAGACGATGGTCATATTTTTTGTACCGAAGAGCAAATTCAATCGGAATGCCTTAAATTTACGTCTTTACTGCAAGCGGTTTATAAAGATTTTGGTTTTAGCAAAATTATTTATAAAGTGGCGACACGTCCAGAAAAGCGTGTGGGCAGTGACGATTTATGGGATGTGGCTGAAAAAGCGCTGATTGACGCTTTGGAGGCCTCAAATTGCACCTATCAGATTTCTAAAGGCGAGGGCGCGTTTTATGGCCCTAAAGTTGAATATGCCTTGCAAGACGCTTTAGGGCGCGAATGGCAGTGTGGTACGGTACAGGTTGATTTCTTTATGCCACAGCGTTTAGAGGCGGAGTACGTAGCAATTGATAACACCCGCAAAACGCCGGTAATGATTCATCGAGCAATTTTAGGTTCTTTAGAGCGCTTTATCGGTATTTTGATTGAACATCACGCGGGAGCCTTGCCAATGTGGTTGGCCCCCGTACAAGTGGCGGTTGTCCCAATATCAGAAAAGCATCACGCATATGCGCAAAAAATGGCCGATAGCTTGCATCAACAAGGCCTGCGCGCGCAGTTAGATTTGCGCAATGAGAAGATAAGCTATAAAATCCGCGACTTGTCTTTGCAAAAAATTCCTTATTTATTGGTGATGGGGGATAATGAAGTCGCGCAAAATGCCGTTTCGGTGCGTATGCGCGGTAACGAGGATTTGGGCGTCATGTCGGTTGAGCAATTGTTAGCGCGGCTACGGAACGACATCCAGACTAAGGTCTAAAACTAGGGTAAAGATTGATACAGATTCAGTCGTTTGTGCCCAAGCGTGTGATTGTGCTGTATCAAGGTTGGCGTTGGTTAACTGGTTAAGTGTTTATTAAGTGTTTATTAACTCATTTTGAGTGTTAATATTTTTGGGGAGCTTCATTATCGCTACTGGAAAAAGTCACCGTATCAACGAAGAAATTACGGCTTTAGAAGTCCGTTTGCTGGGTATCGAAGGTGAACTGATTGGAGTTGTTAAGATTCAAGACGCGTTGTTCAAAGCTCAAGAAGCTGAATTAGATTTAGTTGAAATCGCGCCTAATGGTGAGCCGCCAGTATGCCGAGTAATGGACTACGGCAAGTTCCGTTATCAAGCGCAAAAAAAAGCGCATGAAGCGAAACAAAAACAGAAAGTCATCCAGATTAAAGAAGTTAAATTTCGCCCCGTCACTGACGATGGTGATTATCAAGTGAAGTTAAAAAACTTGATTCGGTTTTTGGGTGAAGGGGACAAAACTAAAATTTCCCTGCGGTTTCGCGGACGTGAAATGACGCATCAAGAGTTCGGTGTTAGGGTAATGAATCGTTTGAAAGAAGATTTAGAGCCTTATGGCGTGGTCGAACAGCACGCCAAGATGGAAGGGCGGCAAATGGTGATGGTGTTAACACCAAAGAAAAAATTAACCAAAGCGGATGAAAAAAACAGTTTGTAATATTTCATTGTTACCGACTGTGCAATAGAAAGTGTCGAGCCACCATGTCCGTCTTATGTGTCATGGTGATATAGTTTTTATAGGACTATAGTTTTTTGACACGTGTACCGTATTCGCCGATACAGGGTATTAAAGTGTTAACCTCAAGTTAACCTCCTGATGTGGGCAATATCAAGAAGCATTCAAAGCATTACTCAATTCATTTTTGTTGAGTGATGGTGCGAAATGTTTCGATTAAAGAGGTCTGTTATGCCAAAGATGAAAACTAAGAAAAGTGCTGCAAAGCGCTTCCGAGTACGCGCAAGCGGTACTATTAAGCGTGGTCAGGCGTTTAAACGTCATATTTTGACCAAAAAAACTACCAAAAATAAACGCCACTTGCGCGGTTCTGTGCAAGTTCATAGCAGTAATGTGGCATCAGTTCGTGCCATGTTACCCAGTGCGTAATTTTTAATAGGGAAAGAATATGTCTAGAGTTAAACGTGGTGTTACAGCGCGTGCGCGCCATAAAAAAGTCATTGACGCGGCAAAAGGTTATCGTGGCCGTCGTAATAGTGTTTTCCGAATTGCTAAAGAAGCGGTTATGCGGGCTGGGCAATATGCCTACCGCGATCGTCGTAACAAAAAACGTGTTTTTCGTGCTTTGTGGATTGCGCGAATTAACGCGGGTGCCCGTGAATTGGGTGTGACTTATAGCGTGTTAATGAATGGTTTGAAAAAAGCATCGATCGAAATTGATCGTAAAGTACTGGCTGACATGGCGGTATTTGAAAAAGATGCCTTTGCGCAAATCGTAGAAAAAGCAAAAGCCAGTTTACACGCGTAAATTTGAGTATCGTTTGATGGCTGAGGTAGGTAGGTAGGTAGGTCGGTAGGTAAGGAGGGGCTAAATATCTCCCAAAGAGTTTTTACGCACCCCCTGGAGACGCGGTTGCAGCGCTTTTGTGGCGTTTGTTCCGCGTCTTTTTCGTTGTTAGGATTACCATTTTTTCGTCATCTTTGATGATTTGATTAGGTAAATTTTTGACCCAATCGAATTGCCTTATTAGGTATTTATTCACATGAATCTTGAACAATTGGTTCAATCAGCGGTGCAGGAATTTGCGGGCGTGGCTTCTTTACCTGAGCACGAGCAATTAAAAGCCCAATACTTTGGTAAAACCGGCTCTGTTACTCGCTTGATGGCGAGCTTGGCGCAATGCGATCCGGCAGAACGAAAAGTATTGGGACAGCAATACAACCAGGTTAAACAGGCCGTTGAAAAAATTGTGAATGAGCGCAAAACCGCGCTTGAAGATCAAGTTCTAAAAAGCCGTTTGGCTGCCGAGGCCATTGATGTGTCTTTGCCCGGACGTGGTATGCAAAAAGGCGGGATTCATCCGATTACACGTAGTTGGGAACGCTTAGTTAACATTTTTTCCAGCATGGGATTTTCTGTTGCCGAAGGGCCAGAAATTGAAACCGATTGGTTTAACTTTACCGCCTTGAACAGTCCAGAAAATCATCCCGCGCGCTCGATGCAAGATACTTTTTATTTGGACGCAAAGGACGAGTTGGGCAAACCTTTGCTATTACGCACGCATACCAGTCCAATGCAAATTCGTTTTGCGAAAAACAATCCCCCGCCCATTCGTGTGATTGCGCCAGGACGGACGTATCGCGTCGATAGTGATGCGACACATTCGCCGATGTTTCATCAAATCGAAGGTTTGTGGATCGACAAAAACATCAGCTTTGCTGATTTAAAAGGGGTGTATTTACATTTTGTGCAGGCCTTCTTTGCCCCACAAGCGATTCAAATTCGTTTTCGACCTTCCTATTTCCCGTTTACTGAACCATCTGCTGAAATTGATATTTTGTTTCAAGAGGGTAATTTAAAAGGCCGTTGGCTAGAAATATCAGGCGCAGGTCAGGTTCATACCAGTGTCATTAGAAACATGGGTTTGGATCCGGAAACCTATACCGGATTTGCGTTTGGTTCTGGTATCGAGCGATTAACGATGTTGCGTTATGGCGTGGATGATTTACGTCTTTTTTATGAAAACGATTTACGTTTTCTATCTCAATTCTCAACTTAACGGAGGCCTACGATGCAATTTCCGCTTTCATGGTTGAATGAATTTTTACCGAATCTTGCGCAATCCGCCCCAGATCAATTGGCGGATTTTTTGACAATGAGTGGTTTAGAAGTTGAAGAGCTTATTTCGAGGCAAGCGCAATTCACTAAAGTTATTGTGGCACAAATAGTCTCGCTTGAGCGGCATCCTGACGCCGAGCGTTTAAATGTCTGTCAAGTTAATAACGGTGTTGAAATCATACAAATTGTGTGTGGGGCTAAAAACGTCAGGGCGGGTTTAAAAGTACCCTTGGCTCAGGTTGGCGCTGAATTAAGTGCGCATTCCCCTACGATGGTGATGAAGGTTGCGAAGTTACGCGGAATCATGTCGCATGGGATGTTGTGCTCGGCGCGTGAATTAGGCGTGAGCGAAGAGAGTGAAGGCTTGATGGAATTGCCTGAAGACGCGCCAGTGGGCGCTGATTTTGGTGCGTATTGGGAAATTGCCGATACCTTATTCAATATTAAATTGACACCCAATCGAGGTGATTGTTTGTCAATTTTAGGTGTCGCGCGTGATGCGGCACGCTTTGCCAAACAAACACCGCATATTCCGGTGCGAAAAACTATTGTCGCAAGCTGTGACGATAAATTGACCGTTTCAGTCAAAGCGCCCGAACTGTGCTGGCGTTTTACTGGACGAGTGGTGCGCCAAGTGAATGCAAAAGCAATTTCGCCTACATGGATGAAGCGTCGCTTAGAAGCATGCGGTATGCGTTCGGTCTCGGCTTTGGTCGATATTTCTAATTACGTGATGTTGGAACTGGGACACCCAACGCATATTTTTGATCGCGACAAAATTAGCGGGGGTTTAACCGTTCGAATGGCGCATCCGGATGAAACCTTGACTTTGCTTGATGGGCGTCACGTGGTTTTAAATAAAACTTATGGTGTGATTGCTGATACACAACAAGTGGAATCGCTGGCTGGCATTATGGGTGGGGCGCACAGTGCGGTTTCTGATGCAACGCAAAATATCTTTATTGAAATTGGTGCGTGGGCGCCTGATGCGATTCAAGGGCGCGCGCGCGCTTTGGGTTTACAAACCGACGCGGGTTATCGTTTTGAACGCGGTGTTGATTACGCCGATCATGTCGCCGTCATGGAGCGTGTGTGCGAGTTAGTGGATTTAATTTGTGCGACGCCTGAGACGGCGTTTGGCCCGATTGATGATCAGTTGTGCGCTATGCCTAGCGAAGCAAAAATCAATTTGCGTTTAACCCGCTTGCACAAAATTTTAGGCGTACCGATGAGCGAGGCCGAAGTCAGGCAATGCTTTGATGATTTGGGTTTGCGTTATCACATTGCAACCAATGCGCAAACTGATGCGAAAACCGATAGCGATACCGTTTTCAGTGTTGAAGTTCCCAGCTTTCGTTTTGATTTAAAAATTGAAGAAGATTTAATTGAGGAATGCGCGCGGGTATATGGTTTTGATCGTATTCCTGCCTCATTGCCGCAAATATCAACTCCGCCGTTAGTTCCTGATGAAGCGCGGCATTCGTTGGCATATTTGCGAACATGTTTGGTTAATGCAGGTTATCAAGAAGTGATTAACTATAGTTTTGTCCCACCAGATTGGGAGAGTGATGTTGTAAATAACCAACATCCGATCACATTACAAAATCCGATTGCTGCGCATTTGGCGGTGATGCGCAGTAGCTTGGTTCCGAGTCTATTAGAGACTTTAGGCTATAACTTGGATCGTCGGGCGACGCGTCTGCGCATTTTTGAGATGGCGCGCGTGTTTTCTTTTTCTGAGCAGATCAAAAGTAGCGCTCACGAGGTAAAGGGCATTGCAGAAGTACAGAAAATCGCGGGCCTCGCTTACGGCGATGTTGAACCGATGCAATGGGGCACTAAAAGTCGCGCGGTAGATTTTTACGATGTTAAAGCCGAGATTGAGGCGCTCATCGCGAGCGACCAATTAGAATGGCTTCGGGCGGACCTGCCTTGGTTACATCCTGGACAAAGTGCAACAATTTATCAGGGTGATAAATGCTTAGGTTATTTAGGAGCTTTGCATCCTAAGTTGTTGTTAAAATACAAGTTAGAGAAAATTCCCGTTGTTTTTGAGCTAGACTCTGCGGCTGTGCAAACAGGGGATATTCCTAAATATGCACGAATTTCAAAGTATCCGACGGTGTGGCGTGATGTGGCCTTTGTTGTTCCTGAAAACATCAGCGCAGATCAGTTTGTTAAAGTATTTTCTGAGTTGCAGAAAAAGACATCGGCAGCTATTTTGCGCTCGATAGTTTTATTTGATCACTTTAGGGGCGGTAATCTGAGCAGTGATCAAAAAAGTTTGGCCTTTCGGATTGAATTGCAAAGCGATCAAAATACCTTGCAAGACGACGCTGTTGAAGCGCTTATTGCTCATTTCGTCACTAGTTGTGAAGCATCCTTAGGCGCACAGCTTCGATAGGGCTTGAATTTTTGTGATGTGCGCAACATTGACTACATAGGGACTCATCGTGAGTAAAGAAATTGATGTGGATTTAAAAGAAAGCGATTCTGGTGTCGTCACCAAGAATCACTTAGCTAAAGTCGTGTCCGAACAAATTGGGCTTAATAAACGTGAATCAAAAGACATGATCGATACGTTTTTTGATCTGATTACCGATGCACTCAAAAATAGTGAAAACGTGAAATTAGCGGGTTTTGGTAACTTTGAATTGCGCGATAAAGCCGCACGTCCCGGACGTAATCCAAAGACGGGCGAAGTGGTCCAGATAGAGGCGCGTCGTGTGGTAGTCTTTCATTCGAGTCAAAAACTCAAAGATCAATTGGTAAAAATCCAGTCACACAAAGCAGACTGATTCTGCGTTAATAGCTAATCGGATGAAATCTATCTGTGGTGTTATTGCTGAAGATATTTAAATAGTATGTAAACGGTATTCATGAGTACAACGCTTCCTCTTATTCCTGCGAAACGCTATTTCACCATTGGTGAGGTCAGTGAATTATGCGACGTCAAGCCGTATGTATTGCGCTACTGGGAGCAGGAATTTGGACAATTGCGGCCAGTCAAACGAAAAGGTAATCGCCGTTATTATCAACATCATGAAATTTTATTGATCCGGAAAATTCGTGGTTTGCTCTACGACCAAGGATTTACCATTAGTGGTGCACGGGTCAAACTTGGTGATCAAATATCAGCCGCCCCCCGTGAAGATAGGGTCAATGAGGACGCCGGCGAAATCGGGACAGAACAAAGTCCAAGTGGAAATAAGAGCGACTTGGCGGAGCCTGCCAATAATTTAGCCGTCGCCGATGAGTTACGTTTATTGCTGGGGATGCTTAATCCTGAAAAATAAGGGGCTAGGTGTTTAATTGCATCAATTGGCAACTGTATTTCTACAACTGTGTTTCTAATTTTGGCGTCGCGCAATGAAGTGGTGCAATGAAGTGGCGTAATTAAGTGGCGCAGATGATAAAAAAAGAGGGATAAGCTGACCATGCAATCGACCTATCAACAATTGCTCCACTGGATCAAATCCGCTGGATTTGAGCAATGGTCATGGGTGATTGCTGTTGTTACGCCCTTGTGTGTCGCAGGCGTTTGGCTATTTTCGCAACGCAAAAAAGAGCAAATACACACCACCATTACCAGCCAAGGCCCCGTTGCCCAGCAAATTGGGGGTAGCGGCAGTATCATCCATCAGCACTTTAGTGCTGACCCCCAGTTGGTCCAACAGTTGTTAGATCGAATTTCAGAAAAAGACCAGCAACTGGGTCAAAACCAACAACTGCTCAGTCAAAAAGACCTTGAAATCGACGCGCTTAAACGTCAAGCCTTGACTACGGCTTTGGGCGAAGAAAGTGGGCCCAATGCCACAGGCAGCAAAAAACAACTGATAGCGCAGTTGCAATCGGGCGGCATTACGCAGGCCTTGGATATTTTGCAGCGTTTGGAAATGCAAGCCACAGAATTAGCGCAACCCCTGCGTGCCCGCGCTGCGCAGTTAGCCCGCGAACAAGGGGCACTGCTGCTTGGGCGCAACGCTCAAAAGGCCTACCAAGCGTTTGAGCGTGCCAATCAACATGAGCCGCAACATTTACCAAGTTTGTGGCAATTGGCTGACCTTTCAAAGGTTTTAGGTTC
Source organism: Burkholderiaceae bacterium (assembly GCA_031538895.1). GTDB lineage: Bacteria > Pseudomonadota > Gammaproteobacteria > Burkholderiales > Burkholderiaceae > JAVKLU01. Next base: position 31,365 of record JAVKLU010000026.1, on the reverse strand, counting down.
ACTGGAGCAAGCCATGGTTTGGGCGCAATCGGCATTAACGAAATGCCAAAAGCTGGCGGCGAGCGATCCCAAAAACAGCGACTGGCAGCGCGACCTGTCGGTGAGTTTTAATAAAGTGGCGGGCATTTTGCAGGCGCAGGGCGAGCGGGCGCAGGCACTGGTGCAATACGGCAAGAGCTTGGCGATCAGCGAGAAACTGGCGACGAGCGATCCCCAAAATGCGCAATGGCAAACGGATTTGGCAGTGTCATACCTGAAGTTGGCAGGTGTTGCGCCGAATAAGGCCCAACGAAATGAGGGCTACGACCAAGCCCTGAAGCTGCTGCGCCCGCTGGATGCCAGAGGGGCATTGACTGCGGCGCAAGAAAACTGGATTTCTGTGATTGAAAATGAAAAGGCGAAATGAGCCCGTGTGGCGCAGATCGAAAAATTGCGTCCAGACGCTAAATTTTGAATAAGCCTTACAATCTAAAGTAAAATCTACTACAATAGGCGTAACTCATTGAATTAATTCAGAAAATGAATCGTCGCCGACTTCTCAAAACTGGTTTAGGCTTAGCCGCCAGTGCCGTCCTTCCTGCTTCATACGCACAATTAAATCCGCTCTTGGTTGTGCGGCCGGGCTGGAATAATTACGAAATGACCACACGGATTAAGTTTTCCACCGCGACGGCAGAGAATCAAAATAAAGAATTGCCCTGCGATTTATGGATTCCCTTACCGTCAATCAATTCTGATTATCAACGAACAATCAGCTCGACTTTTACATCACAAGGGGTGTTCGCGCTGATTAAACAAGACCCACGTTACGGCGCCAGTTTTTTACACGTTCAATCACCTGGCGGCAAAATCTTGGAGTTATCGGTTCAATCACGGTTTCGTACCAGCAAGCGTGCCACTGCTTTTGATAAACCTCAGTTGAGCTCTATTTCGCCTGAAGATGCCTTGCTATATACCCGCGCGACGCAACTGATACCGACATCTGGTCTGGTTCGTGATATCGCGCAAACAGTTGTTGGCAAAAAATTAGGTGCGGTGCCGCGCGCTCGGGCAATTTATCAATGGGTATTGGAAAACAGCCGTTACACGGATCGCTTCCCTGGGCAAGGTTCGGGCGACGTATCTGGCATGTTAGTAGAAAATGATTTTTCAGGTGCTTCGATTGACATTAGCACTTTGTTTGTTGCGCTCGCGCGTTCATTGGAAATTCCGGCGCGTTTGGTTACCGGTATTTGGGCGGGGCCCAGCCTTAGTGGGTATCGTTCTTTGGGCGTATTGGGTAATGATGTCACCAAAGCACAACACTGTCGTGTCGAGTTTTTTGATCAACAATTGGGTTGGATTGGCGTTGATCCGGCCAGTGTTAAACGCGCGATGTTTTATGACAGTAAAAACAAAAATTTGATGGATGAGCGCATGACTGAATTTGCGCAAAAATGTTTCGGTCAATGGGATATGAATTGGGTAGGCTTGAATTATGCTGTTGAGCTTGCCCTGCCGGGCGCTCGTCGAGGCGTTTTGCCTTTCTTTATGTATCCTAACGGCGAGGCCAAAGATATTGTTCGTGACGGATTGAGGCCCGACGCCTTTCAATACACAATATCGACAAAACCGTTAACTGCTTAAGGGCACTTCTATCAATTCATTTTTGCGACGAATTGCTTTGTTGCGCAGTACGCAAAATCCTCACGTACTGTAGGTACGCTCCGGTTTCTGTGTGCTGTGCGCCTCGCACTTCATCCGCACATTCTGTATTTATAGAAGTGCCCTTAATCTTTTAAAAAGTAAATTAAGTCCTTAATTGATCAGTTAATTTTTTTTGTCGCCTGTTGTGTCGCCTGTTGTGTCATCTGTTTTGTCAAATTACGAATCACATTCGACCAATCGCCGCGTTGCTCTTGCCATAATAAGTTCGCATGGGGATACCAAGGTGTTTTGTTGCGCGACTCACCTTGCCAACGCCAATCGGCAGTACTGGGTAAGAGTACCGAGGTTTTGTGTTTCATCGCTCCCGATAAATGCGCCAATACGCTGTCTATGGTGATCACTTCATCGACTAAGCTGACCAAAGCCGCCGTATCACAAAAATCATTTAAATCATGTTGAAACACCTGCGGTAACTTTTGCAGAATTTGTTTTTCTTGAACACTGACTTCTGGTTGCAAGATGACCCACTGGATATTGGGCAAAGCTTCAATCAGGGGTAAGAGTGTCGCTAAAGGCAAGGAGCGCAAACGTCGGATCGCGCTCTGTTGTGTTCCTGAATAAAAAATACCGATTCGTTTTGTAGCTGCGTCGCTAGATGCTGTCCATGATTCTTGCAAGCGTTTTCTCCAGAGCGCGATGCGCAATGGATGGGCTTGTAAATAAGGATTTATCGTTGTTTGTTGGAGATCTTGCGCGTTGATTTTGAGTGCGTAGGGTAGGCTTAGCAAAGGACATTTGAAAAAATTTCCTTTTTGACTGACTTGTAATTGCTGTAAGTCGCGTCCAAAAATTTCAATACCACGTGCGCGTATCCACGGCTGTTCAGCCAGTAAATTGCTCAGGTAAGGATGAACTTCTAACCATAGCGGTGCTGTTGGATAACGCTCTGCCACGATGCAGACAAAACGCAAAAACTGTAATTGATCCCCCAGACCTTGCTCACCATGAATCAGTAAGGGCATATTGGCCCCCAAGGGGTGCTCACCGCGCCAATCGCGCCCTGGTAAATCATGCCGCACTTGTTCTTCGCGTGAGGTGTTCCAGCGTGCTTCAAAATATGGCCATGCCTGTTCATAACGCCTTAGGCCTAACAGTGCAAAGGATAAGTTGTAATGGTATTGCGGCAGGTTAATCTCACGCGAGATGCCGCTTTCAAATTGCGCCGCTTGCTCAAAATCGAGCACCGCTTGATTGTAGTGCTGTTCGTATAAATTAAATTGTCCTTGAGTATTCAGTGCTGGACTGTGTTGCGGATGTGCGTTTAATAAAGTGTGTAATACTTTTCGTCCTTCATCCCATTTCAGATTTTCTTTTAAAGTCAGCACCAAACGATTTTGATGCGCCGGATCATCGGGATCAATCGTCACAGCAAGGCGGGCATATCGTTCTGCAATATCAGGGGAATTTTTCAAGCATGCTTGCGCCATCAAAACATAACCCCCGCTGCTTTTTGGCGAACGCGCAATCAATTGTCTGGCGCATTCATGCGCGATGTCTGTGTTGTGCGCTTGCTCGGCCAAACTGCCTAAATTGATGTAGTAACTTAGATTGTCGGGTTGATCACGTATTAGCTGGCGATACAAAGAAATTGCCGCGGCGACTTGCTTAAATTCGGTCAAGATGACAGCCAAATTAAAGCGTGCGTCATGCCACTGTGGTTGAATTTGTAGAATAAAACCTAACAAGGCGATGCCTTCGCAGCGTCGCTGCAATACCGCATCGCTATAGCACAGCGAGATCGCCAAAGAATGTAGTGCGGTCAAATTAAGTGGGTCTTGCCATAAGATTTCTTGAAATAAAGGCACCGATTTTTGCCAATTTTTTTGATGTTGCAAGGCTCGCCCTTCGCTGCTTAACAGTGCCAAATGATCTTTGGCGTGATCTTGTGTTGCAAAATAATGAGCAAGTTCTTTGCATAGTTTTTCAATGACAGGCGACCAATCACCTGCATTTTCTTGACGAATGATGCGTGCGTGTGGGTACCAAATATTTTTTTGATTGAGCATGCGCCAACGCCAATCTGCACCTTGCCATAGCAAAAGCCAGGTGGGTTTGCGCATCAGTAGCGCTAAATGAGCGATTGCCGTATCCACCGTAATCACAATATCCATACCGGCAATTAAGCTGGCGGTCGCCGCTAAATCGGGCAGTTGATGATGCACATCGACACAATCCTTGATCGTCGGTAAAGTGTTAATTTCTGATTCAGAGGGTTCTTTGACTAATGAAAAAAATTGCGCGCCTAACTGCGCGCCCATTGTGAATACCGGCGATAAATGATTTAAAGTTAAAGACCGATTGCTCAAATAATCACCGCTGCGGTTGCCGGCCCACATGATGCCAATGCGCGGCACTACTTTTTTTGATGGCACATCAAACAAGGCGGGGTGCGTAGGCGGTGCAAACAAGGGAATGCTGTTAGCGTATTGCGCATCATTAAAAATCCCCAGCAGGTAAGGCAAACTTAATAAGGGGCAAGCGCAGTCAGCTTTAATTTTGAGTTGTGCGCTCATCGGTTCGATGGCGACACATAAATCGGTAATCCAATCTTGATGGCGTAATAAACGTACCAGCGGTTCATGCACCACCAGCGTGATCGCGCGGATATTCGGGTGCGCTTGTTTGACGGCGGGTAAAAAGCGTAAAAATTGCAGAACATCACCTAAACCCTGTTCACCAAAAATCAGTAAATGACGATTGTGTAAGGCTTGATCGCGTTGCCAACGGGGGATCTCTGAAAAGGTTGGTGTATGTTTAATTTGTGCGTGTTGCCAGCGATATTCGTAATGCGTGAATCCAGTTTCGTTTTGCCCCGAATGCAAAAGTGCTAATGCTTTTTGAAAATAGGCCGCAGCAATGTGTTCGTGAGTAAAAGACTGAGGCGGCTCGGTATCGTGTTGCGGCAGTTCATAACGCCCCGACGCAAAAGTAAAAGGGCCAGTGCGCGGGATGATTGGCAGCATAAAGCCAATCACTTGATCGTACTGCGCAATCGCTTCGTCAATACGCGATTGCATCATCAACAAATTGGCGCGATTGTTTAATGCGGATAAGGCGTCTGGTTTTAATGTTAAGGCGTGTTCATAACAGCGATGCGCATCATCAAATCGGTGCAATTGACGATTGACCAACCCCATATCAATCCAGGTATTGACGTGATGAGGAACCAGTTGTAAAAAATTTTGATAAGCAAGCAGAGCCGCCTCGGGTTGTCGCGCTTCACGCAAAAATATACCCAAATGAATATGCGCATTGAGGTCGTTTGGCGCGAGATGTAAAGCCTGACGACACAAAGCGATGGCGCGATCGTAGTCCTTTTTTTCGCTGGCGGCGAGCGCCGCAGTAATTATTTCAGTGACTTGGGTCGTACTGTTTTGCGTTGTTGGAACGGGGTGTTGCACGATACCTTCAGCTGATTTTTTAACTTTGGATGAAGGAGTAATCGGGGGGGCGGTCATGCGAGCTGTGGCAGTCAGGATTTAATGAGTATCAAACTGAACAAGCCTATTTATTTTTTAGTTGAAAACACAATTTTTCCAAACCCCGCAACACGGGCCGCTTCCATGATGTTGACCACGCTTTGATGGGTAGTGTTGGCGTCTGCATAAATGTTAATACTGGGGTCGGTTAAATGTTTTTGCTGTGCGGACTTTACAAGCGCCTGCGCCAATTCATTGGCTGACGCGATAGGAACACCTACGCCGTTAACACTGTAATATCCTTTGGCAGTGACCGATACGATCAATTCATTTTTACGTTCTTGCGCAACTTTTGCTTGTGCGTTGGGCAAGTCCACTTTGAGTTCCGCAAAACGATTAAAAGTTGTGCTGATCATCAAAAAAATGACGATCACCAATAAAACGTCAATAAACGGAATTAAATTGATTTCCGGTTCTTCGTAAGCAGAGTGTGAGCGAAAATTCATCAGAAAGTGATCAAAAATAAAACTGAATCAAAAACTACAAATCAAGTCAAAGATTGAGGGCATTTCTATCAATTCATTTTTGCGGCGAATTGCTTTGTTGCGCAGTACGCGAAATCCTCACGTACTGTATGTACGCTCCGGTTTCTGTGTGCTGTGCGCCGCGCACTTCATCCGCACCTTCTGTATTTATAGAAGTGCCCTTAAAACCTCCTACCTTATTGACTTGCTTTTTTGGGCGCATTTTCCGCAGTTGGTGTGACCTTACTGATCGTCGAGGAAGTGTAGGCGTAATCTAAAAAACGTGTCATCAGACCTTCCATTTCGACCAAATACATTTCGACGCGTGTGCGGAAATAACGGTAAAAAATCATGCTGATGATCGCGATGATCAAACCCAGTCCGGTGTTATACAAGGCAATCGAAATCCCATGCGCCAATTGAACGGTGTTGGCGCCAGAGACATTTTGTGCGCCAAAAATTTCAATCATCCCAACGACTGTACCGAATAACCCCATCAAAGGAGACAAAGTGACAATGGCGGAGAGCGCACCTAAATTCTGATTGAGCTGATGCGTCAAATGACGCGAGCGTGCTTCCAAACGTTCCACTGCATCGCCACGACTCAAGCTGCGATGCTGAATTGCGGTTGCCAGTAATTGTTCAAACAGAGTGCCGTTTTCTAATTTATTGACCAAGTTCGGTGGACATTGATTGTCACGATACAGGGTCACAATTTCACCCATCACTTTTTCTGGGATGATGTTCTTGCGGCGCAACGAGTAAAAACGCTCCAGAATCAAGGCCAGCGCCAAAATCGAAGTCAATAATAAAAACCAAATTGGCCAGCCTGCGGCATTGATGATGTCAAGCAAAATACTTTCTCCTGAAAATCAAATGTTAAAAATTAAATGTTCAATATAAAAACGATAGTGTTGCTTATTAGGGTTCTACTTTAGGGAGCTACTTTAAGCTGAATCTGGTCTTTGGCGGCTGCCGTTTCGACCATCAGTTGAACTTTAGAAACGCCATTGTATTGATTAGATTCTAGGCGATAGAGCACGCCCAGATGATCGGCTACAAAAGTATTTTGTCCAAACCAAATCGCATCGATGGTCTGTCCGCCTTTTTCCAAGAGCAATTTCAAATGCGCATCTTTTAAGACTTTTTGTTGTTTGACTCGAAACTCGCCATAAAACAAGGGGGCGGCACAGCCATTCCCCCAGACTAATTGGTTGAGTTGAAATGTGAAATCAAGATTGTGGTAAGCCGTCTCTAATTCGCCATCGCACAGCCAGCTTTTATCAGAGGGGAGCTTTGCAGCCGTGACGATGTCTTCAAAAAGTTTGCAAAACTCGTCAAAATGTTCGCGCCGCATCGTCAAACCTGCGGCCATTGCGTGACCGCCAAATTTTTCCAAAACATGTGGTGCTTGTTTACTGAGTAAATCGAGCGCATCACGCAAATGTAATTGCGCGACTGAGCGTCCCGAGGCGCGCAAGTGCGTATCGCTGCTGTTAGCAAACACCAAGGAGGGGCGGTGGTAACTGTCTTTTAAACGGGAAGCCAAAATTCCAATGACGCCTTGATGCCAGTTGGGGTGATACACACAGATACTGGCGCGATCCTCGATATTCAAACCATCCATAATGATTTGTGCTTCGGCACGCATTTCAGATTCGATTTCTTTGCGTTGAATATTGACCGCGTCAAGCTCTTGCGCCAAGCGCCACGCACGCCCTAAATCATCAGTCAGTAAACATTCAATCCCCAAACGCATATCGTATAAACGACCGGCGGCGTTGATGCGTGGACCAATGGCAAAACCTAAATCGGCCACCGATAAGGTATCCGGATTGCGGCCTGACACGCGCAAGAGGGCGTTGATGCCAACGTGCGCGCGGCCTTGGCGAATGCGCGTCATACCGTGTTTGACCAAAATTCGATTGTTGTCATCTAGCACCACCACGTCAGCAACAGTGCCCAGTGCCACTAAATCTAACAAGCTGTTTAAGGGCGGTTGGGTTTGACGATCGAACACTCCTGCCGCGCGCATTTTTTGACGCAGGTTCAACAGGACATAAAACATGACGCCAACGCCGGCTAAATTTTTACTGCGAAAACGACAGGGCGGTACATTGGGGTTGACAATGGCATCAGCCTTAGGCAATTGCTCGGCCGGCAAATGATGATCGGTAATGATGACTTTTATTCCTAAAGATTGGGCGTGTTGAACGCCGTCAATACTGGCGACTCCGTTATCAACAGTGACGATCATTTGCGGCGCAAATTGCTGATGAACTTCATCGACGATTTCAGGCGTTAGCCCATAACCATGGATCGCGCGATTGGGTACTAAGTAATCGACATGCGCGCCCAGCATCCGTAAACCACGCACTCCAACCGCGCAGGCGGTTGCACCATCGCAGTCGTAATCGGCAACGATCACAATTTTGTTTTTTTGGTTAATCGCGTCGTACAACAATGTCGTTGCGCTATCGATTCCGGCCAAGGTGTCGGGCGTTAATAGTGTGGTGAGTTCGGATTCAATTTGAATCGGCGTTCGTATTCCGCGTGCCGCGTACAGTCGCGCCAGCGCTGGGTGATAACCCGCGCTTTGCAATTGTCGTGCAATATCTGAAGGGACGCGACGCGTGTAGATATTTAGTAGCGATGCGGTCATTGATGACAAAGAAAGAATTAGTAGGGCACTTCTAACAATTCATTTTTGCGGCGAATTGCTTTGTTGCGCAGTACGCGAAATCCTCACGTACTGTATGTACGCTCCGGTTCCTGTGTGCTGTGCGCCTCGCACTTCATCCGCACATTCTGTATTTATAGAAGTGCCCTTGAGTTTATAAAACGGTTTAGAAAATTTGACTCCGCTTACCAATCATTTATGCAGATTTGGCGGCGCGTCGCAAAGTGGAAGGCGCAAATATCGCCATCACCGCTGATAACAAAACCAAGCCCCAAAAAGTTAATAACAAACCGATAGAGCGCGCGGCATAACCTAACAAAATTGGTCCGATCAAAAATCCCAAATATCCAACGGTGGCGAGACTGCTAATGGCTTGTGCGCTCGTCATTTGACTTTTGTATTGCGTTGCACTGGCGTAAAACACCGGTACCCAATTGGCGATCGCGATGCCGCTTAAACCAAACACTAACAGCATGAAATATTGATTACGAATTAACAATCCGGCACTCAAGGCGATGATGAGCAAGATTGCGCTGTAGGCAATTAAACGAGGCGCCGAAATGCGCGCGCGCAAGGCGTCGCCGCCAAAACGTCCCAGAGCCATCGCACCACTGAATGCGGCATAAGACCACGCGGCAAAAGTTGGCGGACTGTTGAAGGTTTCAACCATTAACAAAGTACTCCAATCGTAAATCGCGCCTTCAATCACCATGCCGATCGTAGTCGCCAAGGCCAACCAAGTAATTAAGCCATGCGGCCAAATAAATTTTTTATCCGTTTCTGCGGCCCTGATCGCGGGATCGATGGGTAAGACAAAGCGACTTGCGTAGAAATTGCAGCTAATTCCAATGACGGCTAGGCCACTAAAAATCTCAACTGAACTGACGCCCCAATCCAGTAATTGGCTGGTCAGCGCCGCGCCTAACATTCCACCTAAGCTAAACATGCCATGTATGCCGGAGAGTAAAGGGCGTTTGGCGTGTCTTTCTAAATCGGTGGCTTCAACGTTAACGAGAACATCAATTGCGCCGCTACAAAACCCAATCACAAACACTTCGATCCATAAAGCCGCGCTGATCGGAAAAACGTAAATCAGGGGAAATATCGACAAACTGATGGTCCAGAGTAGTCTTTGCGCGCGCATCATTCCCAAAATATGCACAATGCGTCCTGCTTGAGTTAATCCAAACAAGGCACCCACGGCCATGATAAAAAAAGTCACGGCGATATTGCCATTGTCGTAGTGATAAAAATTTTTGAGTAAAGGTAATTGCGTTGCCCAAACAGCAAAGACCATTCCAAATAATAAAAAAACTAAGCGGTTGGCAAAGAGCGCGCGCTTGAGCGAAATAAGAGGCATGCGAATGAAAAGAGAAAGTTCAAGCTTAATTAGTTAGCCTTGCATTATCTAAGAAAGATTCGAATACAGGTCCGAATACATATTGCAATTGATAAAGAAGCTTATGAGTGACTGATTACCGCTATTTTAATAGTCATAGCCAATATTCATGTAATTTGTTAGAATTGGTTTGTAATTCATTGTTTTAATTCAAATTTTAGTGTTTAGTGTGTATCCTTATGAGTATTCACAATACTGCGAGTGTTACGCATTCGCAGCGCTATGTTAGCCCCAAAGGCGTCAATGTATATCGTCTGGTCGTCTGGTTGTTGATGCTGTTGGCGATGGTGGCGGTGGTTAAGGGCGGTTTGGTTATTTTTAGCTTGTCAGTCCTGTTTACGCGTACTGCCATCGTAGGCGGTTGGCATTTGGTGCAAAAAAAATTATCCAGTCGCATCGCGGCATGGTTTTGTTTATTGGGCTTTGGCGCCTTAGTGGTGTTGGGGTTTGGGGGCTTAATTTCGTATCTGATCGATTTTTTTAATCAACCAGAAAACAATGTCGGACATTTACTTCAAGTCTTGGCCGGTGCTATGGACGCACAAGTGCGTGCCCTGCCAGGATGGGCGTTACAGTTGCTGCAAATTAACCAGGATTCTTGGCACAAGGGCGTACTGATTTTGGTGCGCAGTAATAGCGATTTGTTGCAATCGGCCGGACAAGCCGTCAGTCAGTCGCTGGCGCATATTTTGCTGGGTAGTTTGATTGGTTGGTTGTTGGCTTTTTCAGTATTGGCAGGACACCGTGCTGATGCGAATGTTGAAGCAGGTCCTTTGCGGGTTGAATTAGTCAATATTGCGGCGCGTTGGTTTCGTGTTTTTAGCGCGCTCTTGCAGACACAAGCGCGAATCGCTCTGGTCAATGCGATCATCGTCGCCGCACTTTTGTATGGCGTTTTACCGCAATTTGGCATAGTGATTTATTGGGAAGCGACCTTAGTGGTGAGTGCGTTTTTATTGAGTTTGCTGCCCAGTGTGGGAACAGTGCTTCTTGCAGTTTTGTTGGTTTTGGTGGGTTTTACGCAATCATATTGGTTGGCTTTATATGGTTTGATTGTCGGTTTGGTGCTGGGCAAATTAGAGGTTTTGTTGTCTAGTCGCTGGCAAGAACCCACCCTAGCGGTCAGTGTGGTGGAGCAGTTTTTAGTGTTGGTTGTGGTGGAGACATTATTGGGTTGGAGCGGTATGTTGCTTGTTCCTATTTTTTATGTATTCATCAAATCAGAGTTGCGTTATAGCGAGTTATTTTGAATTTGTGAGGAGTTTGTGATGATGGCTAATTGGATATATTGCGCGCTAGCTTCGTATCGACGCAGTGCTTTGAGTCTCGTGGTAATGATGACCATGTTGCCTGCCTTGGCGCAAACGGTAACGAGCACGCCGTTGTCACCGGTGCAAGCTGAATCATTAGCGTCTAAAAATCCAGATGTTGATGCCTTGATCGAGAATCATAAAGTCCTCGCCAATGACGGTAATACTTATTCGCAAAATAGTCTTGGGTTGTTATACCGTCTCGGTTATGCGGTGGCGCGCGATGATAAAGAAGCATTTAAATGGTTCAGTATGGCGGCACAGGCAGGGATTGCGGAGGCAATGAACAGTCTGGCCGTGATGTATGAATTGGGTGAAGGCGTGGCACAAAATTTATCTGTCGCAGCACAGTGGTATGAAAGAGCAGCAAAAGCCAATTATCCGATTGCACAATTTAATCTAGGGCGTCTTTACACGCAAGGTTCAGGTGTGACGCAATCAAACGAATTGGCGCGAGCTTGGTATTTGAAAGCGGAGAATCAAGGTTATGCGCCGGCTCAATACAATTTAAGCGTACTGAGTAGCCAAGATAAAAACGTCATTGAGTCGGTGTCGTGGTTGATTTTGGCGGCGTCGCAATCAGTACCTGAAGCCCAATTTAATTTGGCGCAGCGCTATGCCAAAGGCATGGGTATTGAAAAAAATCTCGTCGAGTCATTTAAATGGATGCAAAAAGCCGCGAAAGGAGGTTTGGTTTGGGCAGAATACAACCTGGGGCGTGCTTATGATGATGGATTTGGAGTTGATTATGATCCCACCCAAGCAGTGCAGTGGTATTTAAAAGCCGCACGCAAAGGCGATACTGACGCGATGAACAATTTGGCGCAGAAAATTGAAACGGGTAGTGGTGTGGTGAAAAGTCAAGAGCAATCGTTTGAGTGGTACAAAAAAGCCGCAGAGCTGGGCAACCTTGATGCCCAAGTTTCTTTGGGCAATGCCTATGTTCAAGGGCGCGGCGTGAGTGCGAATCTTGAACAGGCACGTCTATGGTATCAAAAGGCTGCTTTATCAGGCAACTTAAGCGCGCAATTTAATTTGGCCTTGTTAATGCAACATGGACAGGGTGGTGGATTAGATGTTGCCAATGCGGCTGTTTGGTATCACATCGCGGCTGAAGCTGGGCTGGCGCGGGCGCAGTACAACTATGCTCAGATGCTTGAACAGGGCGCGATTCCGCAAAAAAATATCGCTGATGCATTGAAGTGGTATGAAAAAGCAGCGGGACAAAATTATGTTTTGGCGGCAACGAAATTAGGACAGATTTATAGCAATGGTTTGTTTGGAATCCCTGTCAACACGGATAAAGGATTGAAATTTTTTCGTAGTGCCGCTTTACAAGGTTTTGTGCCGGCGCAAAATTTGTTAGGTCAGTGGCTGCTGCAAAAAACTTCGATGGGTTATGCGAGCGAGGGCGTGGTTTGGTTGGGTAAAGCGGCTGATCAGGGCAGTCTTTTTGCACAACTGTATTTGGCACAGGTTTTGTATGAAGGCACCGTCGTGACCCGTGATACTGCGCGTGCGTTCAGTTTATGGCAAATGGCGGCAGAGCAAGATCCAGCGATAGCAAATTTTGCACTGGGGCGTTTTTATGAACAAAGCAAACCCGCAGATTGGGCAAAAGCCGCAACCTATTATTTAAAAGCCGCCAACGCCGGCAATACGTCAGCGCAAATGCGTTTGGGTGTGATTTATGCAGAGGGTCGTGAAAACATCGCGCAAAATTTTGTTTTAGCGCGTCAATGGTATCAAGCGGCAGCACAAGCAGGCAGTGCCGCTGCCGCATTTAATTTAGGTTTGCTATTTGAGAATGGCCAAGGTGGCGACAAAAATATGAAGACTGCAAAAATGTGGTATCAAAAAGCCGCAGAAAAGCAATTGCCGCAAGCTTTGTTTGCCTTGGGTCGGATAGCTGATTTGGGTTTAGACGGCCCTCAAAATTTAACCGCAACACGTTCTTACTATCGAAGCGCTGGAGCCTTGGGTTATCAAGAGGCAGTGATCCGTGAAGCGAATATGTTGACAGCAGTGAAATAGAAAAATCCCCGATTTTTATTATTGACTTTTATTGAATTGAATATCCCCGATTGCATTAGTGATTTTGATTTTGATTTGCCTGATGAATTGATCGCGCAAACACCCTTGAATGAACGCAGTGCCTCACGATTATTGATCGTACAAGGATTAAATCGTTTTAGTGATCGTCATTTCGTTTCCGTGCTTGATCAAATCAGGGATCAAGATTGTGTGATTTTTAATGATACGCGAGTCATTAAAGCGCGTTTGTTTGGCCATAAAGACAGTGGCGGTAAAGTCGAAATTTTGGTCGAGCGCATCGTTGACCCGAATCGTGTTTGGGTCCATCTGCGCGCATCGCACCGTCCCCAACCCCAACAAAAAATATTTTTATCTGAAACGCTTTATGCAACTGTCGGCGGCGTGTCAGAGCAAGGATTGATCGAATTGGTTTGCGATCAAGAATGGTTAAGCGTTTTACATGATCACGGCAATTTGCCGCTCCCTCCTTACATTACCCACAGCGCCACTGCGGAAGATGAAGCGCGTTACCAAACCGTTTTTGCCGCGCACGATGGTGCAGTGGCGGCGCCTACCGCAGGATTACATTTTGATCAGGCTCTATTAGCCCAGCTGAAGACTCGTGGCATTGCACAAGCCTTTGTTACTTTGCATGTTGGCGCGGGTACTTTTCAGCCGATTCGGGTGGACGATTTATCGCAACACGTGATGCATACAGAGCGTTATTCGATTCCGCGTGCGACAGTTGAGACTATTGCTGCTACGCGAGCCCGAGGTGGGCGAGTGATTGCGGTGGGGACGACGAGTTTACGCGCGCTGGAAAGTGCGGCCGATGGTCATCACAAGGTGCGTGAGGAAAGCGCTGAAACCCGATTGTTTATTCGTCCCGGTTATCAGTTTGGCTGTGTGGACGCCTTAATCACTAATTTTCATTTGCCCAAATCAAGCTTATTGGTTTTGGTATCAGCGTTCGCCGGTTATGAGGTCATTCGCGCAAGCTATGCACATGCGATTGCACAGAAATATCGCTTTTTCAGCTATGGCGATGCGATGTGGTTAGAGCGTGCGCATACAAATCAGTACATAAGATGACAATAAAACTAACATTAGGGTCTTAGCATATGCCTGCTTAAGGTAAGGATGGTTTTCCATCACAGTTTTGAGCACAATTATTTTTTTTAATCTGTTTATTTGTTGTTTACTTCTTTTTGAGAGCTACTATGAAAAAAATTATCGCTTTAGTTATTGCTTTATTCGCTGTTACTGCATTTGCTCAAAACGCTGCTGCTCCTGCGGCTGCTCCTGCTGCGGCACCCGCAGCCGCTGCACCCGCTGCATCAGCTGATGGCATGGACAAAAAAGCTAAAAAAGCTAAAAAAGCTAAACATGCTAAACACGCATCAGCATCAGCATCGAAGTAATTTTGTTAAAGCAGTTCTGTTAAAGCATGAAAGGCTAACTTTTTTGTTTGAACATTTAAAAACGGCCCAATTGGGCCGTTTTTTATTGTGGGCCGTTTTTTATTCGCTGTATTTGAATCAAGTTTCATAGCGCAATACGTGATGTGATTCTCCGCTCATGGCGCGCATAGCTTGTGAATCCTGCGACCTATCCTGTCCCTTACAATCCTTGGCACTGGTTTTTACTAAGACTCCTATGCTACGTACGCTCTATTTGCGTGATTTTGTTATTGTGGAACAACTCGCCATCGAGTTCTCTTCTGGATTTACCGTTTTTAGCGGTGAGACCGGTGCGGGGAAATCCATTTTGATCGATGCTTTAAATCTGGTCTTGGGTGAGCGCGGCGGTCCGGAGTCGATTCGTGAAGGTGCGGCAAAAACTGAGATTTCAAGTCAATGGGACAATGATAGCGAGATGATTCAGGCGTGGTTAGCTGGGCAAGAAATAGAAGTGCAAGATGAATTAATTTTGCGCCGCACGATTGATCAAACCGGACGATCGCGCGGCTTTATCAATGGCACTGTCGTCAATTTGAGTCAATTGCGCGAACTGGGTAGTTTGCTGATTGATATCCATGGCCAACATGCGCACCAATCATTGCTTCAAACGGATCAACAACGTATTTTGTTAGACCGACATGGGCATCTGGAAACGCAAGCATTGATAGTCACACACGCCTATCAAGCTTGGCATCACGCCGCGCAATTACTGAATAATTACCAAATGGAATTCGCCACCATTAACGCCGAACGCGAACGTTTGGTGTGGCAAGTTTCTGAATTAGAAAAACTAAGCCCGAAGGCCGGCGAGTGGGATGAGGTACAACAAGCGCATTCACGTTTATCGCATGCCAGCAATTTGATTGAGGTCGCACAAACAGGAGTTGATTTATTGCGCGATTCTGAAGCCGCAATGAATGCGCAGTTGGCGCATTACAGCCAACGTTTGTCGCGTGAGGCACAAATTGATCAGCGCTTATCACCGATTGCGCAAATGTTGGAATCCGCACAAATTCAACTCAATGAAGCGGCGCATGATTTAACTGTTTACCTAGAAAAAATTGATTTAGATCCGACGCAAATGCAGCAAATTGATTTTCGGGTTGAGGCCTTGCACAGCGCGTCGCGAAAGTTTCGTTGTGCGCCTGAAGCTTTGCCGCAATTGTTATTAGACAGTCAAACCAAACTCGATCAACTGGCGCATCCGATGGATGAGGCGGATTTAACGCAAGAGGTCGCGCGTTTAAAAGCTGATTACGATCAACATGCATCTGCGTTAAGTCTGGCGCGCAAAACGCTTGCAATGGACTTGGCGCACAAAGTAACGGACTCGATGCAAACTTTGAATATGCAAGGTGGAGCGTTTGAGGTCGCGCTGTTACCAATAGCGGCTTCAGCTCAGGGTAATGAGCGCATCGAATTTCGAGTGGCGGGACACGCGGGTGTGGCGCCAAAATCTTTAGCGCGGGTGGCCTCAGGAGGCGAGTTGGCGCGTATCGCTCTGGCCATTACCGTGATTGCTGCGCAAGCCACTGCGACACCCACTTTGGTGTTTGATGAAGTTGATAGCGGGATTGGTGGTGCTGTCGCTGAAGTAGTGGGGCGTTTATTACAGCAGTTAGGACAGTCGCGCCAAGTGTTGTGCGTAACGCATTTGCCGCAAGTCGCCAGTTTGGCGAAACAACACTTTTTAGTGCGTAAAGAACAAGTTAAGGGCGCACCAAAAACTGAAATTTACGCCTTGCAAAATGAGACTCGGGTACAAGAAATTGCACGAATGTTAGGCGGTGTTGAAATCACGGCAACGACGCGGCAGCACGCAGAAGAATGGTTACAACGTGGTCGGACATAATCAAGGCTTAGGGTCTTGTCAACATAGAACTTATTAGTTTTTGGATTAAAAATGAAATTTCTTCAACGATTTTTGCTGCTACGATTTTTGCGGCTACGATTTTTGCTGCTACGATTTTTGCTGTTGAGTGTGACCATGATCGTAGTCGCTTGTGCCACACCCGGCGATACCTTAAATAAACCGGCGGTGATTAAAAAAGAGCGGGAGACGCTTAACAAAACTAGTGGTGTTAAGGATGAATCAACGGCTGAGGACTTGAACCTTAAAGACAATAAAAAAGTTAAAGCGATTCCTTTACCACAACTCAACGCGCTGGGGATTCGTGATCATTGGCGTGCGGTGCCCTATCAAGATATTAGCGGCTGGGAATCTGACGACCATAAACAAGTATGGGAAGCCTTTAACCGTTCGTGTCGTTCCCTGCGTTTTCGCGCCGAATGGAATAATGTTTGTGACGCGGCGACACAGGTTAGCGGTAATGACAGCAATGCGGTAAAACGTTATTTTGAAATTTATTTTCAAGCGTATGCGGTGATGAATAAAGACGGTTCATTGGAAGGTTTGATTACGGGTTATTACGAACCAGTGCTGCACGGTTCACGCACAAAACGGGCACCGTATATTTATCCGGTTTATCGAACCCCCAATGATTTATTGACGATTGATTTAAAAGAGATCGCTCCCGAAACCGCTAATTTGCGTTTGCGCGGACGTGTATTGGGTCAGCGCGTGGTGCCCTATTTCAATCGTGCCGAAATTACCAGTCGTGATTTACTGGCGGATTTTGAGTTGGTATGGTTAAACGATCCGGTCGATGCCTTTTTTATGGAAGTGCAAGGCTCGGGGCGGGTTTATTTAGTCGATGAAAAAAAGACGATTCGAATTGGTTACGCGAACCAAAACGGGCAGGTTTATCGTTCGATTGGCCGTTATTTAGTGGATAAAGGTGAGTTAAATTTGACGCAAGCAAGTGCACAAAGTATTCGTTCCTGGGCTAAGGCCCATCCAGAGCGTTTGTCGGAGTTGCTCAATAGCAATCCGAGCATGGTGTTTTTTGAAGAAAAAGCGATTACCGATGATCGTCTGGGACCTATCGGCGCGTCGGGTGTCAATTTAACCGCCGCGCGTTCTATTGCGGTTGACCCACTTTCGGTGCCTTTAGATGTGCCAGTTTTTTTATCGACAACTTATCCGAATAAAACTGCGCCATTGCGTCAGTTGATGATGGCGCAAGATACCGGCGGCGCGATTCGCGGCAACGTTCGTGCAGATTTTTTCTGGGGAACGGGTGATGACGCCGGCAATCTCGCCGGAAAAATGAAACAGCAAGGCTTGATGTGGGTGTTAATGCCGCGTGCCGCGCCTAAAGAATTTGAACCGATTATTTTGGTGAAGTGATTAAGTGACTCCCCCATATAACTTTTCGGGCTCGAGGATCATGCGCACATTACTCATATTATTAGCCTTCTCGCTCGCCCTTTCTTATGGTTGCGGTGGCCTTGAGCCAACGACACCAAAAACGCTAACGACTGCTGAGAGTTTTTTTCGCACGTCCAACACGCCTGCCCCTAAACTGACTTTAACGACCGGATTCCCCTTTGCTTTTTACTCAATAAATGCCAATTGCGAGAGTTTTTTAGCCTCATTTATCACAAGCAATGGTGGGGTTGGATCAGGTTCTTTGTATGGGCCTAATTACGGAACACAGGGTCTTAGCAACGGATGCAGCAGTCAAGCCATCCAAGCTGGCATGAAGTTGATCTGGCAAATTTCAGCTAAGGGTGCAAATGGTTCAACTCCGGTGAGTTATGTTGCATCATCACTCAATCTCCCGATATCGCAGGCAGATGTTGAGAATCAAGTGATGACCAAAGTCAATGCTGTGTTGAATGATGCAAGCCTTAGTAAAGCCGTCAGTTATTGGTATGTGTATCCAGAAGAGTTACGCTATTGGAATAAGGGCAGCATCACATCACCCGAGGGCGACATGGCATATTTAACAACAGTCCGAGATGCCATTCGCGCCGCCGAAGCTGTCGCAAAGGTGGCAAATCGCCCGATTCTTTCGTACCAACCTAATAACAGAACGGCGAGTGATTTAAAAAACTACATTGCTTACTACGATGTCATTGCCCGTGGGTCATACACTAGTAGCATCTATAACGATTCAAAACGAATTTCAAAAGTGATGGCAGGTGCCGATGCCGTGTATGGCGGATCAAATATGGCACAAGCTTATTTGCCGGTTGTTGGACTGAATATGGATATTGATCCAGTTGAGCCAGCTCCTAGCGATGCGCAACTGCGCGCCGTGATTCGTAACAATATCTATCTTGCCATTGCGCGTGGTGCAAAGGGTATCTTCATTTGGTCTTATGCGCTGCGCCCAGGGTTTAGCGCCAATTGGCGTGACAAAATTGCGACGGATTATTTGTCAATCTCCACAGAAATGAATGCCACCGAACCTCTGTTGGGACAAGCCTTTGCCTATGGTGAGATGGCGCGTAGCGATGCCGTTGTATCGACTACAACAAACGGTAGTGCCAGTGATTGGGTGCTACAAGATTTTTATTACAAAAACACACATTACCTGCTTGCTGTTAGCACCAGTGATATCAACACCATTCGTGCTAATTTATCGGGCTGGCCCAGTGGCAGTCAAATAACGGAGCTATTAACCCAGCCTAGCAGTAACGCGTCAAAGGTCGATCAGATGAGTTTCGATTTAGCTCCCCAGCAAGTGCGCATTTGGCAGTTGACCTCTGCACCGTCCTAAACGCTTAGGGATTAGCACAGAATAATGAGTTGATTGAATCCATCAGTCAGTCAGTTATTAACGGACTATCAATGCGTAAATTATTAGTTTTTTTAGCGATTATATTCGCAGTGATGTTTCTGCAAGGTTGTTTCACTGGCGGAATATTGCTGATGGCTCCTCTTTCAAAAACAGTCACAACAATAAAATCCAGCAATATTCTGGCTGAAGACCAGCTCTACGCGATCGGTCGTATTGATAACACAGAGATTTTGACCCGACACCCTAAGGCTATTGCAATGGTCGGAAGAAACGCGCTCTATGTCGTCGTCGAGGGCGGGGATCGTTTTGCTGAAATTGCTCAAAAACTTGATGGTAATCGTCTGTTTTCTGCCAATAAATTTAATCAAAAAACAACTGACGAAATACCCTTTGAAATTGAGGTAAGCAATGGAAGTTTCACAGGATCGAGACGTTTTTTTTATGACAAGCCGAAATCTGAACTGTCTGATGTAGAAATCGAGATCATCAAAAAATCAACTTACACAATCGCGGACCACGGTTCAACTCTTACAGTCAGTTTTGTCGGCTTTATTCCAAAAACTCAAGTTCAAGTACAAGGAACGCAAACAAATTTCAAAGTGGAGCGAAAAATAATTCTTCACCAAATCGAAAGACAGTACAAAACCGTACCAAATATGGATGCGATCATAGGGTTACCTTTTGCCGTGATGCTTGACTCAATGCTATTTCCGCTTGAGATATTGTTTTTCACAGGGGTATATATTGATAATCATGTTAGAAAGATCGTAAAACCAAACCTTCCTTAGTCAATTGGATTGATGCGGAGTCAAATTTTGCGATAGTGCCAAAGTGCTTGTGACGAATGCACGACAAACCTATGATGAATTGTTTGCGTATCAGCGTGCTCAAATAAATCACGCGAATATCTTCACGTAGTAGAATGAAAAACCCCGTTAAGTGTATTTAAGCTGACAGTAATTTCAATGCCAGTCATTGGTTGTTTATTTATGGGTTTACGTGCGTTTACAACGCAAACCTCTTTTACTTTTTGGAGAACCTCTATGTCACAAAACTTAGTGTCACAAAACTTAGCCTTACAACAACGTAAAGAAAAAGCCACACCACGCGGTGTGGGTGTCTTAAATCAATTTTTTATTGAGCGCGCACAAAACGCCGAATTGTGGGATGTGGAAGGGCGTCGATTTATTGATTTTTGTGGTGGCATCGCGGTGGTAAACGTCGGGCATCGTCACCCTAAGGTAGTGGCGGCGATTAAAGCGCAGGCCGACAAATTTATTCACTCGTGTTATCAAGTAGTACCTTACGAAAGTTATATTTCTTTGGCGGAAAAAATCAATGCAATGACGCCGGGCACTCATGCGAAAAAAACCGCATTTTTTACCACGGGTGCTGAAGCGGTTGAGAATGCGATCAAGATCGCGCGTTATGCCACTAAACGTTCTGGCGTGATCGCATTTTCAGCGGCCTTCCATGGACGCAGCTTGTTCGCGCTGTCGTTAACGGGTAAGGTGCAGCCCTATAAAGCCGGCTTTGGTGCGATGGCCAGCGAGGTGTATCACATTCCCTATCCTTGTCATTGCAGCAGCTTGGCAGATACTCAAAAAGCGCTGAGCAATTTATTCAAGTCAGACATTGAACCATCACGAGTCGCGGCGATTATTTTTGAACCCGTTCAAGGCGAGGGTGGGTTTAATCCCATTCAAGCACAGGCGGTGACGTGGTTGCGCCAAGTCTGTGATGAACACGGCATCATATTGATTGCCGACGAAGTGCAAACAGGTTTTGGACGCACGGGAAAAATGTTCGCAATGGAGCATTTTCCATCGGTGATTCCTGATTTGATGGTCGTAGCGAAATCTTTAGCCGGTGGAACAACTTTGTCTGCGGTGTGTGGACGTGCAGAAGTGATGGACGCACCTTTGCCAGGTGGATTGGGTGGCACATATGCAGGAAATCCTTTAGCGGTGGCGGCGGCGCATGCAGTGATTGAAGTGATGGAAGAAGAAAAACTGGTCGAGCGTGGCGCAAAATTGGGCGCAATTTTGGTGGATCGTTTGAATGCATTGAAACCAAAAGTCGCCGCAATTTCTGATGTGCGTGGTTTGGGCGCAATGATTGCGCTTGAGTTTAGAGATCCAAAAACGGGCGCGCCGCTGGCAGATATGGCGAAAAAAGTGCAAAGCCTTGCATTAACCAAAGGTTTGATTTTATTGACCTGCGGCACCGAAGGTAACGCGATTCGTTTTCTCTTTCCATTAAGCATTCCAGAGGCGGTGTTCAATGAAGGTTTGGCGATTACTGAAGCGGCGATTTTGGGCGCGATGTAATTATTGAGCGTGTTCTGAACACTTTTTGAACAGTCGCTATTCCATGAAAAATGGCGCCGCAGAGTTTTGGATAAAAACTTTGTTGGCGCCATTTGGACTTCAACTACTTTAAGGATTTTTATGCAAAATTTAAGTGATGTCTCATTATTAAAAACCAGTGCATTGATCAATGGTCAATGGATTGCTGGAAAAAATACTTTTGCTGTTTCCAATCCGGCGACGGGCGCGCATTTGGCCGATGTGGCCAATTTAAACGCTAACGATGCGCAAAATGCAATTGATGCCGCCGCTGCGGCACTGATTGAATGGCGAGCCAGGACCGCTAAAGAGCGCCACAAAATTTTGTTGAGTTGGTTCAACCTGTTAATCCAACATCAAGAAGACTTGGCGCGTTTGATGACAATGGAACAAGGCAAACCTTTAACTGAAGCGCGTGGTGAAGTCGCCTATGGCGCCAGTTTTATTGAATGGTTTGCAGAAGAAGGCAAACGCTTGAACGGCGAAGTGTTACAAACCTTTGATACCAATCGTCGTTTGATGGTGTTGCGTCAACCGGTCGGCGTGTGCGCAGCGATTACACCATGGAATTTTCCACTTGCAATGATCACACGAAAAGTCGCGCCGGCACTGGCGGCGGGTTGCACGGTGGTGATTAAACCGGCTGAGCAAACGCCATTGTCAGCCTTGGCAGTGGCGGAACTTGCCCTGCGTGCGGGTATGCCTGCGGGAGTGTTGAACGTCGTGACAGCTGATTCAGATAACAGTATCGCGGTGGGTAAAGTCTTGTGCGCCAGCCCAATCGTGCGCCATTTAAGCTTTACCGGATCGACCGAAGTCGGACGCATTTTGATGGCGCAATCGGCGCATACTTTGAAAAAATTATCGCTGGAATTGGGCGGCAATGCATCATTCATCGTTTTTGATGACGCAGATGTAGACAGTGCAGTTGAGGGCGCGATGGCGAGTAAATACCGTAACGCCGGTCAGACCTGCGTGTGCGCCAATCGCCTGTATGTACAAGCCGGTGTGTACGAAGAGTTCTTGAAAAAATTTGCAATCAAAGTCGCTGCATTAAAAGTCGGCAATGGTTTAGACGCCGGTGTGACGCAGGGGCCATTGATTGATTTGGCGGCGGTTGAAAAAGTGAAAGCGCATATCGCAGATGCAAAAAATAAAGGCGCGCGCGTGATTGTGGGCGGGAAGGTGAAAGAGGGGATGGAGTCGCAACAATTTTTTGAACCCACCATTCTGGCCGACGTGACTCAGGATATGCGCTGCGCGGGAGAGGAAACTTTTGGCCCGATGGCACCAGTGTTTCGTTTTGAAAGAGAGGCCCAAGTGATAGCCTGGGCAAATAATACCGAATACGGCCTGTCGAGTTATTTTTACAGTCGTGATATTGGCCGTGTCTGGCGCGTTGCCGAGGCTTTGGAATGCGGCATCATCGGTATTAACACGGGAATTATCTCAACCGAAATTGCACCATTTGGCGGCGTGAAAAACAGTGGCTTTGGTCGTGAAGGTTCATCGCACGGAATCGATGAATACGTTGATATGAAATATCTGTGTATCGGCGATATTAAGGGGGATTAAGGCGGGAGTTAATGCGAGAATCCTACAGGCGCGGTGCTGGTTTATCGTCTTGATGATCCTGTTTGAATTACCTTGTGTCGCTCCCACCGCCACGACATTACGCCAGCAGCTACACAAAGCCTTGCAAACGCGCTACAAGCTGCCGGTGGAATTGCGCGAGAACTTCACAGCGGCGGATACGGCCCAGGCGCGTTTTCGGCTGCGCTACCGAACGTGCCCGTCGGGAGCCGACAAAGGCGTCTGGATTGAATTGCCCGAACACTGCAGCACTAGGCTCAAGCCGTTCAAGCTGGCTGCGTAGCAAGCGGCGCTTGCCGACATCACCGCCACATAAAGCAGTCAGTGCAATTTTGTAGTTGTCAACCCAATAACTGCCAACTAAAAGCCAGCCATGACCACACAAAACATCCAGTTTTTTGAATCTACCCAAGTCCGTTCGCACTGGGATGCTACGCAGGAGAAATGGTATTTTTCGTTAGAGGATGTGGTGCAGGTGCTGACCGACAGCGTCATTCCCAAACGCTATTGGAGCGATCTTCGCCGAAAGCTGGAGAAAGAATCCGGCCAAGCGTACGAAAAAATCGGACAGTTGAAAATACCAACCCCTGATGGAAAGTTACGTGAAACCTTGCCCCGTAGCGTTGGAAAAACCGCTGTTGCCAAGGCTCACTAACTGATGCTCTGATCGGTCTCAAAGTCGGATGCCGCTTGTTTTTACTTCACGTCAGAACTATTGCGCAAAGTTCGCGCGTATGCGAGCCTTGCGCTTAAGCTGCATTTAAAACTTATAAGACGCACCAATTCGGAAGCCATCAAAACTATTGAAGTGATATCGGCCCTCAACATTCAAGGTTGGCGAAACTTTATATTGCAAGCCAGCACCGAGGACTAAGTTAGTCGCTGAGGCCGAAGCTGATGCACAGTAGCCAAATGGGCAGTTATTATTATATTCGGACTTAAAAATACTTAGCCCACCAAAACCCAACCAATTGAGGTTTTCATTAATACGGCTTGAGTAAACTGCCCCCCCCCATGCTGGTCGATTTATACGATCCGGAAGAGGTAGATGCATAGCTACCCTCAAATGCAAGGTTGCCCGTAAAACCAGTCCCTAAATATTTATTAGCAGCTCCTATTTCTTTGCCGCCGCCAATATAAAAACCACTGGCACCACTGTACGAATCAGTAGTGTTTGCGATACCGCCCATAAGATATGCGCCCGATCCTTGTGCATGTGCGCCCATACAAGTCAGTGCGATCATTATAATTAATAATCTTTTCATCTTGATCCTTTCAGTAAATTAAAAATCTCGGTGTCTATAAATTCCGAGGAAGGCTTAAGGAGAATAGATGGAAAATTCCCTTAAGTTTTAAGATTATAGCTCGAGATTGGGGAGCTTGATCTGTGTCAGTTTGCCGAGATTTTTCGGTATGAACCGTTTTGAGTCTTGACTAGCTCAGTTCTTGCCCCATATAAATCACACATCTAGCCCCGCTAGACACGGGAGGTATTTTTAGGGATCAATTTAACTGTGATTTACGCACTATTTATCTAGACGGGGGAGGGGCTAGTTAGCTATAATAGCCCCCCTTTGTTTTGCAGGGTTTATGTCAGTCAGTGTTAACTGATTCAGATAAATACCGTTTATCTCGTGATGACCAGTAATTTCAGTGATTATTGGGTAAAGTACGAATTCAAAAAAAAATCAATGGCCTGGTAGCTCAGTCGGTAGAGCAGAGGATTGAAAATCCTTGTGTCGGTGGTTCGATTCCGCCCCGGGCCACCAAAATTTAAAGCCTAACCCTCATCGGTTGGGCTTTTTATTTCTGCTTTTCCCTGTGCTACACGGGGGAAGCTCGCAAAGTTGCGTGTGTTAGCACTTTTTTGCGTGCGCCAGAAATCAGTCAAGGAATAGAGTTTTCGATGGAAAGCCCACTACTGAGGCGCAACACAATAATATTTGTTTAATTTGTTTAATTTGTTTAATTTGTTTAAACGGATTTCTCAGAAAACCTTTTTCCGTTAAGTGGTGTTAAGTGGCGTTAAGTAGCATTAAGCAACGTTACGCCCTTCCTTTTTGAGCAATTTACGTGGCGGTGTGTGTGCCACAACGCATTCTTGTGTGACGATTACTTTCAAGACATTTTTTTCGTCAGGCAATTCATACATCACTGGTTGCAAGACTTCTTCCATGATCGTGCGCAGACCGCGTGCGCCAGTTTTGCGTTTGATCGCTTGACGTGCGATTTCGGCCAGAGCAAGCGCTTCGATTTCAAGTTCCGCACCATCCATTTGTAGTAAGGCAGAGAACTGTTTCACTAACGCGTTTTTGGGTTGGGTCAAAATTTGAATCAGCGCTGATTCATCGAGTTCTTCTAAACTGGTCACAACGGGCAGACGGCCAATCAATTCAGGGATTAATCCAAATTTGATTAAATCTTCGGGTTCCACTTTTTTGAATTGTTCTGACACCGAGACGTTTTTTTGTGACAAGACTTTGGCCGAAAAACCAATTCCACTTTTATCACTGCGCTGCGCGATGACTTTTTCGAGACCATCAAACGCGCCACCACAAATAAACAAAATATTGTCGGTGCGAACTTGCAGGTATTCTTGATTGGGATGTTTGCGCCCACCTTGTGGCGGGATTGATGCCGTCGTGCCTTCGATCAACTTTAACAAAGCCTGTTGCACTCCTTCGCCTGATACGTCACGCGTAATCGAGGGGTTATCTGATTTGCGTGAGATTTTGTCGATCTCATCTAAATACACAATCCCACGCTCGGCGCGTTCAACATCGTAGTCGCAGGCTTGTAAGAGTTTTTGAATGATTTGCTCCACGTCTTCACCCACGTAACCCGCTTCGGTTAACGTCGTGGCGTCGGCCATTGCAAAAGGGACTTGCAACATGCGCGCGAGGGTTTGTGCCAATAAGGTTTTGCCTGAACCGGTTGGCCCAATCAGTAAAACATTACTTTTGGCAATCTCCACCTCGGTAAACGAATCGCGCACTTGCAGGCGCTTGTAGTGGTTGTACACCGCAACCGCAAGGGTTTTTTTGGCATTGACCTGTCCGATCACATAGTCATCTAATACTCCGACAATTTCACTGGGTGTTGGCAAGACTGTGCTGTCGCCTAAAGATGTGGTCGGCGCGTCTTCACGGACCATTTGATTGCACAAATCGATGCATTCATCACAAATAAAAATCGATGGCCCAGCGATCAATTTTTTGACTTCACGTTGATATTTTCCGCAAAAAGAGCACTGATTATTTTTTTTAGAAGTGATTGAATCCATACGATCTTAAAAAGAAATGAGAGATTGTTTGAGCGCTAATTTAGAATCAATCAACGATACACTGGATGTGCATCGGTCAATTTTTTAACCTCAGTGCGTACATTTTGCAACACCATGGGGTCCTCTGGGGCGTCCAACATATCGGCAATCAAATGACCGACTTTGATCGTGTCGATTTCAGTAAATCCACGTGTTGTCAAAGCGGGGGTTCCCAAACGCACGCCAGAAGTCACAAATGGTTTTTCAGGATCGTTAGGAATCGCATTTTTGTTGCAAGTCATGTGCGCTTGACCCAGTAAATTTTCTGCCGCTTTACCAGTGATTTTTTTATTGCGTAAATCAACCAACATCAGGTGCGATTCAGTGCGTCCAGACACAATACGCAGGCCGCGCGTAATTAGGGTTTGGGCTAAGGCATGCGCGTTTTTAACGACTTGTTGTTGATAGGTTTTGAATTCGGGAGTAAGCGCTTCTTTGAACGCGACTGCCTTGCCGGCAATGACATGCATCAATGGGCCGCCTTGAATGCCCGGAAAAATCGCTGAGTTAATTGTTTTTTCATGTTCTGCCTTCATCAAAATCAATCCGCCACGTGGCCCGCGCAAGGATTTGTGCGTGGTCGTGGTGACAACGTCCGCATGTGGAATTGGATTAGGGTAGATGCCTGCCGCGATCAATCCGGCGTAATGCGCCATATCAACCATTAAATACGCGCCTACTGATTTGGCGATTTTGGCACAACGCTCAAAGTCAATATGTAAACTGTATGCCGATGCACCAGCAATGATTAACTTGGGTTTGTGGGCTTTGGCTTGTTGCTCCATTTGTTCGTAATCAATTGATTCGTCAGCCTTTAAACCGTAAGCCACAGGTTTAAACCATTTACCCGATTGATTCAGCGCCATGCCGTGCGTTAAGTGGCCGCCCTCGGCTAAAGACATTCCCAAAATCGTATCACCAGGTTGCAACAGGGCAAAAAATACCGCCTGGTTGGCTTGTGAGCCTGAATTTGCTTGGACGTTGGCGCAGTCGGCACCAAATAATTGTTTGGCGCGATCAATTGCGAGTTGTTCGACGACATCGACAAATTCGCAACCGCCGTAATACCGTTTGCCTGGATAACCCTCTGCGTATTTATTGGTCAGTTGCGATCCCTGTGCCGCCATGACTGCGGGGGAGGTGTAATTTTCTGACGCGATCAACTCGATGTGATCTTGTTGGCGTTGATCTTCTAAAGCGATAGCAGCGGTCAGCTCGGGATCGATATTAGCGAGAGTATGAGTGGCGCGAACAAACATAGTAAATAGGGAAAAAGAATAAAACGCGTAAATAAAACGCGTAAGTAAAGCACGCCAATAAAGCGCACAAATAAAACTAAAACGCGTAATTAAGGACTAGCACTAGATAGGTGCATTAAATTAAACAGTAATCACTGATGCGACGATTGATTTGATCGCGAATTGGATCTGCTCAAATCAAAAATAGGATTCCGATCCTTATTAGGTTCCGATCTTTATCGCGCGACGTGGCCATGCGCAAAAACTTCAGTTCGGGTCTCAGTGCCAGAACCCTTGCATTTGGGGCATTTGGTCATGGTTTGCACTTCGCCTTTAATTCCTAGAAATGACAAAAATGGTTTGCTCCATTTTTCGATAACACCCAAGCCCTTGCATTCCGAACACGGAAAAGTTTCGATGCGATGCAACATCTTTTTTTGCCCAAAGCACGATGGGCAAGGCGTTTGCGTGACTTTAGTTTCGCGCCAACCACGTCCCGAACTGTCCATTGAGTGTTCCAGTTTGGACGATTCAAAATGTCCCACGCCTTTACACTCCAAACATACGTTGTCGCTGACTTCATAGTTGACGCTGATGCGGCCAGAGCCTAATTGGTAAGAGTTGCCACCACATTGCTCGCATCCCGATTGTTTTTGGTCTGAAGAGCCCCATTGGGATAAGGGCGGGAATTTTTTACCATCAGGCGCTATGTCGTAAAAACCATTGCCGTGGCAGAGTGGGCACGTTGCGGTATGAGTAAAATTTTTGGTCATGGCGTTCTTCAATAAAGTTCGAGTAAATCACAAAGGTCGAGTAAATCACTTAGGGTGATGTTATCATTATTTTGTTAAAAATCACCACTAAACCATTGAAAAATAAGGAAATTTTTTAAACAAACGCTAAAACCCTCTATTTTTAGGCTTGAATTTGATTGGTATCTGCTGACAGTGCTCAATTAATGTTCAAATTTTTGTTAAAAGGTGTTTTTTAAAGTTCGTAAGTATGTGAAGCTTACCA
Source organism: Burkholderiaceae bacterium (assembly GCA_031538895.1). GTDB lineage: Bacteria > Pseudomonadota > Gammaproteobacteria > Burkholderiales > Burkholderiaceae > JAVKLU01. The sequence continues at coordinate 2,665 of JAVKLU010000026.1, read as the reverse complement.
AGGTGTCAGTCATTTTTTGACCGCTGTGTTCTTGCGCCCAAGTCTGCAATTGTGTAGCGCGCAAAAAAGGATTGATGGTTTTTTCAAGTGCGATGTTGCTGGGCAAGGTAGATAAATTATGTGCCACCTGATGGTGCACCCATTTTTGATAATCCTGAAGTTGCTGATTATTAGGGTCGACAAAACAGGCAAAGCGTAAATTGCTTGCCGTGTATTCGTGGGCACAGTAAACCAGGGTGTCGTCAGGCAATTGCGCCAATGTATTGAGACTGTCTAACATTTGCGCAAATGTGCCTTCAAACACACGTCCACAGCCGCCTGAAAATAGCGTGTCGCCACAAAATAAGCGCGCTGGACTGTCTTTATCACTTTCGATGAAATACGCGACATGATCCAAAGTATGTCCTGGAATTGCCCATTGTTTCAGCGTGATCGCGCCTTGGCATACCGTTACGAACTGGGGGAGCGCATAGGCCTCGCTGGCGCGCCACAGATTGGCTTTGGGGTAGGCGAGCAATAATTCCTCGACGCCACCGATATGATCATGATGATGGTGTGTAATCACAATATCGCTCAAATTTTGATGCGTCATTTGCAAATGTGCTAAGACGGGGGCAGCTTGACCTGGATCAACGACCGTACAACAATCATTTTTTGAGATGATCCAAATCAGGTTATCCTTAAACGCTTGAACTGCTTGCACAGTCAAAGCGCCGTGTGTGACATGATGCGCGGCATCAGCGTTGTATTGAGGCATATTAGGGTTTGCTAAAGGCAGAATTTGTCAAATGAGGGTTTGCCAAAAATGAGGATTTAAAAAACATGGACACGGTAACACAAACTACTTTGCCTACCAACATCGGCCCAGATAACTTCGGGAGCTGGGCCAAAACGCCTTATGGACGATATATTTTGGCGTGGGAGCAAGAACGTTTGGCGCATACGGTGCGGGATATTTTTGGTTATCACGCGCTGCAAATCGGTGCGCCTGACGTCAATTATTTAAGTGCCAGTCGGATAAGCCATCGTTGGGTTTATATTGAAAAAATGCCGGTGCCTGTCAATGATTCGACCTTAGAAACAAATTCGTGCTCGACATTGGATGCGATTGTCGGACATTACAGTGATTTACCGTTTCGTTCTGATTCAATTGATTTGGTTATTTTGCCGCACACCTTAGAGTTATGCACCGAACCACATCGTTTGTTGCGCGAAGTGGACCGTGTGTTAGCGCCACATGGGCGAATCATTTTGGTGGGATTTAATACTTTGAGTTTATGGTCTTTGTACGCGCGCTGGCAAGCCAAATTGCAATCTTGGCAAGATCGTTCGACGTTCGAACAATGCGTTCCGCAACAAACGGTGCTCTTATCGATGTTGCGAGTAAAAGACTGGTTGCAACTGCTGGGATATAACCCGCGTAGTAGCAGCATGGGAGGGTATCGCTGGCCACGCGCCAGTGGTTTGACTCAGGCCTTGGAGGGCTATGGTGTCGAAAATTTGCACACGAGTTCAATTGAATGCGCAGGGCTACGCTGGTGGCCGATGTTTGGCGCGGTCTATCTGTTGGAGGCCCTTAAAGAAGTCAAGTCGACGCGTTTGGTCGGCTTGATTCGTTCGCGTCAAAAAATGAATTTTTCACGCGCGGTGTCAGTCAATAAAAAAGATGTCGTGTCTAAAGAATCGCCCTCGCACTGTTTATAGTTAGCTTTATTTATTTTATGAGTACCTCGCAATGATCGAATACAAAACTTATCTGTGCTTAGTCTGTGGTTGGATTTACAACGAAGAAAAGGGCGCACCTGAAGACGGTTTAGCGCCAGGCACTTTATGGGCAGATGTTCCCGCGAATTGGATTTGTCCAGAATGCGGTGCGCGCAAAGAAGAGTTTGAAATGATCGAGATTTAAGCTCCAGCTCATGGCATTGAAATCCACGATTTTTAAAGCGAATCTGCAAATTGCTGATATTGATCACCACTATTACGCCGATCATGCCCTGACTTTGGCGCGCCATCCCAGTGAAACAGACCTTCGTTTGATGATTCGTTTGGTCGCTCTGGCCTATCACGCATATCAATTGCAAGAAACCTGTCGCGGCGATGGACAGTGGAGTTTTGGAGAAGGTTTAGCCAGTCCGGATGAACCTGATGTGTGGTTGCGTGATTGGATAGGACAAAACCAAATGTGGATTGAAGTTGGGCAACCAGAGGAGCGACCGATCGCCAAAGCCTGCGGACGCTCGCAGCAGGTGCTGGTTTATGCGTTTAATCATGCATCCGAAATTTGGTGGCATGGCATACAAAAAAAACTGGTTCGCTTTCACAATCTGGCAGTGTGGCAAATTTCTGCAACACAAGCCAATGCCTTAATTCCGTTAGTTAAGCGCAGCATGCAGTTGTGCGCGACCGTGCAAGAGGGCGTTTTGACTTTATCCGATCACGCTCACTCAGTTGAGATCAATCGCGTTTTGTGGCAATAGCGAAAAGAGGCAAGCCAAATTTGAATCAGAGTGTTTTTAGGACACTTCTATAAATACAGAATGTGCGGATGAAGTGCGAGGCGCACAGCACACAGCACACAGAAAGCGGAGCGTACATACAGTACGTGAGGATTTCGCGTACTGCGCAACAAAGCAATTCGCCGCAAAAATGAATTGATAGAAGT
>JAVKLU010000025.1:0-8545 GCA_031538895.1 Burkholderiaceae bacterium | reverse complement strand
TAAATACAGAATGTGCGGATGAAGTGCGAGGCGCACAGCACACAGCACACAGAAAGCGGAGCGTACATACAGTACGTGAGGATTTCGCGTACTGCGCAACAAAGCAATTCGCCGCAAAAATGAATTGATAGAAGTGCCCTTTAATTAGATTGCCGATTGACCGGATGAGGGTAAGTGTCTATACTTCGGCAAAAATTGGCCTGACCAATAACCCTTTTAAGCAATTAAGGAGTCCTTAAAACGAATGAAATGCGACACTTCAGACACAGGACAATTCTATAAATACAGATTTCACAAGAGACATTAGAAGGCTGGGGGCCGTTTTTACAAAAATTATCCGGCTAAAAATAGGCAAGGAGACAGGGTTGGATTCAAAGAAAAATCAGGCGGTATTAGCGGTATTGTTGGTGCATCCAAAGGACAACTGCGTCATCGCGACTCGCGCCCTAGCGGCTGGTGAGACGGTCTTGATTGATGGACAGCCGGTGCTCTTACCCCAGGACATCATGATTGGCCATAAAGTCGCACGCACCTTGATTCCAGAGGGTAGCAAGGTTTTGCGCTATGGGGCGATTATTGGTACGGCGAGCGCAAGAATCACGATTGGTGCCCATATTCATACACACAATCTTGAGAGTGACTATTTGCCGACTTATACCTTGGCGGATCAAGGGCGCAAATTTGTCATGACTCATTGATTCGTATTTGATAAATCGCCTCTATTTTTACCACGGTGTTCAATCTTATGTTGACAGAAACTTCTCATTTTCCGATTCAAGGTTATTTACGCGCTGATGGCCGCAAAGGCATTCGCAATATCGTTGTGGTCGCCTATTTGGTTGAGTGCGCACATCACATTGCACGTCAAATTACAGTGGCGTTTCGTCACTCTACGGATGCACCAGTTCATTTAATTGGCTTTCCTGGTTGTTATCCCAACGAATACGCCGATAAACAAATGCGGCAATTGTTGACCCATCCCAATGTTGGGGCAGTTTTGTTGGTGTCTTTGGGGTGCGAGAGTTTTAATAAACGCAGTCTGGATCAGGCGATTCAAGAAAGTGGCCGTCCTGTTCATACTTTGACGATTCAAGAAGTCGGCGGCACCAAAAGCACGATCGCACATGGGATTGAGTGGGTAAAAATGGCACAAACGTCTTTGCACAACACGCCGCATGCCCCGATGGCGCTAAGCGAGTTAGTCATCGCAACTGTGTGTGGGGGCTCAGATTCGACCAGCGGAATCACCGCTAATCCAGCTGTGGGGCGTGCGTTTGATCGTTTGATTGATCGCGGTGCAACCTGTATTTTTGAAGAAACTGGCGAACTCGTGGGTTGTGAATTCCATATGCAGCGCCGCGCGCTCACACCGGAATTGGGTGAGGAAATTGTGCGTTGTGTGCAAAAAGCGGGGCACTATTACAGCGTGTTGGGGCATGGCAGTTTCGCACCGGGAAATGCCGATGGTGGCTTGACCACGCAAGAAGAAAAATCATTGGGCGCATATGCCAAAAGTGGCGATTCGCCGATTGTCGGGATTATCAAACCTGGCGACATTCCGCCGTCAGTCGGCAATGGTGGTGGGCTGTATTTATTAGACGTTGTCCCCGATGGTGAAGTCCGATTTGGCTTTCCCAATATTTCGGACAACGCCGAAATCGTTGAAATGATTGCCTGTGGCGCGCATTTAACGCTTTTCACGACGGGGCGTGGTTCGGTAGTGGGTTCGGCGATTAGTCCGGTCATCAAAGTGTGCGCCAACCCTGCGACATTCGCGCGCCTGTCCGACGACATGGATGTGAACGCGGGGAAAATTTTAGAAGGTCAAGCCAGTATTGATGAGGTCGGTCAAGAAATTTTTGATCTGGTCCTAAGTGTGGCACAAGGCCAATTAAGCCAGTCCGAAGAATTGGGTCATCAGGAATTTATTTTGACTTATAAATCATTTGATCCAGTTGGACCGGCGTGCCTGCCTTTGCGCCAAGCGCCTCGATCAGCGGCATTTGTATAGCCGTACTTTATTAAAACGAGGATTGAACATGGCTTTGGTTGATTCACATTTACATTTTTGGCGTGTTTCTCGTGGTGATTATTTTTGGATGGATTCTGCCGGAGTGGGTGCCGGAATTGCTGCATTAAAATGCGATTTTTTGCCCGCTGATTCTTTGCCGTATATGCGCGATTTAGGCATTACCAAAGCGGTCTTGGTACAAGCGGCCAATACCACGGCCGAAACAGAATACATTTTAGGAATTGCTGATGCGGTGCCTGAAATTAAAGCTGTAGTGGGTTGGATCGATTTTTTATCGCCCAGTTCACGAAAACAATTGGAATGTTTTGCACAACATCCAAAATTTGTCGGCGTGCGCCCGATGGTGCAAGATGAGACTGATCCGCTGTGGTTGGATCGCCCCGATATTCAATGGGCTTTTGATGCAGTTGAAGAAATGGGTTTGACTTTTGACGCTTTGGGCTATCCCATTCATTTGGCACCGTTCGCGCGTTTGTTTCAACGAAAACCGAATTTGCGTGTGGTAATCGATCACGGTATGAAACCCTTGATCGTAAAACGCGAGATTGATGACTGGGCCAGAGACATGGCTCAGATCGCCAATGAAACAGGAGTGATGTGCAAGTTTTCAGGGATGATTACCGAAGCCGAAGCTGGCGCGCCGCTTGAAGTCTTAGTGCCGTATGCCAAAGTTTTACATGACGCCTTTGGCACAAAGCGCTTGATGTGGGGTTCTGATTGGCCGCCAGTAACGCTGCGCACCACGTATCGCGATTGGTTTTTAGGGGCACAAACTTTGATGCCTGATAGTCCTGATATTTTTGGGGCGAACGCAGAACGTTTTTACAATATTTAAGGAAAGATATGAGCTTACGACTTGCTGGAAAAACGGCTCTTGTGACAGCTGCCGCACAAGGAATCGGTCGCGCAAGTGCTCTGGCTTTGACTGAAGCGGGTGCAACAGTGTGGGCAACTGATGCGAATAAAGAGGCACTTGCCGCGCTCGCGGCAGAACAGCATCCGAACTTAAAAACACTTTATTTGGATGTGATGAATGAGCACTCGATCAAGACTGCCTACGCGCTCATCGGTGAGCTTGATATTTTGTTCAATTGTGCTGGCTACGTTCATCATGGGACGATTTTAGAAATCGATGACAAGGCCTGGGACTTTAGTTTTGATTTAAACGTGAAATCGATGTTGCGTACGATTCAAACATGGTTACCTGGCATGATCGCCAAAAAATCAGGGTCGATTATTAACATGGCTTCAGTTGCCTCAAGTTTGAAAGGCGCGCCCAATCGCAGTTTGTATGGGGCCAGCAAAGCGGCGGTGATCGGTTTAACCAAATCAGTCGCGATTGATTTTGTGAGCCAAGGGGTACGGTGTAATGTGATTTGTCCCGGAACAGTAGAGTCGCCTTCATTGCAGTCGCGAATTGAAAATCAAGCACACAGCGCGGGAAAAACGATTGAACAAGTGAGAGCAGAATTTGTCGCACGTCAACCTTTAGGGCGTCTGGCCAAAGCCAGCGAAATCGCTGCTTTGGTGGTGTATTTGGGCAGTGATGAATCGGGTTTTACGACTGGCGCGGTGCATATCATTGATGGCGGTTGGTCTATTTAAGGGATGGTCTGAACCGATCTATTTTTTGTAAGAGCGTTTTTCATCGTTTTACCACTTGTGGAGTCGGCTATGGTCGCGGTTATTTCAGTGCGAAAACTCAATAAATCTTTTCCAGGAGTGCGCGCGCTTCAGGATTGTCAATTTGATTTATTGGCTGGTGAAGTTCACGCTCTGATGGGCGAAAACGGGGCAGGTAAATCGACATTAATGAAAATTTTGTCAGGGGTCTATCAAAAAGACAGCGGGCAAATTTTGTTAGAAGGGCGCGAAGTGGATATCGCAACGCCGCGGATTGCTGAAAACATGGGTATTGGCATTGTTCATCAAGAATTAAATTTGATGAATCATTTAAGCGCAGCGCAAAATATTTATATCGGTCACGAACCCACAAAGTACGGTGTTTTTATTGACAACGAGACTTTGAATCGCGATGCGCAAGCGATTTTTGATCGGATGAATTTACGATTGGACCCTCGTATCTTGGTTGGTGAACTGACTGTTGCCAAACAACAAATGGTCGAAATTGCCAAGTCTTTAGCGCGTAAATCGCGCGTCTTAATCATGGACGAGCCAACGGCGGCGCTGAATAATGTAGAGATTGATGATTTATTTCGCATCTTGCGCCAGTTAAAAGCCGAGGGGGTTGGAATTGTGTATATCTCGCACAAAATGGATGAGATTGAACGCATCGCTGATAGGGTTACGGTGATGCGCGATGGCTGTTATATCGATACCGTTCAAGCATCTGAGCCGATGGAAAAAATCATCAGCATGATGGTTGGACGCACACTTGAAGTCGCGGAGAAAAATATTCCTGATAACGATCGCGCAGATGTGATTCTCGAAGTCAAAAATTTACGTCGTGGCAAATTTATTAGGGATGTGAGTTTTAGGATCCGTAGAGGCGAGATTGTCGGTTTTGCCGGACTGATGGGCGCGGGTCGTACTGAAGTTGCGCGTGCCATATTTGGCGCCGACAAAATTGATGGCGGCGAAATTTTTATTCACGGTAAAAAAGTGGTGATTCGTTCACCTGCCGATGCGGTGCGATTGGGAATTGGGTATTTGTCCGAAGATCGAAAACATTTTGGTTTGGCCTTGGGAATGGATGTGCAAGCCAATGTGGTGTTGGCGCATATGAAAGATTTTTTATGGGTTGGTTTTTTTCTGAGTCGTCAAAAAATTCAAAATATTGCCCTTCAAATGGTGCAAAAGCTGCGCATTAAAACCCCCACGATTGAACAATCAACGCGCCTGCTATCGGGCGGTAACCAGCAAAAAATTGTGATCGCCAAATGGTTAGTGCGCGATTGCGATATTTTGTTTTTTGACGAGCCGACACGTGGAATTGATATTGGAGCCAAAAGCGAAATTTACAAATTGATCAATGAGTTAGCCGCGCAAGGGCGGGCGATTGTGATGATCTCATCAGAGTTGCCCGAGGTGTTGCGCATGAGTCATCGCATCTTGGTTATGTGCGAAGGGCGCTTGACCGGTGAAATCGCAGGCGCTGATGCGACACAAGAAAGTATTATGAAATTAGCAGTTCAACGCGATAACGCAACAGTGCATTAAACCTGTATTTGATAGTTAAAACGTTTGTCACCTATTTATTGTGCAGTTAATTGGAGTTTTTATGTCGATACGTATGAATTTATCGCAAGCAAAAAAAATGTTATTCAGCGCGCAAGCGCGGCAAAAAATATTGGCCTTTGCCAGTTTGTTGGTGTTAATTTTGATTTTTGGAATTTTGCGTCCTGATGCATTTTTGACGCAGGATAATTTAATCGGTATTTTTCAATCCACCGCAGTCAATGGTGTGTTAGCGATTGCGTGCACCTTTGTCATTATTACCGGCGGGATTGATTTATCGGTCGGCGTGTTAATGACTTTTTGCGCAGTGATGTCCGGCGTTTTTATGGTCAATTTGGAATGGCCGATGTGGATCGGGATTCCGGCAGGAATATTGACGGGCGCATTTGTGGGCTGGATTTCCGGTATGGTCATTACAAAAATGCGCGTTCCACCTTTTATTGCAACTTTGGGTTTGATGATGTTATTGCGTGGCTTGTCCTTAATCATCACCGAAACCCGTCCGATTTATTTCAATGATGTTGAGGGGTTTGATGGGTTTTCTTTAGATTCTTTGATCGGCCGCGTCATTCCGAGTATTCCTATTCCTAATAGCGTGTTGATTTTGTTTTTGCTCGCAGTGTTTTGTGCGGTGATTTTGAATAAGACGATTTTGGGTCGCTACACTTTTGCACTGGGTAGTAATGAAGAAGCGGTGCGCTTGTCGGGCGTGAATGTGGATCGTTGGAAAATTGCAATTTATGCTTTTAGTGGCGCGATTTGCGGCGTTGCGGGACTGCTGATTGCTTCGCGTTTAAATTCGGCGCAACCGGCTTTGGGACTGGGTTACGAGCTAGATGCAATTGCCGCAGTGGTGATTGGTGGCACGTCGTTAAGCGGCGGCGTCGGGACGATTTTAGGTACCATTATCGGAGCATTCATCATGAGTGTTTTGATCAATGGTTTACGCATCATGTCCGTGGCACAAGAGTGGCAAATGGTCTTGACCGGCGTGATTATTATTTTGGCGGTATACGCCGATATCCTGCGTCGCCGTAAATAAAAAAATAAATAGCAGTTTGAAATATTGGGCAATCGCGCGAAGTTGAAAGTGATGAAATTTTCGGTGATTGCGATACTGTTTAAAAGTCGCATGAATTATTTGGATTTTTACTGAGCTTGCTTGCAGTAACGAGATTCATGCGGGTTTTAAAAAGAGGTTGATGACACAGAGCTTCATCTAGTGTTATTCAATTGAGGTTGATTTTTTTGGTTTTAATTTTTAAAACAAAAAAATCTTTTTGAGTGTAGTTTTTCTGGAGATGTATATGAAAATGAAACAATTGAGTTTGAAGCTAGTGTTGGGTTTGAGCCTTGTGGGATTGCTTGGCACAACTTTTGCAGCAGAAATTTACATTCCTCTGATTTCAAAAGGATTCCAACATCAGTTTTGGCAAGCAGTGAAGCAAGGTGCTGAAAAGGCGGGTAAAGATCTTAACGTGAAGGTGACGTTTGAAGGCCCAGAAACCGAACAGCAGGTTGATAAACAAATGGACATGTTGTCTGCTGCTTTGGCAAAAAAACCAAGCGCAATTGGTTTTGCTGCTCTGGACAGTAAAGCAGCTATTCCTTTGTTGAAAAAAGCTGCCGCCGCTGGCATTCCAATTATTGCCTTTGACTCGGGTGTTGATAGCAATATTCCGGTATCGACCGCACAAACAGACAGCGTTGCTGCTGCGGCTTTAGCTGCAGATAAAATGGCTGAAAAAATTGGTGGCGCAGGTGAAGTGGCCGTAATCGGTCACGATCAAGTCAGCACTACTGGCACTGGACGCCGTGATGGTTTCGTAAAACGTATGGCCAGCAAGTATCCAAAAATCAAAGTAGTCGATGTTCAGTACGGTGGTGGCGATCATTTGAAATCAGCTGAGATTGCTAAAACTTTATTACAAGCACATCCCAACCTCAAAGGTATTTTTGGTACGAACGAAGGTTCGGCAATTGGTGCGGGTAAAGGCGTTAAAGAAAGCGGTAAAAGCTTAGTCGTGATCGGTTTTGATTCAGGTAAAGCACAAAAAGACTTGATCATGGATGGAACGATTGCTGGTGCCATTACACAAAATCCAGTAGGTATCGGTTACAAAACTGTTGAAGCTGCGGTTAAAACTTTGAAAAAACAGAAAGTACCAAAAATCATCGATACGGGTTTTTACTACTATGACAAAACCAACATGACCGATCCAAAAATCGCGGCTGTGTTGTACGACTGATCGTTTTTATCTAATCTGATGGTTAGGATGCTGTAAATTTTTGTGAAGTCTAGTGTCAATTTTTCGCGCTGATCGTGTGGTTTGGTGGTTTGGTGGTTTAGTGATTTGGTCAGCGCGAAAACATAGCGTAAATTTGGGTTTAAGTGATTTTTAGAGACCCGACTATTTTTTTACTTTCCCCCTCGTGTAAAGCCTTGATTAAAAAGCGCCTTCGTGTTTTTTAGTCAGTGTTTTTGCGTCACCTTTTTACTTAATATGATCCTACCCACACGACCGATTAAATCGACCAAAAAAATGCTGAGTCTCTTTGGTTTGGGTTCTGCACCTTTAGGTAATTTGTCTCATGCGGTTTCTGACCAAGACGCTTTTGCGACGATTGATGCGGCGTGGGATGCTGGAATTCGGTATTTTGATACCGCCCCTTTTTACGGCTATGGTTTGGCTGAACGTCGCATGGGTTTGGCTTTGCACAATCATGCGCGTGCTGATTACGTGATCAGTACTAAAGTGGGGCGTTTGCTTGCCCCGCTATCACAGGTAGGTAAAACCGAATTTCAACCTGGAGGTGCTTGGCAAAATCCACCACCTTTTGCTTCAATTTATGACTATAGCGCCAGTGGTTTGCGCCGTTCAGTAGAGGCGAGCTTGCAACGCTTGGGCATGGATTATTTGGATATCGTTTTTGTGCATGATATTGGGGAGGTGACTCATGGCGATAAAAATGCCCACTATTGGTCGCAACTGGTGTCTAGTGGTTTTCGTGAGCTTGAGCAATTAAAGCGTGAAAAACTGATCGGTGCGATTGGTCTGGGTGTTAACGAATTTTCGGTGATTTCGGCCGCCCAAGAACATATTGATTTAGATTGCAGCATGTTGGCAGGACGCTATAGCCTGTTGGAACAACGCAGTTTAGCTTTTATGGATCAATGCGCATCAAAAGGCCTTGGGATTATTTTGGGCGGTGTTTTTAATTCGGGAATTTTGGCCGCTGATCTCAATAAACGCGTGACTTATAACTATGTTGAAGCGGCGCCAGAAGTGATCGCACACGCGAAAAAACTGCATC
>JAVKLU010000024.1:0-17256 GCA_031538895.1 Burkholderiaceae bacterium | reverse complement strand
ATCAAACGACGCATAAGTGTGCACGCTGGCGAATTCATGATAATCTAAACCGGCACGTCGCATTTTGCTGTCGTCCAGTGGAAAACCCATCGGCTCGATTAAATGCAAATGACAACCCGTGTTGGCACACAAACGAATGACGTTACCGGTATTGGGCGGAATTTGTGGCTCGACTAAAACGATATTAAACATACAGACTGATAAAAACAGAATCATTGATTATTGGCGCAAACTGTCATCTCGGCCAGAGATCGCAAAAATTAATATCTCGTAAAGGATCAAAAGGCCACATTAATTGCCCCTTATTCACAATGAGTTTTTCTCTAGGAAGCTCTCGGGCTTTCTGATTGCACCTGCATTGATTCAGAACAGGCAATAGAACCAACCCAAGATGTCCTGAATCGCCGGATCAAACCCCTGATGTATTCGTCCACACTTGTAGACTTGATGCTGGGTGATGACATGTTTGCGATCTCGTGAATTTACATCACCTAACGTTTGACGTGAGACAGGAGCCTATAAACGTAGCTTATGGGCGGGCCCTTTCGACTGTAGTGTTAATCATTTGAATTGAATCGGAATTTTTCGTAGTGCCAAGCATCACTTTGACTAACAAGAAATGCTTTCTGTAAGTTCTTTTGCTCGAACAGCAACTTGATCTTTAAGCCGTTGTGTATGCGATTCAATTGCTTCGCTTGCGTCGAGTATCTTTAAAAACCACTGCTCCCAAACAGTCTTATTTGTCTTGACGTCCGTGCGTATGAGACTTTCCTGATTACCCCAGAAAACGTTGGTTTGTCCATACACCTTACGGAGGTTATCGCTCATTTTTGGGTAATAAATATCGGCGATGGCCATAGCTTCATGTAGTCGCTCGCAATTCTCAAGATAGCGAGTTCGAAACTTCTCGACTCCCAAGCTTGAAACCGTTTGAAAATAACTCATAGTCTGCGAGTTTTCTAGTGCGATGCGAGAAAGAATTCGATGAAGAGAATCAAGTTTGCCACGCTCTACTGCCAGTTCATTTCTGAATCGCTCATCAAGCAACCGCTCTCTTTGAAGAGTAATGTCTTTATCTGCGTTGAGACGTGCAATGTCGAGTTGAGTTCTTGTTGTGATCCTTGCCGTGACATAAGCGGCAAGGGCGCCTATGGCTGCACCTGCAAGGATATAAATTGCGTCTGGCATTTTGATAACTGGCTAAGGTTTGGGGCACGCCCCATTCTTACCAACAGCGGCAAATGGCGGCTTAATGATTGCTGTCTAAATAGGTCTAGCAGGCATTGAATGGACATACGCCCACTCGGTTGCTGCTTCCTACACTTCCTCGATATTATCAAACAAATTGGGACTCAGTAGCTCATGATACCTTGTTCAGACTTTCTTTAGCTTTTGTCTGCGTCCTCATCTCGCGGGCATGACCGAATGATTATTTCTCGTACACTCGCGCCTTGATATATTTTGTCCACTTTTAACTTTACTCACATGACTATGGAAGCCGAACGCATCAACATTCTTGCCACGACCTTGACCGACATTCAAAAGCGCGGACAAGATTTACGGAGGTATCTTTGACTATGATCACAAAGTTACTGAGTTAGCGCGAGTCAATTTAGCGCTTGAAGACCCCTCGGTTTGGAACGATCCTAAAACGGCTCAAAGTTTAGGCCGCGAAAAAAAATTATTAGATTCTGTCGTCAGCGCGGTGTCGCTGATGCAACAACAAACTGTAGATGCGCGCGAACTATTTGATTTGGCACGCGCCGAAGATGATTTTGACACTTTGTTAGCCGTTGAAGCCGACGTTGCGACGCTAGTGGCGCAAGTCGCCGCAATGGAGTTTCGTCGTATGTTCCATAACCCGATGGACCCGAACAATTGCTTTTTAGATATTCAAGCAGGCGCGGGCGGCACCGAAGCGCAAGATTGGGCGTCAATGTTGTTACGACAATATTTACGTTATTGCGAACGCAAAGGATTTAAAGCCGAGTTATTAGAGCAATCCGACGGTGAAGTCGCCGGCATCAAAACCGCCAGTATCAAAATTGAAGGCGATTACGCCTACGGTTTTTTACGCACCGAATCAGGAATTCATCGCTTGGTACGCAAATCGCCTTTTGATTCAGCCAATGGGCGTCACACTTCGTTCGCCAGTATTTTTGTCTACCCCGAAGTCGATGATTCGATTGATATTGAAGTCAATCCGGCCGATGTGCGGATTGACACCTTTCGCGCCTCAGGAGCGGGCGGACAACACATTAACAAAACTGATTCAGCCGTGCGACTGACTCATGCGCCCAGCGGAATCGTAGTGCAATGTCAAAACGATCGTTCGCAACATCGTAATCGCGCCGAAGCATGGGCGATGCTCAAATCCAAGTTATACGAAATGGAATTACGCAAACGGATGAGCGAACAAGAAAAAGTCGAAGCCGGTAAAACTGATATTGGTTGGGGCCATCAAATTCGCTCTTACGTGTTGGATCAATCACGCATCAAAGACTTGCGTACCAACGTCGAAGTGGGCAACACGCGCGGCGTCCTTGATGGTGATTTAGATATTTTCATTGAGGCTTCGCTTAAAGAAGGCGTCTAAAAATGAGTGTCAAAACAATTGTGATTGGCGATGTTCAGGGGTGTTATTCACCCTTGATGCATTTATTGGATAAGGCGAAATTTAGCGATGATGATCAATTGGTTTTTTTAGGTGATTTGATCAACCGTGGCCCCGATTCAGTCAAGGTGATGCAATTTGTCGATACCCATAAGAACGCTATTAAAGTTGTTTTAGGTAATCATGACATTCATTTTTTAGCGGTGTTCGCTGGCGTTCGTGAAAAGTCTAAAGACGACACTTTGGACGAGTTACTGCGTCACGATGATTGCGCGTATTGGGCCGATTTTTTGCGCCATCAATCCTTACTATTAACACACGCCGATCACGTCATGGTGCATGCGGGAATTTGGCCAACTTGGAGTTTGACCGCTGCGCAAAAATGCGCCCGCGAAATCGAACAGCAATTACAAGCCGATACTTGGCACATATTTTTAGCTCATTTATTTGCTAACACTTCTGGGCCTTGGTCGGAAGAATTATCTGGCGATGCGCGCGCGCAATTTATTGTGAATACATTGACGCGAATGCGTTTTATCAATCGCGACAATCAGTTGAATTTTCACGTCAAACAAAAAAATAGCGACAATGTCCACATCACACCATGGTTTGAGTTGCTCAAATCAGAGTTTCCGCTACCGATTTTGTTCGGTCATTGGGCCGCGCTGGGACTGAATCACTATCCTAAGCAATCACACTATCGAACCCTGTGCTTAGATTCCGGTTGCGTTTGGGGTGGTGCCTTAAGCGCGATTGTTTTACCCGATCGTGAAGTCGTTCAATTCAACAATTTCAAATAAACGTCTTATCCTTCTTATATCAACTCGATCAGTTTTTTTCTATCAATTCTTTTAATCAATACTTCTGATGAATCTTTCTATTAGCGCAATGATTATGTTTATTACGACCATTTTATCGGCGTCTGTTGGCATGACTTTTTTAATTTATCGCCAATTATTTTTACCACTTGGGCTGGCCTACGAGATCAGTATCTGGTGGCCCCGATCAATCAGCATCGGCTTCTTTTTGGGTTTGGTGTTTTATTTTATTAACCTGCGCACCGGACTGATTCCGGCCAATCCAGTGTTATCGTCACTCTTAGGCATCGGTGGATTATTATTTGTCTGCGCGATTCCTGTTGCCCTGTTTCGCTGGTTAGTGCCCAACTATCAAGTGCACATTGCTTTGGGCGGTTTGATTGTTGGCGTCATCGCGATTGGCTTTGCCTTGTGGCAAGGTGCACGCACACCGACCATCGTCAAGGTCGATATCAAAATGGATAAATGGCAAGGCGCGCCCATCACCATCGTACAGCTCACTGATTTACATTTAGGACAAGGACGAAATGCTGACAAAGCACGTGAAATCGTCGCTTTGAGCATGGGCTTAAAACCCGATGTTATTGCCATTACCGGCGATCTCATTGATGGCAAACAGGACGACGCCTTCGCCGCGATTTCCCCCTTAAAAGAACTGAGTGCGCCGCTAGGGATTTATTACATCACCGGTAATCACGAAAATTATTTGCCTTACACCGATGCACTGCTGACACATTTGAAAAACGACTTTAATTGGCAATTACTATTAAATCATCATATTCGCGTCACGCTACCCGAGAATCACTTTTTTCAAATGGTCGGCATCAATGATTATTCGGGCTCGGAAATGCACAAATACCCACCCGATCCTGCTAAGGCCTTTAGTGGCAGCAATGCCAACTTGCCTACCGTCTTACTCGCCCATCAGCCCCGTCAATGGCAAAGCGCTGAGCAATTTCATCCTGATTTGACTTTAAGTGGACATACCCACGGCGGACAAATTTGGCCTTTCAGTTATCTTGTCAAAATCCAACAACCCTGGGTTTCAGGACTGCACAAAGTCTCGGGGGGATTAATTTATGTGTCTACCGGAACGGGTTTATGGGGGCCACCGATGCGTCTATTCACACGTTCTGAAATCACCCACTTGACCCTACATCGTTAATTGAATAGCCCTGTTACCACCCGTCGCGTTGAGTGATGACCACTGGCGAAACGTTTGAATGAATCGAGGTTTTGACTATCGCCGATGCAAACAATCGTTAAAGCACCGCAAAGATAATCGGTAATATCGACTTCTCAATTTTCAGTTCGATTTTTCTTTAGCATCTTTTTTAATTTTTTAAACTTAAATGTCTACTTTTTTGTTTACCTCTGAATCTGTTTCTGAAGGTCATCCCGACAAAGTCGCCGATCAAATTTCAGACGCGATTTTGGATGCGATTTTGACTCAAGATAAAAACGCGCGCGTCGCGGCTGAAACCTTATGCAACACCGGTTTGGTCGTATTAGCCGGAGAAATCACCACCCGAGCCAACATCGATTACATCGCTGTGGCACGCGATACGATTAAACGCATTGGCTACGACAACACCGAATACGGCATTGATTACAAAGGATGTGCGGTCATCGTCTGCTACGACAAACAATCGCCGGATATCGCGCAAGGCGTTGATGAAGGACGCGGCCTTGATTTAGAACAAGGCGCGGGTGATCAAGGTTTAATGTTTGGTTACGCCTGCGATGAAACGCCAGACCTGATGCCTGCGGCGATTTATTACGCACATCGCCTGGTTGAACGTCAAGCGCAAATGCGTAAAGACGGTCGCTTGCCATGGTTACGCCCAGACGCTAAATCACAAATTACCTTACGCTACGAAAACAACCGTCCTGTGGCGATTGATACGGTCGTCTTATCCACCCAGCACGCGCCAGAAATAACGCAAACGCAAATTCACGAAGCGGTCATTGAAGAGATCATCAAACCCGTATTGCCTAAAGAGTGGTTAAACGACACGCGTTTTTTGGTCAATCCCACCGGACGATTTGTGATCGGCGGGCCACAAGGCGATTGCGGTTTGACCGGACGGAAAATTATTGTCGATACCTACGGCGGTGCCGCGCCTCATGGTGGCGGCGCATTCTCAGGCAAAGACCCTTCAAAAGTTGACCGCTCTGCCGCCTACGCAGGTCGTTATGTGGCGAAAAATATTGTCGCCGCAGGCTTGGCCTCGCGTTGCATGATTCAAATCAGTTATGCCATTGGTGTTGCTCAACCGACCTCAGTCATGGTGACCACTTATGGCACCGGAAAAATCAGTGATGAAAAATTAGCGCAGTTGGTTCAGGAACATTTTGATTTACGTCCCAAAGGCATTATTCAAATGCTGGACTTACTGCGTCCGATTTATCAAAAAACAGCAGCCTACGGTCATTTTGGGCGGAACGAACCTGAGTTTTCGTGGGAACGCACAGACAAAGCAGAGGCACTAAAAAACAGCGTGTAAATGCTGCTTTCTTGTATCAGCTTGTATACAGCAGATGTCAAAAATCGGCGCATCATTCATTCCAGTGAATGATGCGCCGATCTAATTTTTAGATTTCAATAATGAATGCTCTGCGCCACTAACAACGCAAAGCATTGATCGCCGCGCGGTAATCTTTTTGTCCAAACACTGCTGAACCGGCGACCAAAGTATCAGCCCCTGCCGAGACGATTTCTGCCGCATTTTTGCCATTTACCCCGCCATCAACTTCAATTCTGGGGCGCCGTCCTGACTCTTTTTGATACTGATCCAGCTTGATTTTTAATTGGCGGATTTTGGGCAGCGTACTGGGAATAAAACTTTGCCCACCAAAACCCGGATTCACGCTCATCAGCAAAATCAAATCCACGTCATCCAAAACATGATCTAGCCACCCCAAGGGTGTCGCCGGATTAAATACCAAACCCGATAGGCATCCCGCATCCTTAATCACGCGCAAACTGCGATGCACATGACGACTGGCTTCAGGATGAAAGCTGATCACGCTCGCACCAGCTTTAGCAAACGCCACCGCTAAATCATCCACAGGATCAACCATCAAATGCACATCTATCGGCAAGTTCGTGTGCGGTTTTAGCGCCTGGCACACCATCGCCCCAAAAGTCAAATTGGGGACGAAATGATTGTCCATCACATCGAAGTGAACCCAGTCAGCACCCGCAGCTTCAATCGCTTTAAGCTCTTCGCCCAGACGCGCAAAATCAGCCGATAACAAGCTGGGAGAAATAAGTAAAGGATTGGTTTTCACGTCATTGCTCATAAAGTCACTCGTTATTAGTTGGTTCAATATCAGTTACTGCGCTATAAGTTACTTCACGATAAAGTCGCGCGAGATCGCATTGATCAACTCTTAGAAAAAATTTAGCACGGCAAGATATAAGGCCGTACCGCACAAAATTGATAGCAGTGCATTGTTGCGCCACAGATGCAAAACAATCACGACCACAACTGATAGCAACTCCACCATCACGCCACGATCATGCGTGCGGGTCAGTCCTAAAGTGGTGTGAATCACCAACAACAGCATAATCGCTGGCGGTAAAAACTGTGCCAAAAACCGCATCATGGGCCAACGCTGTAAAAAAGTCCCCGCAATAAAAGGCAGCGCGCGTAAGGCAAAAGTGATCAGCGCAATAATTGCGATCGCCGCAATTAAATACCAAATTTCAATATGCAGTGCGTCATGCATGATTACGCCTCTGATCAGAACGATTTTCTGATAATAATTTTTGATACATCACAATTCCCGCCAACAGCGCGATCACTATCGAAAACAACAAGGCTTGTTCGGGCGCAATCAGAGTCGCGATGACATAGGCGATTGGATAGGCGATTAGCGCACTTAAAAAAGGCCTAAAGTTGCGCGTACTTTTCCATTGCTCCACCGCCAGAACACTAAACAAAGCCAATAAACTAAATTCCAAACCTTTAATCGATATCGTCAATTGCGCACCCAACAAGGCCCCTAAAGTGCTGCCCAAAATCCACCATCCATGATTTAACAGCATCACGCCCATGCGCTGAGACATCGGCACATCTGCCCCAATCGTAGTCAAAACCGAGTAGGTTTCATCGGTCAAGGCAAACCACATATACACCCGCGCCCACCAACGCTTCGGCTGGTGCGTCAACAAAGACAGGCCATAAAAAATATGCCGCACATTGACAATCAGTGTCGCCACTGCGATGGTCCACAAAGGCGTATGCGCCGCCAATAAAGTCACGCTTAAAAACTGCATTGCGCCGGCAAAAATGAACAGGCTCATCACACTCGCCCACCACCACGCCAAACCGGTTGTTTGAATCAATAAAAATCCAAACACCATGCCCAAAGGGATATAACCCATTGCGACGGGAATTGATAAAGGGAGTGTTTTTTTAAGCATTGTCAATTTTGTATCGCAGTCTTTAGATGTATTTTTTAATCATCGCCTCCAGCATGATCGGTTTGATTTTGCTTGCTTGACCGGCACAACCAAAGGCCTCAAAACGCTCTTTGCAAATGCCACGAGCGGCATTGCGGGCCGCGATCAAAATTTTTCGTGGATCAAATTCACTGGTATCTTTAGCAAGACTTTGACGCATCGCCGCAGTCATGGCCAAACGAATATCGGTGTCGATATTGATTTTGCGAACGCCATTTTTAATCCCGCGTTGAATTTCTTCGATCGGAACACCGTAGGTTTCTTTAATCGTGCCGCCGAATTCGCGAATAATTTTTAACCATTCTTGTGGAACGCTGGAACTGCCATGCATGACTAAATGCGTATTGGGAATAGCTGCATGGATTTTGGCAATGCGTTCAATCGCCAAAATATCGCCAGTAGGTTTACGCGTAAATTTATAGGCACCGTGACTGGTTCCTATCGCAATCGCCAAAGCATCGACACCTGTTTTACTGACAAAATATTTGGCCTCTGCCGGATCAGTCAGCATCATCTCGTGGGTCAATTTTCCAACGGCCCCAACGCCATCTTCTTCACCAGCTTCGCCGGTCTCGAGCGAACCGAGACAACCTAACTCTCCTTCGACCGACACGCCCACCGCATGTGCGAAATCACACACTTTTTGGGTAACTGCAAGGTTGTACTCATATGACGAAGGTGTTTTCGCATCTTCACGCAAAGAGCCATCCATCATCACGCTAGAAAATCCTGAACGGATTGATTGCTGACACACCCACGGCGTTGCGCCATGATCCTGATGCATCACGACCGGAATGTGCGGATGCGTTTCAATCGCCGCTTCAACCATTTTGCGCAAATAGGCCTCACCCGCGTATTTACGCGCGCCGGCAGACGCTTGCAAAATCACCGGACTATCGGTTTCTTGTGCTGCCTCCATGATTGCTTGAATTTGCTCTAAGTTATTCACGTTAAACGCAGGAACGCCATAACCCTGTTCCGCCGCATGATCGAGCAATTGCCGTAATGAAATTAATGCCATCAAAGTTCTCCAAAGTTAAAAAATCTTTATGTCACGTCATTCAAGGCAAAATTGACGACGCGTTCAACTACATAAGCCGCGATCAATGCACGTCATTATGTTTTGAATGCGTTCTAAATTCCTGTCGCGTTCAAAGCTTGAATGTCAACTTGGTGATGTGAACATCACTCATTATTTTTTAGCCCTCAAGGCCGCCGCTTCGAGTGCGGCGATCGCGGGTAAAGTTTTGCCTTCTAAAAATTCTAAAAAAGCGCCACCCGCAGTTGAAATGTAATTCACTTTATCGCTGATGCCAAACTGATTGATCGCCGCGACCGTATCACCACCGCCAGCGATAGAAAATCCTGTCGATTGCGCGATCGCCGTCGCCAAGCGTTTGGTGCCATTGGCAAAAGCGTCAAATTCAAATACCCCCAGCGGGCCATTCCATACGATGGTTTTGGCGTTTTGAATAATCACATCTAACTCGGCACTGCTGTTGGGGCCGATGTCCAAAATCAAATCGTCGTCCTGCACTTGAACCAAAGGAATCGTTCGCGCAGGCGCATTAGCCGCAAAATTTTTCGCGGTGACAACATCAGTGGGTAAGGGAATTTTTGCCCCACGCGCGGCCATGATTTGCATCACTTCGCGCGCTTCGTTTAATAAATCTTTTTCCGCCAAACTTTTACCGATAGCGTGACCACTGGCTAATAAAAAGGTATTGGCAATTCCACCACCGACGATCAATTGATCCACTTTTTCGGCCAAACTTTTTAAGATCGTCAATTTAGTCGAAACTTTGCTGCCCGCCACAATCGCCACCAGGGGATGCGCAGGTATTTTCAAGGCGCGCGTTAAGGCGTCGATTTCGGATAACACTAAAGGCCCCGCGCATGCCATAGGTGCAAACCGTGCAATTCCTTCAGTGGTCGCTTCGGCGCGATGCGCAGTGCCAAAAGCATCGTTCACATAAATGTCACTCAAAGACGCCATTTTTTGTGCTAGAGCAGTGTCATTCTTTTTCTCGCCTTTGTTGCAACGACAATTTTCGAGTACCACCACTTCGCGCGAATCAAGGTTAAAAGGTTTGCTGATCCAATCGCTAATCAAACGAACGGGTTGTCCCAATAACTGCGCCAAGACTTTCACCACCGGTGCCAAGCTGTCTTGCGCCGTCACTTCGCCTTCCGTTGGGCGCCCCAAATGAGAGGTCACCATCACGCTGGCGCCTGCTGCCAGAGCCATTTGAATCGCCGGCAAAGACGCACGAATTCGTGTGTCATCGGACACCTGACCGTCTTCGGTCAAGGGAACATTCAAATCAGAACGAATAAATACGCGCTGTCCAGACAAATCTTGTTGTGCTAAAGCGGCGAAAGAATGAAGCGAAGTCATGATGAGATTCTCTAAAGATATGCATTAAAACCTTACTGAAGCAATTGCTGAGGCAATTACCGAGCTATTTATAAAAGCCCATTTTCTGCATCACAAAAAATGGGCTTTTTCATTACACGAATAACAAACACTACGCGCATAGCACGACAGGTCTAGTACCACTCGCTTTGTACTGCGCTTATCAAAAATTACTTTGCACTCATCAATGCCACAGTGGTATCCAACATCCGGTTAGAAAAGCCCCATTCGTTGTCATACCACGACGAGACTTTGATTAAGCGACCGGACACTTTGGTCAAAGTCGAATCAAAAATTGATGAGTGCGAATTGTGATTAAAGTCAACGCTGACCAAAGGGCCATCGTTATACGCTAAAACACCTTTCAAGGCGCCATTGGCGGCGTCTTTCATGATTTGATTGACCTCATCTATGCTGCTGTCACGATTGGCGATAAAACTTAAATCAACCATCGACACATTGATAGTCGGAACGCGCACCGCGTAACCATCCAATTTGCCATCCAATTCCGGCAAGACTAGACCGACTGCTGCTGCGGCGCCGGTTTTGGTCGGAATCATGCTCATCGTGGCCGAACGGGCACGGCGTAAATCTTCGTGATACACATCAGTCAAAACCTGATCATTGGTATAGCTGTGAATGGTGGTCATCAAACCTGTGACCAAGCCAATTTTGGCGTGCAAAGGTTGCACCAAAGGCGCCAAACAATTAGTTGTGCACGAGGCGTTAGAGATCACCGTATCGGTGGATTTCAATACCTGATGATTGACACCGTACACCACGGTGGCGTCAACGTCTTTGCCACCAGGCGCAGAAATAATCACTTTTTTAGCGCCTGCTTGTAAATGCAAACCGGCTTTTTCTTTAGTCGAAAACAAACCCGTACATTCCATCACCACGTCAACGCCTAATTCTTTCCACGGCAATTCCGCCGGATTACGCACCGCCAAAACACGGATTTTGTCGCCATTCACAATAATGTAATCGCCATCAACCTGCACCGTACCCTTGAATGGGCCGTGCGCCGTGTCGTAACGCGTTAAATGCGCGTTAGTTTCTGCTTTACCCAAATCATTGATCGCGACGATTTGAATATTATGTTTTTTGCCGTTTTCATAAAAGGCTCGCAAGACATTACGGCCAATACGGCCATAGCCGTTAATTGCTACTTTGATCGACATTTTATTTTCCCCTGTAAATTAAAAAACGTTTTGAAAAGATCATTCTGTTGGTAGCGCACGCATAAAACGACGTGAAGTCTGATTATCCGGCAAAAACGGCAGCTTACCTAAACCCCAAAAATGACGAGATACCATTAAGGGCACTTCTATAAATACAGAATGTGCGGATGAAGTGCGAGGCGCACAGCACACAGAAACCGGAGCGTACATACAGTACGTGAGAATTTCGCGTACTGCGCAACAAAGCAATTCGCCGCAAAAATGAATTGATAGAAATGCCTTTAAGAAAGTATTTCTTGTTAGGCATATTCTTTAACCATCTCATCCCATTCAAAGTTTTACGCCAATGACACTATCTCGGTCACCGTGTGTACCACATCCTTGGTCGTCAGTTTGAAATACGCAAACAAATCTTTTGCTGGCGCGGATTCGCCAAAGGTCGTAATTCCCATCACGCGTCCCATGCGCGTATCACAGCCCACATATTTGTGCCAAAAATCTGGCTGTGCGGCTTCAATCGCGACACGCGGCACGCTGCCCAATACTTGCCTGCGATAGGTCTCATCCTGACGATCAAACACGCTGGTACATGGCATCGACACGACGCGCGCAGCAATTCCATTTTGTTGCAATTGATCGGCGGCGTTAATTGCTAAAGAGACCTCCGAACCAGTCGCAATCAAAGTGATTTTTGCATCCACGACTTCGCGCAGCACATAGCCGCCACGCGCGATATCGGCGCCACGCCCGATCGATAACTGCGGTAAATTTTGGCGCGTCAAAATTAATGCTGAAGGTCCATCCAAACGTCGTACCGATTCTACCCACGACACTGCGGTTTCAGTTTGATCAGCCGGACGCCAGACATCCACAAATGGAATCAAACGTAATGATGGGACGTGTTCAATTGATTGATGTGTCGGACCATCTTCACCCAAACCAATGGAATCATGAGTAAACACATGAATCACGCGTTGTTTCATCAGCGCCGCCATGCGAATCGCATTGCGCGAATAATCCGAAAACGTTAAAAATGTTCCCCCATAAGGCAAATAACCGCCATGCAACGCGATTCCGTTCATGATCGCGGCCATACCAAACTCGCGCACCCCATAACTCAAATGATTGCCCCAAGATTGACCACGCAACAAAGTACAAGCTTTAAAGTTAGTTAAATTCGATCCTGTTAAATCGGCTGAACCGCCAAAAAATTCTGGTAACACTGGCGCTAAAGCGTCTAATACATTTTGCGAGGCTTTGCGCGTGGCAATTTCGTTTTTCGTGTCGGCAAACGAGGCAATCACCGCATTACATTTCAGCGCAAATTGTTCGGGCAATTGTTGCGCCATACGACGTTTTAACTCTGTTGCGCGTTGCGGATATGTGGCACTATAGGCGTCAAAAGTTTTTTGCCATTGGGCCTCGATTGCCATACCTTGACTTTTGCAATTCCACGCCAACATCACATCACTGGGTACCTCAAACGGTGCGTGCGACCAACCCAGAGCTTGGCGCGTGGCATCAATTTCGCTCGCGCCCAAAGGACTGCCGTGCACATCGTGACCACCGGCTTTGTTTGGCGCACCTTGACCAATCACAGTTTTGCAACAAATTAAAGTAGGTTTTCCGCCCGCAGAATTTGCTTGCGCTTTGGCTAAAAGCAAAGCCTGATCAATCGCGCCCATATCGTGCCCATCAACGTCGGCAATCACATTCCAACCGTAGGCGCGAAAACGTGCGGGCGTATCGTCCGCAAACCAATGTTTGACATCACCATCAATCGAAATTCCGTTGTCATCGTATAACCAAATCAGTTTAGACAAACCTAAAATTCCTGCCAAAGACGCGACTTCGTGGCTAATTCCCTCCATCAAACAACCATCGCCCATAAACGCGTAGGTGAAATGATCAACCACTTTAAACTCGTCTTGATTAAACTCTTGCGCCAATAAACGTTCTGCCAAGGCCATCCCCACGGAATTAGCGATTCCCTGTCCCAAAGGGCCAGTGGTGGTTTCAACGCCAGCGGTGACGCCGACCTCGGGATGACCGGGGGTTTTACTATGTAATTGACGAAAGTTTTTCAGATCATCAATCGAGAGCTCGTAGCCGCTTAAATGTAATAATGCATAAATTAACATCGAACCATGACCGTTAGACAAGACAAAACGATCGCGATTGAGCCACCCTGGATTGGCAGGGTTATGCTGTAAATGGCGACGCCATAACACGGTGGCGATTTCTGCCATTCCCATTGGCGCGCCAGGATGTCCCGATTTTGCTTTCTCGACTGCATCAATCGTTAAAAAACGAATCGCGTGCGCCATTTTGGTGCTCAGCGCTGGAACCTGATTTTGAGACATGCCACACTCCATTGAAATGAAAAGAGTGATTGTAGAGATTCACTCCGAAAAATTTGATGCTGCAAAACAATTTGAATTTTTTTCCAACTGATTGACCCATTACCTTATTTATGCACCGTGCCTAAAACACCTAAATCCCAGCCCAGCTATACCGCGATGCGTCATTTAACGACTAAGCAAATGCGTATTTTTGCCACGGTTGCTAAACACGCCAGCTTTATCCGTGCGTCGGATGAATTGTCTTTAAGCCCGCCTGCCGTGACGATTCAAGTCAAGGAAATGGAAGAAACCATCGGCTTACCTTTATTTGATCGTTCTGGCCGAACCGTGACATTGACAGTAACGGGTGAATATTTGTTGGTCTATGTTAAAAAAATCTTGGGCACGATGCGCGAGATCGAAAACTTCGTCGCCAAAGTACGCAAACTCGAATTGGGCCGAATCAAAATTGGGGTCGTCAATACCGCCAAATATTTCATGCCAATGCTAATTACGGCATTCAAAAAAAGTCATCCGGATGTCGAAGTTGATTTTGTGGTTGCGCAACGGCAACAATTGTTTTATCTATTAACTGAAGGCGATATGGATTTTGCGGTGATGGGACGCCCACCTAAAGAACTAGAAATGCGCGTCGAACCTTTTGCCAGCAACCCGCACGGTTTTTTGATGTCACCCAATTATTTGCCTGAAAGATCGATTGATCCGGATGCCTTTATGCATTTACCACTACTGATTCGCGAAGAAGGTTCTGGAACACGCGCACTGATTGATCGATTTTTTGGCAACCTGGGAATCACGCCCAAACTGAGTTTACAAGCGCCGAGCAATGAAGTGTTAAAGCAAGCAGCAATGGCACAAATGGGCATAGCCTTTCTATCCTTGCATACGGTTCGCACCGAAGTTCCGAGCGGTCAATTGGAAATTTTGGACGTTGCCGGCACTCCGATTTATCGTTCCTGGCATTGCGTCACCTCAAAGGGTAAAAATCTGTCACCACTTGCCGAAGCCTTTCGTTATTTTTTATGTGAGCGGGGACAAGCGCTGATGGAAAGTTTCTATCAGGATTTAACACCGTATTTAAAAACGAATATTAAAGTCGAATAATTAAGGCCGAATAATTAAAAGCGGGCGATTAAAACAAAGCGCGCAATAAAAAACGCAAGGCCAATCACTTAACCTTGCGTTTTTATATTTAACTACGCTTAACATTTAACTACGCTTAAATTTGGCTCCCCGACCTGGGCTCGAACCAGGGACCTGCGGATTAACAGTCCGTCGCTCTACCGACTGAGCTATCAGGGAAAAGAAAACTGAAGACGAGATTATAACTAGATTTATATTTTTAATCTAGAACAAACCACTAATTGCTTGCATGGTAATGTCTTTATTATTTTTTATTACATATCTACTTCATTATGTCGATTGAAATCATTGCTACTGGCGGTACTTTTGATAAGTCTTATTTCCCACTCACTGGTGCGCTGGGTTTCGCACAAAGCATTTTGTCCACCCTATTAGAACAAGCCAATTTAAGCGCCGCGCCGACCGTAACGGTTTTACCCTTGATGGACTCTTTAGATATGACCGATCGTGATCGACAAACGATTTTTGATCGCGTTAAAAATTCCAGTGTGGACAAAATTATTTTAATTCATGGCACTGACACCATGACCAAAACCGCACAGAATATGCTGGGCAAAATCAAAGGGAAAACCATTGTTTTTACCGGCGCAATGGTGCCGGCGAGAATTGTCCAATCAGACGCCTTTTTTAACTTAGGTTTTGCCCTATGCGCGGTACAACTGGCCAATCCGGGCGTTTATATTGCCATGAACGGCCAGTTGCTTCCTGCCGATACTGCGACTAAAAATAAAGCCAAAGGAATTTTTGAAAAAAACTAGAGATCAATTGCCTTTTAGTTCTCGTTTGATGCTGCTGCGCTTGAGAACCCTTGGTTCGCGACCCCGCGGCAGAAACAAATAGCAGCATAGTCGAGTAGCCGATGACGTAGGGAAAACAGGGGCAAAGTCTGGCATAATGCGCACTCTTCGACTATAGTGCCTAGCTATGCCAAATTCATCCACCTCAAAGATACGGAGAGCGATCTGGAAAGTGCCGTTCGGCCTGCTGCTGGTCTGTGTGCTGGGCTTGAGTGCCTGTGGTGATGCGTCCACAAATGATGTGTTCACAAAAAATAATGACAATGTGGCCGATGTGACCTTGAATTTGACGGGTCTCAAAGCAGGCAATACCGTAAAGCTCAGTGATAGCGGCAATGCGCTAGCTGCGGTCACGACCAATGGGGCGCACACCTTCAAGATGCCTGTGGGTCGTGAATACAGTTTGAGCATCGCCGCTCAGCCCGTCGGTCAGTATTGTGAATTTGTTACAACCAAAGGTGCGCAAAACACCTTCGGCGGCACCGCGCAAATAGCCATGCCAGTTATTAAGGTGGCGTGTGTCAATGATCAGTCCTTACCCGTCAAAGTGTCTGGCTTGAGCGCTGCCGGCTTGAGCCTTTCGGATGGCAAGAGTGCCTTGACGATCGAGCGCGATGGCGATTATGCGTTTCCTTTGCGCAGGGTGGGAACTACCTACACCTTGTCGATTGCCAGTCAGCCGATCAAGCAGCAATGCGAGTTCATTGAAACCAGCAGTACCACCAGCGTTGTTGGCGAGATTGGTGTCCTTATGCCAACTATCAAGGTGGCGTGTGTCGATTTTCGATCCTTGTCCGTCAAAGTGTCTGGTTTGCGCGCTGCAGGTTTGAGTCTTTCAGATGGAACGGATCCCTTGACGATCGAGCGCGATGGCGATTACGCGTTCCCTTTGCGCAAGGTGGGAACCGCCTACGACTTGTCGATTGCCAGTTTGTCCCCCAAACACCGCTGTGTGTTTGTTGGGACCGACAGCGTCACCCGCGTTGCAGGAGCGATTAGCACCCTCATGCCGCCCATCACCATAACCTGTACCCAGCTAGAAGGGTTGCAAGTGGCAGCTCAAGGCTTGGTGCGCACAGGCTTGGTGGTGGCGGACAATTTGGGCAACGAGGTGCCCATGCGTGTTGACGAATACTATGTTTTTCCAGAGCAGGCGGTAGGAGCTGAATACACCTTAACAATCAGGGCGACTCCAAGCGGTCAGCGCTGCGGCTTCGCAAACACCTCCGCGCAGTTGCAATCGAGCATCACAGGAAGGCTGAGTACCAGTATGGCAGCCATTATTTTGACCTGTCGACAAACCGTAGCCATTAGCGCATCGGTGGCAAATTTGAACGCGGGTGGGCGCATGGTGCTCAAACACACTTCCACGGAGCAAAGCCTCGCATTTACGGCTAATGGCAGTCAGCCTTTTAACGAGCAGATCGTAGGTGACGCTTTCGGTGTCACCATT
>JAVKLU010000023.1:0-2028 GCA_031538895.1 Burkholderiaceae bacterium | reverse complement strand
TAAATAATTTGGCGCGTTCGCTTTTACCAAGTCATATTTTTTTCGATATGGGCCATTAAGCTCATAAAACATCACTAAGCTGATTGGGCCAGCCCATGAATAACCTAATTTAAACAGTTTTAATTCGTTACAGAAACTTTTAATTTGTTGCGCGCTATATCCGGGTTTAAACGTAAAGCTGACCAAAGCTGCGGCGGCAGAGGTTTGTGCGGCCCAAAACTCATGACCTTGACTGTCGTGTAAAGAGGGGTGAAACACTTGTTCGAGTTCTTTACGCGCTTGTAGCCACTGTGTGATCGAGCGTGTGACGGCATCTTGCGCGTGATAGCGCAAATGCAGAGTCGGCAGACCACGCAACACTAACTCGACATCATTGGCTCCTACGCCTAGACCCAAATTGTGGTGACAGATTTTTAAGGTTTGGTAGAGCGCGTCGTTTTTGGTTACGACGGAACCCATCAGTACATCTGCGCCGCCGCTGACGTACTTGGTTAAGGCTTGAATCGAAATATCGACTTGGCGTGTGAGGCCATCAGGCCCGATTAAGGCAAATGCTGAAAACGCAATACCCGATCCCCAGGAGTTGTCCAGCGCTGTCGTGATGCCGTATTGCTTGGCTAAATCAATTAAACCAATCAGATCAGGAAACTCTAAGGAATTCGATCCCGCCGCTTCGATCCACATTAAACGCGTGTTATCGTTAATCAAAGCTTGGACAGATGGCAGATCAAGCGGATCATAAAAGTGATGAATGACGCCCAATTTTTTGAGAACAACATCAACCAATTCACCGTTAGGACGGTAACAGTTGTATGGAATCAATATCTCATCGCCGCTTTTGAGCAATGCTAAATCGACCAAACTAATGGCCGACAGTCCGCTGGGTACGAGCAAGCAATGCGTACCGCCTTCAAGCAGGGCAATGCGCTGTGCCAAGATATCCGTGGTCGGCGTACCGTTTAAGCCATAGGTGTAATCGCCCGCTAAAACAGAACGGTTTTCTACGGCTTGAGTATCGGGAAAGAAAACGGTTGACGCTTTATGTATAGGCGGAGCAAAGCAATAAAAATCAGCAGAAGAAACGTCGGATCGAGAGTGATGAATCAGTGTAGTTGTTGGGTGCATTTCAGCTGATAAAAATAGGGTTTAGGGACGATAGAAGCAATAGATTAAGTGAGTGTCAAGGCTTGCGAAGTAATAGGCTTGTTGGGTGTGATCACCAACACGTGATTCAGTGGTATTGCTTGCCAGCATTCGCGTTGCAAGTCCAAAGGTTCAGACGCCAAAATCACATTTCCCTCAATATTTGATACATAAAGCGTTGGTGCAATATCGTCACTGCCATAATGAAACCCATAAATAGATTCACCGTCAGTTAAGGCAGCGGTGAAGCGTAGGGGCCCCTTGATATTGTTTTGACGCATCAATTGTTGAATCTCGCTTAACACCGATTCAGTCGCCGCAATCGGCGTCATACCGGTGCGACAGCGACTAATGATCGCTAAAAAAATGGCTTCGCTATCAGTTGTTCCTTCTCGTTCTTGATAACAATGCTCATCAATTAAGGCATCAATTTGACGGCTAATTCGGCGGTAATCAGCGACTTGTCCGTTATGAACAAACATCCATTGATCGCAGACAAACGGATGGCAGTTGTATTTTGTGGTTGCAGTGCCCGTTGACGCACGCACATGGGCAAAAAATAAAGTGCTTTTGATGTGATGACAGAGATTGCGCAAATTTGGGTCTAACCACGCGGGCATGGTTTCGCGAAAAAGGACTGGACTGGTACGGCAACCGTACCAACCAATCCCAAAACCATCGCCGTTGATTGCTTTCATCGCTTCACTCGCACGACGGCTTTGGGCGAGTAAGGAGTGACGTCTCTTAAATACCAATTCTTCTAAGTGAATCGCTTCACCCGAATACGCAATCCAGCGGCACATAAACGCGTCCTTATAAAATTAATGTTGCAAAATTTGACTCAAGAATTGTTTGCCGCGTTCAGTTTGCGGATTGTTGAAAAAG
>JAVKLU010000022.1:0-2504 GCA_031538895.1 Burkholderiaceae bacterium | reverse complement strand
TTTACATGTTTGCGTTTGTTCGCTTAAACCATCAATTCCCAAACGCATCGTATCACCGGATTTCAAATACCACGGATTGGGTTTTTGACCCAAGCCAACGCCTTGCGGCGTGCCAGTACTGATGATATCGCCCGCTTGTAAGGACATAAATTGACTGATGTAAGACACCAAATACGCCACGCCAAAAATCATGTCTGAAGTATTGCTATCTTGAACTTTTTTACCGTTGACTTCTAACCACAAACGCAAATTTTGTGGATCAGCGACTTCATCACGCGTCACCAACCACGGGCCAATGGGTGAGAATGAATCACACCCCTTACCCTTGTCCCATTGCCCACCGCGCTCTAGTTGAAATTCGCGTTCCGACACATCGTTAATCAAGACATAACCGGCAACATGTGACATCGCCTCAGCTTCACTGACATACGAGGTATGCTGACCAATCACCACGCCCAGCTCAACTTCCCAATCAGTTTTCACTGAACCGCGCGGAATATAAACCGTGTCATTGGGGCCGGTAATTGAATTGGTCGCCTTTAAAAACAACACCGGTTCTGTCGGTGCTTTTGCGCCTGTTTCCATCGCATGTTGCGCATAGTTCAATCCCACACAAATAATTTTTCCAATACCTTTAATCGGACAACCATAACGCGGGGATCCCTCAACTACGGGTAAACGATCAACATCGAGCAAGCGCAATGCATCAAGAACTTCGGGCGCTAATTGTGCGCCACTGATGTCGGACAGTAACATCGATAAATCGCGTAAACCTTGGTCGCTGCCAATGATTCCGGCACGTTCATTTCCTGCACTTCCATAACGAACTAATTTCATCTCTATCCTATTTAATTAAAATCAAATGACATATCAAAAAATGTGCACCAAAATCGTCTTACAAATTGTGTGCTGATTTTTTTACTTAATTTTCTCATTAGGCAATGGCGCGCCAAAAGCAATCAAACCCGCGTCCTGAAAGGCTAACCAAAGCTCTACAGGAATTGCCTCATTTGCCCAATCCAAAGTTTTTTGTAATTGCGTCACGCTGCGCGCCCCCAAAGCCGCACTGACTACTGCCGGATGCGCCAGCGGAAACTGCACCGCAGCAGCGGCTAAAGACACACCAAAATCATTACACAATTGATGCAGTTTTTTCGCGTGTGCGATCACTTCTGGCGCCGCTTCAACATAGTTATAAGTCACGCGTTTATTGAGATCAGCGGCCAAAATTCCCGAATTAAAAACACCGCCCAAAATAATCCCAAGGCCTTTTAATGCGCATTGATCCATAAAAGCTAAACTGTTTTGCTCCAATAGGCTATAGCGCCCTGCCAACATGCTGCAATCTAAATCAATATGTTCTTGGGCGGCCGAAATCACCGAAAATTCGTTAACACCCAAACCAATCGCACCGATCAGTTTTTCACGCTTTAATTGTTCAAGCTCACGAAAACCACCAGATACCAGTTGCGACCAATAGTGGGCATTTTTATCGCCATGAGTCACCTCCCCAATATCGTGCACAAAAACGATATCCAAATAATCCATGCCCAAGCGTTGCAAACTCGCCTCTACCGAACGGCGCAAACCGCTGGCGCTATAGTCATAAATTGAAGCGAACGGTGGTGGATTTTGCCAAGCACCGCCGGGTTGAAATTCGGCTTTACCCACTTGTGATAACGGCGCAAGCAAACGCCCCACTTTAGTACTGATCACGTACTCAGCACGCACATGATTGTGTAAAGCCAAGCCCATGCGACGTTCAGCCAAACCATAGCCGTAAAAAGGAGCGGTATCAAAATACCGAATTCCAGCATCCCACGCCGCATCAATCGTCGCAAAAGCGTCTTGGTCAGACACCGCATGAGACAAATTACCTAAAGGTGCAGAACCCAAACCAAAGAGGCTCAGCATTTGTTTGGTCGATTTAATCGGTCGTGTGGGTAGGATCATCGTAAATAAAAAAATAACGCAAAAACACTGATTAAAAAACACAAGCGAGCTTTTTAATCAAGGTTTTACACGATGGGAGTAAAAAGATAGGGGGAGATTAAAAACAGTGGGTGTCGCTACAAATTTTCGGTATGTTTTCGCGCTGATCAAACCAGCAAACCACACGATCAGCGCGAAAAACAGACACTCAACTTTACAAAAAATTACAGCCTCCTAATCATAAGATTAGATAGGAATGATTAATCGTACAACACAGCCGCGATTTTTGGATCGTTCATGTTGGCTTTGTCATAGTAGTAAAAACCGGTATCGATGATTTTTGGTACTTTCTGTTTTTTCAAAGTTTTAACCGCAGCTTCAACAGTTTTATAACCGATACCTACTGGATTTTGTGTAATGGCACCAGCAATCGTCCCGTCCATGATCAAGTCTTTTTGTGCTTTACCTGAATCAAAACCGATCACGACTAAGCTTTTACCGCTTTCTTTAACGCCTTTACCCGCACCAATTGCCGAACCTTCGTTCGTACCAAAAATACCTTTGAGGTTGGG
>JAVKLU010000021.1:0-43261 GCA_031538895.1 Burkholderiaceae bacterium | reverse complement strand
TAAATGCTTGTGATACCCAAGGCGCACGCTAAGTGAGCCGTGTTTTCATCACTTGAAATCACAATATCCAGATTGGCAATAAAGCAGGCTAAATCATGCGTTGTCGGTAAAACTTCGCTGTAGTCTTCTATCTCGCCTGCGGCTTTAAGGTAGTTGACGTCTTGTCGAATGAGTTCAGGCGAGCTTGTGTAATCAGACAAGTTGTAAAACGAGAATTTTGGATAGGCTTGAATAATTCCGCGCCATTTGGTAAATGGAATGGGGTTTTTATCGTTCCCAAAATCGATTCCAATTTTGATCGCTTGCGTTGAAAAATCGCTATAGGAATAGGTTTGACCATATGACCCCATGCGCTCCAAAAGGCTGGTGACTCGGGCCAGTTGGACGTGTAGATATCGTTTGCTTTGAGGAACGCTATCGGTTCGAGTTCCCATCAAAAATCCCAAACTGCTCAATGAAACCGATTGTTCGCAAGTGCTCAGTTGAGCCTTGATTATTGCGTCTTGATTATTGCGCCCGAATATCAGCGTGCAACTGGCCGCAAGACTACTCTCTTGTACAAGCGGGACCAAGTTATCGGGCAACTCCAGATAAATTTTGGCATCGTTGCGCAAGCGGTGCGCGACAATCGGCAAATAGCGCAACCACATGATGTTCTTACCTAAACCGTCATCAGCAAATATCAAAATATTTTTCTTGATCTCGCCACCGCGCCAGCGTGGAATATGAGGGTAGCGCGATTCTAGAAATGCTTGACGTGATTCAAGCAAGCTCAAACCTTCTGAATAATTGCCTTGTCGTAACAAACTTTGTGCAAGGGCCAATTGAATTTGCGGATGTTGTGGATGGCGGGTTAGTTCTTGGCGATAGTGTGCGGCGGCTTCAGGAAAATTTTCTTCGCGGTGAAAAATATTACCCAATAAAAAATTCATCAACTCCAAATCGCCATCAAGCGTCAAAGCACGATAGCAGGATTTTTTGGCTTGATCTAATTGAAATTGCTGATACAAGCATAGCGCTTTAAATTTATGCAAAGGAGCGTGTTTAGGAAAATCTGTCAGCGCTACATCGATTTGTTTTAATGCCTCGGGATAACGCTTTTCTTTGATCAGAAAATTAACGATGCGCTCTTGCAAATCGAGATTTTTCGTTTGAATTTTAGCTAATTGCTGCGCATATTGAATGGTTCGATCAGGTTGGTTATTGGCAATGCAGGCATCAATTAGCAAGATTAAAACGTTGACATTCGCGGGATTGAATGACAGAATTTTTTCGGCAATTTCAATCGCATGCGCAAAGTGTTTTTGTTCAAACAACACTAGCGCATAGTTGTAATAGCCTTCAATCCAATCCGGCATTAATTGCAAGGAGCGCTGCAACATTGCATTACCCGCAGGAAAGTGATAGTTGCGAATGTAAATCAAGCCTAAATTGTGTAAGGCCACGGGATGACTAATCTGTTCATCCAAAATCCCTAAGTACAAAACTTGTGCGGCTTGCCATTCTCCTTTTTTATGTAAGTCCATCGCCTGCACTAAACGCTCCTCTACGTCCTGTGCTGGTGTTACTGATTGTAAAGGGTCGGGAAAGAATGGCATGGCAAATGAGTGAATGATCGTAAGAGCAGATGATACGTTTTAGAGCGGTTTAACTTTCCAAGTGACGACGTCATGTAATGCGAGTGAGCTGTGTAGCGTCAGTAACGCGATTAAAAACTTTGCGCAGGAGCAAAAAAATACAATACAGACATAAAAAAGGGTCTATCAAAGCATCCCATAAATTGGGTGACGCATTGATGTGTAAAGATGAAACAGTCAGCGTCAGTAACAATAATAACGCGATACGCCATTGCCCACATAAGAGAGCGATCGCGGCCAAACTTAAAGTTGCGCCAAACAATACGCGGCTGTGATAGCCGTATGAATAGAGATCAAGATTCAGCAGGCCTAAGGCGGAGAGATACAAAATGACACCAAGACTACTGACCACTACCATGGGCCAAATTTTTCCATGTAAGATTTCTGTATTCTTGCTTACCAATATGATCAGCAATAGTGTCGTAGTGATGACGGATAAATCAGAAAAAAATCCGCGTAGATAAAATATGGCCCACAGTGCTAAAGCACTATATAAAATAATTCCAAGACTGTTGAGGCTAAACCGAGTAATGGTGTGGTGTTTGAAGAAAGGAAGTGTGATGAATTTTTGCGCATCGATCATTCGCCGCAGTATCCAACTAAAAAATACGCAATATCCCAGCCAGCCATAAAAATTGTGTAGGGCATCCATATTGATTTACGCACGCGGCAAGGTCACACCATGTTGACCTTGATACTTGCCATTGCGGTCTTTATAGGACACCTGACACACTTCATCGCTTTCTAAAAACAACACTTGCGCACAACCTTCGCCGGCATAAATTTTGGCAGGGAGTGGGGTGGTGTTTGAAAATTCCAAAGTCACATAACCTTCCCATTCGGGTTCAAATGGCGTGACATTAACAATGATGCCGCAACGCGCATAAGTTGATTTGCCGACACAAATCGTCAGTACATTGCGCGGAATACGAAAGTATTCCAAAGTCCGTGCAAGTGCGAAAGAGTTGGGTGGAATCACGCAGACATCGCCAGAAAAATTAACGAATGATTTTTCATCAAAGGCCTTTGGATCAACTGTGGTGCTGTTGATGTTGGTAAAAATTTTAAATTCATTCGCGCAGCGAATATCGTAACCATATGATGAGGTTCCGTAGCTAATAATTTTTTGACCTGTTGGCGAAGTTCTTACCTGTTGTGGCGAAAAGGGCTCAATCATTTTGTGCTGCAAGGACATTTCGGTAATCCAACGATCTGATTTGATAGACATAGTCTGGTGATGAAGGTAAATGAATAAAGATGGGGTGATTAAAAACTCTTAGAACTCGAAATCCTTAAGGTCGCAGATTTTCTTTTAGTTTATTTTGTTTTTCGAGTGCGCGTTGTTGCTTTTTCTTAAAGGCTTCTTCCTCAGCAGTTTGACGTGCTTCCTCAGCGTTACGAATATTTTTTACCGCATCAATCATGATTTGATTGGGAATAATATTCCCTAATCCTTCGGCCTTTTCGGGTAAGGGTTTTTCAGCCAGTCTTTGTCCAATCGCTTGATTGATTTTATTTAATGATTCTTGACGCTGTATCGCATTAACTTGAATCTCTAATTGTTTAATCTTTGTCAACCAATACCTTTGTTCTTCTTGTAAAGGTGTGAGACAAAAATTGACAAAAAAATTGTCATAACAGGCATTTTGTTCACGCGTAAAAAAATAGTCAAACTGTGGTCGAATTTGTTTGATTTGTTGGCCAATTTGTACACTTTTTTGATACGCGATATCTTCGTTTTTTATAAAATAGGGCGCGATCGGTGCTAAAATTTTTTTAACTTCAGGGGACATGCTTTCAATCGAACGCGTGCGGTCAAATGCCGCACAGGCTGATATGCCGAGCACGCACAGACTGATTGCCAACCTTATTGTCAGCCATGATTGCGATGCGCGACAGATTAGGATGATTGCATGCATGAAGACAAATAATTGAACAAAATATAAACACGCTCATTAACACGAACTGCCTAAGCTCTTAGGTTGGCGCAGGACTGGCATCTGAAACGGTCAGGACTTCGAACCCATCTTCAGTGACCAAAATGGTGTGTTCCCATTGTGCGGACAAGCTGCGATCACGCGTCACTACGCTCCAGCCATCGGGCAATACACGTGTTTCGCGATGTCCCGCATTAATCATGGGCTCAATCGTAAAAATCATTCCCGCGCGCAAAGTTAAACCTTCGCCTTTGCGACCATAGTGCAATACTTGTGGTTCGTCGTGAAAAACTTGACCTACGCCGTGTCCACAATATTCACGTACAACTGAAAAATGATTGGATTCGGCATAACTTTGAATGGCGTAGCCAATATCACCCAAAGTCGCGCCAGCTTTGACTGCGCGAATCCCGCGCCATAAACAATCATAAGTCGTTTCGCATAGACGCTGTGCCAGAGGAGATGCGGGGCCGATGATAAACATCCGACTGGTGTCGCCATGAAAACCGTTTTTAATAACGGTGATATCAATGTTGATGATGTCGCCATTTTTGAGCACGCGTTCGCCAGGAATGCCGT
Organism: Burkholderiaceae bacterium; assembly: GCA_031538895.1. Taxonomy (GTDB): domain Bacteria; phylum Pseudomonadota; class Gammaproteobacteria; order Burkholderiales; family Burkholderiaceae; genus JAVKLU01. The sequence continues at coordinate 39,108 of JAVKLU010000021.1, read as the reverse complement.
GACACACTTGATAATTGATCGAAGTGCAAATCGATTTGGGAAAAGGATTATTGCTACCTGGCGGACAATAACCTAAGGGTGCTGGAATGGTTTTTTGTTGATGAACCATGTAGTCATGACATAAACGATCAAGTTCATTTGTGGTGACGCCTGCGACAACAAAGGGCGTGATGTAATCGAGGACTTCGCTGGCGAGTCGCCCTGCGATGCGCATTGCGGCAATGTTTTCGGGGTTGTGAAGAACGATAGTCATAGTATTTTTGAAATATTTTTGAAATATTTTAAGAAGCCGTTTGATTAAAATTAACGCACACCAGTGCTGCCAAACCCACCTTCACCTCGCGTCGATGCAGTAAAGTCGGTGACGACGTTAAAGCGCGCTTGCATAACTGGAACAATGATTAACTGGGCGATTCGCGACATCGGTTCGATCGTAAAAGATTCTTGCCCACGATTCCACAAGGAAATTTTTAATTCGCCTTGGTAATCTGAATCAATCAATCCTGTTAGGTTTCCTAACACAATCCCATTTTTATGCCCCAATCCAGAACGCGGCAGAATCAAGGCCGCGTAGGCTGGATCCGCCAAATGTATCGCCAGTCCGGTTGACACCATGGCAACGGCGCCCGCTAAGATAGTAATTGACGCATCAATACATGCGCGTAAATCTAAACCGGCACTGCCGGTAGTCGCGTATTCGGGAGGGGCGGCGCGCGGATCAAGAATTTTTAAATTGACTGAAAACATAATGAAGAATGATGAATCGTGATGAAATAAAAATAAATTTTAAGATTTGGACGAGCGGTGTAACCGTATTAAATACAGTTTAATCCTTTGATACTTCTGCGATATTTTCAAAATTCTCAACATTCTCAACATTCCAAAGGGCTTGAATTTGAGCCAAGGCGACGATCCCTGCTGTTTCGGTACGCAAGACTCTTGGTCCCATATTCAGCAGTTGCGTATGTTGCGATTGTTGCGATTGTTGTAGCAATTGATATTCGTTGGGGCTCCAACCGCCTTCAGGGCCGATCAATATCGCACAATCCTGCACCGCACTTGTCTTTAGGTAGCGCGTCAAACTTTGTGGTGTGTGCGGATGCAAGGCCAAGATTGCGCTTAAACTTTGGGCTGTCCTGTTGCCGTGTTGTGTCATCCAGGTTTTTAAATCTTCGATTGGGTGCACTTTGGGGACTAAGGCCCGTCCTGATTGTTCGCTCGCGGCAACGGCAATAGCTTGCCAATGTGCGATTTTATTTTGTGCTCGCTCATCACTGATCTTTGTACTTAACTTCACCACCGCACGATCAGTTTGGATGGGATAAATATCGGTAACGCCCAATTCGACAGATTTTTCAATAATCCAATCCATCTTTTTTCCCTCAGGCAGACCTTGTACCAATGACAAGTGGTAGGGAAGTTCTGCTTGAGTCCTTAAATGTTCTTGCAATTGAATCAAACTTGACTTTTTATCGAGTGCAATCAGTTTCGCGCTAAATGCGTGTTGTGGATTGGCAAAGACTTCGATGACTTCGTTGAGCTTGAGTCGCAGTACCAATAAGTGGCGGTGCAAATCCATCGGCAGCGGCACGACATCGCCGCACTTGCCGCTTTGCACCGATGGTAAATAAAAACGTCCCACGAAATCAAGTCAGTCAATTGATGTCTAGTGACCTTTAATGACACTTAGGGCGCGATAGTCATATTGGTGACAAAGTATTCGGTATCACCAAAACATGAGGGTAGACCGAGATGTTGTTCGTAATGCAAAATAATTTCTTTTCCTAAACTCGCATTGATTTTTTCAGCGACGGCATCATCGCGCGTGCCAAACATAAATTTTTCAGGGACCGCGATATTTCTGGCGTTTAAACGAATTTGCTCACCTTCCCACGTTTTACAGATCCAACCTTTTTTCGAGAGTTTTTGCACGACACCGACCGATTGACCATCTGAATAGCTAAAGTAATAAGCCACTACGAGATAAATCGCGCAGGTAGCGGCGAGCAGTAACAATAAAGACAGGGTGATCTTTAATAAAAAATGTTCGATTTTTTGTGCAAACGTAGGTTTTGTGCGGGCAGTTTTTGTCTCAGTCATATATAGCCATTCAAAATGAAGTTAAAAATTACAGATAAGCCACATTGATAATTTGAAACGCGATAGTGCCCGATGGCGCAATGACATCAACTTCATCATCAACGCGTTTACCGATTAAAGCCCGACCTAGAGGGGATGAAAATGAAATTTTGCCTTCTTTCAAATCTGCTTCGTCTTCGCCCACAACTTGATAGCGAACATTTTTGCCATCCGCAACCGCCTCCAATTCGACTGTGGCGCCAAACACTACGCGACCATCTGCGTTTAAGGTGGTTGGATCAATGATTTGCGCACTGCCCAGTTTGCTTTCGATTTCTTGAATCCGTCCTTCAATAAAACCTTGTTTTTCTTTGGCGGCATCGTATTCAGCATTTTCAGATAAATCACCTTGCGCACGGGCTTCTGCAATCGCGTTAATAACCTCCGGACGTTCTTTACTTTTGAGGCGCTCTAGTTCTTTGCGCAATAAATTAGCACCGTGAAGCGTAATCGGAGTAGACATAAATTAAGCGTTAATAATTAAAAAAATTGTATGAGCAGGGCATTCGCATTCTATTCAATTGAGTTGGCGGTGCAAATCCTGCACAGTATTAACACTCATATTATCCAGATAGCGCATACCTTCAATCATGGCGCGGGCGCCAGCCAAAGTGGTATGGGTTTCTAAACGAGCAGTCAATGCACTGGTTCGAATTGAGCGTGAGTCGGCAATGGCATTACGACGTTCTTCAACAGTATTGATGACCAGAGCAATCTCTTGATTTTTGATCAAGTCAACAATATGTGGACGACTCTCGGTGACTTTGTTAACGACTTCGACCGTTAAACCGGCCGCGCTGATGACCGCAGCAGTGCCGCGCGTGGCGGCTAAGCGAAACCCGAAACGCAATAAGTCTCGGGCAATATCCACAACCTGTGGCTTGTCGCTGTTTTTGACCGAGATAAATACTTTGCTGTTAGCGGGTAATGGCAAGCGCGCACCGGCGGCAATTTGTGATTTCACAAATGCTTCGCCAAAGGTTTTACCAATGCCCATCACCTCGCCCGTGGACTTCATTTCAGGTCCCAACAAAGTATCGACGCCGGGGAATTTGACAAACGGAAAGACCGCTTCTTTAACACTGAAATAAGATGGTGTAATTTCTGTGATAACGCCTTGTTCTTTGAGCGTTTTGCCGACCATACACGCCGCGGCAATTTTGGCCAGTGGAATACCAATTGCTTTGGAAACAAAGGGTACCGTGCGCGCGGCGCGTGGATTGACCTCTAGTAAATAAACGGTATCGACACCATCTTTTTGTTGAATCGCAAATTGCACATTCATCAAACCAATGACATTTAGGGCACGTGCCAAGGTTCGGGTGTGTTGTTTAATCAAATCAACAGTGCTGGGGGATAAAGAATGGACGGGCAAGCTACACGCCGAATCGCCTGAATGCACGCCAGCTTGTTCGATGTGTTCCATTACGCCGCCAATATAAACCTCAGCACCATCAGAAACGCAATCGACATCACATTCAATGGCATCGTTTAAAAATCGATCTAACAATACTGGTGCGTCGTGAGAGACTTGAACGGCTTCGCGCATATAACGATGAAGCTCTGCTTCTTCGTGGATGATTTCCATCGCGCGTCCGCCCAACACGTATGAAGGCCGCACTACCAGCGGGTAACCGATTTCAGTTGCATGAGTGATTGCTTGTGCGATGGTTCGTGCGGTGCGATTGGGCGGTTGTAACAAATTCAAACGCTGTACCAATTTTTGAAATTGTTCGCGATCTTCTGCCGCATCAATCATTTTGGGCGAGGTGCCAATAATTGGCACGCCGTTGGCTTCTAGCGCGAGCGCCAGTTTCAGCGGCGTTTGTCCACCAAATTGCACGATCACCCCTTGCGGTTGTTCAACCGCGATGATTTCTAAAACATCTTCTAGGGTTAAAGGCTCAAAGTACAAGCGATCCGAAGTATCGTAATCGGTTGAAACCGTTTCGGGATTGCAGTTCACCATAATGGTTTCAAACCCTAAATCACGCAGGGCAAAGGCCGCATGAACGCAGCAGTAATCAAACTCAATCCCTTGGCCAATTCGATTCGGGCCACCACCCAAAATCATAATTTTTTTATGTTTGCTTGGGCGCGCTTCGCATTCTTCATCGTATGACGAATACAAATAGGCAGTACTGGTATCAAATTCTGCTGCACAAGTATCGACGCGCTTGTAGACTGGGCGCACGTTATGACTATGACGTGTTTGACGCACTTGATCTTCTTTGGTTTTGAGTAAATGCGCAATGCGACGATCTGAAAAACCATGACGTTTGAGTTCGCGCCAATCGTTTTTACTTAAACGGGTTAAAGAGGTTTGTTCCAGTTTTAATTCAGTGGCAATTAAAAATTCGATTTGTGCCAAAAACCATTTATCAATATTGGTTAAACGATGCACTTCGTCAAGACTTAAGCCTTTGGCAAAAGCATCACCGATAAACCAAATTCGATCAGGACGCGGTTCTGCCAACGCGCCACGAATCACTTCAATATCTTGAGTTTGTTCATTAAAACCATCGACGCCAATTTCTAAACCGCGCATCGCTTTTTGCATCGCTTCGGTAAAGTTGCGTCCCATTGCCATTACTTCACCGACTGATTTCATTTGCGTGGTGAGACGATCATCAGCGTCTTTAAATTTTTCAAACGCGAAACGAGGAATTTTCACAACCACGTAATCAATCGACGGCTCAAACGAGGCGGGCGTTGCGCCGCCAGTAATATCGTTGGACAACTCGTCCAAGGTGTAACCGACCGCAAGCTTGGCCGCGATTTTGGCAATGGGGAAGCCCGTGGCTTTTGAAGCCAAGGCCGAGGAACGGGATACGCGTGGATTCATTTCAATCACAATTACGCGCCCATCTTTTGGATTGATCGCAAACTGAACGTTAGAGCCGCCAGTATCGACGCCAATTTCGCGCAAGACCGCAATCGATGCATCGCGCAAGTGTTGATATTCTTTGTCAGTCAGCGTTTGAATCGGCGCGACAGTGATTGAGTCGCCCGTATGGATGCCCATCGGATCAAAGTTTTCGATACCGCACACAATAATGCAATTGTCTTTGTGATCGCGAACAACTTCCATTTCAATTTCTTTCCAACCGATTAAGGATTCTTCAATCAATAATTCTTTGTTGGGCGAGGCATCCAAGCCGCGTTTGCAAATGGTGATGAATTCTTCTTCGTTGTAGGCAATTCCGCCGCCGGTACCGCCTAAAGTAAAGGAGGGACGAATGATCACGGGAAAACCAATATCTTGTTGCACTTGCGAGGCTTCGGCCAAGCTGTGAGCCATACTAGAGCGCGCAGAGTTCAGACCAATACGCGCCATGGCGAGTTTAAATAATTGACGGTCTTCCGCCATTTCAATCGATGCCGGTTTGGCGCCAATCAATTCGCAATCAAATTTTTCCAAGATGCCTTGACGATGTAAATCCAGGGCGCAGTTGAGCGCAGTTTGTCCGCCCATAGTCGGCAAAATCGCAAATCCCCCTTTGGCTTTAGGACGTTCGACTTCGATGATGCGCGCAACGGTTTGCCAGGTAATCGGTTCGATATAGGTCGCATCAGCGGTTTCTGGATCAGTCATGATCGTCGCAGGGTTGCTGTTGACCAGTACCACACGATAACCTTCGCTACGCAAGGCATTACAGGCTTGTACGCCCGAATAGTCAAATTCACAGGCTTGTCCAATCACAATTGGGCCGGCACCAATAATCAAAATCGTGTGAATATCTGTGCGTTTAGACATAGTAAAACTTTAAAAATAATAAATTTGATGAACAGTACATTACAACTGTGATAAGGCGAGACGTGCGGCGAAGCCAATAAATAAAAGTCCCACCAACACATTTCCTAATACGTTTAAAAAAACACGTTGGCGAAAAAACTGTGCTAAGTACACGCCTGAAAAAATCAAACAGGATAAATAAATCAAACTGGCCGTTTGTCCGATCGCCCCCAAAATTAAAAAACTAAGAAAGGGGTGGGCGTAAGTCGGATCGACAAATTGAATAAAAAAAGTTGCAAAAAATAAAATCGCTTTCGGATTGATTAAGCTAATTAACAGCGCTTTTTGAAATGGTTTATCCATTTTCGATAGCGATTTGGATTCAACCGATACGGTCGTGCGTTGATGTTGGCGCGCCGCATTTAATAGCTGTAGACCTAGCCACGCCAAGTACAGTGCACCGACAAGTTTGATCGTAAAAAATAACGAGGGCAGCGCTTTAAATAAAGTTCCTATTCCTAAAGATGCCGCCGCCATTAGAAAGGCATCGCCGACAAATACGCCACAGGCTGCGCGATACCCAGCACTTATGCCTTTGTGGCTGGCGACGGACAGGACAAATAAAGAGTTGGGGCCGGGTAATAACACAATGACAATTACCCCCACGATATAAGTCCACAGATCAGTAATTCCCATCATCGTGCTTTCATCAATTCAGTAAATTGTTGGAATAATTGCACGATTTCTGTCGGCCCTGGAGAGGCTTCGGGATGACCTTGAAAGGCCATCGCGGGTGCGTCGGTACGAATAAATCCTTGGCAACTGTTATCGAATAAGGAAATATGTGTTAACTGACAATGCGCCGGCAAAGATTTTTGATCAACCGCAAAGCCGTGATTTTGTGAGGTAATAAACACACGTCCGGTGCGCAAATCTTTGACTGGATGATTGGCGCCGTGATGACCAAATTTCATTTTGACTGTTTTGGCACCCGAAGCGAGTGCCAAAATTTGATGCCCTAAGCAAATACCAAAAGTCGGAATTTTTTGTTCCATTACCACGCGCGCAGCATGAATCGCGTAATCGCAGGGTTCTGGATCGCCTGGGCCATTAGAGAAAAATACACCGTCTGGTTTTTGTGCCAACACTTCTGCGATAGGTGTTTGTGCCGGAACGACGGTAACGTCGCAACCATGCGCATTCAACAAACGTAAGATGTTGCGTTTGATGCCAAAGTCATACGCGACAACGCGATAGCGCGCTTTGTCTGCAATGGTAAATTGTTGTTCGCGCGGATCCCATGCAGATCCGGCCATTATGGAGTTGGGCCATTGATAGGTTTGCGCCACGCTCACCACTCGCGCCAAATCTTGCCCTGTCATATTAGGTGCTTGACGCGCCAAATTTAATGCGGTATCGATTTCGGTTTGAGAGATTATTTTGTTATCGTCGGACAGGCTCAAGATGCAGGCGTTTTGCGCGCCATTCAGACGCATGTGACGCGTTAATCGACGCGTATCGACGCCACAAATAGCGACCACTTTATGGGCGATTAGATAGTCATTTAAATTGGATGTGCTACGAAAATTTGAAGTGATCATGGGCGCTTCATGGATCACTAAACCCGCCGCCCAAAGGCGAGAGGCTTCCGCATCATCGTTGTTGGTTCCGACGTTACCAATATGGGCGGCAGTGAGGGCGACGATTTGCCCAGCATAACTGGGGTCAGTTAGTATTTCTTGATAACCCGACATCGCGGTATTAAAAACAAGTTCCGCAGTGCAGTGCCCGCTAGCGCCAAAGCGGTATCCATGGAACACGCTACCGTCAGCGAGTACTAAAATGGCGGGCGGGCGAGTAGAGAAAATCGATGACAACAAAAGCTCCTGTTAAGTTGTGATAAGAGTTGAGCGTCGCTGGTTATTGAAACGCTACTGATGTCTAATGGAACTTTTTACTGTGCTTGATGGTGTCGCCACGGTGAATGGGACATTCGTATTGAGTGATTGGATTAGCAATCATTAAGCGCTCAGTCGAAGGCATAACAAAAGACGCGAGATTTTATCCGAGAGCGCAATTCAATTTAATAAACCCAATCAAACTAAGGATTGAGGCTACACCCTCAAACGCTTTGATTGGGGGATAACGCTTATTGCTCACACCGTCGCTGATGCAAGGTTTGTATTACGGAATCGAAAGGACACGAGTTTGTAAATCGAGAATTTTTGGAGTCAGCAACTTCAGTTGCGCGGGCGTTAATTTTTGTGCGCCCTTGCGTTTTTGTAATGCTTCATATAGACGTAGCGCATAAATCCACTGTGATGTGGTTTCAAAAATAGCGGCTTGCGCTAATCCAGTTTTGCTATCTGCGGCCAGTGCGCGATCCAAGCGCTCACGCGGTTCCATCCATTCATCGTCGTCCCACAAAATGGGCGAGAGAATAGTGATAGTGCTGTGCTTGACCATAAAAATGGGAGATTTAATGGTTTTGTATTCCGACATAATCGAGCCATCGGTCGCGACCATTAATGCTTGTAGAACGTTTCTATCGGGGCCATTATCCGCACGATCACGGCTCCAAAACATTGTTGGGTTTTCAGCGCGGGCACGTTCTTGAGGTGTGCACTGCGTAAAAACAGTGGCCAGTTCTTTACTGCTTGGCAGACGCCAAGTCGTATTTTTGTTTTCGAGCAAGACGTAACGCATTGCCTCTAACCAATTAAATTTTTGCATTTGACCTTCGCAGGTATTGTTCTTCAGGGTTTGTCCAACTGGGCAAGTACGCCATACCAAGCCAGAGGTGCCACCATAAAGTGGTGTCGGTGAGGTCAGAATGCAGCTTGCATACGTTTGGACGCTGAAGGTAACTAACAACAAAATAATAAAGCGATAAACATTCATGGTTTGAAATCAGTTAAAACCAGCGTGCAGCAGAACAAGAGTTAGGTTTAATCTAGAACAAAATGCAAGACTTCACCGCTCATGCAATAGCGCTGATGGGTTGGCGCAGGACCATCTTAAATATCTGGCCTAAGTGTATATCCGGACTCGCGCTACGAATTTTTGTTCGACTTGCAAACAATTCTGTATTGATAGAAGTGCTTTATGGTTAGTATCTTATGGTCAGTATGTTGTTTACATGTTAATAAAAAGTTTAACAAACAGGTATAAAATATTGATTTATAAGAAATATAAAACTATAATTGAACGACATAACTAATATTTTATTGCTATGATAAATACTATTTTTTTGCGTCATATTGTTTTCTTAGCTGGTTTGAGTGTGGGCATGGGGTTTGTTGGGACATTGTCGGCACAAGGGCTAAATGGGCAAAAACAGATTGTCAAACCTTCAGTAAAAAACACAATTCAGAATAACCAGCGCGCGATCACAAAGCCGGCGCCAACGCCGACATCAAAAAAGACGCTTAAACGTTCCGCCCCTTTGCAACTGGTTAAAAAGCCAAGCAACATTCTTGCCTTGGATTTTGGTTCGGCGAGTTTAAGTAGTAATTGGAGCGGTAATTTGCAAAAGAGCTCCTCTTCAATGAGTACTCTCAGTTATGAATGGCGTCCTAACGCTTTAGGCATTAAAGTTGCTTATGCCAGTTCTTCAAAGTTTGATTTTGAGGGTTCAACTCCTTTAAGTGTCACTGTCGGTGGTCCAATGTTAGGAGTTACTGGGTGTTATTTGTTGGGGGGCGGTGTTGCCTTGACTTTCGAGGGTGGCGCATCCTTGTTTTCGGTTCAAACCAGTAAAACAGTTAGTGATGTCATAACGACTGAATCACAGGCCGCCGCGCGTGCTTATGGTGTTCTAGGATTAGATTATGAAATCAATAATACTTTGGCGCTACGTCTTAAATACAATCAATATGCGTCTGATTTCAGTAGCGTTACTTTGGGTGTCAGTTACGCGTTTTAATCGACGTGGTTTGTTGTCGATTTTGTAGTGTGATTGCCGAGATTGATTTTTTGATCTTCAACTGCTCAAAACAATGCGGCGCAATTCCTCAATAAAAACGCTCTGAAAAAAACCTTTCGAAGCGTTTTTTATCGCGTTTCAGTCTCGGGATTCTATTTCGGAAAAGCAATAGAGTGGCGCGCAACAAAGCCTTGCTCTTGCCAAAAATTGAAGTTGTTCAGGCTATTTCTAATAAAACACTTCGTAGATTTTTACAGCTCGTGGCAGTCTGATATGGGGCGACCTTGTCCGCATGGCAGGTATCGCGACAGTATTTATTTTTCAAAAATTTTGGGCAGGGATGAGACTAGGATTTCCGAGTTATGCGGTAACAAAATCGATTCGGTTAGAGGTGTTTGATTGGGTTCTGCGGATTTTATGGCGGTAAGTTTTTTTTGTTTTTGAGTACTTTGTGCATTGTTTAACCCATTGTTTTGTTCAGGGCGAAAAATCTGTACAGTTTGAAAATCTGGAGGTGTTTCCCCAGAATTGATCTTTTGCACGGGTGAAAAATCACTTGTTATGTCAAGTTGTGATGACAAATTAGACCTGCTAAAGGCGTTTTGCTGTTGATACTGTGAAGATAAAATTTGCCCCATCACAGCAGGTGTAAAGCACAAAACGAAAAGAAAAATGCTTGTAAATTTCATCGAATAAAAAAGCAAAATTAAAAAATGAACTGCATTAACGCTGTCCGGTGACATTATACGGATTCAGCAATAAATTCTGGCAAATTATTATTTGATTTTTCTTGAGTCTCTACAATACGGGACAGTTATATCAAATCGTTCTTGTAAAGCGGCCATGGCGATGTGTTTGGTATCGACGTTAAATCAAATCAAAGCCCCTTATTTTCAAAAATTAGTATCAAGAATTAGTATCAAAAATATGAGCGAAATTATTCCGCGTCTGGAGCTGCTTGAATTGAGTAAAAGCTATGGGCGAATCAAGGCCAATCAAGCGGTATCCTTGCGCTTGAACACTGGCGAGATTCACGCGGTGCTGGGCGAAAATGGGGCGGGAAAATCGAGTTTGATGAAAATGATTCATGGCGTCACCGTGCCTGACAGCGGTACGATACGCTGGGAAGGTGATACGGTGAACATTACTTCGCCTTACGTGGCGCGAAGTCTGGGCATTGCGATGGTGTTCCAACATTTTTCATTATTTGAATCTTTAACCGTTGCAGAAAATATTTCTTTAGGGCTACACGAAAAAATCAAAATCAAAACTTTGATTAGTTTGATTGAAGACACGGGGCGCAAATACAGTCTGCCCTTGGAGGCCCAGCGCACTGTCGGAACTTTATCTGTGGGCGAACGGCAACGTGTTGAAATTGTTCGGGCCTTATTAACCAAGCCGCGCTTGTTAATTTTGGATGAACCGACTTCGGTACTAACCCCGCAAGCGATCGAGCGTTTGTTTGAAACCCTGCGTCAACTCGCCAGCGAAGGTTGCAGTATTTTGTATATCAGTCACAAGTTGGAAGAAATTTGTAATTTATGTGATCGCGCTACCGTGATTCGCGAAGGCAAAGTTGTTGCACGCTGTATTCCCAAAGACGAAACCGCCCAAAGCCTGTCGCGCTTAATGATAGGAGATTACCCGGTTGTGCGGTCCTATAAATCAAGAGGTGTTTTGGGCGAGGTGGCTTTGGAATTGTCACATTTGTCCTTGCCTTCAAGGCAAGTGTTTGGCACTGATTTGGATGATGTGAGTTTTTCAGTTCGAGCCGGCGAAATTGTTGGCGTTGCAGGAATTTCTGGTAACGGACAGCAGGAGCTTTTGCGCATTTTGTCCGGTGAAGATTCACGCAATACCAAAGGCGCAGTGCGTTTATTGGGACAAAGTTTGGATCAGATTTCAGTGCGAAAACGTCGCAAAATCGGTTTGCGTTTTGTTCCCGAAGAGCGTTTAGGGCGCGGCGCAGTGCCTGAAATGAGTTTGGCGCATAACCTTTTATTGACGCATCAAGATTCAATTTTGATTAAGCGCAATTGGATTATGCGTAAGGCTAAACAGTTGCGCGCTAAAAAAGTGCGCTTGGACTTTAATGTTCATTCGGATGGCAGTGACAGCATTGCAAAAAGTTTGTCCGGTGGTAATTTACAAAAATTTATTGTCGGTCGCGAAGTCAATGCAGCACCGCGCGTATTGATTTTGGCGCAGCCCTCGTGGGGTGTCGATGTTGGCGCCGCGGCGCGTATACATCAAGAAATTTTACGTTTGCGAGATGATGGCGTTGCGGTGTTATTAGTGTCTGAAGACATCGATGAATTATTGGTGTTGTCTGACCGATTATTGGTCATGGCAGGCGGTCGCACCTCGCCCATAATTGAGACATGGGGCGACGAGATTCGGACTCAGATCGGTTTGTGGATGAGTGGTTTATGGCATCAGCCGCAACAAGAATTTGAATCTCAATCTGGCGAGACTATCAGCGTATAACTCTCGCGTTTTATGATCACAATGATGCGTTTTCCTCTTTCTTTGCACGTTCGTGCCACACCTTCGCGTGCGATGAGTGTGCTCTCACCGTTTTTAGCCTTGCTGTGCACTTTAGTGATCGGCATTTTTTTATTTGCGATTCTGGGTAAAGATCCCGCTGAAGCCTTGCGTATATTTTTAATTGAGCCTTTTCGTGATGCGCGCGCCTTGGCGGAATTAGGTTTAAAAACCATTCCTTTGGTCTTGTGTGCTTTGGGTTTGTTCCTGTGTTACCGCGCTAATGTGTGGAATATCGGTGCCGAAGGTCAATTGGTTCTGGGCGGAATATGTGCTGCTGCGACCGTCTTGTGGTTTGATTTTGTGGGCAACAGTGCGCCGGCGCTGCTGGTGTTAATCCTGTCGCTGTTGATGGGTGTATTGGGTGGAATGTTCTGGGCGGGCATTACCGCGCTGTGCAAAGATCGTTTTAATGCGAACGAAATTTTGGTATCGTTGATGCTGGTCTATATCGCACAATTGTTGCTCATGTTTATTTGCAGCGGCCCATTGAAAGATCCTAATGGCATGAATTTTCCGCAATCAAAAGCGTTTAGTGTCGAATTTTTGATGCCCTTGTTATTTGTCGGCGGGCGCTTGCACGCGGGCTTTATCGTGATGTTGGTATTAGTTGCGGTGATGACGGTTTTGCTGTTTCGTTCGTTTACCGGATTTCGTTTGATGGTTGGCGGTGCGGCGCCCGCGGCGGCCTTGTATGCTGGATTTTCTGCGCGACGCGCGTTGTGGACGGTACTATTAACTTCGGGTGGTTTTGCCGGATTAGCCGGTGCCTTTGAGGTGATGGGGCCGATTGGCCAATTGCTGCCGTCGATTTCTCCGGGTTATGGTTTTGCCGCAATTATTGTGGCCTTCATCGGCCGTTTGCATCCAGTTGGCGCCTTGTTGGGTGGGCTTGTAATGTCAGTATTTTATTTAGGTGGCGAATTGGCGCAATCGCGTTTGGGCTTGCCTGCCGCGATTACTGGCGTGTTTCAAAGTTTGCTACTGTTTTTTTTATTGTCTTGTGATACCTTGATTGCGTATCAAATTCGCTGGCGTCGGTAGCTCAATTTGGACGCAAAAAGTGAGTGTTTTTTATATTTTTCAGTGATTGCTCATTTAGGACTTTAATTTAGGAATTTTATGGCGCTTGGTAAATCGTTTACTCCAGATACTTTAGAAGCTGATTGTTTGGCTCGTTGGTCACAAAGCCAAGCCTTTGTTGCGGGCAGTGACACTACGCGCCCTGCGTTTTCGATTCAATTGCCGCCGCCCAATGTTACGGGCAGTTTGCACATGGGGCATGCGTTTCAACAAACTTTGATGGATGCCCTCGCGCGTTATCACCGTATGAGCGGCTTTAATACCGCGTGGATCCCAGGCACGGATCACGCGGGGATTGCAACGCAAATTGTGGTTGATCGACAGTTAAGCGCCCAAGGTATACGCCGCGATGAAATCGGGCGTGCGGCGTTTTTAGAAAAAGTATGGGAATGGAAGGCGCAATCGGGCGGTACGATTACCAGTCAAATGCGACGCATGGGTGCTTCGGTTGATTGGTCGCGCGAGTACTTCACGATGGATCAAGACTTATCAGAAATTGTTGCTGAAGTTTTCGTGCGCCTGTACGAGGATGGTTTGATTTATCGGGGCAAACGTTTGGTGAATTGGGATCCAACCTTGTTAACGGCAGTATCAGATTTAGAAGTGGTATCTGAAGAAACGCAAGGCCATATGTGGCATATCTTGTATCCCTTTGTTGATGGCCCGCAAACGATTACGGATGAAGAGGGCGTTAGTCAAGTCGTGCGCGGGATGACGATTGCCACCACACGTCCCGAAACCATGTTGGCGGATGGTGCGCTGTGCGTGCATCCCGACGATATGCGCTATCAACATTTGTTAGGTAAAAAAGTTGAATTACCTTTGTGTGATCGTCAAATTGCGATCATTGCAGATGATTTTGTTGACCCAAAATTTGGCACAGGTTGCGTCAAAATTACTGGCGCGCATGACTTTAACGACTACGCCTGCGCGATGCGACATCACTTACCGATGATCGTGATTTTTACGCCTGAAGCCAAAATTAACGACAACGGCCCAGTGCAATTTCAAGGAATGGATCGTTTTGCTGCACGTAAAGCCGTGGTGGCGCAACTTGAAGCGGAAAACTATTTAATCAAAGTTGAACCTCACGTGATGATGCAACCCAAGTGTGAACGCACGGGCGTCGTGGTCGAGCCGATGTTGACCGATCAATGGTTTGTCGCCACCACTAAAGCTGCGCCAAAAGCATCGCCTTTGGAAGGACGCAGTATTTCTGAAGTTGCTCTAGACAATGTGGCGACAGGAAAAATTAAATTTGTACCTGAAAACTGGAAAACCACTTATGACCAATGGTTAGTCAATATCCAAGACTGGTGTATTTCGCGCCAGTTGTGGTGGGGACATCAAATCCCAGCGTGGTATGACGAATCGGGCAATGTTTTTGTCGCGCGAACCGAAGCACAGGCGCAAGCGCAAGCCGGTGCGGGTAAAAAACTACGCCGTGACGATGATGTTTTGGATACTTGGTTTAGTTCAGCCTTGGTGCCGTTTTCAACAGTCGGTTGGCCGGATACGAAAAACACGGACTATCAAAATTTTTTACCTTCATCAGTATTGGTAACAGGCTTTGACATCATATTTTTTTGGGTGGCGCGCATGGTGATGATGACCGCATATTGCACTCAAAAAATTCCTTTTCATACGGTTTATGTGCATGGCCTAGTACGTGACGCCAACGGGCAAAAAATGTCAAAGTCCAAGGGCAATACGCTAGACCCCTTGGATATTATTGATGGGGTCAGTTTGGAAAAATTGATCCAAAAACGAACCACTGGTTTGATGAATCCTAAACAAACTGAATCGATTACCAAAGCATCGAAAAAAGAATTTCCTGAAGGTATTGCCGCCTATGGTTCTGATGCGCTGCGGTTTACTTTTGCATCCTTAGCCACACACGGACGCAACATCAATTTTGATTTACAGCGTTGTGAGGGTTACCGTAATTTTTGTAACAAATTATGGAATGCGACGCGCTTTGTGCTGATGAATACTGAAGACGTCCCAACACCCTTAGCGGAAGGAGTGCCGACCAAAGTTGATCAATGGATGATTTCAACTCTGCAACGTGCCGAAGCGGATGTGGCGCGTCACTTTGCGGAATATCGTTTTGATTTAGCCGCACAAACGATTTATCAACTGGTTTGGGATGAGTATTGCGATTGGTATTTGGAATTGACCAAGGTGCAATTGCAAGACGCAAACCAAAAGGCCTACACGCAAACTTTGTTGCTGCGTATTTTGGAAACAATTTTGCGTTTGGCGCATCCCTTGATTCCATTTATCACAGAGACTTTGTGGCAAGAGCTTGCGCTGCGTTCCGGCAAAATTGCACAAGGTGAGTTTGCGACGGTGGCGACACAAAATTTTCCGCAAGCGCAAAATGAAAAAATCAATCCCGAGGCGGAGCAATGGATGACGCAATTAAAGTCGGTGATTGATACGACGCGAAATTTACGCAGCATGATGAATGTGTCACCTGCCGCGCGAGTACCTTTAGTGTTTGAATTAAGCCGTGATCATCAAGCGGTTCTGAGCGCGCAAATTACTGCGTTCTCGCCGTATGTATGCAGCTTGGCAAAATTAAGTGATATTGAATTGGTGAATACACTTCCTGCGACGCCGGCACCCACCATGCCAGTATTAAATCATTGTCGCTTGATGTTGCGCATTGAATTAGACCTTGCGGCAGAGATCGGACGTTTGGATAAAGAAATTGCGCGTTTGGAAAACGAAGTGATGAAAGCGCGTACTAAATTAGATAACCCCCAATTTGCTGATCGGGCGCCTGCTGGGGTGGTTGCGCAAGAGCGCGAGCGTTTAGCGGACTTTCAGTCTAAGTTGCAACAAATGCAAACACAGCGTGCATCATTGAAATAAAGGCAAAAAATGAATACGACCAGTGACACCAGTGTGACCTTACTCTGCGACTTATTGTCGCGTCGATCGATTACGCCGCGAGATGAAGGCTGTCAAGAATTGATCGCGGCACGCTTGAATCAATTGGGTTTTAGTCACGAGAGCTTGCGCTTTGGCGAAGTGGATAACCTGTGGGCGTATAAAAATAATGGTGGGCCGTGTTTTGTGTTTGCCGGACATACGGATGTCGTTCCTGTGGGCAAAGGCTGGCAAAGTGATCCCTTTATTCCACGGATTACGGATGGGGTGATTTATGCGCGCGGTGCGGTGGATATGAAAGCCTCGATTGCCGCAATGGTGGTGGCGTATGAAGAGTTTTTGCAAAACAATCCGAACACTACTTTGAGTTTGGCGTTTTTACTGACCAGTGATGAAGAAGGCCCCGCATTAGATGGCACAGTACGGGTGTGCGAGGTGTTAAAAAATCGCGGTCAAACGCTGGATTATTGTTTGGTCGGTGAACCAACCTCAGTTAATGTTTTGGGTGACATGATTAAAAATGGGCGACGTGGTTCGATGTCAGGACGTTTAACAGTCTTGGGCGTGCAAGGACATATTGCGTATCCTCATTTGGCGCAAAATCCGATTCATCAATTGGCACCTGCGCTAACTGAGTTGACAGAAAAAACATGGGATAAGGGGAATGATTATTTTCCCGCAACGACATGGCAAGTATCCAATATCCATGCGGGCACTGGCGCGGGTAATGTGATTCCTGGCGAAGCGGTGGTGGACTTTAACTTTCGCTTTGGTACGGCCAGTAGTCCTGATGAGTTACAACAAAATTTGGAAGACATTTTGCGCCGTCATCAATTGCGTTACACCATTGAATGGACTGTTTCGGCGCGACCTTTTGTGACAGCTAAAGGGATATTGAGCGATATTGTCAGCACGGCAATCTTTAATCAATGCGGCATTACGCCAGAGTTATCAACGACGGGCGGTACTTCTGATGCGCGCTTTATCGCTCAAATTTGTCCGCAGGTAGTTGAGTTTGGACCGCGTAATGCTTTGGCGCACAAAGTTGATGAAGCGATTTCGATTCAAGATTTGAGTCATTTAAAAAATATCTACTGCCAAATTTTGCACAATTTATCGTAGCAAATACCGCAAAAATCAGCGCAGTAAGCCACAACAGTAAGCCACAACAGGATGAGCGACTTATTCCAAGCTGAACCCAGACCGCCGCTGGCAGAGCTACTGCGCCCTAAAACGATAGATGAAGTAATCGGACAGTCGCATTTATTGGGTTTTGGCAAACCCTTACGTTTAATTTTTGAATCTAAAAAATTACATTCGATGATTTTGTGGGGGCCGCCGGGCGTCGGCAAAAC
Organism: Burkholderiaceae bacterium; assembly: GCA_031538895.1. Taxonomy (GTDB): domain Bacteria; phylum Pseudomonadota; class Gammaproteobacteria; order Burkholderiales; family Burkholderiaceae; genus JAVKLU01. The sequence continues at coordinate 21,428 of JAVKLU010000021.1, read as the reverse complement.
CACTTTGGCGCGTTTAACTGCACATAATTTTGATTGTGCCTTTATCGCCTTATCCGCCGTGTTTTCTGGCGTGAAAGATATTCGCGCTGCGATGGAGCGCGCACAAGAAAATCTGGATCAGGGCAAAAAAACCATTTTGTTTGTTGATGAAATTCATCGTTTTAATAAATCGCAACAAGACGCCTTGTTACCCTATGCTGAATCGGGCTTGATTACTTTGATTGGCGCGACCACTGAAAATCCTTCATTTGAAGTGAATTCAGCCTTGCTGTCGCGCACACAAATTTATGTTCTTAAATCCTTAAGCGACGATGATTTGCGCGCATTGTTGACCCGTGTTAAAGAGGGCTATTTATCGCATTTGCAATTTGATGAAGTGGCGATTGCGACTTTAGTCAGTTACGCCGATGGTGACGCGCGTCGCTTTCTGAATTTGTTAGAACAATGTCACACGACTGCTCGGGCGGCAAAGACCGATCGTATCGATGGTGCGTTTATTGAAAACGCCTTGAGCATGAACGGACGTCGTTTTGATAAAGGCGGGGATCATTTTTACGACCAAATTTCAGCCTTACATAAATCCGTACGTGGTTCACATCCTGACGCGGCTTTGTATTGGTTGTGCCGAATGTTGGATGGCGGTGCCGATCCGCGTTATTTATCACGTCGCATTGTGCGTATGGCGTGGGAAGACATTGGTTTGGCTGATCCGAGGGCGCTGCAAATTGCCAATGATGCCGCCTTAACTTTTGAACGTCTGGGCAGTCCAGAAGGAGAGCTCGCACTGGCACAGGCGGTAATTTATTTGGCGGTCGCGGCGAAAAGCAATGCGGGGTATCAGGCGTATAAGGCCGCGCGTGCTTTTGTCGCGCAAGATAACAGCCAAGAAGTGCCCAATCATTTACGTAACGCACCGACGCGTTTGATGAAAGAGCTAGGGCATGGTGAGGCCTACCGTTATGCGCATGATGAGCCAGATGCTTACGCCGCTGGCCAAACCTATTTTCCTGAAGGGATGGGGGAGCCCGCGTGGTATCAAGCTGCGCCCAGAGGATTGGAAATTAAAATTGGCGAGAAACTCGCACAATTAAAGCGGTGGGATGACGCTGCGAAGAAAAACGCTAATCATTAAAGGGCACTTCTATCAATTCATTTTTGCGGCGAATTGCTTTGTTGCGCAGTATGCGAAATCCTCACGTACTGTATGTACGTATGTACGCTCCGCTTTCTGTGCGCTGTGCGCCTCGCACTTTATCCGCACATTCTGTATTGATAGAAGTGCCCTAAAGAGACTATCCAGCGCTGTTGGCAATCTCTTTCGTATAATTACGGATGCGGCATTTATCCATCATCTCATCACGGAGAAACTTATGAAAACCACAATACTGCTTGCTATCAGTGTATGTTTATTCTTATTGCAAAGTACAGCCCAGGCTAACGAATGTGTCAGCGCGTATGAGGTGGCATATAAGGCCGGTAATAAGGCAAACGACTTTGGAATGGTTTATGCAAAATGCTTGCCTATGGCTCAACAAGGCGATGCTACCGCCCAATACAGCTTAGGTGTTATGTACGAACGTGGCAAAGGCGTGACAAAAAACGAGGCAAAAGCCCTGGCGTGGTATACCAAGGCCGCAGAGCAGGGCTATGCCGGTGCCCAAACCAACTTAGGCCTTATGTACGCTAATGGTCAAGGCGTGGCGAAAGACGAGGCAACAGCCGTGGCGTGGTTTATCAAAGCAGCAGAGCAAGGCGATGCTACCGCCCAATACAATTTAGGTGTTATGTACGCTAATGGCCGAGGCGTAGCGAAAAACGACGCAACAGCCCTAGCGTGGTATACCAAGGCAGCAGAGCAAGGTGATGCCAGTGCCCAAAACAATTTAGGGTTTATGTATGAAGAGGGCCGAGGCGTGACGAAAGACGAGGCAAGAGCCGTGGCGTGGTATACCAAAGCAGCGGAGCAAGGCAATAGTAGGGCGGTTGACAATATCAATAACCTATTAGAAACCGCCGATAGATACGCCGTGTTGCAGGATAAAACCCCAGTGTTTGAAAAGCCTAACAGCAAAAACGCTAAATTTTTCCTCAAAAAAGACGCGCTAGTTGTCTTGTTTGGTGCAAAAGCGCAAGGGAAAGTATTTGTTTTTTACAACACCAAAAACGAACAACTTGGCTGGGTTGACCCAAAGTTTTTACGCAACGAAACAGCGCGGATCGCGCAACAAGCGGCCGCTCGTCTGAAGAACTTTCGCGCCTCAATTAAAACAGGGCTTGAAACAAACTGCGGCCCTGTTTTAGAAACCAAGGGAGATTTGGTTAAGGTGTATTTTCCTGTTGCTCAGTATGGTAACGAACACTGGATTAAACGTAACCAGCTATACCCAGCGGACAAAGAATGCAATTTTGTGAATGGACGTTACACGGATGAATAAATACGCCCCTGATGACGTTCCAATTTAGTGATTACAAATACTCGACTTTCGAGTGATTTTCAAGTGTCATTTTGCCCAGTGTAATGACTGTTTCACCCGCGCTCGTCAAGCTTGAAATCGCTGTTTCGGCGTCTTCTTTGGCGACGATCAGAATCATGCCAATACCGCAGTTAAAGGTGTGCAACATTTCTGCATCGCTGATTTTTCCGAACTTTTGCAGCCATTGAAACAGCGGTGGAAAAGTCCATGCATCACGATGAATTTGAGCATTGATGTGATGAGGGAAAACGCGCGGCAGATTACCGGTGATGCCGCCGCCAGTAATGTGCGACAAACCTTTTAAGGTAATTTTTTGCATGGTTGCGCGAACTGAGCGCACATAAATTTTGGTCGGTGCCATTACCGTATCGGCAAAAGTCATACCATGAAAATCGCTATTCCAGTCTCTAGGATTTTCTTTGATAATTTTGCGGATGAGCGAATAACCATTGGAATGCGCACCTGATGAGGCTAAACCTAAAATCACGTCGCCTTCTTGCAATTTAGTGCCATCTATGATCGCGTCTTTTTCGACCGCACCCACGGCAAAGCCGGCCAAATCGTATTCGCCATCGGGATACATGCTGGGCATTTCCGCAGTTTCACCGCCGACTAATGCGCAAGCTGATTGATGACAACCTTCTGCGATGCCCGCGATCACGCGCGCGGCCACGCCGACGTCCAAATGACCGCAGGCAAAATAGTCGAGAAAAAATAAAGGTTCTGCGCCTTGAACCAAAATATCATTAACGCTCATCGCCACCAAATCAATTCCTACCGTATCGTGGCGCGCTAATTCAAAAGCCAGTTTCAATTTAGTGCCTACGCCATCAGTACCCGATACCAAAACCGGATGACGATATTTTTGACCCAAATCAAACAAAGCACCAAATCCACCGATTCCGGCGAGAACTTCGGGGCGCATCGTACGTTTGGCAAAAGGTTTGATTGTTTCAACTAAAGCATCGCCAGCGTCGATATCGACACCCGCTTGTTTATACGCGTCGGCGACGTGATGATTGTGTGATGGTATGAGTACAGTCAAGATTGACTCCGATTATGGTTTTTTGATATACAACACTAAGGCCGTCCCACCAAGCACCAGTGCGACGCCTAATAAAATGCGTAAAGTAATCATTTCACCTAAAAATAAAACGCCCCATAAAAAAGCGAATACGGGAATTGCGAAGGTGACTAAAGACGATTTGATCAATCCCATTCGCTCGATCAGCGGCAAATAAATCAGGTAAGCGATTCCAGAGCACAACATCCCCAGGCAAATCACGCTGATCCAAACTGTTGGTGTTGCAGTTAAGCTGTGATCAGCCCAGGGCGCGAACGGTAACAACATCAAACTTGCCATGACCATGGCACCCGTTGACATGGTTAAGGCAGGAACGGACTGGGAGTATTTTTTGATATAAGTCGCGCATAAGGCGTAGCACAGTGTCGCGATTAAACAAGTGGCCACTGCGACTAAAGTTTCTAGGCTAAGCTCCAGATGGCCCAATTGCACCAACACCGCAACACCGATTAGTCCAATCACAAGCCCGACTAATTTGGGCCATCCCATTGCTTCGTTAAAAATAATCACGCCTAAAACACTGGCCCAATAAGGAACGGTCGCATTTAACACCGCCATATAGCCGGCCGGTAAAGTTTGCGATGCGTAGGCATACATAAAAAACGGAAAGGCCATGCCGCTAAATCCAACAACACAATAATGTCGCCAGTGAGTCTGAAAATGTAGGGGATTTTTTCGAATGATCGATACCACTAATAAAAACAAGGCGCCAAATACGATGCGTAAGGTGACGGTCCAATAGCTGCCGATTTCGGGGACGGTCAAGCGCATGAATAAAAAAGAACTCCCCCAAATCGCGCCTAAGGCCAGGATACTGAGCATAAATGTAAAAAAATGAAAAGTTTAAGTAATGCTAAAAATATGATGCTAACGATATTGATGCTAACGATATGTAAGTGCGTTCATTATTTACAAACCCTCTAAATAACGTTGCGCGTCCAGTGCCGCCATACAGCCGCTGGCGGCACTGGTAATGGCTTGGCGATAAATACTGTCTTGCACATCGCCCGCCGCAAAAACACCCGCGATCTTGGTCGCTGTCGCCATACCATGGCCATTGGCGGTACTGCCGCCTTGCGTTTGCAAATAACCCTTATGCATGTCTAACTGACCAAGGAATAAATCGGTATTGGGTTTATGTCCAATCGCGATAAAAACGCCTGCGACATCAAGGTTTTGCGCGATACCATTACTGTTGCGAACGACTAAATGCGTGACGCCTTCGGCATCGTTTCCTAGCACTTCATCCAAGGTGTGATTAAACAAAATTCGTGCTTTTCCTTGAGCTACTTTTGCATGTAAACGATCAATCAAAATCGGTTCAGCACGAAATTTATCGCGGCGATGAATCACTGTCACCGTACGTGCTATTTGCGTTAAATACAAAGCTTCTTCGACGGCAGTATTGCCGCCACCCACCACGGCGACGTCTTTTCCTTTATAGAAAAAACCATCGCAGGTCGCACATGCAGAAACACCTTTACCCATATATTGGGTTTCGCTTTCCAAACCCAAATATTGCGCTGACGCGCCTGTGGCAATGATTAAGGCGTCGCAGGTGTATTTGCCGGTGTCGCCGGTTAATTCAAAAGGACGCTTGGATAGATCGACTGCCAAAACGCTATCAAAAATAATTTTGGTTTCAAACCGTTCGGCGTGTGACAAAAAACGCGTCATTAGATCAGGACCTTGCACCCCATTGGGATCGGCGGGCCAATTTTCAACGTCAGTGGTGGTCATCAATTGACCTCCTTGCTCCAATCCTGTGATCAAAGTAGGGCGCAAATTGGCGCGAGCAGCGTAAATTGCAGCGGTGTAACCAGCAGGACCGCTACCTAAAATAATTAAACGAGAATGCATATTTAAATGATTAAAAATAGACAGGACGAATGAGATGAGCTTAACAATAAATCGAATTCAATCGAATGCAATTAAATTGAATCTGATCCATCTATTTAACACACTCTATGAGAGCGTAGCCCTAATAAAGAGAGGTAAAGAGAGATTAAGAGAGGTAAAGAAAGGTTAAGAGAGCCGTTATGCTAACCGACAGTAAAAGAGTCGCCTCAAAAAACCGACAGAGATGATGACAGGAACTTCACGATATTTTGATGTTTTCAATATGGTGACTAAAGCGAACTTCATCGGGATAGGGACGTGCTTCTGAACGTTGGCCTTTCTGAATGTGCTCTTGGCAAGTGCGCCAGTATTGCGCCTCTAATAAGACTTGGTGATGTTTCTTGAATAAACTTTTGAGTTTGGGATCGGACAATAAAAATACTTCAAATTGCTCGGGAAAAACATCATTTTTAGCGATGTGATACCAGGGTTCTGAAGCCATTTCATCTTCTTCATTACGGGGTTGTGGAATTTCGCGAAAGTTGCACTCGGTAAGGTATTCGATTTCATCGTAATCGTAAAACACGACGCGTCCATGTCGAGTCACACCAAAGTTTTTGTACAGCATATCGCCGGGGAAAATATTGGCTTGAATCAAATCGCGAATTGCTTGACCGTACTCTTTTAAACCGTGTTCGATGGCGCTGTCGTCGTTGCGCGCCTGCGCATCAGATAAAAAGATATTGAGCGGCATCATGCGACGTTCGATATACAAATGATGCAGAATGACTTCATCATTTTCAATCGTCATATTGGATGGAGCGTAGCGTTGAATTTCTTCAATTAACTCATCAGAAAAACGTGTACGCGGCAAGGCAACGTTGGAGTATTCCAAGGTGTCAGCCATGCGACCAACACGATCATGTCGTTTGACCAGCAAATACTTGGACTTGATCAACTCGCGTGTGGTTTCTTTGGGTGGTGGGAAGCTGTCTTTAATCATTTTAAAGACGTAAGGAAAAGAGGGTTGTGAAAACACTAACATCACCAAACCTTTAATTCCCGGCGCGATACCCAGTTGATCGGTCGAGTGAGCCAAATGGGTTTGAAAATCGCGATAAAACAAAGTTTTGCCTTGTTTTTGCAAACCTAACATTGTGTAAATTTCACTCTTGGCTTTGGCGGGCATCAAGCTACGCAAAAAATGCACGGTGCTGGAGGGAACATCCATGTCCACCATGAAATAGGCCCGTGTAAAGCTAAACAAAGTCGAGATTTGGTAGGGCTCTAGCAATACGGTGTCGACGATGATGCCTTTTTGTTGGGCGCGGGTTTCATGGGTCAGCGGCAGTACCAATGGGACGAATCCTTCGCCATCAAAAATCCGACCAACGATGTAAGCACTTTTGCCGCGAAAGAATAAGTGCGCGTAAATATGGATTTGATGACTGGTTGCTTGGTGCAGTTGGCCGGCTTGGCGGTGTGCAAAGGACGCCTCAATTTTATGTAATACCGCATCAATATCCGCATCACAAGATAAAAAAGGCACTTCAATATTGAAGTCCAAAACAATTTTTCGAATCACTTCGCGTAAATTATTTTGATGCAATAAATAACTGCGATAAATGACACCCTCTAAGGGTTCGATGTATTCTGTGGAAATCGCGGGCCGAACAAAAATGAAATCATTATGAAAATAGGCGCGATGCAAAATTTTGCAGCATACTGAATTAAAAAAAGTTTCTGCTAGTTCGGGTTGACGATGATTGGCTAATAAACCCATGTAATGCAACTTGACCTCGCGCCACACTTCGTCGGTTAAATCTTCTTCGATGTATTCAGACTCTAGCGCAGTAATGCATTCACGCACCCGCAAATCGTAGTAATCAATCCGTTCTACTGCATCGTCGTGCAAGGCATCAAACTGCCCTTGCTCAAATCGGGTACGCGCATGGCAGCTGATTTGGCGAAAAATTCTGAAATGTTTATCAAAGCCATCCAATATGGTTCGGGCAATATCAAACGCAATTTGTGACGACAATAACTTTGGGAAGTTTTGAGTCATATTCAAAAATTAAAAATCAAGATGAGTAAAAGTTTAGCGGACATTGGTTTAAAAATTAAAACTGTTTTTAATTTGTGAGGGATTACCTAGTTGCGTAGATTTTCTACTAAATCAGACCATTCTTAATCGAAGTCTTGTCAAACATACATTCCTTGTTTTCTCTAAAATGGCTATAATCGCTCTCTTTTTTTCGTCAGCCAGTAGGGACAGTTTATGTACGCAGTGATTAAAACAGGTGGTAAACAATATCGTGTGAGTCAGGGTGACCGACTCAAAATTGAACAACTCAGTGCCGAAACTGGTAGTGAGATTACTTTTGAAGAAGTCTTGGCCGTCGGCGGCGGGGCTGGATCAGTTAAAATTGGAGCCCCTTTATTGACTGGCGCAGCGGTAAAAGCCAAAGTCTTAGCACAAGGGCGTCACGATAAAGTGAAGATTTTTAAAATGCGCCGTCGTAAGCATTATCAAAAACGTCAAGGTCATCGTCAAAACTTCACTCAAATTGAAATTACTTCAATTAATGCCTAGTTGTTCAAACGAGGTGTTTGTCGGGGTAATTTATTGAGTGGCTAATGAATTTATTTACGCAATTTATAAGGAATAGAAATGGCACATAAAAAAGGTGGCGGTACGACACGTAATGGTCGTGATTCAGAATCGAAACGATTAGGGGTTAAGGTTTACGGTGGACAGGAAATTCGTGCTGGCGGTATCATTATTCGTCAACGTGGCACACAGTTTCATCCAGGTGAAAATGTGGGCATGGGAAAAGACCACACCTTGTTCGCTAAAAAAGACGGCATCGTAATTTTTGGTGTATCAGGCAAAGCACAAAAGCGTTTTGTTGAAATTCAAGACTAAACTTCAGATGTTTTCCAAAAAGGCTTTGCATTAGCAAAGCCTTTTTTATTTGTAGATTAAACAAATGAGTCGAAGCATATTTAGAATTTATTTTCGCGCGGAGTCGCGTACTGTATTTAATTGTTGAACGCCATGAAATTTATCGACGAAGCCATAATCGAATTGATCGCCGGTGACGGTGGTAACGGCATCTGTAGTTTTTGTCGAGAAAAATATCGTCCATTTGGCGGCCCTGATGGCGGCGATGGTGGCCGTGGGGGAAGTATTTATGTGATTGCCGATCGTAATCTCAACACTTTGATTGATTATCGCTATGCGCGGCTTCATCGTGCGCCGCATGGCGAAAATGGCCGTGGTGCGGATTGTTATGGCAAAGGTGGCGATGACATTTTTTTGAAAATGCCTGTCGGTACCATCATTACGGATGCGCATTCAAACGAGTTGGTTGCTGATTTAATCACGCACGGGCAAAAATTTTTGTTAGCCGAAGGCGGGCAAGGTGGCTTTGGCAATATCCATTTCAAATCGAGCACTAATCGCGCGCCACGTCAAAAAACGCCTGGCAAAGCTGGCGAGCAAAGGTTGTTAAATTTAGAGTTAAAAGTATTGGCCGACGTCGGTTTGTTGGGCTTACCCAACGCGGGTAAGTCAACTTTGATTAACAGCGTCTCCAATGCGCGCCCCAAAATTGCTGACTATCCATTCACTACTTTACAGCCACATTTAGGTGTCGTGCGGGTTGGACCCGCGAAAAGTTTTGTGATGGCGGATATTCCAGGATTGATTGAAGGGGCAGCGGAAGGCGCGGGATTGGGGCATCAGTTTTTACGTCACTTGCAGCGCACCGAGTTGATTTTGCATTTGATCGATTGCAGTATTTATGAGGATGATGTCGAACAAATCGTTGATCGAGCAGTCGCGATTGTTGATGAGTTATTGCGTTTTGACCCGCTGCTGCATCAAAAACCACGTTGGATCGTACTCAATAAAGCCGATACTGTGCGCGATCCCGAAGTCGCGTGCGAGGAGTTAAGAGCGCGCTTACATAAAGCCTACGGCGATGACAAAATTCCGGTGTATATGATTTCGGCCTTGACACATTCGGGTTGTGATTTGTTGACGCAAGAGGTGTATCAATTTGTTGCGGCGCGTCGTCATCAGTCGCACCACGAAGCGCAACATGTGGGCCACGAACTATTCGATTACCCGGATATGGAAGAAAACGATCCGCGTTTTCGCGTATTACCGGAACCTGGATCGTCAAATCCATCGAAGGTGTGAAGCGTGTTTTGTGCTTACAAAGTTTAATTTTTTATTGAGCTGATTGTTTATGCGTCCCTCTCTTGCTTACACCCGTCGTATTGTTGTCAAAATTGGTTCTTCGTTATTGACCAATGACGGGAAGGGCTTGGACCGATCTGCGATCGATGATTGGTGCGCGCAAATGGTCACTTTAACGCGTGATGGCCGACAAATTTTATTGGTCTCCTCTGGCGCCATTGCTGCGGGGATGGAGCGCTTGGGTTTTACACAACGTCCTTCATTTGTGAATGAGTTACAAGCTTGTGCGGCCGTCGGACAAATGGGCTTGGCGCAGCAATACGAACAAAGTTTTGGCGCGTTAGAGGTGACCACCGCACAGGTTTTGTTGACACACGCTGATTTGATGGAACGTGAGCGCTACCTCAATGCGCGGTCGACTTTGCAGTCTTTACTTTCCTGGGGTGTCGTTCCTGTGATTAACGAAAACGATACCGTTGTCAATGATGAAATCAAATTTGGTGACAACGATACGCTGGGCGCATTAGTCGCGAATTTGGTTGAGGCAGATGTTTTAATTATTTTGACTGATCAAGCGGGTTTGTATGATGCAGATCCGCGCAGTAATCCTAATGCACAATTAGTTTCAGAAGCGCGTGCTGGTGATTCGCGTTTAGTTGCGATGGCTGGGGGTGCCGGTTCAAATGTTGGTCGTGGTGGCATGGCAACTAAAGTCACTGCAGCGGCTCGTGCAGCCCGTAGTGGTGCGCATACTGTGATTGTGGGCGGGCGCCAAAAAGACGTCTTACTACGTGTTTTAAACGACGAAAATTTAGGGTCTTTACTGTACGCACAAGCTGCGCCGATTTCGGCGCGTAAGCAATGGGTAGCTGATCACTTGCATACGCAAGGCGCGGTGGAAATTGATACGGGCGCGCAAAATAAATTAAAAACAGAAGGTAAATCTTTGTTACCTGTCGGCGTCCGTGCGGTATATGGCGACTTTGGACGCGGTGCTGTGATCCGTTGTATTGATGCGCAAGGACAAGTGATTGCGCATGGGTTGTCAAATTATTCCAGCGCAGACATTCAAAAAATTCTTGGGCATTCTTTATCAGAAGTGTCGACAATACTTGGTTACGCTAATGCGCCTGAATTGATTCACCGCGACAATTTGGTACTCCTTTAAATCTCTCAACTGGTCGATATTGATCGTATAGTGTTAAGAAAATAAGCGACTAGCATAAAAATTATTTTTATACAAACATGGAACAATTACAAATTACAGGTGGTAAGTCTTTATACGGAGAGGTTGAAATTGCAGGCGCAAAAAATGCGGCATTACCGATTTTGTGCGCATCTTTGTTGAGTGCCGAACCCCTAGAAATCAGTAACGTGCCTGATTTACATGACGTCGCAACTTTGTGTCGTCTGTTAGCGCAAATGGGCGTCAAAATCGAACGCACGCCGCATCATATTTATTTGGATGCGAAAAGCTTAACGAGTACGACTGCACCATATGACCTCGTTAAAACAATGCGCGCATCTATTTTGGTGTTAGGGCCATTACTGGCGCGATTTGGCGAAGCGCGCGTTTCTTTGCCCGGCGGTTGTGCCATTGGATCGCGTCCGGTCGAACAGCACATCAAAGGTCTAGAAGCAATGGGTGCAAAAATTACCATTGAAGAAGGTTACATCCACGCGATGGCGTCACGCTTGAAGGGCGCTCGTATCGTGACTGACATGATTACGGTGACAGGAACGGAAAACCTATTGATGGCGGCGACTTTGGCTGATGGTCAAACGATTATTGAAAACGCTGCACGTGAACCTGAAGTGAGTAATTTGGCGTATTTATTAAATGCGATGGGCGCGCGCATTAGCGGTATTGGTTCTGACCGTTTAGTAATTGATGGCGTAACAGAATTACACGGCGTTACGGCGGCAAACCCTGCGGCGACCATTATTGCGGATCGTATTGAGGTGGGAACCTTTTTGTGCGCGGTGGCGGCGACGAGTGGCGAAGTTGTATTAAAAAACGCTTATTCCACAGTGCAGCCATTTTGGTTAGATTGTTTAGACGCGGTGATTGATAAATTACGTCAAGCTGGAGCTGAAATTGAAACCCATTCGTCCTACTGCAAAATTAAAATGAATCAACGCGCTCGTGCGGTCAGTTTTCGAACGCAAGAGTTCCCGGGTTTTCCAACCGATATGCAAGCGCAGTTAATGGCCGTTAATTGCACCGCACAAGGTTCATCAACAATGATCGAAACGATTTTTGAAAATCGCTTTATGCACGTCAATGAATTACGCCGTCTGGGTGCTGACATCATGGTTGATGGTCATGCTGCGGTGTGTCAAGGTGTTGAGAAATTAACGGGCGCGCCGATCATGGCAACTGATTTACGCGCGTCTGCGTCTTTAGTGATCGCAGCCTTGTGTGCGCAAGGGCAAACTAAGATCGAACGGATTTATCATTTAGATCGTGGCTACGAATCGATGGAAAAAAAACTTGCACTCTTGGGCGCACAGATCGAACGCGTTTGATGACAGCTATGATTTTTCACTGAATGTTCATATTTTTATATTACTGATAGACCGCGCACTATGTTGACCATAGCTTTATCCAAAGGACGAATTCTTGACGATACCTTGCCCTTACTGCAACACGCTGGGATTAGTGTCGCTATGGACTTATTGGAATCCCGTCAATTAATTATTCCGACTAATCGTTCTGCGGTGCGTTTAATTATTGTTCGGGCCAGCGATGTGCCAACTTATGTGCAACATGGTGCGGCAGATTTAGGAATTGCCGGATTAGATGTTTTATTGGAGCAAGAGTGCAAGGGAATTTATATGCCTTTGGATTTGCAGATTGCGCAATGTCGTTTGTCGGTTGCCACCCGAGTTGATTTTGATTACCAAGCACATGTTCGCAAAGGCGCACGAATTCGGGTCGCAACTAAATACGTCAATAGCGCGCGACAGCATTTTGCCGATAAAGGCGTGTTAGTTGATGTGATTAAGTTGTACGGTTCAATGGAATTAGCGCCATTAGTGGGTTTGGCCGATGCGATTGTGGATTTAGTCAGCAGTGGCAATACTTTAAGGGCCAATCAATTGCTTGAAGTCGAAGCGATACGACCAATTTCTGCACATTTAATTGTGAACCAAGCGAGTTTGAAATTAAAGCGAGATCAAGTGCATTCTTTGTTGAATTTATTTGAACAAGCGGTTAAAAATAATTGAGCCGCATAAACAATGAACGCAAAATGATTGAACAAATTACCCTAACGCGTCCTGATGATTGGCATGTTCACTTGCGCGATGGTGAATTAACTGCTGCCGTAATTCGCGATACTGCACGCCAATTTGCGCGCGTCTGCGCGATGCCTAATTTGCAACCACCATTAACGACAGTTGCGACAGCGCTGGCTTATCAAAACCGGTTATGCCGTCAATCGCCGCAAGGTTTTACGCCTTTTGTGAGTTTGTATTTGACTGAAAACACATCCTTGGATGAAGTGACACGGGTTGCAAAAACACCGGAAATTTTGGCATTTAAACTTTATCCGGCGGGAGCGACCACACACTCCGATGCGGGGGTGCGTTCAGTTGAAAATTGTTATCACCTGTTTTCACACATGGAGAAATTAGGCGTGGTGTTACAAATACACGGTGAAGTGGTTGATCCCGAAGTCGATATTTTTGATCGCGAAGCGCGTTTTATTGACACTGTAATGTTGCCTTTGTTAAAAGAGTTTCCAAATTTGCGCGTGGTATTTGAACACATTACGACGCGTGAAGCGGTTGATTGTGTTCGCGCGCATGCAGTCGTAGATGCCTTACCGCGTATTGCCGCAACGATTACACCACAGCATTTGCGTTTTAATCGCAATGCTTTATTGGTTGGCGGAATTCGGCCGCATAATTATTGTTTGCCTGTGTTAAAACGAGAAACACACCGCTTGGCTTTAGTAGATGCTGCGGTATCAGCCGAGGCGAGTTTTTTTCTGGGCAGTGATTCTGCGCCACATTTACAAAGCGCGAAAGAGGCATCTTGTGGTTGCGCCGGCTGTTATACGGCCTTGCATGCTCTGCCGATTTATGCGCAAGCGTTTGAAGACGCAGGAAAACTGCATCGACTCGACGATTTTGCCAGTCGCTTTGGTGCCGAGTTTTATGGATTGCCGCCAAATACTGAAAAAATTATTTTAGAGAAAAAAACGTGGACAGTTCCCTCGCATACGGACGATCTGGCGCTGGTACCCTTGTTGGCCGGTGAAGCGCTTTCTTGGCAGTTGGCGACTGTTTAATCGATCGCATTAGTCCGAGTAATTAGGATAGTGAGTTATGGTTTGTCAAACGCTGTTCTGGTTGCTGGGGCAATGCGATAAATTCATAATTTTGACAACGTAATTCTGCTTCAAGATAGTTTTTTGCGGCGATTAGTAATTCATCTGATTCCGCAGCGCTGATTTTTTTATCCCGTTTGACGCCAAGTTCAATATGACGACGAGGATAGGTGGGATGGGTGTTTTCAATGGTGGGTAAGCTAAATACCTTGATTCCTGGAAATAGGGTTTCAATATCAAGCATCAGAGGTGTTAGGAGTGATTCGGCGACTTCAAACACAATAAATGCGTGTTCAGCAATACTGGGTGATGTGAACTCATTGACGTAATACGTATCCAGTATCCATGCCATCATAGGTTCGGCCATGACAGGGAATCCTGGTATGAAATAATGTTCTTCCAACGAAAATCCGGCGATTCCGTTATAGGGATTGGGAACTAACTGAGCTTTGACGGGAAACACGCCCATTTCTAAACGCCGCTGCATATCTGGGTGATTAAAATCAATCGGAGTTTCGCTTTGGGAGTTGATTCGTTGTCGAATTAGGGCTTGAGCGGTGAGATGAGGCTGTAATTCTTGTTCAAATGCGATTGCCGCCGCTTGACGGGTATGATCATCAGGTGTCGCGCCAATTCCGCCGCAAGAGATTACGCGCCATTTCCGAGCGCGACTAAAGCAGAGTGCGTCAGCAATTTCATCTTTATCGTCGCCAACAAAGCGCACTGAAGACAAAGCGAGCCCGCGTGTATTGAATAAGTTTCGTGCATTGGTAAAGTGACGATCTGTGCGTTTCCCGCTCAAGATTTCATCACCAATGATGAGTAAGTCAAAGTGCGGCATAGTCCATTAGACAGAAATTTATGATAAAAACCATATTTTTCAATAAGATAGAGTTTACATTTAAAGTTTCTTGTTAGATAATAACCTAAATAGTAAAGATTTTACTAAAGATAAAATTTATCGTTGTAAGGATACAACTAAATGTAGAGTAGTATTTTGTAAAGCACAGTTCGTTATTTTTAGGAGTTATTTTTAAAGACGAGCTTTTAAGTTTTGAATAAGCGATAGCTAAATAATGAAGACTGAAAGTTTTGTAAAAATATTAAGCAAGTATTGCATTGTAATTTTTGAGGGATGATCGTGATTTTTCTTACTAAACTGTTGTCAGCTAACTTGCTCATAGCAAGTTTGTCATTATTTTTTTCTGGAATGCTTTGGGCGCAGAAGTCTCAAACTGCTGAAGGTACTGCGCGGGGTAATGCGATTCGAGTGCCGGATAACCGTGCGATTCAACGTCAGGCGCCTCTGCAACCGAAAGTCGATGTTTCTAAACCTAAACCAGCTACGGCAGCAAATGATGACAATAGTGGGGTGGCGGTAATTAAAACGATTCGAATTGAAGGTAATACGGTGATTGCTCGGAATGTTCTTTTAGACGAACTGGGGCCGTATCAAAATAAAAAATTTAATTTTTTGCAACTAAATGAATTGGCAAAAAAGATTGAAAATTTATATCGCTCACGAGGATATCTGCTCGCCCAAGCCTACTTGCCTAAGCAAGTATTAAAAGAAGGTATTTTGTTGATCAGAGTTATTGAGGGGTATTGCGAAGACGTAAAGGTGGTGAATAAGAGTTTGGTGTCTACGGATCGAATTGAAAAAACTTTTGCGCAAGGTGTTTGCAGTTCGCAGGGCAGTGTAAAAGCAAGTTCAGATCCTATTTCCTTGGCTAATTTAGAGAGGGCATCTTTATTAGTCAGTGATCTATTGGTCAGTGAATTACCTGGTTTGGGTGAAAGTCCGATTAGAAGTACTTTGTCAGAAGGGAAGTCGGTTGGTGGAACCGTTTTGACGAGCGAAGTTAATCGGGTTGACCGTTTACAAGGTTTTATGAGCATTGATAACTTTGGCTCTAAGGCAACAGGGGCAAATGTACTTTCTTTAGGGGCTGATATTAATAGCCCGCTGGGTCAGGGTGATCGACTGTCTTTGCGTGCGAACACTTCAGGTAGTGGTTTGACGGCGTATAGCACTGATTACAATTACCCCTTGGGTTATAACGGCTGGCGTATCGGTGTTAATTCTGCGCAAATTAAGTATCTGTTGGCTGAATTTGGCGATTCAAAGGGCACTTCAAATTCCTCTGATTTGTATGTTAGTTATCCCGTGATCCGACGTGTTTTGACTAACTTTGATATTCGGGCCGCATACGGTGCCGCTGCGAGTGAGGATATTCTTGCTTCCGGTGCTAAACAGTCAAAATCGGTTAACACTTTGACCTTGACGGGTTCTGGTAGCACGACTTCGTCTTCATCTGCACGAACGGGTTATGGTTTGAGTTTGATGGCGGGTAATACCGATTCAGATGTTCTGTCAGACCCTAATTCAACTAAGGGTGCTTTTACGAAATTAAACTATAACGTCAACCATTCGCGTAATTTGGTCGGTAATGTGCAGTCCTACATCAATTTACGCGGGCAAAAGGCATTGAAAAATTTAGATTCGCGTCAAAAATTTACTTTAGGGGGAAGTTCGGCAGTGCGCGCTTTTAACGGTGAAGGTTCTGTCGATAATGGAAATATTGTGAATGTGGAGTTACGTTATCGAGCGTTCTTTGGCGATAACTATCAGGCGCTGTTTTCGGTGTTTTATGATTATGGTGCGGGTCAATTCTTGGCGACACCGAATGCGACTTCGGGTGTTAACGAGACGACTTTAAGTGGTGCTGGTTTTGGGGTAGTGTTGAGTAAAGGCGGACGCTACTCTCTGTCAATTTATAACGCGCAGCAGCAAGACGGCAAATCAGAAACGAATACTGATGCCACAGGCTATACCTGGGCGCAGCTAGTTGTTTTATTTTAATCACTTGAATGATTGCCAGAGGTGACGGCTTATTACTTTAAGGCGTCATATTCTGCCGCTAAATTTTTATTAACTTTTGTTAAAAATCATAAATTGGCGGAATCAATCGACGACATCAATTAAACGCTTGAAATTTTGCGTTTAATTCATACATCAGAAATCATCTTCTTTATTGAGGGATTTCTTATGCGTACTGAAAAATTTACTACCGCGTTACAACAATCAATTGCAGAGGCTTATTCTCAAGCCAACCAATCGCATCATCAATATGTGGAGCCGGTACATTTGTTATTGGCTTTTAGCGCTGATGACACTCATGTTATTGCTTCTCTATTAGCGCGTTTCAGCGTTGATAAAAATCGTCTCAAGTCCGAGCTCAATACTTTATTAGCCAAAATTCCCAGGGTGGATGGAGGCGCCGATATTCAATTATCGCGCGACATTTTGCGTGCGCTTCATACGGCAGAGCGTTTATCGCTTGATTTGGGCGACCAATACATTGCTTCTGAATTGGTATTGCTGGCTTTTTTTGACGATAAGGGCGATACCGCAAATCTATTGAAGCGGGTCGGATTGTCTCGTGAAAAACTCTATGCCGCTATTACCCAAATGCGTGGCGGACAAACCTTAGACAGCGCGGGAGGTGAAGAACAACGTATAGCATTAAAAAAATACTGCGTTGATTTAACCGAACGTGCGCGCATGGGTAAACTTGATCCGGTGATTGGACGTGATGACGAGATTCGGCGCGCCATGCAAATTTTGCAACGACGGACAAAAAATAATCCCGTGTTAATTGGTGAGCCAGGCGTTGGTAAAACCGCGATTATTGAAGGATTAGCGCAGCGGATTGTGAATCAAGAGGTACCAGAAAGTCTTAAAAATAAACGTGTTTTAGTTTTAGACATTGCGTCTCTATTAGCAGGTGCTAAATATCGTGGTGAGTTTGAAGAACGCTTGAAATCAGTGTTGACTGAATTGGCGAGGGATACCGCACAGAATATTTTGTTTATTGATGAAATTCACACTTTAGTTGGCGCAGGTAAAGCCGAAGGCGCAATGGATGCGGGCAACATGTTAAAACCCGCGCTGGCTCGTGGTGAATTGCATTGCATGGGTGCGACAACCTTGAATGAGTATCGTCAGTACATTGAAAAAGACAGCGCTTTGGAGCGACGTTTTCAAAAAATTTTGGTGGCAGAGCCAAATGTCGAAGCGACGATTGCAATCTTGCGCGGCTTGCAGCCAAAATATGAAACTCATCACGGCGTCAAGATTACCGATAGTGCAATTATTGCGGCGGCAGAACTTTCACATCGCTACATTACCGATCGAAAATTACCTGATAAAGCAATTGACTTGATTGATGAAGCTGCCGCCAAAATTAAAATTGAAATTGATTCAAAACCTGAAAAACTCGACATTATTGAACGGCGTTTAATACAGTTAAAAATTGAAGCAGAGTCAGTCAAGCGTGAACAAGATATCGCGTCTTTGCGACATTTGCGCCAATTGGAATCTGAAATTGATTTGGCGCAACGTGAATATTCTGATTTAGAAGAAATTTGGAAGGCCGAAAAAAATCAAATTTTTCATGTAAAAGAAGTCAAACAAAAAATCGCCACAGCGCATCAAAAAATGGATGAGGCAAGACGTGCGGGCGATTGGCAAATGTTATCCACTCTGCAGTATGGCGAGTTACCGAGCTTAGAAACCAGTCTGAATCATTTTGTGCGTCTACAGGAAAACGCTGCGATGCCGCAGTTGTTAAAAATGGAAGTGGGTGCTCAAGAAATTGCTGAAATTGTTGCCCGTGCGACCGGAATTCCGGTCACGCGAATGTTGCAAGGTGAAAAGCAAAAATTACTGCAAATGGAATCGATCTTAGCAACGCGCGTGATTGGTCAAAATGAAGCGGTAAAGGCGGTAGCCAATGCCGTGCGACGCGCACGAACAGGACTTTCAGAAGTCGGTAAACCCTTGGGTTCATTTTTATTTTTGGGGCCAACAGGCGTGGGCAAAACCGAGTTGTGTAAAGCTTTAGCAAATTTTTTATTTGACAGTGAAGATGCCTTGATTCGTATTGACATGAGCGAGTACATGGAAAAACATAACGTTTCGCGTTTAATTGGTGCACCACCAGGTTATGTCGGTTATGAAGAGGGCGGGTATTTAACTGAAGCGGTGCGGCGCCGTCCCTATAGCGTGATTTTGTTAGACGAAATTGAAAAAGCGCATAACGATGTTTTTAATATTTTGTTGCAAGTCCTCGACGATGGACGTTTAACCGATGGACAAGGGCGCGTGGTGGATTTTAAAAATACAGTCGTGGTGATGACCTCTAATCTCGGCGCAGACAAAATTCAAATGCACAGTGGCGAAGATTACAACGTGATGAAACTATCAGTGGAAAGTGAAGTAAAAGCGTGTTTTAAACCAGAATTTGTCAATCGCATTGATGAATTGCTTGTATTTCGCTCCTTGGACAGTTCGCAAATTAAAGCGATAGCCTCAGTTCAGTTAGACGCTTTGGGTAAACGCTTGGCGCACAATGGCATCACGATTCATTGGCATGAATCAGCGTTAACGGCAATTGCTGACGCTGGTTACGATCCCTTGTATGGTGCACGTCCTTTGAAGCGGGCGATTGTGCAATTTATCGAAACACCGATGGCGAATTTAATTTTGGCGGGAAAAATACCGCTGGATCATTCGATAGAGTGTCGATTCGATAATGGTGTGTTTGTGTTTTCATCGCTTGACGCTAGCGTGGTATGAGAACACTTATTTTGGCGTCATCGTCCCCGTATCGCCGTGAGTTGTTGGCCCGTTTGGGTTTGTCATTTTCCTGGCATAGTCCTGATGTTGACGAAAGTTCCCTCGTCGGTGAATCCGTTATCGACACGGTACAACGTTTGGCGCAGGAAAAAGCGCGAGCGCTTGCGGCTAATTTTCCTGAGGCATTAATTATTGGTAGCGATCAGTTGGCGGTGTGTGAACAACGCATTATTGGCAAACCCGGGGGACATGATCAGGCCTTGGAGCAACTGCTATTTTTGACTGGAAAAACGGTTACTTTTCATACCGGCTTAGCATTGTTAGACAGTGCGACCGGCACTATTCAAAAAACAGTCGTCGATACGCAAGTCCATTTCCGTCAATTGCCACGTGCAGAACTTGATGCGTATTTGCGGATAGAACAGCCTTATCAATGCGCAGGCAGTGCGAAAAATGAAGCTTTAGGAATTGCGTTGATGGACCGCATCGATACCTGTGATCCGACGGCTTTAACCGGTTTGCCACTAATTGCATTGTGTGGTTTTTTACGTGAAGCAGGCGTGCGTTTTTTTGAATCAATTTAATTAAAAATGACCTATCCTAATTTTCCTTATGAATTACTTCCCGTTGATGACACGGAATTTTTAATACCAGATTGGACTGTACTGTCGTTTCGTGGTGATGATGCCCAGCTTTTTTTGCACAATCAATTAACTACGGATATCAAAGGGCAAGCGCTCAATACCGTGCATTTATCAGGCTTGTGCACGCATAAAGGACGTTTGTTAGCAACGCCATGGATATACCGTCATGCCGATGGAATTTATATGATAGTGCCGCGTGACATTGCAGAGAGATTGCTCGCACATTTGAAAAAGTTTGTGATGCGATCCAAAGTCAATATCGCACAAGAATCCTATTTTTTGTATGGTCAAATTCATCAAGATCAAACGGATTTAATGGCGAATCCCGCAATCAACATTGGCGCTTGCGAGAATATCAATCAAAGACATGTTTTGCTTTTGCCCAGTCGATCGGGGCCCCCGAGAACTTTGATCATCGCTGAAAATCGGATTCAAGACCCGCTTATCAAGCATGAATCAAATCATGAAGAAAATCTTAAAAATTCAGTGTCATTATTCGCGTTGTGGCGCATGGTGGGAATTTATGCCGGAATTCCTGAAATTGGCCACGTCAATCAAGAGCAATTTATTCCGCAAT
This sequence comes from Burkholderiaceae bacterium, assembly GCA_031538895.1. Taxonomy (GTDB): domain Bacteria; phylum Pseudomonadota; class Gammaproteobacteria; order Burkholderiales; family Burkholderiaceae; genus JAVKLU01. The sequence goes on along the minus strand of JAVKLU010000021.1, from coordinate 625 downwards.
CAGTGAATTTAGAGTTATTAGAGGCGGTTAACTTCAAAAAAGGCTGTTATCCCGGGCAAGAGATTGTCGCTCGAACCCATTATTTAAGCGAACCCAAGCGTCGTGCTTTTTTTGTGACGGCGAGCGCCTCTTTAACCGAAGGCGCAGATGTCTCAAATTCACAAGGCGAAGTGGTCGGTCGAGTCATCAACGCCCAATCCAATAATCAATCGCAGATTTCATTACATTGGGCTTTGATTGAACTGAAGCTGAACTATCAAGAGGCAGTGCTGAGTTCTTCTGGAGTTAGCTTAACGCGGCATTGATTCAGTTCAAATTATCAAAATACTAGGAGTAAAATATTAAAACTCTTTAAAAACAATTAGTTAGGATATTTACTTAATAAATAAAATTAAGTTATACTTGACGTAATGTTGTAAAAAAGTATAAATATTTTCATGTTCGCTTGATTTTTTTCGGATATTATTTTTAGCGTGAGTTTTTCATTCGGAAAACTCGAATTCGATTGCTTAGCTATTTAGTGATGAATACAAAACTGTATAAGCTTAAATTTGACAAATTGCGTGGAGAGTATGTCGCGGTGTCAGAGATTGCTTCGTCGCACAGTGAGTGCCTTGGGGGCGCG